>NZ_JAILNU010000108.1 GCF_024691275.1 Ruminococcus sp. | reverse complement strand
AAGCATAATCAAATGCCTTTCCAAGCTGCGTCTTTGAAAGTACTGTCGGATATATTTTTTCTGCCCATGACCAGAAAGCCTCAAACACTTCTTTTTCCTGTGTCAGACGCTTATTGTATCTTTCTTCACTTATCAGACTGTGGAGCGTCTGCTGGTATTGCGGGTACTATATCATGCTGCTCGATTTCACTGCATACTGCCTGCCGCATTCGCTTCAGCCTGTAGTAATATGTCTTGATATTGATACCATTCTGCTTGCACCAGTCAGTTACAGTGAGTCCGCTTTCGTTTCTGCTTCTCACAATTTCTGCCCATTGTGTCAGCTTTACTTCTTTTTTTACCCTTGATATCTCATTCATTCCAATCAACTTCAGTTAGACTTCCTTAGTTATTTCTAGTTTAGTCTATTTGGACTTCGTTGGATAGGGTGGTTACTTTTTAGGCGGTTACGTTTGATCGGGGATTAATCATATTTCAAGGCCTTCAATCATATCTGCGTACTCAAAAACTGTCCTGATGCACTCTGCAATAAGAGCGCTGTTTTCACTGGCTTTACGGTAAATTATCATATCTCTGTTAAGGTTGCTTGCGTATGAACATTTTCTTGTAACAAGGTCATTGTATCTGAGAATACTCTGTGACATCGGAGATACCCACATATATGCATTTTTTACTGTTTTGAGCATACTTATCTGAGTGCCGCGGTCGTAGATGAGGATACGCTTCTGTGAGCGCTTATCATCATATCCCTGATTGATGGAAGCACGTCTTACCATTTCAGGCTCATCATCTCCGTGTATGATCTCAGGGTACTTGAAAAGTTCTTCATAAGGGATATCTTCGTACTCAGCCAGTGGGTGATGCATACTCATTACTACCTGTAGAGGAAACTCCATGATAGTTCTGCCGACGAGATTTCTCGCCTTCAGACGGCTTTCGATCATTTCCGCGTATGTACTTGGGATACGAATGAAACCAATATCGTACTTGCCTGCACATATATCTTCCATGACCTTGGCAGTACTTGTTTCCATAACATGAACTTCAAGTTTATCGGTTTTTTCTGCGTAATTGCTGATGAGTTTTCCCATAGCAGCAGTTGCATAGGTTGAACGTGCAGCTGCAACTTTGAGTTTAAGCTCATTCTCAGGGGTCTGAGCGTAATCTCTTTCGAGACTCTGCATTTCATCGACAATGGTCTGAGCTCGGGCGAGGAACTCCTCACCTTCGGGAGTGAGTATCATACCATTAGGCGAGCGGTTAAAGATCTGTATGCCCAAAGATGCTTCGAGCTCCTTTAAAGCGATACTTATATTTGGCTGAGCCTGGTATAATTTTTTCGCTGCCTTGGTAATGCTACCTTCTCTTGCCACAGCGATGACATATTCAAGCTGCTGAATTTTCATAAAATCATCCTACCTTATCATTAAGAATTTGGTATATAAATATTATATCACTTTCTCGCTGAAAATGCAAGACAAATATTGCGATTAATTAAATTAAAGTTCGCCAGCTTAAAATTCTTTCTTTCATTTCACTTATATTGAGTATCCCATAAGCAAAGCCCTTTTTTACAAGCGATTCGGGAAGAAATTCGTCATATTTTTCAAATATAGGTACTTCTCCCTTATATATAAGTTCAATAGGGTCAAAGTCCTTCTGAGCTTCTTCTGCGAGTATTGAGAAGAATTCCTGCGGAGTGACCTTCATAGTGAACTGGATATAGTACGGACGGGAAGAATCCATAGCGCGAAGTCCGAGTTTATCAGCGCATTTTAGTTTCAGGAAGCGTTCCATTGCAAAAAAGGCATAGGTTCCCAGCCATGGGAAAAGACACCACATATTTCCGCCAAGGCATATGAGCGGAGTCTGGAGAACACCTGAGTTAAGAGCAGTCTGCCGTGCTTGTGCAAGACGTGCAGCAGCATTTTTCATAAGATACGGGTATTTCTTGTCCTCGCGCAGAACTTCCTGCATACGAAGAAGTATCTTAGTATTGATATCGCCCGGACAGTCGCCGAAGTAAGCAGGGACTTTTCCCTTTATCTGTTCGCAGTAAACAAGCCGACGCTTGTGATCGACCTCCTCGACGATCCATACATGACCTGCAATAGCTATCTTTTCGCCTGCGGGCGGCGGCATAACGATAGTTCCGAGCTCCTGCGAGCCCCAGCGAACAGTATATTCCTCATTTTCTTGAAATACAGCATAGAATCTGAAGCTGTTCACAATACGTTCGCCTGCAAGTCCTACGATAAGACCACCTTCATCGGTACGCTGGATATGATCGTTTTCGAGGAGATGACGGAGTAGAATCCTGTAATCGTCCTGAGTTATCCTATGGAAATACTTTAGCGTAAGTACACGCAATGCAAGTTCGACAGGGGTAAGCTCTCCGCATGACGCAAGAGTGCTCATAGTCTGGTGATACAGGAGACTGTACGGGAGACGGTCAAATTTAGGCGGTTCTACCCATTTTTCTTCTATGTAGACTTGTATCAGAGCGATGCCCTGCAATAGTTTCCACGGGATAGTCTCAGGCATGAGTGAGCGTGGCTCAGGGAGCTCCTCACGGATAACGAACCACATTTCGGGCGGCAGGTCGCGTCTGCCTGTTCTGCCCATTCTTTGGAGGAAGGATGATACCGTGAACGGCGCATCAATCTGGAAAGCACGTTCGAGCCTGCCTATGTCTATTCCAAGTTCAAGAGTAGCTGTGGTACAGGTTGTCATGAAAGTGTTCTCGTCCTTCATAGCTTCCTCGGCAGTTTCGCGGTATGCCGCAGAAAGATTGCCGTGGTGAATGAGGAAGCGATCCGGTTCATGATTCGCCTCGCAGTAAGAGCGAAGTGTAGTTGTTACAGCTTCACATTCTTCTCGGGAATTAACAAAGATAAGGCACTTCTTGCCGCGGGTGTGCTCGAAGATATATCCCATACCTGAATCAGCGTGTTCGGGAGCTGTGTCAGTCTTTACGTCCAGAACGGGCAAAGCATCGGCATTTTCCTTTTCATCGGGAGAATTTTCCTGACATATGTAGAAGTGCTCCATTGATAAGCGCCATTTAACGCCCTTGCTTTCGATCTTAGGTATAACAGTGCTCCTGCCTGTGCCGTATGCAAGGAACTCACCTGCGGCTTCGGGGGAGCCGATAGTAGCGGAAAGACCTATCCTGCGAGGATTTACCCCAGCCATTCTGCACAGTCTTTCTATGAGGCATATAGTCTGTCCGCCGCGGTCGCCGCGCATGAGGGAGTGTACTTCATCAATGACGATGAAGCGAAGGTCGCCGAAAAGCTTTGGTATCAGGGCGTGTTTTCGGAGCAGCATAGCTTCAAGGGACTCAGGAGTGATTTGAAGTATACCCGACGGATTTTTCAGCATTTTACTTTTGTGGGACTGTGCAACATCGCCGTGCCAGTGCCAGACAGGGATATCAGCTTCTTCACAAAGGTCATTCAGTCGCGTGAACTGATCGTTTATAAGAGCTTTAAGTGGTGCGATGTATATAGCTCCGACGGAGCGCGGCATATCTTCCGAAAACAGAGTAAGTATAGGGAAAAAAGCTGCTTCTGTCTTGCCCGAGGCAGTTGAAGCGGTCAGAAGGACGTTCTCATCGGTATTGAATATAGCATCGCCCGCGGCAGCCTGTATAGCGCGGAGGGATTCCCAGTTGTTCCTGTAGATGAAATCCTGTATAAAAGGTGCATAACGTTCAAAAATACTCATATCTTGTCCTTATATCTCAAATTCAGCAAATTCGTTGTCAGTACTGTTGTCTTCACCGGACTGTGACTTTGAAAATACCATAGATTCGGAATTTATAAATACGCCGACATTTATCTGCGGATTCTGGTAAACGATGTCGATCAGTTCAATGAAATCGCGTATCACTTCACGGGGAGTGATATGGCTGTCAGAGCCTATCCTGCCGAATTCCAGCTTTATAAAAGCGATCATGTCTTCCTGCGTGAGTTTGGGCTGATAGTCAAACAGCTGGGAATGGATATCCGTAAGTTTTTCGGTCAGCACGAGGAGCTCCTCATATGTCAGGGGAGCAAGATGTATAACAGGCGCAAGCATATCCTTTACACCTTCACGTCCGAAACGTCCCTCTGCAAGCCGTGAGCGGAGAGCTTCATAGCTGTATACTCCGCGTCTTGTATCCTCGATGCACTGCGGAGTACCTCCGATAATAATACCGAGGTACTTAGCCTTGCCCTGTAAGGTATCATTGTACATAGTAAGTATCTTTTCGTAATTGTACTGTCTTGTGATGCTGTTTGGTATTTTGTAGATATTTACGAGTTCATCAACGAGCATCAGCAGACCGCTGTAGCCTGCCATTTTGAGAAATGCCGCAAAAAGCTTTATATACTCGTACCAGTCGTCGTCGGAGATGATAATATTCACGCCAAGTTCCTTTTTAGCTTCTGTTTTTGTGGTATATTCACCGCGGAACCATTTTGTGACTTTGGCTTTTTCCTCGTCGTTTCCGTCAATTGCAGCTTTATAGTATATGGTGAGGAGCTTTGCAAAATCAAAACCGTGTACCATTTCATTAAGAGCATTGATAACAGTGTATATCTTTTTTTCTACAGCTTTGGAAAATTCAGGCGAATCGGTACAAAGTCCTGTTTCGGAAGCAGTTTCGGACTGGATTCCGCTTATCCAGCGGTCGAGAATAAGTGTCAAAGCACCGCCGTCAGGACGTGTTTTAGTGGACATATTGCGGATAAGCTCCTTATATGTAGCCAGTCCCTGACCCTTTGTGCCCTGTAAACGGCGTTCGGGAGAGAGGTCGGCATCAATAACGACATAATTCTTGTCCATAACATGGCTGCGGATAGTCTGTAAAAGGAAACTTTTACCGCTTCCGTATTTTCCGACAATGAATCTGAATGAAGCACCTCCGCTGCTGATTATATCGACATCATGAAGAAGCGCATCAATTTCAGCTTCACGTCCCACTGTAATATACGGCAGACCGATGCGCGGAACAACACCGCCTTTTAAAGAGTTGATAACGACAGAAGCTATTCTCTTGGGTATTTTCATATTTTACTCCTTTATTTCATGGGGATAATATTTTTCAGTTCATCAGAATAGTCCTCGATAATATAAGGTTCATCGCCTGAAAAACCGATGACAGTATCGCTGAATATATCAAACAGCTTTTCGTTTACGGAGTCAGAGAGCATTGAGACCATTTTACCGCACTTTTTAGCAGCTTCTGAGGCGCTGCCGCCATAAAGCAGAGCAGCCATGAACATTGTCTCATCACGGTCAAGAGGAAAATCTTCGTTTGTTTCATTGTTATTTTCCACAGGCTGCGGAGCCTCGATGACTTCGCATATTTCTTCTTCGTCAACGAGAAGCTTTTCGCGTGTTATATCAGCGGCTTTTCGTATATCGCCGAGTTTTGAAAGGTCGATCTCGATCTTTAGAGCTTCACTGCGTCGCTTTTCATCGTAGAAGAGATCTATTTCTTTCTGAATGAGCTTGACCGAGGTCCTGGATACGCCTGAAAAGCCGATTTTGTATTTGAAGTCGTTTTTATCGCGCATAAGACTGTCTATAGACTTTATTATATCACCGAGATGACCGTTTCGGCTGCGGTTCCCATAATATTTTCGGCACGTCCATTTTCCGTTCTTACATATGAAGGAATGTATCTCGTTAAGCGAGTATTCACAGTTTCTGAGGGGATTTTTGTCATAGAAGATCGAAGATGCGAACATATGGTACTGACATTCCACTATATTGCCGAAAAGCTTTACAGCAAGGGAGTTTTTTCGATTATCGCGGAAGAACTCCGAAAGCTTTCGGAAACACCTGATAATAACGGATCTCATATCATCTGCATATGAAGCATAGAGAAGAGACTTGCTCAGCTGATAGGAAGAAAGCTCACATATAGCGTCAAACAGCTCATCATCGGAGCAGCTTTCCCAGTTGATAAGTGTAAGCAGTTTTCTATCGTACTGTATATCAGTAAACTCATCTGCAAGAGATGGTTCGAGCCCGAAGTAGACTATCATGTCGATCAGCCATTTGTCGGTATATCTGGATATACTGTCATCAATTGCAGAATATTCCCATGAAAAGTCTCTTAATGCGTGAAAGCATTCAGCAGGTGAGCAGCTGCCGATACAGTTTATCAGCTCATATATATAAATATAAACAAAGGGGAGGGGGGCCTTCTTAATGATATTTTTTCTTACATTAGTTCGCCATGAAAAGTAACCGCGGAGCTGTTCGGTCGAGAGCTCTCTGTAAGAGGGGTAGTATTTTACAAAGTCTTCGCTGAAAGGATGATCGTCCTCATAGTCTGCCATAAAGCAGCCCTGAGTGTAGAACAGCCACGCAGATGTCTTCCAGTAAGCTTCAGGAGTGAACGCAAGGTTTTTCATGTCTTTGATCTTCTGAGGTGTTTCGTTTCTTTTCAGTTGTGAAGCAGTTCGCAGGATCGGTTCATCTTTGTAAATTTTATCGCGGAAAGCCTTACTGTTCAGCAGCTTTTCATCGTGAAGGATCTGGTCGAGTATTGCTTTTGTATCCGACATTTTCACGACTCCTTTTCTGAACTTTAAAATTAAAGTATAATGAATGCATTTGCATTCATTATAGCATATAAGCAATGCGTTATGCTATAATCACCCGATTGCAGGAAGCAGATCTCCGATCTGCGTATCTGCAAGGGCATTAAAATATATTATAATGAATGTTTTTACATTCATTATAGCATATCATTATAATGTTGTCAAACACTTGTTCGATTTTTGGTGTAAAAAATACTGCCGAGTATATCGGCAGTATTTAATGTTATTGAAGATGTTTTTTATCTTTGTCGTCATTCACTTCATAGCCGTGAGCGTCGATAACGTTACCCGATGAGATAACACCACCGTTGCGTTCGTTGATGACATAAGCAACATAGAAGTTGAAGGCTGCAAATCCGATCAAAATAACGCCAATGATTATGCGAATGATGTTTCCGCCCTTGAAGGGATTGAATATAAAGAATATTGAGGCAATGAGCATCATTATTCCGAAAATAAGCTGGAAGATCTTCAGATTTTTTGTAAGCTCCTTACTCAGAGCCTTGACTATCTGTGTTATTGCGATAACTGCAAGAGCAGCTCCGGCAATAATAGATATGTTGGCAGTGATTATTTTCGGAAGATACATTACCAGCAGACCGATTAGTCCGCCGACGATACCTGCGGGGAGCAGTCCGCCGCCGTCACCGCTGCCGATGCCGCCGAGAACTGTGAAAGCGCTTCCGATAATTATTATGCCGCCGAGAATGTAAAAAATCCACGAAAGCACACCGGGGAAAAATGCGAAGAGCACACCGCAGATCAAAAGCGAAATGCCTTTGAAAATATACTTGGAATTATCAATTTTCATTACATCACTCCTATTTGAGAACGTTTATGAACATGAGTATGAATTTCCTGAAAGCATTGGAATTGTCGTAGAGTTTAGCCGATATATCGTTTATCGTCTTTTCGCAGAGCTTGATGTCATCATTATCAGGTATTCCCTGACCGAAGCTTGCCATCAGTGCGATGTCGGTGAATTTCGAGAAGCTGCCTGCGTCAAAGTAGTCGCCGCCAAGTCTTTTCTCAACTTCTAAGGCAAAGCCCTTGAAGTTGCCGTGTTCACTTTGAAGCTCCATATTAGAGAGGAGTTTTTCGGCATACGAATACATATTTCTGACGCGGCTGGAGGCTTGTCCTTCGCTGAAACCCTTCTGACGTTTTTTCAGTATGAGGTATCTTCTCATCATAACAGCTCCTGCGGCTAAAGCGAGGAAGAATATACCGAGGAAGAGATTTTTCAGTACCTTAGGCAGATGTTTGCTGCCGTTGCTGCTGCCGCCGCCGTTTCCATGTTTGGAAACAGAAGCGTTTGTTGAAGTAGTGGTATTCGTTTTAGTGTTAGAAGATACAGATGTTTTAGAAGCCTTCGGTGATGGAGATGTAGTTGTGGTTGTGACGAAGGTGGTCACAGTAGTTGCTGCCTTAGTTGTAGTAACATTGGTCGGCTCGGTATTTATCTCATTTGAAGAATAACCTGCTGTAAGCTCATACGGCAGCCAGCCCATTCCGTCGATATAAACCTCGACCCATGCATGGCTGCGGTTGTCCTTTACATCAAGAGTTATAGAACCGTCAGCGTTCTTTCTGGCGTTTTTGATATCATTTTCAACGATGATATAGCCTGTTGCATATCTTGCAGGTATACCAGCCATTCTTGCAAGTATAACACCTGCTGACGCGAAATGCGTACAGTAGCCCTTGTGGTTCTCGAGGAGGAAGTAGTTGATAAAATCGCGGTTTGAAGGAGTCCTTCTGGGATAAAGCGAGTATGCACATTCATTTCTCATTCGGTTCTTTATCTCGTCAAGTACCTTTAGTTTTTCTTCGGCTGTAGTATGTTCACCCGAGATTATATCAGAATAATGCTCCCTTACCTCAGACATTTCCTTTGTATTTGGAATTTTCATATAGTTTTTGTATATGAATTCGCTGTATCTGTTCTGGAGCAGCTGTGACATAAGGACATTGCTGTTATTGATCATTACATCTCTGTTGAAAGCAATATTGTAATCAAGAGTAAAGTAATCATCTAAATTGATAAGGTCGTTTTCGGTACAGTAATCTTTTACGCTGTCACGCCATTTCTGATCCGCTATGTCGCTGAACGGAACGATATCGCGTACAATGGGATTAGAGTAATAACTCTCATAGTTCCGGAAGCTATTTAATACACTTTCGGAATCGAGATTGATGAATTTGTATTTGTAAACGCCCTTTTCGTCTTTTTTGGTGGAGACAGTCAGATCCTTGTCGTATCTCATTCCATTGTTCTTAAAAGTACCGTAAGGAGTGTATTTATGGTTCGCTTTTTTCTGACTGTTCTTGATCCGGATATTGTATGATTGATTCTGGTTCAGCGGTTCGAGGAGCTGATCGAAAATAGCGGGGAAATCCTGTGGATAGAGATTATACTTCTCAAAATCCTTGAACAGGCTGTTGTTATAAGCTGACTGCGGGAGGTCGAACCACTCATTTTCCTTGTAGATCGCGCCTGCGTAGTCTTTAAGGTAGATAGCGCCGCTGGTCGGACGATCCAGAGTTACTGTAAGGTCTGTAACATTTTTATATCTTACATGGTCATTATTGCCGAGCTTATGGTTTTCGTACTCGAAATCAAAGCCCATTGCAGCCGAAAGATTTGAGAAGCTCTCTGCGAAGTTCTCAAAGGAGAAATCTTCGAGAGCCTCAGTGATATTGCGGCGTTTTTCGTTGAGCTTATCGCTTCTTTTATAATTTGTGAGTTTCAAAGCGCCGTATGAAGCGGCAGCGATGAGCATAACGCTTGCGATTATAAGAACACCGCATTTTTCGGTGACCTTGAGTTTCATGTGGCGTTTTGGAAAGAACAGATTGTTTTTTCTTACGAAACCGCTCTGACCGCCTGAGTATTCGCCGACATCAATAGTTGACATAGCCAGCAGTGCGAGCCAGTATGATATACAAAGTATACCCCAGAAAACAGGTACTTCAATGCCGTGGTACATTCCGAGCTCGAGTATGGGGAATGTCACCATAAGCGGCAGTACAGGATTGGGACGGCTTACAGTAAAGAAAAATATCACTATAGCCAGCAGCCATATGTAAAAGATAAACAGTGCAGTGACCGACGAGGATTCTAAAGCCTGACTGAGATTGCGGTAATAGCTTATCTCGGTCTTATATGCTTCTTTATATATAATATTGTATATAAATTTGAAGCCGAGAGCGATCTTAGATGATTTTCGATAGGCTTCAATAATAAAGATTATTATTGAAGCTCCGTAGACGATCATTGCTTTTCCGCCTATGACAGCGAGTGCGAGATAAAAGGCTGTAAAAATCAATGCCGCCAGCACGACTGTTTTGGTATCATACTGGAATTTGAACATTCCGAGGAATGACATCAGAATGGAAACAAATCCGATAATAGCTATCGCAGCCGAAAAAGGCTTGCGGTAGTTGGCATTTTTTCGCTTCACGGACATAACTATGCTGTCGCTTATAGATATGCCGTTCATGTTTTGAATATTCTTTTTTTTCATTATATATCTATATCCTTTATAGAGGCTGATATTTTTCCAATAATGACGGGGATCATGTTTAATGTGGAATAGCCTGCATTGATCTTATCGAACGATTCGGCTGAATCAACGACGGTAATGGCGTTCTTGAAGTCTGCATCGACATTTTCGTCGATATGATCGAGTATTGCATTGTCCCCGGAAGAGCTTATGTAGGTAAACGAAGCAAAAGAAAGGGGAGAATTATCTGCGAAGTAATATTCAGGTGACTGACAGAAGAGATTATCCCTTACCGAGTTGATTATCTCGGCGATAGCAGCCGAAAGATCAGAGCTGTCACTTATAGTCAGCTCGATGAACTGATTCTGAGCTGCATTGAAGAAAATGACGGAGTGTCCTCTCTCATTGTCGAGGAGAAACTGCGAGAGCGAGAGAAATGTTTCGATAAGGGTATCAAAAACAGGGAGAGTCATCTCATTGTCTTTATAACACTTCAGATCCAGCAGGATCGCACACGGAACATCAATAGGAAGACTGTATTCCTTTACGATGAACTCGTCTTTTTTGGAGCTAAGCTTCCAATGGATACGGTTGAGCTTGTCACCGGGGTTATATTCTCGCAGGTCAAAGACCTCGGAAGGGTCATCTCCGGGGCGATGCTCGGAGAACATTTCGCTTTCCTCGTTGACGCGGTCTGTATAGTGGACTATTCCGTTTATTTCATGACCTTCGGGCATTACAGAAACTTCTGTCTGGATATTTTTGCCTGTTCGGAACTTGAATATTCTCAGAGGGTCAAAGAGATTGATATATGCTGTACGAATTTTTATGATACCGCAGAATCTTGAGCTCAGCTGAAATGTTACGCGCTGCGAGTTACGCGGCTGTATAGGCAGATATACGTCAAAAGACGATATCTGATTGCTGAACACATTGTAGTATTCGATATGGGCTTCGGCTTTTCCGATAGGGAAAATGCTTCTGTTGGTCACAACGAGCTGAATGGGAAAGTCCCTGTTTTTTGAAACATTTTTGTCCTTAACGGCGAATTCAACAGTTATGTGCTTTTGTGTTATGTAGGTCGTTATGAACATGACCACGGGGAGCAGTGTAATAACTATAAGGAGTACAAGGGCGAAATCCCATATGTACATAACATAGAACGCCGCACATATCAGAATAAGGATTATGAAAAGAATTTTGGTAAGTATCATGATACCGCCTTACTTTTCACTGATCCCCGGGACAGGAACAGACCTGAGTATCTCGGTGATAATATCAGAAGCTGATGTATCGGAGAGTTTAGCCTTGGAATTGAGCATAATACGGTGTTCAAAAACATCATTGCATATAAATGATATATCCTCGGGGGTAACGAAATCACGTCCCATTGCAACAGCGATTCCTTTGGAGAGCTGCATGAGTGCGAGTGTACCGCGGGGGCTGACACCGAGCTTTAACATAGGGTGGTTACGGGTCGCAGCAGAAATTGAAACGATATACTCGTATATCCTGTCATCAATATATATATTAGAGATGTATTCCTGAAGTTCCTTTATGGAAGCGGCATCAGCAACAGGACTGACATTTTCGAGTGGGTTGTCGTTATGCTTGGCCTTGAGGATAGAAACCTCGCCCTTGAAGTCAGGGTAGCCCATACTGAGCTTGATCATAAAACGGTCAAGCTGTGAATCGGGAAGGTTATGTGTACCTGCTGAACCGATTGGGTTCTGAGTAGCGATAACAGTATACGGTTCGGGGAGCTTGTATGTATTTCCGTCAACGGTTATGCTTTTTTCCTCCATAAGTTCGAGGAGAGCTGACTGGGTCTTGCTGGAGGTACGGTTGATCTCGTCAGCAAGGAAAAGGTTGCAGAAGGCAACACCTGGGCGGAACTCAAACTTTCCGTTGCTCTTATTGTAAACAGAAAAGCCGGTTACATCAGAAGGAAGAACATCAGGCGTGAACTGCATACGGTTATGTTCGAGGGAAAGTGCCTTTGAAAAAGCAAGAGCCAGAGTGGTCTTGCCGACGCCCGGGATATCTTCGATAAGGATATGACCTTTACACAACATTGCAAGGAGGGCTTTGATGATTATGGCATCTTTGCCGATAACAGCCTTCTTTACTTCCGCAATGATCGAGTTGATTTGATTTGTATAATAGGTATTGTTCATAATGTTTCTCCTATAAAATTTACTTATACTTATTTATTATATCATTATTGACAGCTTTTTGCAATAGCTATCTGTATATTTTTAAATCGGGAGTTGTCACCATTCAGTTACCACTTTTTTGTATTTTCATGTCATAAAAACGTGAAAATAACGTAAAATTGGCGTTTTATTATACTTATTGTTATCATTTAACTATAGTTTGGTGTTACTATTTTGTAACGATTTAGTATTATATATTTCGCCATATTAACTATTTGTTCATATAATATTCATTTTTAAGCAATTTAATATGTGCAGTTTAACTTCGATACCGTCAAATCCGTGGAAAAAAACGTCCATAAAATGGAAATAATCCAGAAAGTATTGCTATTTCGGGGGAGATGTGTTATCATATCATCAGCCCGAAAAAAATTGAAAAATGAAAATGCTTTTTTCAGGAAAGGATGAGTTGATGGGTAATCTTAAAACCGCAGCGTTAGCTTGCGGAGTGGTTGCTTCAGTTTTGGGCGGCGGTTTCGGAGTAGCATATATAACTTCTTCGACTGTAAAACCAACTGATATGTTCGTTACCGACAGCGAGGTCGTAATTGATACAGAACACGTTATCGGTGCAACATCTGCAAATATTACTTCGGCAATATCGGCAGAAAAGGCAACTACATACAACAGAACAACCACCAAGAAATCTTATACAGCCGAAATAACAACGGCTGCAAGCAAAATAACCAATGGTGTGATGGAAGGCACAACTTCCCAACGCGCTACAGAGGCAGCAACAAAAGCTGCTCAGATTTCAAGATCGGTGCCTGCACCGGCACATGCGCCGGCTGCAATTACAGAGCCTGTGACCCAGGCTTACACAACAGCAGCAAAGGTAGAGAATATAGCTTCCTCCGCTGCATATACAACAGCACCTGTGACGACAGAGGCTGTAACATCTACGACCACGACAGCAACTACTACAGTTTCGACAACAGAAGAAACTACGATAATAGTGACCGAGCCTGTAACAGAAGAACCTGAACCAACTCCCACATACGTTGAAGTTCCGGAAGAAATCGTTACACCCGATCCCGAACTTGTTGCAGAAGAAAAGACACTTCCGATTTCTGATTCGGATTATATCCTCCTTTGCAATGCCGTTGCGAACGAAGCAGGCAGCAACTGGATAGGAAACTACGAGAAGGCTTATGTAGTAGAAGTAATAATGAATAGAGTATATTCTTCTTTGTTCCCTAATTCGATATACGACGTACTTACACAGCGTTATCAGTTCTCGGGCGCAAGCAGATATGTTAATTTGGGCACATATTCATCATATGTAACACAGAGCGTTAAAGACGCTGTGACTCTTTACTTCAATGAACCGGAATCCTTTACTCAGGGTTACCTGTTCTTCTATGGAGACGGAAGAGCAAATCACTTTTATAAATAATGAAGAACAGTCGGTTTTATGCCGACTGTTTTTTATTGCATAAAACGTTTAAATATGTTATAATAAATATTATTTATTTATAGGAGCATATAATGGAAATTGATATCAAAAAGATCGCAGTGCTTGCATCTCTTGAAATATCGGAGGAAGAGGAAAGAGCCTTTTCCGAAACGTTTTCGGAAATAGTGGATATGGTTTCAGAGCTTCCCGAGCTTTCTGATGCAGAGCCTTATGTTGATCGTATGGAACTTCGTGATGACACTATTGAAAGCTGCGGTATCAGCCGCAGCGGGCTCATGGATAATGCTCCGCAGTCTGTAAACGGATATTTTGCAGTTCCAAGGACGGTGGAGCAATAATGAAGCTGTATGGATACAGCGCATATGAGCTGCTCGATATGCTTTCAAGCGGAAAGTGCAGTTCTGCCGAGATAGTGCGCGATGTAATGGAAAGAGCAAAGGAAACACAGCCGCTGTACAATTCTTATATCACATTTAATGATGAAGGAGCCGATGATGCTGCAAAAGCAGACGCTGTTTCAGAGAAGCGCGGATCGAAGCTTCGGCTTTGTGGGATTCCTGTGGCTGTCAAGGATAATATCTCAACAAAGGGTATCAGGACTACCTGCGCTTCAAGAATGCTTGAAAGCTATGTGCCGCCGTATGATGCAACAGCTGTCGCAAATCTCAGAGCCGAGGGAGCAGTTATTATCGGCAAGACTAATATGGACGAGTTTGCAATGGGTTCGGCTTCGGATACCGGATATTTCGGTGCAGTAAGGAATCCTGTGAATACTGCGTATTCGGCAGGCGGTTCGTCAGGAGGCTCGGCAGCTGCTGTAGCAAGCGGAGCAGCTGTTCTGGCACTCGGCTCGGATACAGGCGGTTCAATACGCCAGCCCGCCGCTCTTTGCGGAGTAGTCGGCTTCTGTCCTTCTTATGGAGCAGTTTCAAGATATGGTCTTATTGCATTTGCTTCATCTCTCGATCGTATCGGTTCTATAGGACGGAATGCCCGTGATGTTTATCTGCTCCACAATATAATAAACGTCGCAGATGTCAAAGATGTGACATCATCTTATAAAAAAATATCATTTAATCTAAAGGGTTCGCTTAGGGGACTGAAAATCGGTGTGCCCGGAGAGCTTTTCAGTCCTCAGATAAGCGACGATGTGCGTGCTGCTGTGGAAGCTGCTGTAATGACAATGGAGAGCCGTGGGGCTGTTGTGAAGTATGTTTCTCTTCCGTCAGCCGAAGATGCGGTAAAGGCTTACTATATCATTTCCTCCGCAGAAGCTTCGTCTAATCTTGCGCGTTATGACGGAGTGAGATTCGGATACCGCACCGATAATTACAGCGACCTTTCTGAGATGTACCGCAAGAGCAGGACCGAAGGCTTTGGTGATGAAGTGAAAAGGCGTATAATGCTCGGTACATTCGTACTTAGTGAGGGCTTCTGCGATTCATATTATAAACGTGCAGCTGCTCTGCGCACAAAACTGTGCAGGGAGTTTGATGAAGTATTCGGCAGCTGTGATATTATTGCAGCTCCCGTATACCCAAAGGCAGGTATAAGCCTCGGCGGAAGTATCAGTCCGGTTGAGTGTTATTCTGCGGATATATGCACTGTCCCTGCAAGTCTTGCAGGACTGCCTGCCATAAGTGTACCATGCGGCAGGAATGCAGACGGTCTGCCAATAGGTCTCCAGCTTATTGGTAAGCGTTTCGGCGATGCAGAAGTGCTTGATGCTGCATACGGTTATGAGCTGGCGAGAGGTGATGTATATGACAGAGCTTGAAAGTGTAATAGGTCTTGAAGTTCATGCAGAACTTAATACTGCAACGAAAATATTCTGCGGCTGCAAAAATGTTTTCGGTTCTGAAGCTAATACAGAGATATGTCCTGTATGTATGGGACTTCCCGGAACACTTCCGCGCCTGAACAAAAAGGTCTGTGACTATGCTGTGAAAATGGGACACGCTCTGAACTGCCATATTAATAATGTAAGCCGCATGGACAGAAAAAATTATTTTTATCCCGACCTTCCGAAGGCGTACCAGATATCTCAGGCAGATATACCTATTTGTGAGAACGGCTTCCTTGAGATAATGGTAGGCAGTGAGGTTAGAAAAATAGGCATTGAGCGAATACATATAGAAGAAGACGCAGGAAAACTGCTCCATGATGATGCAACGGGCGGAACTCTTTGTGATTATAACCGCTGCGGTGTGCCGCTTATAGAGATAGTCACTCGCCCTGACCTGAAAAGCTCCGAGGAAGCACGTATCTTCCTTGAAATGATAAGGAGCATATTAAGATATATCGGCATATCAGACTGCAAGATGCAGGAAGGCAGTATACGCTGCGATGTAAATGTCTCTGTCCATGAGAAAAATGCTCCTCTTGGAGTTCGCTGCGAGCTGAAAAACGTCAACAGCTTCAGTGCGGCAGTCAGGGGCATTGAATATGAGATAAATCGACAGACACAAATAATATCAAGCGGAGGCAATGTCGAGCGCGAGACAAGACGTTGGGACGATAGAAACGGTATGAGCATACTTATGCGCAATAAGGAGAACGCACAGGACTATCGCTTTTTCCCTGAACCTGATCTTGGAGATATAGTTCTTGATGACGAAAGTATAGAGAGCCTGAACAACGAGCTGCCCGAGCTTCCGAACGCGAAGATCATTCGTTATGTAAAGGTACATGGTCTGAATTATTCGGAAGCATTCGTAATTGCTGATTCAGCTGAAAAGGCGGCTTTGTATGATGAATGTGCTGCTTCGGGCAAATGTGAGCCGCGTTCGGCTGCTAATCGCATCGTTGGAGAAATAACGAAATTCATGAACGACAGCGGTAAAAAAATCTCGGAAACAGGCTTGACAGCGCAGGAGCTGTGCGAGCTGTGTTCGGCAGCCGAAAAGGGTGTAATATCAAGCTCGGGAGCTAAGAAGGTGCTCGACGAGCTTATATCCGTCGGCGGAAAAACTGCTGATATCATTGAAAGGCTCGGACTTGTGCAGAATTCAGATTCGGGATTCCTTACAGCTCTTGCCGATGAGATAATAGCCTGCAGCGAAAGATCGGTGAACGATTACAAAAAAGGAAAAAGCAATTCTCTCGGATATCTCGTGGGACAGGGAATGAAGGCTTCAAAGGGAAAGGCTGACCCTGCTAAACTAAAGGAGATACTTATGGAGAAGCTAAAACAGGAGGAATGATTATGGAGTTTATATGCTATCCGAAATGTACTACTTGCAAGAAGGCAAAGAAATGGCTCGATGATAATGGGATCGCTTATGAACTGAGAGACATAAAGGAAAATAATCCGTCTTATGAAGAGCTTAAAACATGGTATGCTGACAGCGGACTGCCGCTCAAAAGGTTCTTTAACACCAGCGGACTGCTTTATAAGTCCATGGAGCTCAAAGATAAGCTTCCTGAGTTGAGCGATGAGGAACAGCTCCGACTTCTTGCAACAGACGGAATGCTTGTAAAACGTCCCCTTCTTATTAAAAATGGCAAAGTAATTGTCGGCTTTAAGGAAAAGGAATATGAGGAGCTTTTCAAGTAATACTAAGAGCGGACATATGTCCGCTTTTTTGTTAACTGCGGTTAAATCAAACTTGACAGTTGTCAGAGATTTTGATATAATAAAAATCAGATAATAATCGGATGTGCGTGATGAAGCAATATAACGTTACGGGAATGAGCTGTGCAGCCTGTAGCGCCCGTGTTGAAAAGGCAGTTTCATCTGTAAACGGGGTGACATCATGCTCTGTAAATCTGCTGACAAATTCAATGGGAGTTGAGGGGACAGCTTCCGAAAGGGATATTATAGCGGCTGTAAGGAACGCAGGATACGGAGCTTCTGTAAAGGGGGCAGGCAAAGCTTCGGAATCGGGCACGGACGAGCTTAAAGATACGGAAACTCATGCTATGAAGCGCAGACTTCTTGCTTCGCTCGGATTCCTGATCGTTTTGATGTATATTTCCATGGGACACGGCATGCTTTGACTTCCGCTCCCGTCGATCATGGAACGGAACCATGTTATAACAGCTATTGCTGAAATGATGCTGGCAGCAGTCGTCATGGTCATAAATCAGAAATCCTTCATAAAGGGCTTCAAAGGTATAATACACCGTTCGCCCAATATGGATACCCTTGTTGCCCTTGGTTCGGGAGCATCTTTCATATACAGTACAGCGACGCTCTTTATTATGACCGAAGCTCAGCGGACAGGCGATACAGATACTGTGATGAGGTGTATGTGTGATCTGTATTTTGAGTCTGCGGCAATGATACTCACTCTCATTACAGTTGGAAAGATGCTTGAATCACGTTCAAAGGGAAAGACATCAGATGCCCTGAAAAGTCTTATGAAGCTCGCGCCTAAAACAGCTGTGCTGATACGTGATGGCGAAGAGGTCGAGGTGCCTGTTGAGCAGGTGAAGAAGGGGGACATATTTGCAGTCAGACCTGGTGAAAATATCCCTGTTGACGGTATTGTCATCGAAGATGAGAGCACTGTCAATGAAGCGGCTCTGACAGGTGAAAGTATTCCCGCAGACAAGTTTGTGGGTGATACGGTATCTGCTGCAACTATAAATCAGTCGGGATATCTTCGCTGTGAAGCGGTAAGAGTTGGCGAGGATACGGCACTTTCGCAGATAATAAAAATGGTCGGTGATTCGGCTGCTACAAAAGCTCCTATTGCAAAGGTCGCCGATAAGGTAGCGGGAGTCTTTGTTCCTGTGGTCATCGGTATCGCACTGATAACCTTTATAGTATGGTTAATGCTTGGAAAGTCGGCAGGCTTTTCGATAGCAAGAGCAATATCAGTGCTTGTAATAAGCTGTCCCTGTGCTCTGGGACTTGCTACTCCTGTGGCAATTATGGTTGGAAGCGGAGTCGGTGCGAAAAACGGTCTGCTTTTCAAGACAGCTGTTTCCCTTGAAGAAAAAGGAAAAGCTCAGATAATAGCTCTTGACAAGACAGGGACCGTCACAAGCGGAGCTCCCGAGGTAACTGATATCATTCCCTCAGTTTCATCAAATGAAAATGAACTCCTTGGACTTGCATATTCCCTTGAAATGAAAAGCGAGCACCCTCTGGCGAAGGCAGTTATCGCTTACGGGAGCGAAAAAGGCATTGTAGCCGAGAAAGTTACAGGTTTCAGGGCTATCGCAGGCAACGGTCTTATCGGAAATATCGGGAACGATGAACTGGTCGGCGGAAATATGAGCTTTATATCATCAAAGGCTGAGATCAGCAGCGAAGAGCTTGAGATCGCCGAAAGGCTTTCTGAGGAAGGAAAAACGCCGCTGTTCTTTGCAAAAAACGGTAAGTTCGTCGGAATGATCGCAGTTGCAGACGTTATAAAGGAGGATAGTCCCGAGGCGGTGCGCGAACTGCAAAAAATGGGCATACACGTTGTAATGCTCACGGGAGATAACGAGCGCACAGCTAAGGCTGTTGGCGCTCAGGCAGGCGTGGACGAAGTCATTGCAGGAGTGCTTCCTGACGGAAAGGAAAACGTTATCCGCAGTCTGAGAAAAAAAGGCAAAGTCATCATGGTTGGCGACGGCATAAACGATGCTCCCGCGCTGACGGCTGCCGATATAGGAATTGCCATCGGAGCAGGTACAGATGTGGCTATTGATGCGGCAGATGTCGTACTGATGAAAAGCTGTCTGAGCGATGTTCCTGCTGCTGTAAGACTGAGCCGTGCTGCACTCAGGAATATCCATCAGAACCTGTTCTGGGCATTCATATATAATATAATAGGTATACCACTTGCAGCAGGAGTTTACTCGGGACTTTTCGGCTGGAATATGAACCCTATGTTCGGAGCGGCTGCCATGAGCCTTTCAAGCTTTTTGGTAGTGTCAAATGCGTTAAGGCTTAACATGACAGATGTTCACAGCAGCAGGCATGACAAAATGCGCGAGGCAGTCATCTCAGAGACAAATACCGAGTCATCAGCTGTCACAGTTAAGATAAAGGGTATGATGTGTGCTCGCTGCGAAGCAAGAGTGAAAAAGGCACTTGAAGCGCTTCCCTTCGTTGACGAAGCTTCTCCAAGTCATGAGCAGGGAAATGCTGTTATGACGGTCACGGGAGCTATGGACGAAAAGGCTGTAAAAAAGGCTGTTACCGATGCAGGATATAAATACCTTGGCATAAGGTAGAGGAATATTTATAGGAAAAGCGGTCATATCGACTGCTTTTTCCTATATATAAAGAAAAATAAAACTGCGGACTTGCAAAAAAATTTTAAATGTGATATAATACATGGGTATGTATTAAAATGTGTCCGAAAGGCAGAGGATTATGGCTAAGAAACAAGATTACGGTAATGACAGTATTTCTATGCTGAAGGGTGCAGACCGAGTTCGTAAGCGCCCTGCTGTTATATTTGGCTCAGACGGTCTTGACGGCTGCGAGCATTCGATCTTTGAGGTCATCTCAAACTCAATTGACGAAGCCCGAGAAGGGTATGGAAATAAAATAATAATCACACATTTCAGAAATAATGATATCGAAGTCGAGGATTTCGGTCGAGGCTGTCCTGTTGACTATAACAATAACGAAAAGCGATATAACTGGGAGCTGGTCTACTGCGAGCTCTACGCAGGAGGCAAGTACGATACCTCGGCTGAATCATATGAGTATTCTCTTGGTCTGAACGGTCTGGGACTTTGTTCCACACAGTTTTCGTCCGAATTCATGGACGTTGAGGTAATTCGTGACGGTTTCAAGTACGATCTTCACTTTGAAAAAGGAAACAACGTGGGCGGTCTTAAAAAAGAACCCTGCAAGCGAAAGCAGACAGGAACTAAGACCCGCTGGAGACCTGACCTTGAAGTTTTTACTGATATTGACGTATCTGATGAGTTTTTCTGCGATATCCTTAAAAGACAGGCTATCGTCAACCCGAATATCCTCTTTGTGTTCCGTTCTGAGAACGAAGCAGGCGGCTTTAACGAGCAGGAGTTCTTCTATGAGTCAGGCATCACTGAGTACGTTCAGGAGATAGCTGGTGAGGGGGCACTGTCCTCGATACAGCACTGGACTGCCGAGAAAAAGGGCAGAGACCGTGACGATAAGCCCGAGTACAAGGTGAAGCTGGACGTTGCTCTTACCTTCTCAAACAAGGCTAAGCTTACGGAGTATTACCACAATTCAAGCTTCCTTGAGCACGGCGGTTCTCCTGCTGAAGCTGTAAAAAGAGCATTTCAGGCTCAGATAGACAGCTACATCAAGTCCGTGAACGGCTACCAGAAGAACGAGAGCAAGATAACCTATGCAGATGTTGAAGAGTGTCTTATCCTTGTATCTTCGTCTTTCTCAACTCAGACATCCTACGCAAACCAGACCAAAAAGGCTATAACCAATAAATTTATCCGCGAGGCTATGACCGAGTTCCTCCGTCATCAGCTTGAAGTCTACTTCATTGAGAATCCCGACGAGGCTCAGAAAATAGCCGAGCAGATACTCATTAACAAGAGAAGCCGCGAGAACGCAGAGAAAGTCCGCCTAAATGTCAAGAAGAAGCTTACAGGAACTATTGACCTTGCAAACATGGTCGAGAAGTTTGTTGACTGCCGTACAAAGGACGATTCACGCCGCGAGATATATATCGTGGAGGGCGATTCGGCTCTCGGATCTGTAAAGCTTGCGAGAAATGCGGAGTTTCAGGCTATAATACCAGTCCGCGGAAAGATACTCAACTGCCTTAAAGCCGAGTACTCGAAGATATTCAAGAGCGAGATAATCACCGACCTTATCAAAGTGCTCGGCTGTGGTGTGGAAGTTACCACAAAGGCTAACAAAGAGCTTTCAAACTTTGATATTAATAATTTCCGTTGGAGCAAGATCGTTATATGTACCGATGCTGACGTTGACGGCTTCCAGATAAGGACTCTCATACTTACCATGCTCTACAGGCTCACTCCTACACTTATCGAGCAGGGATATGTATATATAGCAGAGTCACCGCTTTTTGAGATAAATACAAAGGAAAAGACCTATTTTGCGTATACTGAGCAGGAGAAGCAGCGTATACTTGATATGATAGGCGATAAAAAGCATACAATACAGCGCTCGAAAGGTCTCGGTGAGAACGAGCCCGACATGATGAGCCTTACAACTATGAACCCTGATACTCGCCGTCTTATCAAGGTAACTGCCGAGGACATAAGCGAGTCCGCAGAGGTGTTCGAGATGCTTCTCGGCGATGATCTTCAGGGACGTAAGGACTACATCTCTGAGTACGGCGCTGATTACCTTGAACTGGCTGATATAAGCTGACGGAGTGCGATATGAAAAAAGTTAAAATGACTAAATGCCGATTTTGCGGCGGTACTGAATTCATAACAGGCTACCAGAATTTTTACGGTGCTGTGTACAGCTCCGAGAGTATGCTGCGTTCAACTACATTGTATCATACCATTTGCAGGGATTGCGGCAGTATAGTCAGAAGTTATGTCAAGGATCCCGAAAAGCTCCTCAAAAAGAGTGAACGACGTAAAGAAGGAGAAGAGTAAATGCCAAGAAAAAAAGAAACTCCGAAGAAGCAGCACGTTTTCAAGCACGAGGCTTATATAGAGGGTTCGGGAAGCGTTGTTGACGAGAAGATCGCTGATACCCTGAAAAAGAACTATATGCCCTATGCGATGAGCGTTATTATCTCACGAGCTCTGCCTGAGATAGACGGTTTCAAGCCTTCTCACAGAAAGCTTCTCTATATGATGTACAAGAGGGGACTGCTCAATCCGGATAAAGAGCGCTCCAAGTCGGCAAATGTTGTGGGCGAGACCATGAAGCTCAATCCCCACGGAGATCAGGCTATATATGAAACTCTTGTCCGTATGACAAGGGGCAACGAGGCTCTGCTCCACCCTTATATTGACAGCAAGGGAAACTTCGGAAAGCAGTATTCCAGCAAGATGCATTTTGCAGCTCCACGATATACCGAGGTAAAGCTCGAAAAGATATGCAATGAGCTTTTCCGTGATATTGACAAGGAGACTATAGATTTCGTTCCAAACTACGATAATACCATGCAGGAGCCAACGCTTCTTCCTGCAACTTTCCCGACTGTTCTCGTAAACTCAAATACAGGCATAGCAGTTTCTATGGCAAGCAACGTCTGCCCGTTCAATCTTGAAGAGGTCTGCGAGACTACAATTGCACTGATGAAGAACCCTGACCACGATATAATCAGCACACTCAAGGGACCTGACTTTCCGGGCGGAGGTCTGATGCTATACGATGAGGCTGAGCTCAACAAGGTCTATGAAACAGGCAGAGGCAGCATCAAGGTACGTGCCAAGTACAGCTACGACAAGACCGCAAACTGCATTGAGATCACTGAGATACCATATACTACGACTATCGAAGCGATAATCGAGAAGATAATCGACCTTGTAAAACAGGGTAAGATCAGGGAAGTATCTTATATCCGTGACGAGACCGATATCGAGGGTCTGAAGATCGCTATCGACTTAAAGCGAGGTACCGATCCTGACAAGCTCATGCAGAAGCTTTATCGCCTTACACCACTTCAGGACAGCTATCCGTGTAATTTCAATATCCTTATCGCAGGCACTCCTAAGGTAATGGGAGTTCGTGAGATACTTACCGAATGGACAGCATTCCGTGAGGAATGTATACAGCGAAGGACATTCCATGATCTTCAGAAGAAGAAGGAGAAGCTCCATTTACTGGAAGCTCTCTCGAAGATACTCCTTGATATAGACAAGGCAATAAAGATAATCCGCGAGACTGAGAACGAAGCGGACGTAGTTCCGAACCTCATGATCGGCTTCGGAATTGATGAAGTTCAGGCGGAATATGTTGCGGAAATTAAGCTTCGCAACATCAATAAGCAGTATATACTTCGCCGTATCGAGGAAGTTGACCAGTTAAAGAAGGATATCGAAGAAATGGAAGATATCCTCCGTGATAAGAAGAAGATAAGAAAGATCATCGTCAATGAGCTTCGTGATGTTATAAAGAATTATGCACAGCCAAGAAAGACTATGTTCTATTATCAGTCTGATATCGAGGAAGCTGAGGATATAGATGATACTCCCGATTATCCTGTACTCATCTTTGTATCTGACAGCGGATACTTCAAGAAGATAACACCGCAGTCCTTCCGTATGAGTAACGAACAGAAACTCAAAGAGGGCGACTTTATCAGTCAGAACTTTGAAGCAACGAATAAGACCGAGCTTATATTCTTCTCGGATAAGGCTCAGGCTTACAAATCAAAGGCAAGCGCATTTGATGATACAAAGGCAAGCGTTATGGGCGACTATATACCTGCAAAGCTGAGCTTTGACGAAGGAGAAAACCTGAAAACTCTTGTTCCTACCACCGATTACAGCGGATATATCATTTTCTTCTTTGAAAACGGTAAGGCTGCAAAAGTTCCGATGAAGTCCTACGAGACAAAGACCAATCGTAAAAAGCTTGCAAAGGCATATTCCGAGAAGTCTCCGCTTGTTGCCGCACTGTATGTTGCTGAGGACAGCGATGTGCTGCTCAGAACTACCAGCGGTCATGCTCTCGTATTCAATACCGGTATGATACTTGCCAAGTCTACAAGAGACTCACAGGGCGTTCAGGTAATTAATCTGAGAAAGAAAGCTTTGCTTTCGTCAGCTTCTGTCATTTCTCCCGAAGAACTGCCTGAGCTTGAAAAATATCGCACAAAGAGCGTTCCGGCAGCAGGCAAGCCTGCAAAGGAACTTGGTGACAGCAACCAGCTTACATTCTGATAAAAAAGCTCCTCGATCGAGGAGCTTTGATTTTATGCAAAAAAGGCTGCCATATGGCAGCCTTTCAGCCTGTCCACAAAGCCCCTCTGCGAGCAACGCAGAGGGGCTAATTACACAGAATATCAGGCAAAAACAAGATCAGAACACAAAAATGGGATATATACAGTATAAAACAACGAAGGCTGACGATCCTTTCTGA
>NZ_JAILNU010000013.1 GCF_024691275.1 Ruminococcus sp. | reverse complement strand
GGAGAAGTTTTCTATCTCCATAAGACGCTCCGCACTTGCCGTCATAGCATAGAACTTCGGCAGATAGCCCGTAATATTAGCAAACGGGGCTTGTATCTGTGAGATAAGCTGTGTGATAGCGGTCAGTGTTCCGTAGCTGATCGTACCGAGCAAAATGCCGTAACCGCAGTAGCACACCCCAAAGAGATACATTCCGTTCATCGCAAGCCCGAAACCGATATTGCAGAAGTTAGAGAAATGATTTTTACGCATTCTTGCGGTTTTATGGGCTTTCATTCGCTCGCTTGCTTCATTTTCCGTCTGTTGTTCTGTTGCGAAAGAGCGAATCATCATCATACTGCCGATATGCTCTTGCAGGAAGATACGCAGCTTGCCGTCACGCTCCTGCATCTGTTTGTGCAGACGTTTCAGCACCTTACGGAAAGCGTAGGTAAATACAATAAGCAGCACTCCGCAGGGCAGCAGGACGCAGGCAAACCGCCAGTCCAGCACGATCATCATAATGACCGCACTAATGAGCTTGACAACCATTCCGACCAGTCCGGGGAGAATTTCAACATAGCTGTCAGCGACAACTACTGTGTCATTGGTGAGCCTGTTCAGCCATTCGCCCGAATGGACGGCACTCACGCTTGCAAAATCTTTTCGGAGGATATTCCGCATCAGCCGAGCCTTGAAGATATTTTCAAAAGTGGACTTTGACAGCTCATTCAGCCAGCGAATGACCGCCCTCATACCGATCTGAACGACCACAAGCAGAACGGTCAGAACCACAAAATGCCAAAATCCTGCCTTATCGTGTGCCGTGGCGTTGTCCACGATATTCCGCAGAAGCAGAGCATACAGCACACCGCTTGCGCCGTGGAGCGCCTGCACCAGCATCAGAGCGAGGATATACAGCTTTTTCTTTTCGGGTACGGCATAAAGCCATTTTATCGCATTATTTTTCATCATTTCAGTTTTCTTTTCAGCCATTTCGGGAAGTGCGTTGCTTTGAGGATAAATGCTCGTATCGGGAATAAATCGCACCACAGGTGAACATACAGCCGATACCGCAGGTCGGTTATGGGAATTTCCTTGTCGTCACGCACCACCGCCGTCAGTACACCGATAATGTGTCGGTCGGTAATGCCGTATTCTTTGTTGTAGCGGTTATCTCCGCATATCACATAATCATCGGGGCGGACTTTCAGTACCCTATGAAGCACATACTGACCGCTGTCACGCTTATACAGCGGAACATCGTACTTTTTCAGCCTACCTTCGTACTTTTCGATGATTAAAATATCCCTGTCCTGCCGAATCAGCGGGCGCATACTGTCACCGACATTGGTATAGACGAGCCGCCCATCACGCTCGATCACATCTTCAAATCTCGTCATTGCATACCCTCAAAGGCGATTTTTGCCGCTGAAATATCCATATTACAGCCGAGCCGATAGAGCTTCGCGCTGTCTGCAAGCCTGTCCACTAATTCCAGCGTTTTCGCCATTTTCAGCATATCCGCTGGACGGTAGACCTGTTGCAGTAACATTGTATATGCCTGTTCTCTTGTGATAGGCTCGATGTGATTGTCGGCAGCTCTCGTCAGAATACAGATAGCTTTCAGCGGAACGGAGGTGTTTGTGCCGAGCCTGTGCTTGCCGTTGTAGGGAGTGCCGTAAGCCGTGACTGTATCAGAGATATGCAAAAGCGGTTTATCATCATTCACCATGACAGCACGTTCTCCGAAATATTCTCGCCAAAGCCTTGTATGCGTGGACTTGCCTGTGCCTGACTTAGCCGTGAAAAGATAGCCCACACCGTCCACCGCCACAACAGAGCCGTGAAAGAGTAACGTGTCATAGTCTATCATTTTCTCAGCTATCTTGCGGTAAACTGCCAATTCTTCAAGGTAGCTGTCTGAGAAGTTCCGAACAGGGATACCCTCAATCTCGTCCTCACGGGCAGACTTCTCACGCTCATAGTCAATATCCGCTTGCGTGGTAGTCACAGAATAATCGGCAGAAGTGTCCGTCAGATATTCAGAGCAGTATTCGTGTACCTCGTCATATATCGAATTGACCTCAACCACCTTATCCGCTATCTTATACTTTCTTGTTATCATATTTCCTTAACGCTCTCATTTCTGCCTGTAACTTCTTGCGATTTGTGGCAATGCCCTTGCACC
>NZ_JAILNU010000004.1 GCF_024691275.1 Ruminococcus sp. | reverse complement strand
ATAAGCACCAGACCGCTCCACTTGATGAAGGACACAAGCATATCTATCCTGTCGGCGGAGACTATCTCCTTTTTCAGCTCGGTCATCATCTGCGGTTCGTGGCCAGCACCCGTGAACAATGAGCTTGAAGCGAGGGAAGTCTCGGGGCGTGTCATGGTGATGCGTCGCTTCATGGTGTCCGCATTATTCTGCATATTGGCAACCGCAAGGAGCTGTTCTGCACGCTGGTCAACGCTCAGACCGTCGAACTCCTCGTCACCCGTAAGCTCCGTTACTGCCGAAACTATTTTGTTGGCAAGTCCAAGCTGACCTTCGATATCATCACCTGCAAGCCGTGAGAGTCCCTTCTCAATGACCTCAGAGAGATACCCTGCCAGCACCTGCGGAGCCTCTGCTTTGTCGATATTGCGTTTGTCGATAAGCTGTGCGGAATCATCTATTTTATCCGATAGTTCTTTGTTTATGACTTGTTCGTACAGTCCTGGTCTGAGCATTGAGGACACCTCCTAAATTTATTTCAGTATTTCACTTCTGCAGACATCGAAAACCATTTATTTTTTATCCGTATGAAAATAAACATCAGCCAGGATAATAGCTGTTTCTTCAGTTCCTTCGGTATCTTCCTTATCCTTCCAGGCACAAATAAAGCGGATAACTGCATCATATGGCTGATAACCTGACTCAATGAGCTTCTTGATATCCTCGTTGCACTTTTTGGAGAACTGAAGGACAGGCTGTAATTTATCGCCTGCCTTGATAAAGAGTCTGCAGCCTCTTACTGCAAGATGCATACCGCTTTTCAGACGAATTATTGTATCTTTTTTGTCCTTGAAGAAACCAAGATAAACATCTCTGTGAGAAAGCTGCAATATAAGCTCAGAAGGCTTCGGGTAGGTACGCAGATCAACTTCATCAGTAGTAGCGTATTCAGCAAATCGGTCAAATGCATCGCCGAAGTAATGGATATGAAGCAGTTCCTTTGCTCTTGTCATAGCGACATAGAGCTTTCTTTTTTCTTCGTCAGTATCCATGCTGACATTACTGAGCAGCATATAAACGTTGTCAAACTCTCTGCCCTTGGACTTGTGCATAGTCGAGATAGTAATAATGCCCTTATCGTTAGTATAGAAATCCTCTATCTTTGATTCATGCAGGAACATTTCAAGATCAGTGCGATATTTCTTCTCATTGGTCTCTTCAAATGTGGTCAGAATATTCATGATAACCGGCATACAGCTGCTGCCCTGATACCGGTTTTGTAATGCTTCAACGGCATTGTTCCACTGCTCATTGCTGATAACTGGCGATGAGTTTTCGATGTTCAACTTTTTCAGGAAATAGCGTATCTCGGCTATATCATACATATCAAAACCGTCAATGGATTGTATAAGTTTCGCAGGAATGTTATTCTGCTTTAGTACGCCGAGAACGAGCAGTGCTTCACTATTGGTATTAGTCAGTATACAGGTCGTTCCTTTGGCATTGACAGACAGAACATCTTCAACCAGCGCCGTTTCCATGTTAGCGCCGCTGTGCTTTATTAGCTTGACCTGTCCTTCACTTTCTTTGACTGCTGCGATATCCTCAGTTTTCATTCTCTCGGAAATGGTTTTTACAAACTGATTTGCAAAAGAAACAATGCTCTGACAGCTTCTGTAATTGTCGATAAGGGAATACTGTTTTGCATCATGCTCTGTTATGAATGATCTCAGATACTTCGAATCAGAGCCGCGGAATTGATAGATATTCTGATCATCATCGCCGACAGCGATAACACGCATATCTTCGTTGCGGGACATCAGCACATAAACAAGCTGATATTCGTAGAAATCCATATCCTGAGCTTCATCAATAACAAGCACCGACTTTGTTGTTCTGCTTGCATCAATATCATCTCCGCAGAGAAGCTGTACCGCATCCTTTACAACATTTTCCGATTCATTTATGTTACCTATCTTTCCGAGAAGGTCAAAGCAGTAGGAATGGAATGTCTTTATCTCTATGAAATTGGCAGCGTTTCCGATGAGCTCACGAAGCCTCTGCTTGAATTCAATTGCAGCGGCTCTCGAAAATGTCAGCATAAGAAGCTGTTCATGTTTCACGTCTTCAAGCAGGAGAAGTGATGCCAGCTTATGCACAAGCACTCTTGTTTTTCCGCTTCCGGGGCCTGCTGATACAACGATATATTTTGAACTGTCATCGTTTATGATCTCAAGCTGACGCTCAGATAGCGTATCAAAAAGCTGTCTGTATTTTTCCGGCGTGATGTTGCGTTCAATCTGGGCGGCACGTTCGCCTGAGAAATACTGAGACAGGAATTTCTTATAGTCCATCTGGAAATAGTCGTTGACAAACTGCAATGCTTCATTATAATCACGCACCATCATATTTGCATACTCGCCGACTATATGTATCTGCTGTATCTTCTGCTGATAGAACTCGTTCAGCTGTTTATAGTCCTCCTGCTTATACTTGATCCTGTTGTCAAGCTCCAGCCTTTGTATACGCATTCCACTGTATCCTACACTGAAACCGCCC
>NZ_JAILNU010000106.1 GCF_024691275.1 Ruminococcus sp. | reverse complement strand
AGGATTGCTTCCTATCTCAAGCTTAACCTTTACACTGGTTACGAAAGGAGCTGTAGTAGTGGTTGTTGTGGTAGTGGTAGTTGTAGTGGTTGTTGTCGTGGTTGTTGTCGTGGTTGTTGTAGTTGTTGTTGATGTTGTTGTGGTGGTGGTAGTTTTGGTCGTTGTTACCGTCTCATCAACAGTCATATCAAAATCAACAGAAACTGTTGTATTGTTCTCAGTATATTTAAGAGTCATCTTATATGTGCCTCTTACCCATGACTGATAATTGGTTTCCTTGATAATGCGCTGATCTTCCATAGAAACGACCTTTGAGACTGTTCTGCCGTCAGCTCCGACATGACCTATCTCAACCTTGCCGCCTTTAAGATCATACCACTCATACAACTTATAGTTCACCTTGTCAGGCAATGAAATTATCTTGATGAAAGCCTTTGCAGCCTGTGTGGTGGTCGTTGTTGTAGTAGTTGAAGTTGTAGTCGTTTTCTTGGTCGTTGTCGCAGTTGTGGTTGTTGTAGTTGTGGTTGTAGTTGTTGTTGTGGTGGTTGTTGTTGATGTTGTTGTGGTCGTTGTGGTGGTTGTTGTAGTGGTCGTAGTTATCAACTCAACGTTCAGAGTGGCTGTAGCCTCAGAACCGCCATACTCAAAACCAAAGATTATTTCATATAATCCTGCGACTAAATTGTTAAAATCATTCTTTAATATGCGGAGCTGATTCTCCTCATATGAGATTTTGGTCATCTCGACAGGATCAAGAACGACTTCTCTGGAAGTACCGTCGCTAAGATACTCGGTATAAGATCTCACCAGAGTACCGCCGCGGAGATCAAGGTTCTCGTATACTCCATACATTGTCTTTTGAGGCTCCTGCCCTATTTTAAGATGAGCTTTTACGCTCTGGACATAAGGAGCAGTGGTAGTCGTGGTTGTCGAGGTTGTTGTAGTCGTCGTGGTGGTTGTAGTGGTAGTTGTCGTGGTTGTTGTGGTGGTAGTAGTCGTAGTTGTTGTCGTGGTCGTTGTGGTGGTAGTAGTCGTAGTGGTAGTTGTAGTCGTTGTGGTGGTAGTAGTCGATGAAGTGGTTTTACTGGTTGTGGATACAGGAGCAGTTGTAGTAGTCTGCGTTGTTTTGTTAGTTGTCGAAGAAGCAAGCTTTGAAGTCGTTGTCGTTGTTGTTTCAGTTTTAATAGTAGTGTTAACTCTTACTTCTATCTTTGCTTTAGCTACCGAACCGCCGCGTTCATAACTGAAACCGATATCGTATTTTCCCTCACGGTCGCTTCTGAAAGAAGATGCATCTACACTTATCTGATGCTCAGAATAAGATATCTCCGTCATCTTGACAGCGTCTAAAATTACATCTTTAAATGTACCGTCGCTGAAGAACTCCGTATACGACCTGATGAGCGTACCGCCGCTGAGATCGAGCTGTTCACCGATAGCATAGTCATATTTATCGGGAAACTCGCCTACTTCGAGCTTTACTCTGACTCTGTTGATATAAGCCGATGTCGTACTTACAGTTGTTGTTGAATTGGTTGCAGTCGTATTTTTTGATGTACTATTAGCAGAAGAAGTTGATGTTATGATCTTTTTCGTAGTAGTCGTTGTAGGCTTCTTGGTAGTAGTTGTTGTGGTAGTCGTTGTTGTAGTTGTTGTTTTCTTCGATGTAGATGTAGTCACAACAGGCGGCTGACCGCTCAGCTGCTGGAAGTTATAGCCGTACTTCTTGGCATAAGTCGCCGCTGTTGAACCGGCGTAGCCGCTTATCGTACCATTATAAGTGCCCTTTCCGCCGCTTGAAGAATTACAGATCGTTTCCGATGATCCAACTATTCTGCACTTAGTATTGTTTATCGTCACCGATCTCAGTGATGAACAGTTTTTAAGCGAATCCCTGCCCAGAGTTGATACGCTTGCAGGGAGTTCAATAGAACCAAGTGCGGGACAGCCGTAAAAAACGTTCATTTCTATATCAGTAACACTACTGCCGATCTTTACCGAACTGAGATTTGCACAGCCCGTAAAAGCATAAGCTCCTATAGATGTTATGCCGTTTCCTATATCTACAGATGTTATCTGACTTCTGTATCTGTTCCACGGCACTTTGTCACTGGTTCTCCAGCTAACCATTTTACCTGTGCCAGTAATAGTCAGCTTGCCGCCGCTAAGCTCCCATTTTGCACTTGTACCGCAGTTGCCTGATTCGCCGACATTATTATCCTCCTGTGCTATTATCTGCGGCACAACCGCATCAGATATCGCCACAGGGTTTGTCAGACTTAATGAAATGCTCATTACTGCTGCCATTACCGCAGCTATTATTTTTCTCATGCATATTTCTCCATTTCCGAAAGCTGTATATCATAAAACAGCTTCAAATTTGTTCTCCCCTATGCATTCCCTATGATCAGACATTATTTTTTGGCGATAAAATCTGATAACGACTTCTTTTCCCCTTCCCCTGATAAAACATAAGCGTAATAAGAGAGGATAAATGAAGCGTCAGAAGAATCGACCTTTCCGTCAACATTTACATCTCCCGCAGTGAACTGGTCGCTGTCAAACTTTGAATTCTGATTTGAAGATACTCTTGCGTATTCTTCAAGCACTTTGCTCGCGTCAACAGAATCCACCATGCCGTCGTTGTTTACATCGCCGAGAGCATACTTTGGAGCTGCCGCAGCCTTTACAATTATGTCAAAGTGAGTTGATCCGTAGAGCTTTGAGCCGTCCTCATTTGTGACCTTTGCAGTTACAGGGTATGTGCCTGCCTTGGAAGTATCCACCTTTGATCTGTCAACAGTGATGACAAAGGTTTCCGATGCGTCGATAGTTGGAGTGAGCACATATTCCTCAGTGTAAACTCCGTTTTTAAAGTTTATATCCTCAAAATTGCGGAAATTTCCGCCTCTTGCGTTGAGCTGACCTTGCTCATATTCCGCATAATAATGGAATTTAGCACCTGTATAGTCAACTTTTTCGCCTGTTTTGTATTCTGTCTTTGTCGGAGCGTCAATAAAGATCGAAGCGAAAAATCTTCCCGAAACAGTTGTTGTCGGAATCAAAGTCGTAGTTGTGACCAATGTTGTCGTTGAAGTAGTCGGCTTCTTCGTTGTAGTTGATGTTGTTGTAGTAGTTGATGTAGATGTCGAAGTAGTCGGCTTCTTAGTTGTGGTCGATGTTGTTGTGGTAGTTGATGTAGATGTTGAAGTAGTCGGCTTCTTAGTTGTGGTCGATGTTGTCGTAGTAGTGGTTGTTGTAGTTGTTGTGGTGGTGCTTGTGGTAGTTGTGCTTATCGGAGCATCATCAAGGAGCCTGAAATTGTATCCGAATTTACTTGCGTATGTCTTTGCAGTAGAACCGCTTGCTCCGACGATAGTTCCGCTGTAAGAACCGATGCTGTTTTCCGAAGAATTGCATATAGTAGTTGTGCCGCCCACGATACTGCATTTAGGATTCATAAATGTAACGCTGTTCAGCGACGAACATTTAAGGAGCGCATCTCTGCCGAATGTCTTAACGCCCGCAGGGATAACAATAGAACCGAGTGAAGTACATAAAGCAAAAGCATTCATCTGTATATCCGTAACACTGTCTGAAATACTTACAGAAGTAAGGTTGCCGCACCCCATAAAAGCATACGCGCCGATAGTGGTTATACCGTTTTCGACCACGACAGATGTGATCTGACTCCTGTAGGCGTTCCACGGTACTTTACTGCTCGATAACCAACTTACTGTAGCTCCCGAACCCGATACCGTGAGCTTACCGCCTTCGAGCGTCCATTGTGCATTTGGACCGCATTTTCCCGATTCAGTCACCTTTTGTTCCGATATCACGCTGCCTGTGAGTTCAGTCCTTACCGCGCCGACAGGCACAGCCGTAACAGCAGACAGACAGATCGCTGTCGAAATGACAGCTGCTAAAAATTTTCTCATGTTGATTTTTTCCTCCCATTTTAATATTCCTACAGTATCCGAAAAAACTGTTCGGGCAGTAGTTTGCTCCTGATACTGCATTTATACATAAGACCTGCACTGCACTCCTTGCAGATACAGGTCTTAATAAACTTATCTCGTTCTCGGCACGAAGAGCATTATCAAAGGATATATCTCCAGTCTTCCGAGAAGCATATCAAAGCATAGAACTATTTTTGAAAAAGCGTTCAGACCGCCGAGATTTCCCGCAGGTCCGAATCTTCCCACGCCGAAGCCGATATTGTTCATACAGGTTATAACTGCCGAAGCCGACTCCTCAATGGTAAAGCCGTTGAGCGTTACCAGAAGAACAGATATACACATGAGCATGAGGAAGAGTATCAGGTAATTGCTCACGCCTCTTACAACGTCCTTCTCAACAGGCTTTCCGTCCATTTTTACAGTAGACACAGCACGGGGATTTGTGATATACTTCAATTCCTTGATGCCGGTCTTTATAAGTATGATAATACGTGACACCTTCATGCCGCCGCCTGTAGAACCTGCACATGAACCCACAAACATGAGTATGAGCAGCAGCGTCTGCGAGAATACAGGCCATTCCGCCGTATCCGTGGTGGAGAAGCCTGCCGACGTTATGGTAGAAGCTACCATAAAGAACGTGTGCCTGAGCGTATCTCCCACACCGTTATAGAGCTTGTGGACATTTACAGCGATTATCGCTGTCGCAGCGATGATAACGCCGAAATAAGTCCTCACCTCCTCGTTTTTAAAGGCAAGAGAGAACTTTTTGATTATAAGGTAATAGTAAAGATTAAAATTCACACCGAACAGTATAATAAATATTGCTACTACCATTTCGATGTAAGTGCTGTTGTAGTGACCGATACTGTCTCCCCACATCGAGAAGCCGCCTGTACCTGCCGACGAACACGAATGTATTATTGCATCATACAGCGGCATTCCTCCGCACATGAGCAGTATAGCCTCAGATACTGTAAGTGTGATATATATGCCATAGAGGATACGTGCCGTGAACCTTGACTTCGATACGAGTCGTCCCACCTTCGGACCTGCACACTCTGCGCGCATCATATGCATGGTACGCGAGTCGTTGCTTGACATGATGGCAAGTACGAACATGAGGACTCCCATACCGCCCAGCCAGTGGGTAAAGGCTCGCCAGAAAAGGCAGGCTCTCGACATAGCCTCAACATCGTCAAGTATAGTTGCGCCCGTAGTGGTGAATCCCGAAACGGTCTCAAAGAGCGCACTGGGATAGTCCTGTATTTCCCCCGAGATAACGAAAGGCAGTGCGCCTATGCACGACATGGTTATCCATGCCGCAGCAACGCTGACGAAGCCTTCCATTGAGTAAACTGAATTGTTCTTCGGCTTTCTTATCGTGATAACTATGGCTACAGCCATCGTTATGAGAAACGGTATGCCGAAGGACGCGATAACATGATCTTCCCCATAAATAAAACCTACAATTATGGGCAGAAGCATGAAAAGTCCAACGACTTTCAGTATCTGACCCACAATATAAGATATCATTCTGTAATTCATAAGACTGCCGTACCGCTCCTTAGTCAAAGATATTGCTAAGATCGTGCATACCCTTTGTGGTAGTGACAACAACAACGCTGTCGTTCACCTGAAGGCAGTCATCGCCCTTTGGTATGATGAGCTCATTGCCTCTTACGATACTTGCAATAAGGATACCGCTGCGGAGCTTGAGCTTTTTCAGCGGAACATCGACATATTCCTTCTTGTCGCGGATAACGAATTCTATAGCCTCAAGACGGTCGTTGACCAGTCTGTACAGAGTTGTTACACTGTTTCCGAGAGAATTCTGCTTAGCGCGTACATACTGCAATATCTGGTTGACGGTAATGGTCTTTGGCGAGATGATACTGTCAAGGTCAAGCGTATCGGAGAGCTGCATCAGCGACATCCTGTTTACCTTTGTGACGACCTTTTCCACGCCGTTGTTCTTGGCAAGGAGCGAAAGCAGGATATTCTCCTCGTCGATGCCCGTAAGAGTAACAACCGCATCAGCGTCGTATACTCTTTCTTCTCTGAGTATATCGTGATCTGTACCGTCAGCACAGGAGATATCCACCTTGTTGAGCCTGTCAGAAAGTTCAAGGCAGCGTTCACGGTCTATTTCGATTATCTTGACCTTTACGCCCATTTCAATGAGCTGCTGAGCGAGGTGATAGGCAACTCTTCCGCCGCCTATGAGAACAGCTGACTTTACACGTTTTTCACGGTATGCCGCACTGATGCTCTTGAAGAACTTGACCATATTGCTGTGTGAAGCGGTCATGTGTATCTTATCCCCTGCTCTGAGGACAAAATTACCGTTCGGTATAGTAAGCTCCTCACCGCGCTGTACTGCACATATGAGGACATCGAGCCTAAGCCGTCTTGAAAGCTGGCTGAGAGCCACGCCGTCGAGGATACTTCCGCTGGTTATGCGTATCTCGGCAAGATCGACCCTGCCCTTTGCAAACGATTCGATATTTATAGCTTCCGGATATCTGAGCACCTTTGCTATCTCGTTGGCAGCGTTGTAGTCAGGGTTTACCATCATACTGATACCCAGCTCCTCACGCATGAATACCAGCTGCTTATCGAATTCAGGGCTGCGGACACGGGCAACACAGTGACGTGCGCCCATTTTTCTTGCAATGAGGCATGAAAGAATATTCACCTCATCGGAAGTAGTTACCGCAATGAATATATTTGCTTTTGAAACATTTGCTTCTTCAAGAGTCTCCGTCTGAAGACAGTTTCCAACGATTCCCATAACATCGAAATCATTTGAAGCAGCCGAGACAAGAGCTTCCTTTTTATCAACAATGGTGACATTGTGTTCACCGCTGAGGACTTCGGCAAGAGCACTTCCGACCTTACCGCAGCCTACAATTATAATATCCATAAATCCTCCGTTGTAAAATATATTATCAGATCAGAAATTGAGCGGATATAATTACTCAAGATAATTATAATCCTGCCGCAGACTTTTGTCAATAGAAATAATATTAACGACATCAGAGAAAAAACTAATGTCGCCCTGTTCAAACTTTACAAATACAAACAAGGGACGCAAAAACGCCCCTTATTGATGTCTATTCGCCTTTATACTGTGCTTCGAGCCACTTTATCAGCTCGTCGAAGCCCTCCTGCGAATTCTCAAACTCCGCTTCATGTTCTATCTCAGCCTTCATTGAGCACAGCCTTCCGTGCCATGTCATGCACTTCAGCTTCTCGCCGTTGATGATCTTGTAAGCAAAATCGTCCTTGCTTCCCGAGAAATCGTTGCCGCTCTCGAAGTAATAGAACTTAGGTATCTCAAATATCTCCGAAACGCTCATTCTTCCATGTTCCTCTCAAAATATTCTATTGCCATATCGAGACTTTCATAGACTGCCGACAGCTTCGGCTTGATCTCCTCGTCCGGCTGCGTCATATCGGGTATCATGATAGCATGGCATCCTGCCGCATGAGCCGCTGTTATGCCGTTGGGAGAATCCTCGAACGCAGCGCAGACCTGCGGCGGAAGTCCGAGCTCCTTTGCAGCCGTAAGGTATATATCGGGAGCAGGCTTGCCGTTAGTTATCATGTCGCCGCATACCATTGCCGAGAAGTAGTCATACGCACCGATAGTATGCAGGTACTCCTCCGTCCTGTTGCTGGGAGTAGCCGTAGCAACTGCCATTTTTATGCCGCGGTCACGCAGATAGTCCAGCAGAGTGAACAGTCCCTTCTTTACTTCGATACCGTTTTCCTTTATGTACTCTCTCATAAGCTCTGTCCTGTGCGCACGGATATCCTCTGTAGGGCAGTCCTCGCCGAGAAAGCTTTTCAGCTTTGGTATGGAGTACTTTCTTGCCATACTGCGGATAGCGTAAACGTGTTCGGGCTTCATATCGTAGCCGTAGTCCTTAGCCGCCAGTATCCAGAATTTCAGATAGAGCTTTTCGGTGTCTATCATAAGACCGTCCATATCGAAAATAGCGCCTTTTAACATTATTTGCTCCTTTATGTAATATTGCTCAGTCGCAGTCACCGTACAGATAAACGTCCGAGAAATCGCGTTCGAGGAATTTATCCTTTTTCATTATCCAGAACAAGGGAGAATACTATGTAGGGGCACACATTGTGCGCCCATGTTAGTTGCTTTGAAAATTGCGAGCGGATGATATCCGCCCCTACAGTAGTTACATTACACGTTCAATTCTGAATTCCGAATTCCGCATTAAGATAATATCCGCCCCTACAAGATAATGGCTAATCAATTAGCAAGGGCGGAACGAGTCCGCCCTCACACCACTATATTATCATATATTACCAGTTTATCATCCAGTTATACATACCCTCGTACTGACGTGCAGAGCTGTTCCATGAGAAGTCCTGCTCCATAGCACGTTTCACCATATTGTCCCACTGTGGGCGGTGATTATAATAGATATGCTTAGAGTAGTTGATAACGCCCAGCATCTCGTCGCCGTTGTAGTTAGCGAATGAGAATCCGTTTCCTGTGCCGTCGAACTCGTTGTACGGCTGTACGGTATCCTTCAGACCGCCTGTTTCGCGGACGATCGGCAGAGTACCGTATCTGAGGGCGATGAGCTGGGTAAGTCCGCATGGCTCAAACAGTGACGGCATAAGGATAGAATCCGCAGCCGCATAGAGCTTGTGTGCAAGGTCATCGTCATACAGGATATTTGCAGAAACTCTCTCCGGATACTTCCACTGAAAATGCCTGAACATATTCTCGTATCTCGGGTCGCCTGTACCGATAACGACGAACTGGGTATTCTCGTCGCAGATGCGCTCCATAGCGTAATTTACGAGATCAAGACCCTTCTGGTCGGTAAGGCGTGAGATAATAGCGATCATATACTTGTTCTTATCAACAGGAAGCCCGAGCTGTTCCTGCAATTTCATCTTGTTCTCAGTCTTTTTGTCCTTGAAGTTCTTGGAATTGAACTTTACAGGTATCTTATCGTCCTTTGACGGGTCAAATACCTTATAGTCGATACCGTTGAGTATACCTCTCAGCGAAGCCGACCTTGCGCGTAGCAGACCGTCGAGCTGCTCTCCGTAGAACGGATACTTTATCTCGTCGGCATATGTCTCGGAAACTGTAGTGATATAGTCCGAGTAAACAAGACCACCCTTGAGCATATTCGCATTCTGGTGGAACTCCAGCTTGTCCGCAGTAAACATATAATCAGGCAGAGCCGTATTAAACTTAAATGTATCAATGTCCCATACGCCCTGAAATTTCAGGTTATGGATAGTCATGATAGTCTTTGTGGAGCTGTAGAACGGATTCGTCGCAAATGTGGAGTGCAGGAACACAGGTATAAGTGAAGCCTGCCAGTCGTGACAGTGGATTATATCGGGACGGAATCCGATAACGGGCAGTATAGCAAGAACTGCCTTGCAGAAGAACGTGAATCTTTCAATATCCCATTTAAGGTCAGAAGAATACGGAGTATCACACTTGAAGTAATATTCATTGTCTACAAAATAGAACTTTATACCGTTATACTCATACTCCATGATACCCACATGGACACCGTCACTTCTCATGCCGTAGTCCATATAGAAATGGTGAACGTACTTGAAATCATTCCTGTACTTTTCAGGTATACAGGTATAATAAGGCATAATGACCCTTACATCGAACTGTTCCTTGTCGAGATACTGAGGAAGCGCACCAACAACATCAGCAAGACCGCCTGTTTTTATAAAAGGAACGCATTCTGAAGCAGCGAATAGAATATTGTTCATATCATATCTCCTTACCAAATTATTTGTTACAACCAATATATGTAACCTCACTTTATATTATATACTAATTTTGTTTATTAGTCAACACAAAAATATGAACATTGCACAGCGGGCAGAAACTCCGTTAATATCAACAATAGTATTAACGCAAATTTGTTCAGTCAGACAATGTCGAAAATTTTTTAACAGAATTCAGGGTGCTTTCCTCGGATCCCGCTCCATTATGCAGTACAATGATAAAAAATCGGCACAGTACAGACCATGCCGATATACTCATATAATTATTCGTGCTTTGGAACTATAGAAGATACTTTTCCGAGGAGATACTGCTGTATAAGCAGCGCATCTTCTGTCGTCACGCCGTCAGGACGTTCATATGAAGGTCTGCTTACGTCAGCAAGTTCAAGACCTTTTTCGGTTATATGGTGCTCGTCTGTTCCGTCAACACCATACTTGTCAGGATTCGCAAGACTTTGCATTATGATAACAACATCAGACATATCAACTCCGTTGTCGCAGTTTGCGTCGCCCCATACAGGGATCGTCTCAAGATCAAAGAAAGGGATATCGTATTTCTTTGCATATGCCTCTGCTGTAGAAGCTGTATAGCCAAAGATCCATCTTGTGCGCAGGGTTTCACGGACGCTATTATCAAATTCATAATTATCAGCTATATCGCAATCACGGCTGAAAATAACAATTTTATCAATTGATCCGCTAAAAGCTCCTTTGCCGATCTTTTCGACCGATTCGGGAATAATGAGTTCATTTGAAAAATACACATTCTCAAACGCACTATCGTCTATAAACTTTAATGAATCAGGAAATTCTATTTTTTCGATACGATCGACACTCTCAAATGCCTCTTCACCTATGGACTCAAGTGACTTTGATAACTTTATCTTTTTAAGGTTAGTACAATTTCTGAATGCAACATATCCTATCTCTTTTATCGTATCAGGCATTTCAACAGATGTTATCTTACCCCGTTCAAGAAAAGCTGCTCGTCTGATAACAGTAACAGGCTGGTCATTTACTTTCTCAGGAATTATTATCACACCCTCAGCATCTTTATCGCACAAAAAGAGCTCTGCGTGATCGCTGAATACTCTGAAAGACAGTACGCCTTCCTTTACAACAGTACTCTGCCTGTCTTCAGGAAGACCTGCCGCATAGTTTTCAGAAGCTGTAAGATATCCGGACTTACCTTCCTCGTCTACACGAGCATATTCCCTAAAATCGTTCTCCTTGTTGTACAGTGTTCCATTGCCGCCTTTGAGCGAATCACACTCGCTGAACATATATCTGCAATCTTCAAGGCTGTCTGTAGCCCAGCCTGCTCCCGCATATATCGTTTTCAGTTTTTTGCATTCCTTAAACATTTCATTCATATTGTGCACATAAAATGTATTGAAGCCTGAAAGGTCAATAGTCTCAATAGCAGAACAACCTTTAAACATTCCCGTCATCTGTCCCACTTTATAAGTATCAAGATCCGAAAGGTCAAGCGTTTTCAGACTTTTGCAATCTCTGAACAGATAATTCATATTTTTTACATTTGAAGTGTCCAGACCTGAAACGTTCAGCTCTTCAAGGTTCTCGCAACTGCCGAACATATACCCCATGTACTTTACATTGCTTGCATCAGCTTTGCTCAGGTCGATCGAAACAGCCTTAAATCCTGCAAACAAGCCTGTGCAGTTCTCAGGCAGAACTGTTCCTGCCTCAGCGATGACAGTTGTTGCTTTGTCGCTGTATTTTTTCACTTCATCATTATTGACATTTCCCCTCAGAGAAAGCGACCCTGTTTCTTCATTGAAGAATATCGTCTGTTCAGTCTGCTCTGCTGCAATCGCCGTAAAGCTCACAGGCGAATAGTTGTTTACTGTCTGTATTACCCCACACGAAACAGTTAGTGCCATAATTAATGCTGTAATTTTTTTGATTTTCATGACCAAGCCTCCGATATAAAAATTATATAGCTATAATATATCACTCTCAACGCACTTTGTCAAGCGCAGCATCGTGCGGCGCATATGCAATGATATATGGTTGAACCCCCGAATCAGTTCATGTGAGCTGATTTAATAAGTGGCAGCCAGGAGCTTCGTCAAAGTCACTCTGCTTATATAAATTTTATATACAAAGTTGCTTTTTCGCTCTCATTCGACCCCTAAACAGCACAGAATTAATATTAATTTGATAAACTGATATAATTATTGATACTTAATTAGTTCGATCCATAATTTATCATACTACAATATATAAAAAAATGAACGTAATGTTCATTTATTTTTGGTTATACATTAATGATTTGTCAAAAAATAATATGCTATACTGTAAATATAAATTTTTAAGAAAGGGGTATGGATAATGAAACATACTAATCACAAAAGGCTGAAAAGCATTGTCGCAGGATCATTGTCAGTAGCAATGCTTGCTCCACTAATCAACTCACTTCCTGTGCAGGCACTGAAAAATGATGTCAAGATCTATTCATATGATGATTTTGAGATTCAGTATCAGGTTACCGGAGAATGGAAAAATCATCAGAATATTATGGTAACCGTAATCAATAAAACTGATGAACCTATTTACAACTGGGCATTCAAGTACAACGCAAATGGCAAGATAGGCAAGATCTGGGGTGCCGAAACTCTCGATTGCCTTGATAATGAATATGTCATAGGCAGCGTCAACTACGACAGCAAGATCAAAAACAGCGTATCATTCGGTTATATTCTTGAATGCGATGACGAAACAGTCGATGTTCCCGAAGATTTTACACTCTGCACTAAAAGAGTCGATATTGACACAGGATATAGCATTGATTCAACTTTAAAATACGAATGGGCTGACAGTTATATCGGCGAAATTTCTATTACAAACACAAGCGAAGAACCAATTGTCGGCTGGCACCTCTCACTCGACAGCCTGAACAAGATAACAACTGTATGGAACGGCGAAATAATTGATTCAACTGATAACAGCTACATTATCGCCCCAGGTACTTATGGCTATTACATTGATCCCGGTGATACAGTAAAGGTCGGTTTTATTGCTGACAAGACAGATGATGCCGAATTCAATGTTGATCTCAAGAACGTTTCGGCAGTAGTACGTGACTGGTCATTCGATACGACACCCGACTTCACAGACCCCAAGGATACAGACGGAGATCTTCTCCCCGACGTTTATGAGAAGCACGTTTACGGAACCGATCCTAAAAAGGCAGACACCGACGGAGATAAGCTTCCTGACGGATATGAAGTTATCCCCCTCAAAACTAACCCTCGTGAAGCAGATTCAGACAACAACAAGATAACTGATGACAAGGAAGATTTCGATTCCGATAAGCTCACAAACCTCGAAGAGTACGAGCTTGGCACAAATCCATTTGTCGCTGATACAGATGAAGACGGTCTCAGCGACTATGATGAAGTCAAGAAATACGGAACCGATCCTCTCAAAGTAGATACTGATGACGATACTGTATGGGACGGCGATGAAATAAAGCTCGGACTCGATCCTACAGACAGCTCAGACGGCGGAACACCTGTTAAGCAGACTGTTTCAGAAGACGACCTTGAGATCAATGAATATAACGATGATTTCAAGATTAGTCTCGATCTTACAGCAAGCAACTATGTTCCCGATTATCTCGAACAGGAAGAAAGCCCCTATTCAGGTATCCTTTCTGATAACAGATCAATAATCGGAACTCCTATCAATCTTTCGTATACAGGCGGTACCATTACGGAAGGCACTATCAAATTCCGTATGAATGAAGAAACTGTAAACGGTTCTTCACATTACTTTGAAGGTTATGATGTCGGACTTGAACGTTATGGTGTTTTCGTTTATGATGAAGAAATAGGCACGATCATTCCTGTTCCTGCTGAATACGATGAAGAAAATCTTACAATTTCAATTGATGCTTCTTCATTTATGGGAAATCTCATGATAATCGACTATGAGGCTCTCATGTACGACCTCGGTATAGACCCAAGAGTTGAAGAGCCTGAAAAACCTGAAGTTATTGCTGAAGATCCCGATAAAACAGAAGAAGATTCCGACAAGCCCGCAGCTGAAGCTGAAGCTGCTGAGGAAACAACGGGATCCGAAGCTGTTGATGCTTTAGCAGCTGATATTGCTGATGACGAAGAAGCTGCCGAGCCTGAATCAGATGAATCTGTTGAGGAAGAATCCGACACTGAATACGCTTTTCTTGAATCAGAATCAATGATGTCTTCACCTGTTAAACTTGCAGCTGCTCCTAAAGCAGCTCCTCCGAAAGCAAGCCGTCAGGTCGATCTTGTTATCGTAATTGATACAACAGGCTCTATGGGCGGCGCTATCTCAAAGGTACGCACAAACCTTACAAATCTTATTGATAAGCTTCGTGACGATAATATCACACTTTACGCTTCAATTATTGACTTTAAGGATATAACCTGCGACGAACCGACCATACTTAATAATAATAACGGCAAACAGTTTTACAGTTCAATTGATGATATTAAATCTGCAATAAGCGGAATGAGAGCAAGGGGCGGCGGTGACGATCCCGAAACAGACGTTGACGGTCTCGGAATGGCTTGCAACCTCAATTACAGAAGCAGCGCCTCAAAATATCTGTTCCTTATTACTGATACAGGCTACAAGATAGACAATAACTACGGTTATACTTCATTGCAGCAGGTCGCTGACAAGCTTCACGAAAAGGATGTTATGACTAACATTATCGTTCCGACATCACGCTATTCAACATATGCTCCCCTTGTTTCTGATCCTGATAAGAGCAAGATCGACGTGTATTCTGATTTTTGCGATGCAATGTATGAGATCATAAGCGCCGGCAACGTTGATGCTGATACTGTTATACTTGGAAGCAATTTTGTAACAGGAAGCTTTAAAAGTAAACTGACATACGGCGGTCCTGAAAACTCCGATACTGACGGTCTTACTGACAGCGAAGAAGTTAACTGGGATTACATTGACCTTGACAAAACAACAGGTGTTTACACTCTCCCAAAATGGGAAGAACTCTGCAATAATTCTAAATTTATGAATCCTTATAAATACGGAAAAACAAATATATCGTTTTCAAAACTCAAGGATATTCAGGTCGTTCCTGCATATTCAAACCCATTTTCAAGCGATACTGACGGAGACTACTATCCCGATGATGAGGAACCAGTAAATGACAGAGCTATTCGCAACAATATGTATATAAACGATGCTGCTCTTAATGATTCCGAATATAATAAGGGCGAGAACTTTACAGGAGAAGAATCGGATAAGTACACAGATGGTAAATTCTACTTCTCTACTTGTGAAGGTCCTGCAAAAACACAGCAGAGATCATGGTATTCATTCATAAGAAAAACCAATACAACTTACTATTTTGATCTTAAACCTGAGAGTACATCTTTCTACAAATTTGACAGTGATGCCGCTCTTCATCGTTCAATCAAGATCACATACAAGAGTTGGGGAAAAACGAAAACGGTATCTCCTGAATCAGACGGAACTTATTTACTTGAAGGAGACACTGATTATACTATAAAGTTTTATACCGAAGCTGATTATAGCGGAACATATACTGATTACTCATTCACAGTTTCACAGGATAACTGGATATATATTCCTAAAGGCTATGGATGTTACCAAACAATTTCAAAATACTCTAATGCTGGATCATGGACATCTATACCTTTTAACAACGGCTACTATCTGACACAGGAACTTTTCTATGCAATAATCGGTGATCTTGTAGGATCTGAATTTGATCTCAATGCAACAGATGAAGTTAATAAGATCATGAGAGATCTTGGTTATTTGGATTCTCAATATGAAATAACTGGAAAAGAAGTGGCAGCAGTTGTTGTGAGTGACGTTATTCTTGTATTATCAATATATTCTTTAGGTGCAACAGCTGCGGCATCAGGAAGTGGTTATGCTGTATTATTCGCAACAAAAGCAAATGCAGCAAGTACTGTTGCAGGCATCGGTAGTATAGGTTATGATGTTGTATTCACACCACATATAGATCTTTTTAAGAAGATGCTTCATTTTCTTGAAAAGAAAGATATGGAAGATACATTAAAAGAATGTGAATCATCAAGTACAGGCAGATATGATATCGCTTGCTCTAATTATATCGGAATAGGATTAAATAATCTTTGGGAACCATGGACAACTAATGGCTATGTATACAAGTTTGATTCTTATCATGATGTACTCAATACAGAATTTTTAGATCCAAGCGATATAACTCGAATCGAAGATGCAATGAGTTGGTCATAAAAGTATTTCGGAGATCAATAATGAAAACCCAATATGAATATATTATCCTTTTGGCAATTTGTATTATTCAATCAATAAGCAATCTATCACTTTATATTGAAAACAGAAAAAAGCAGGATAATTCAAAAAGTGAGAAAAGACATTTAATACTATTTATTCTATTTACAATTCTTGCTGCTATTGAGATGTATTTTATTTTCACTTAATCATATAGCATATTTAATATTCTTCAAATTATGTATGCTAAAATAAAACTGAGCCAGTTAGCCTCAAAATGATAATAAAAAAATGAGCCACTAAAATAAAAATCCTGTATAATAAGAGAAAGAGCTTGTGTACAGGAGGAACAAGGAGCGGCAATAGCAATGGAGATCTA
>NZ_JAILNU010000072.1 GCF_024691275.1 Ruminococcus sp. | reverse complement strand
AACTGTCGATACAAAACATTTCCATTTGATTTCGTTCCGCTCTGTTTTCGCTCAGCATTCTACTCAGCTCCCTTCTCCTATATTATACCACATAAATGCGAAAAAGACCAGCTTTCGCTGGACTTTTTCGACAGGCTGAGGGCGATACATTATGTATCGCCCTTGACCTTATGTATAATGGAAGGATAAAATCTTACACTATAAGATTTTACTGCTTGTTATAGGTTACCCACTGGTAACGCGCTGTAAGAGGAGTTCTTCCGTCGTAGTGATTGAGCCAATCGTCAACACATCTGCCGGGCCATGTGTTCATCATGATCTTTCCGGGAGTCTGAGGAATATTGCTGTAAGCTGTATACACTGCCTTGCCGTCAACATACCATGTGATATGGTCACGCTGCCAGTCAAAGCCGTATGTATGGTATCCCTGAGACGAATCGAATCCAAGATCATACATATATTCATGCTTACCTACGCCGTTCGTGTAGTAGTTGAACTGCACCTTTGTAGTATCCTTACCGAGGATCTCGATATCTATCTCGTCCCAAGGATTATTGTCGGAAGGACCTGTATAGGTAAAGAACGACGAAACAACTCCTGTATTCTTTATAGCCTGCATAGAGGTCTCGTAGTAACCGAAACCATAGAAATTATTGGTCCTGTACTCAGCACCTGCATAATGATACTTGCCCGAGTAGTCCCTGTCTATAGTGAGCTGAAGCGCTCCGTCCTTGAAAGCAGTCTGTGACTTGTACCAGCCGCAGTCAAATGGATCGCCGTTCTCCCAGCCGTCAGAAGCAATAAAATAACGTGATGAACCATTTCTGAAATCGTCACCCATTGTTGTACCCGATTTCATAGGCGTACCGTAGTCAACAAGACCGGAGGCTGTCACATTAGACTGCTGCTGATTATTGTTGTTATTGTTGTTCCCCTGCTCCCAAGGATTCTGGTTCTGGTTGTTATTATTATTGTTATTGTTGTTTGAACCGCCCGACTTCTTGTATGTTACCCACTGATAACGAGCGGTAAGCGGAGTTCTTCCGTCATACTGGTCAAGCCACTCGTTGACACCTCTGCCGGGCCATGTGTTCATCATGATCTTGCCCGCAGTTTTAGGAATGTTCTGGTTTGCTGTATAAACAGCTTTTCCGTCAACATACCATGTTATATGATCAGGCTGCCAGTCGAAGCCATATGTATGGTATCCCTGAGATGAATCAAATCCCAGATCATACATATATTCATGCTTGCCCACACCGTTTGTGTAATAGTTGAACTGTACCTTTGTGGTGTCCTTGCCGAGGATCTCTACGTCGATCTCGTCCCAAGGATTATTGTCAGACTGTCCTGTATAGGTAAAGAATGAGGAGACAACGCCCTTATTCTTTATAGCCTGCATAGATGTCTCATAGTAACCGTAATGATAGAAATCATTGGTCCTGTACTCAGCACCTGCATAATGATACTTGCCCGAGTAGTCCCTGTCGATACTCAGCGTCAGTGCACCATCCTTGAAAGCAGTCTGTGACTTGTACCAGCCGCAGTCGAAGGGATCGCCGTTCTCCCAGCCATCGGAAGCGATGAAGTAGCGTGATGAACCGTTTCTGAAATCATCGACCATATCAGCGAACTTATCTATTTCAGTACCATAATCCTTGATGCCGTTATTCTGCTGCTGATTATTGTTATTGTTCTCCCAAGGGTTCTGCTGCTGATTATTGTTCTGCTGCTGGTTGTTATTCTTCTGAACGCCGTTTTTATTGTATGTCACCCACTGATAACGAGCAGTAAGCGGAGTTCTTCCGTCATAGTGATTGAGCCAGCCATCAACGCCTCTGCCCGGCCATGTGTTCATCATGATCTTGCCCGCAGTTTTAGGAATGTTCTGGTTCGCTGTGTAAACAGCCTTGCCGTCAACATACCATGTTATATGATCGGGCTGCCAGTCGAAGCCGTATGTATGGAATGCCTGAGAAGAATCAAAGCCAAGATCATACATATACTCGTGGCGACCCTGACCGTTTGTGTAGTAGTTGAACTGCACCTTTGTTGTATCCTTGCCCAGTATCTCTATGTCGATCTCGTCCCAGGGATTGTTGTCGGACTTTCCTGTATAGGTAAAGAACGAGGAAACAACACCTGTATTCTTTATAGCCTGCATAGAGGTCTCATAGTAGCCGTAGTGATAGAAATCAGTAGTTCTGTACTCTGCGCCTGCATAGTTATACTTGGCCGAATAATCCCTGTCAATGCTGAGGTTGAGCACATTGTCCTTGAAGGAGGTCTGTGACTTATACCAGCCGCAGTCAAACGGATCGCCGTTCTCCCAGCCGTCTGAAGCTATGAAATATGTAGCCGAACCGTCACGGAAGTCCTCGACCATAGTTGCGCCCGAGTTCATAGGAGTTCCGAGATCAGGAAGCACAGACTTAGGAGCCGTCGTTGTTGTAGTGGTGGTCGTTGAAGTTGTAGTCGTTGTGGTAGTAGTTGTAGTGGTAGTACTTGTAGTAGTTGTTGTCGTAGTAACAACAGGCTGCCAATTGCTTGCATACGACTCAGGAAGCTGAGTTATGCTATGCAGAAGATACTTCTGAAGCGAAAGAGCATCGCTGCTCGTTACTGAAGTACCGTTCTCATAAACGTCAGCATTTCTAAGTCCCTGAGCTGTGATGTGAAACTGATCCGAGCCGTTGATGCCGTACTTGTTGGGATTTGCAAGCGACTGCATGATGATGACAACATCGCTCATATCAACTTTACCGTCGCAGTTAGCATCTCCCCACATTGTTACGCCGTCAGCCGCCGAACCTGCCCCAGTTACAGCAGTCAGACATGAAGCCATTGTTGCGCAGGCTGCAAAAACAGCCGCACAACGTTTCAGTGTGTGCTTTTTCATAATCCGCCCTCACATTCCGTGACATTGGTCACTTGATATTTACATTATATGCAACGGAACACGAAGGGAAACAGCTTTGGAAGGAATAGTGTTACGTTACATTTTGTGCCATTTTGCGGTATTCAGACGGAGTATACCCCGTCTGTTCCTTGAACTGTCTTGCGAAGTGAACATAGCTGTGGTAGCCGCTGCTCACCGATATATCAGTAATATTCATATTTGTAGTGGAAAGGAGCATTTTTGCATAGCTAACTCTGCTTTTTACGAGATCTTCAATAAATGTCATGCCGAAATGCTTTTTATAAGCGTGTTGAAAAGCCGAGCGGCTCATACGCACCTCATGTGCGGTGCTGTCAACACTGCGCTGCTCATAAGGGCGGCTGTATATCTTATTGCGCACAGTTGATATAAGCTCGAACTGTGTGCTTTTTCTGCCTGAGATACTGTTCAGGCTCATTTCACGTATCTTTATGAACATGAGCCGCATAAAAAGTGTTGCGGACTCATTTTTGCAGGGATTGTCAGAATATCTTTCATAAGCAATGGATTTCACGCAGTAGCTCAAAAATTCCAGTGACATTGTAACTGCCGTTTCAAAGGGTATCCCCATTTTGAGAAACTCTTCCTCCTCAGCCTTATTATCGAAATCGAAGTGTACCCAGTCATTTTCAAACACGTTCAAAGGCACACAGCGATAGCGCTGAGGTCTGCCCTTAGGGTAAATAAAGACCGATCCCGCGGGTGTAACTGTTTCCTTGCCGTCAATTTCAAACACAGCGGGTGTCCTGACGAGAAGAAGCAGATAATCTCCGCTACCATCGGGTCTGTCGATAAAGAAGTCTGCATCATGGCAGTGGTCGAATCCAACATTGTTAATGATCATTGTCAAATCTCCGTTTTCTGTAAATTTACGATTAATGACAAATCCCTGATCCAACGATCTTGACCTTAATTATTCATTTAGTAGATTATAACATTTTCAAGCCTATTAGTATATTATTTTAGTGCAAAAAATAGTAATTATATGATATCTGCATAAAATGTTATCCCCTGCTCTCGCAGGGGATAACGCAAGATCATTGGTTTTCTTTTGTAAAATCAGGAAATTTGTACCGTTTTTTATACTCTTTCGGAGTTACTCCAAGATACTTCTTGAATATCTTGATAAAGTAACTCTGTGAGCTGAAGCCAAGCAGATTGCTGATTTCAGAGTCGGTGTACTCCGAAAAAGTCAGCAGATTCGCAGCTTCTTCAGCTTTTGTCTTGCTCACGTAATTGCTGAATGCGATACCTGTCTCCGCTTTAAAAAGCCTTGAGAGATACGCCGGGCTGATCTTAAGGTACTCAGCAGCGTCCTCTATCATTATCTTTCCATGAAGATGATCGCTGATATAATCAAGAGCTCTGACGATCTGCTTTGAGTAGATGCCGCTGTTGCGCACTCTTCTCATATGGCGTGTATAGCCCTCGATCATCTCCTGATGAACGGCATGGACTTCATCTTCCGTGCGGCATTCATCAGCCTTCATGATATAGATATCGCTGAGATTATACGCCTCTTCAAGAGTCATGCCGCTGTTGATGCAGAAACGGGCTATCAGCGCAGCAGAAATCGAAAAATGATATTTAAGATTTCTGAGGGGATCCTTGCTCAGGACTCCGTAGCCTTCTCCGCAAAGCGGTGTGGCAAAAACCTTTACAAGCTCGATATTACCCGAGCATATACTCTCATAACAAGCGATCTCTCTGTCAAATGGGGCGTGTTCAAAGCCCTCTTCACGTTTCAAAAAAAGGTGGGATGAAATGTATTTTTCAGTATAATCACTCATGTCTGACACCTCACATTTTTTATACTTTACCCCATTATACCATTTATTTATGAACTATTCAAGTATTTTGATGCATCTCAAAGCAAGCTCACCACACATTTTGTGCATGACGAGCTTGCTTTGTTATTATTAAGGTGTCATTATCCGTTCTCGTGGAAGAAATAAGGGAGTGCGTCATAAATGTAATGACGTACCTGCGGCCACCAGTGTACATTGCCCTTTGCTTCGAGGAAATACAGATTGCCCTTCGAGAAGTCTGATGTATAGGTAAATACGTCTGTATTCTTCTTGAGCTCGTTTATCATAGGCACCATATTGCCATATGCAAGGTCTTCGGTACCTGTTGCTGCGAGAACGAAATACTCATTCGGCTTGAAACCTGAATTTCTTGCTGCACTGAGCACCTTGTTCGCACCGTCCCAGCAGTGACCTGACAGAGGCATGAAGTATGCTATAATATCGAGGTTATTATTGAAGTTTGCCCATGTAGAACCGCCGCCCATCGAGAATCCGCCGTATGCACGGTGGTATCTTGAATCTCTGAGTCCGTCGATAGTTGTATTCTCCGCATATGTGGAATACTTGCCCTCAACGTAAGGAATAATGGACTTGCGCATTTCTTCCCATACAGCGTCAGCGCTCGGAGCCTTATTGAATGTAGGAGTTACAACGATCATAGGCTCGATATCGCCGTTTGCGATCATATTGTCGAGCATGATGTCGATGTTTATGTCATTGTCGTTGAAGCAAGTCTCCTCGCTCTCTCCGCCGCCGTGCATCAGGTAGAAAACATTGTACTTCTTGGACTCATCATATCCGTAAGGCAGATATACGTACATATTCTTATTGCCGTTGATGCCGTTGTAGTTTTCCTTTACAACTTTACCATGGTTTGCAGGCTGTCTGAAATAACTGTCTGGAGCTGCCTTATACTGAAGATTTGCGCTGTAATTAAAGTCGCTCTTAACAGGCTCAGGTGAATTATCAGGGAACTCCTTGATCTTGCCGAGGATAAACTCTTGTATAAGAACGAGATCATTGAGTTCAAACTTTGTGCTCTGGTCAACGTCTGCAAGCTTAAGGAGGTCTGCGCTCTGATTCTTGGAAAGGAGCAGCTTTCTTGCAGCTACCATATCCATAGAATTGATGCGTCCGTCGGAATTCACATCGCCGAGTATGAACTGACCGCCCTTTGCACCTTCGATGACAGTGCCTGCCGAAGCTGCCTTTATATCGTCAATATAGAAGTCGCCGGTTGACTTGTCGGTCTCAACGTAGATATAAACATTCTCAGCACCGCTCGGTATCTTGAAGTTGGTATTCGCGAGCTGTACCCACTTGCCCTTCATAGGCTTGCCTGTCGCTATCTTGATATATTTCGTCTCATCGCCGAGATCATACTGCATTGTAAAGTGGAAGGTATCGCTGTCCTTGCCGCTGTCATACATAACGTTAGCGCTGAAGCTGTAGCTCTGTCCGGCCTTGAAATTGCTGCCGAGAGCTATAGATGCGCCCTGATATGCCTCTGATCTGACTGAGCAGTAGAGAGATTTGCTTCCTGCGAATGAATACTTGGAAGATGTCTCTACCTTTGCGCCTGCTCTGCCTTCCCAGTCGCCGACACCGCTCTCGAAGGACTCCTCAAGGAGATAACTGCCTGTGTCAACCGACTTTTTAGGTGCGGTAGTAGTTGTTGTTATATTATTTTTGGGTGTGCTTGTTGAAGTTGTCACAACAGGTGCAGTCTCTGCATCGCCGAAGCGCCACCAATCAACATTTAAAAGGTATCCGCTGCCGCCCGTAAATTTGAAATACAGGTCATGCTCGCCGCTTGCTCCGCTGATATCACAGGAAACTTCTTTCCATTTCTGCCAGCCGCCTGTGCCCGATACCTTGCAGGTGCCTATCTTCTTGCCTGTAAGGCTGTCGAGATATATTTCGATATCACCGCCGTCTGTATCCGAAGCAACACTTGCGGTGAACTTGGTTGTTCCCTTGCCAAAATCAACGCCCTTGACCTTAACGTAGTCGCCGTTTTCGATATTGGCGATATTCAAGCCGCCTTCGCTGCAGGTCTCGGTCTTGATCCCCTTCGAGAAGCATATGGTCTCAGCTTCAACGCGCTTATAAGGATCAAGGGTTTCAAGCTGTGTCGGACCTGTCTTTGTAGGAGTTATTGTAGGGATAGAACCGTCTGCACCGTACTTGAATTCATCAATGCACACGCTTCTGTCAAAGCTTCCGCCGCCCGGAAGGCTCGCATCGTGATAGAAGAGGTATGAATGTCCCTTATAGTCGATAACGCCGGGGTGGTTAGTGAAGCAGTTGTAAGGCTTCATGACCTGACCGCCGTAAGTCCACGGACCTGTGGGAGAAGGAGCAGTGGAGTAGCCTATGCTCTCACCGCTGTCACTTCCGTAAAATGCAGCGAAAACAAGATAATATTTGTCATTGTGCTTGTAGAACCACGGACCTTCACCGTATGAAGATGCCTTATTGCCGGAAGGACCGAAAGTAGAAGCGTTCATATTGAATTTTCCAACAGAACCCGAATAGCTTACCATGTCTTCATTCAGCTTGACATAATAGCAGGTCGGATTGCCGAACATGAGCCATGCCTGACCGTCGTCGTCGATAAATACTGTAGGATCTATGTAATCCCAGTTAGGACCAAGGAGAGGCTTGCCTAAAGCATCTTTGAAAGGACCTGTCGGAGAATCGGCAACAGCAACGCCTATACATCTGCCGCCGCCTGATTTGTTTTCGAGAGTAACGTAGTAGTAGAACTTACCGTTGCGCTCGATGCACTGAGCTGCCCACGCGGAGTCTTCTTTGCCCCATGTGAACGAATCCCAGGATAGGATCATGCCATGGTCTGTCCAGTTCTGCATATCCGTCGAGGAGTAGCAGTGCCAGTCAGGCATATAGTAAAAGTCGGAGTTATCCTTGTCACGGCCTGTATAGAGGTATACAGTGTCGTTGTAGACCATCGGTGCGGGATCCGTACTGTAAATGGTCTGGATAGCAGGGTTATCCGCTTTTACATCAGCCGAAGCGGCAAATGTTGCCGGAATAGCCAGAGCTGCAGCCGTTACGATTGAGAGGAATTTTTTCATAAGTCTGCCCCCATTTTTTTAAATTTTGCGTATGCAATTTCCCTTCGTGCGTGTATTTTATAAATTATATATAAAATACACAATTATTTATTTTTATATTACTAAAATTATAATATTTGGCACATTGCACTTTATACCATTTTTTTGTCATTTATGGTAATTTAACCGCCTTCGTTGTGCTATTTGTACAATAAATCTTATATTTCCGTTAATCAAAATAATCCATTTTGTACATTCGTTACATTATCCACCTTATCAGCAAATTTTGAGTTGCTTTCATTACATAAATGTTGTATAATTATATAAATATACATTTTTATTATGCTATAAACAGCCGTTTACATTTTGTTAGCAACTTTTAGTCATATTTAACTAAGGTCACAATATTTGGCTTGCATTTTGTCGTCGTTTTAGCTATAATAGAATGTGTAAACGAATTGGAATTGGGCCATTGCCACAGGGGATTACTAAAATCATGACATTGCTTAATTAAACAAAGGAGTGATTTAAGTGAAAATGGCAAAAATCAAAAAAACGTTATGTGCTGCTGTTACGGTATTTATGGCAGCTGCAAGCATCCCAACGATCACTAACGCTGCCGACTATCAGGATAAGGGCAGCATAGGTGGTTTCGACTGGGAAGTATGGAACCAGAACAGTCAGGGCAACTTTTCATGGAAGCCTTCAGCAGGTTCTTTCACCTGCTCATGGAGCGGAATCGAGAATTTCCTCGCACGTATGGGCAAGAACTACGACAGCCAGAAAAAGAATTACAAGGCTTTCGGAGATATCGTTCTTAACTACGACGTAGAGTATACTCCAAAGGGAAATTCTTATATGTGTATCTACGGCTGGACAAGAAAGCCTCTCGTAGAATATTACATCGTCGAAGGCTGGGGCGACTGGAGACCACCCGGAAATGAAGGTCAGAAGAAAGGCTCCTGTACTCTCGACAACAAGACATATGACATCTATATGTCAACACGTTACAACAAACCGTCTATTGAGGGTGATACTACCTTCAATCAGTACTGGAGTGTCCGCACGACCAGCGGTTCAAGAAATAACACCACAAACAACATGAAGGGCACTGTATCAGTTTCCAAGCACTTTGATGAGTGGTCAAAGGCTGGTCTCGATATGTCGGGTACACTTACTGAAGTATCCCTCAATATCGAAGGATACAGGTCTAACGGCTCCGCAAACGTTAAGAGTATATCTTTTGGCGCTTCCGACGAGCCGTATGAACCCGATACTCCTGTTGTTGTAGAACCCGATGCAAACGGCTACTACTTCAAGAACGACTTTGAGGACGGCCTCGGAGACTGGGGCTCACGCGGCGGTGCTACCGTAAAGTCAGGTACAGGCTATAACGGCTCAAAGGGCGTTTTTGTTTCAGGTCGTACCGAGAAATGGAACGGCGTTGAGCTCGCACTCGACAGCAATGCATTCAAGAGCGGTTCAACATACAGCTTCGGTGCTGCTGTAATGCAGGACAGTAAAGATTCCGCTTCGCTCAAGCTCACTCTTCAGTACGATCTTTCCGGAAAAACAAATTATGATGAAGTTGCTATGAAGTCCGTCGAAAAGGGCAAGTGGACCGATCTCTCGAACAGCGCTTTCACTATCCCTGAAGGTGCAGAAAACCTCACTCTTTATGTTGAAGCTCCCGATGATCTCATCGACTTCTACATTGACGGCGCTTACGGCGGAATTAAGGGCACAAAGCCTCTCATAAGCATCGACAGCTCATCGACCACGGATCCCTCCGAGCCTTCACAGCCCGATAAAAAGGGTATCCAGGGTGACCTCAATAACGACGGCAAGGTCGATGTTTTCGACGTTATCGAAATGAGAAAAGCCGTTCTCGGCGTTATGTCAGGCGGTGGGAAAGCTCCTGCAAACGCAGACGTTAACGGTGACGGCGGCGTATCTGTTGCCGATCTCCTTCTCCTCAAAAAGTTCATTCTCGGTGAGAATGTCAAGTTCACAGAGCCTGTAGTTACAACAACTACAACTACTACCACAAAACCTGTTCAGACTACTACCACGACTACAAGCAAACCTGTATCAGGTCAGAATTACAATGCTGCTATCAGAAATGATATGCCTACTTCCGTACCAGGCGGCGTTGAAAAGAGCAGCCAGTGCAAGGTAGAGAACAAGACATATATGTGTAAATATACGGGCAAAACAAAGAAGTGCAACGTTATCCTGCCTCCTAATTACAGCTCAAGCAAGAAATACCCCGTAATGTACGTTCTCCACGGTATTATGGGCAGCGAGAACGATATGGTAAACGGCATGGGCGTTCAGGAACTCATGACAGGTCTTATGTCCAGCGGCAAGGCTGAGGAATTCATCGTTGTAACTCCTAATATGTTCACAAGTAAGACTATGAACAGCCCAAGCGGCATCAATCAGCAGACTTGTGCTGAATACGACAACTTCCTCTACGATATCTCTGACAGCCTCATTCCTTTCATCGAGGAGAACTACTCGGTAAAGACAGGCAGAGAAAACAGAGCTATCACCGGCTTCTCAATGGGCGGTCGTGAGGCTATCTACTGCGGACTTATGCGTCCCGACCTCTTTGGTTATGTAGGCGGCGCTTGCCCTGCACCAGGTATCACTCCAGGCAGCGATATGTTCATGCAGCATCCCGGTTGTATGAAGGAAAGCGAAATGAAGTTCAGAGATGTTGGTCCTGAGCCAAGCGTATTCATGATAACAGGCGGTACAAACGACACCGTTGTTGGTACATTCCCTAAGCAGTACAGCGACATTCTTACAAGAAACGGCGTTGACCATGCTTATCAGTCGATCCCAGGCGGCGGACACGGCGCAGAATGTGTTAAACCACATCTCTATACATTTATGAGATACGCTTTCAAATAAATGATATAGTTAATATTATACATGGGAACAGCACACTTGGGGGTGCTGTTTCCGCCTTTTATGGCAAAATTATCAAGCCACGGCAGAATAAGCTCGGTGCTTATACAGAAGTTTTTACGTGAGATATTGAGGAAGAACCCTTTTGAAAAGGGTTCTTCCTCAAACTCCTTTCCTAAAACTTCCGGCTTGCCTTTGTCAATAAAAAACTGAGCCACAGCGCTAATAAAAAAGTGAGCCGGTTTTGATAAAAAAATAATGAGCCACTAATCATTATTCATGGTCGAGTCGATGCGGTAAGATGAGCTGCAGTTCATATTAAGAACGAAG
>NZ_JAILNU010000071.1 GCF_024691275.1 Ruminococcus sp. | reverse complement strand
CTTCGTTCTTAATATGAACTGCAGCTCATCTTACCGCATCGACTCGACCATGAATAATGATTAGTGGCTCATTATTTTTTTATCAAAACCGGCTCACTTTTTTATTAGCGCTGTGGCTCAGTTTTTTATTGACAAAGGCAGCTTGGATGATACAGCCTGACGGTAGCTATGGATAATAAAATATTTATATTTACAAATCTATTAGGAACATGAAACAACGAAGTAAATGAGTTATTGCTATCCCGAAAACTGAACCTCAAAGATCGGTATTATACACGCTTTAATAAAAAATCCAAGAAAGACAAAAGAATCCCCTCAGAGTTTTCACACATTTCAGTGCGTCTGCTCAAAGGGGATTACATCGCTAAGTGCGATATATATTAAGTATAAATTTTCATATTATGCAAATGGATCAATCCACGAATCAATTATATCTGCATCATTCAAATCTATCTTACCGTCACAATTTACATCTGCGAGTAAGAATTCAAGACTGGAAGGATCAGGCATTGGTACAGTATTTGAAATATAATCCATGATAAGCTGAACGTCTTTACTATCAATTCGATTGTTTTTATCTTTATAGACATCACCTAATGAGCGCTCACAAATAGGCGTTTGTGGTAAAGTATAATCTATTCTGGAATTCCATGGGGATGCGATTTCCCATTTACTGTGTGAATTGCCCGTATTGACATCCTTATCGGATACAAGAAAATAACCATAATATGGTCCCGAATCAGTATCATCATGACAGGCATCAACATGGAAATAATAATCGCCAATTTTTACCATACACCATGCATGTACGCCAGGATTATGTACGAAGTATGCCTCAATGCCTGCCTCGCGGAGAAGGAGTGTCAATGCTCTTGCATAGCCCTCGCAAATAGCAAATTTTTGTAAAAATACTGTAGAATCAGAAGCGTTTTCCCAAGACAGATCGGGTTCATGATTTGAATCATATGCATAATCAACATTGTTGCATACCCAATCATGCAGCGCTTTAATCTTCTGAGTTGTTGTCAAAACGGTTGAACTACCAATAATATGTGTATTAGTACCTGCAATGTACGCTATTGTTCCTTTAAGATATTCTTCAAAGAAACTTATTCTATGTTCATCAACATACACAAAATCCTTCATTACTTCTTCCATGAAATCTTCTCTCATTATTGGTTTAGAATAAGGATTATATCTATGGCTTTCGTAAGTTACAATATTCTCATTGTTGACTTTCTTGAAATTTGGGCATCCTTCTATCATTCCTGTATAGATAATATCATGAACAAATCTCTTATCATCATTATGGTAATTTATATTTTCAAGAGCAGTACAGTTTGCGAATATATTTCCTGTTAAATGGTCAGGATATTTTTTGAAAGTAGCTTGTTTTAAACTTGTACAATTGGCAAATGCTTCACTTCCAAGCCAAGTAACTGATGCAGGGATAGATACGGATTCAAGGCTATTGCATCCATAAAATGCTCTATATTCTAATGTTTCAAGATTATTAGGTAATTTGATTGATTTCAAATTAACGCAGTTTTCAAATGCATTACAGCCAATTACATTAGCAGATGGTATTAAAATATTAGAAATACCTGAATTGAAAAATGCGTGATCTCCTATTTCATCAAGTACTGTGGACAAAGATACTGATTCTAAATTGGGCGTGTTTGCAAAAGCATAATCGCCTATTTTATCTACAGCCTGAGGAATAGCTACTCTTGTAATAATTGTATTGCCTTGAAACAATCCTTCGCCAAGCTTAGTTACAGTATGACCGTCAATATTTTCAGGGATAAAGACATACTCGTCGTTTCCATTATATTTGGTAAGCGTTACAGTATGTGGATCTAAAACGTTTACTTCATACTCCCAGTCACCGTAACTGATAGCAGCTGAAGCAGAAATAATATTTGTCTGCACTATTTTGCTGAATACACTTGTTTCTGTTGAAAGTACACCTGATGCTACTATTGAAAGTGCCATTAAAGATGCGATAACTTTTTTTGAATTGGTTTTTAAGGTAATGTTTTAATTCTCCTTAGTTAGTATAATGCTGCAGCATGGATAGTATAGCATAAATATATTTAAATGTCAATGAATTCGATATCACAATAAGTGAAATTTTGTGAAATTCGTTCACACAATGTTAATAATATTGCATTATGTATAATCAAGCTTACATTCAACTATCCTATCAATCAGCATAAAAGTGATATCCAAAAGAGCAGCTGAAAAAACGCTGTTTTATACTGTTTATATCCGTCTTCTGTTTTTGATTATTCTTCAAAAATTGCCCCTCTGACAGCACATTTCCTGACAATTCCCTGTGCAATAAAATTATTCCAGATGAAGAGTATTCAGCAGTAAGATCCAGCTGATTCCATAATAAGAAACTACGGCAACAAGATCATTGACCGTTGTAATAAGCGGACCAGAAGCAACAGCGGGATCAACTTTGATTTTTTTGAAGAAAAGAGGTATTAACGTACCGACGGCACTGGAAATAAGCATAGCGATCATAAGCGAAATACCTATACATCCTGACACTGCAAATGAAAACAACATATCTTTCCCTTTGAATATTGCTATATATAGACCGATTACAATAAACGACAATATTCCAAGAAGAAAACCGTTACACAAACCGATCTTTATCTCTTTTATTACCAAATGCATTTTTTGTTTGAAAGATAGGTTTTCGTCCGTCATAACACGAATAGTCACAGCAAGAGACTGTGTTCCGACATTACCTGCCATATCGAGTATCAAAGATTGAAATGCCATTATGAGAGTCAACTGTGCAACGACCTTTTCAAACACGCCTACAACAGTTGATACGCCAATACCAAGCACAAGGAGCGTCAATAACCATGGCAAACGTTTTTTCATACTTTGCAAAAGTGTTTCGTTCAGATCTTCTTCTGCGGTAAGACCTGCAAGCCTTGCATAATCCTCACCCATTTCGTCATCAACAGCTTCAATTATGTTCCGTGCTGTAATAACGCCGAGAAGCTTGTTACTCTCGTCCAAAACAGGAATGATATTTTCAGAATAATCCTTAAGTTTTTCAATACAATCAGAGGTCTGCTCATTTGCATATACATATGGGAAAGAAGTTGCAATAATACTGGACAAAGGCTTTCCGCTGCGTGCAGTAATAAGATCCTTCAAATCAATTGCACCGTTATATTCATCATCATCATCTACAACAAAAAGAGTTGCAATATTGTCGTTTTCGGCAGCCTGACGCACAAGCTCATTCATTGCTTCTTTGATAGACATATTATCATGGATTATGATGCAATTTGTTGTCATTCTGCTGCCTATCTCATCTTCATCAAATGAAGCGATCAATTTGATCTCTTTTTGAACATCAAGATCAACTGCATCAATTATTAAGCTGCGTTTTTCTTTTCCGATCGACCTGAGTATTTCAACAGCAGTATCTGTATCCAGTTTTGAAACAACAGCTGCGGCTTTACGGACATCCATCTCTTTAAGATAAATGCCGGCGTTTTCTTCATCAAAGAATTCAAATATCTCAGCAAGCATATCTGTACTGCTGATACGATAGAATTTTTTTCTTTCTTTTTCCGAGAGCGTTGACAGAACGTCAGCAATATCGTTAGCATGATAATCTTCAAGCTTATACATCAGCTTTTTCGGAGTAGCGTTGCTGCGAAGTATTTCTGTGATTTCAGCAGTGTAATCCGGTTTGACCGCTGTTTCTGCTGTATGTAAAATCTCCCTATTATCCATTCTTTAATCCTCCTGATCTAAAAATAAGCAGAAGGGACAAATGGGCATAAAAAGCCCGTATATGAGCTGAGCAGGTCACATACGGGAAACAACTATCATTTATTCAAGCGTAGCACGATCAAGCGGAACTAACAACAGTCCCGCTGCGTTTGAATTGATACTGTTTACGCCCGCCAGTCCCGCAACTGTCACTGTTAGCCACTTGATTCACCTCCGTATTTCTTGATATATATTTATTTTAACACAAAACGATACTGATGTCAACATACGAAAAGCAATAAGGCTCCCACAGTTTCGGCTGTGAGAGCTTTTTGTTACATAATATTTTTTGCTTGAAAATGCGGTATAAGTGGCAAAGCTGTTATTTCAGGCTTTATTTTTCATTTCATATCCATTAAACCATGAGGAGCTGTTTTTAGTTCGTTCTTATTATGAAAATTACTGACAATATATCAAAGAAGATTATTTAAACATAGATGTTTCTTTATTACTTCCATGATCTCATCGACGTGTGTTTCCGTGATATTTTTAATATCAGCGTTAATTGCTTCAATGGTTTCCTGATCGTCAGGCAGATTTTCACAGAGTGTGATAGCAAGTACATCATCTGAGTAATTGCTCTTTACAAAGTAATCAACTGTTTCTACTCGTCTGTATATGCCATCATCACCAAGCTGACGGGTTATAAGTCTTAGTGTCCGGATTCCTGAATTATAGTCCTCTATAAGTTTTGTTCTGTTAAATGTCGCAGCAAATTTCTCTCTGTCATCAGGATGCATACTATTTGCGCCGTGAACGATCAGTTCATCAAATATGCCGGCAGACGGACATGAGGTAGATGTGAAATTATCATATGCCATCATATAGAAAGAGTTCCTTGTTAGATTTGTAAAAATGACAAGCGGATACCTCTTGAATATGGCATTGATAAGAAGGCTCATTGCACCTGCTGCACTTTGCGATTGCAGGATATCCGTCGCTTCTTCAACGACTTTATGTTCACAACAAAGCTTGATATATTTTTCTTCCGACATAGGTCGGGCATAAAGATATCCTTGTATCCTGTTACAGTCACAGCTTCTCAGGAAGCCAAGCTGTTCCTTTGTTTCAACGCCTTCGGCAACAGTGTTTATATTTAATCTGTGTGCAAATGTGAAAATACTCTCCAGAACTATGCGTTCTTTCTCGTCCTCACAGTTATGACTAAGAAGAGATTTGTCGATTTTAAGCACATCTGCCGGAACATCTTTAACAAACTGAAGTGAAGAAAGTCCGCTGCCGAAATCGTCGATAGCTACTTTAAAGCCTGAATTCCTTATAGACATGATCCAATCAAGAAGCTTGTCCTCATTGCCGATCATGGCTGATTCTGTTATTTCCACTTCGATCAACTGATGCGGAAGGTCGTATTTGTCAACAATAGCTGTGAGCTTTTCTGCAAAGTTTTCTTCACGGATATGCCTTCGTGAGTAGTTTACTGAAATCGGAAACCGAGGCATCATCTTCTGCTTTACAAGAGTTTGGCATACGATCTCTGTGACATACCAGTCAATTTCCGTTATGAGGTCGGATTCTTCAGCGACAGGAATAAAGAAAGAAGGTGAAATGACTGTTCCGTCGGGTTTTATACATCTGACGAGAGCTTCTGCACTTGTCATTTGTCCGTTAATTGTATCATACTGTGGCTGATAATATGCGGTCAACTCGTTATTATGAAATGCTAATTTTATATCTTCAACTGAATACTTCATAAGATGTCCACCCTTTCATTATGACTTTTTCATATCTCTGATTATTTAAAGCATAAATCTATATTAATTCAAAGATATTGTATCATATTTTTACTGCCAATTCAATATGAATTTTGAAAAATTTTAATAAAAGTGCGGCGAGTGATCGAGAGTATTAAGCTTCTGCCGCAAGCTTAGCGGACTTACAGTGAATGATGAGTCTTGCATACAAATTTTTTTTAGAAAAATTCAAATTTTCGTCTGATTTATACTAAAAGCTTCGATTATATACATAGGATCGTAAAAGGTCCTCAAAAATAGGGGAATTAAATGAAGCTCCGTATGTAGCGAGGATATGAGGATATTATGTACGGGGGTAAAGGAGTAATACTTAATGAAAAAAAGAATTATGAGCGCTGTAACAGCGCTTGCATTAAGTGCAGGGATGGTTAATTGTTTGCCGTTGTCTTCGTTTCAGGCATACGTACAGGATGCAGCCTCAAATGATTTTGAGACATCTTACGGCGGCCGGTCTGAATACGGTGACGGAGTATGTCTGCATACCGAAGAAGGACTCGGAACAAACGGGACAGATGGCATGGAAGTGTCGGGACGCAGTACGAACGATGATGCAGGCAGCAAGCCGACGCTTTATGATTCACAGTGGGGAATTACTTTGGCAGCTTCCGAGCCTATTGAGCCTGATGCTAACGGCTATTACTACCATGACACATTTGAAAGCGGTACTGATAACTGGAAGGGAAGAGGCGATGCTGCCGTTTCTGTGGGCGGAAAAGCTTACTCAGGCAGCAAGGCTCTGATAGTATCAGACAGAACAAAGGCATGGAACGGAGCTCAGAAAACTCTCGATGCTTATACTTTCAAGGCAGGGGAGAGTTACAGCTTCAGCGTAGCTGTTTCGGGCTCAGGCAACATGATGCTGTCTCTCCAGTACAAGGACGCTTCTGACAAGACCAAGTACGCCCATATAGCTGACGGACGTTCTTCAGGCGGATACGTACAGCTTGCAAATCAGAACTACAAGCTTCCTGAGGGTTCGGAATATATTCTCTATGTTGAAACAGAAGAGGGCACGGAAGATTTTACTATTGACGAAGCTATCGTTGCAAAGTCCGGCACGAAGATCGACGTAATTAAGCCGATAGTTACAACTACGACTGCAACTGCACCTGTTGTAACAACTGTAACATCTGCGCCTGCACAGGATCTCAGGAACTTACTTAACTCCAAGGTCAAAAAGTGGGGCGACGCTAACTGTGACGGCGATGTTGATATGAGCGACGTTGTTTTCATCATGCAGGTGCTCGCCAATCCGGACAAGTACAAGTTCAGCGAGGGCGGTGCATATAACGCTGACGTAAGCGAAGCAGGCGGCGGTATCACTGCAAACGATTCTCTTGCTATACAGAATTTTCTTTTAGGCAAGATCGACAAGCTCCCTGAGAGCTATTCCAATAATATCAAGACAGTTACCGCACCGATAACTACGACTACGACAACGACTACTACGACTCAGCCTGTAGCTCAGGTAGATTTCTCGGCAATGGCTCAGAAGTTCGGCAGTGTGAATCTCGAAAAATCCTATAAAAAAGAAAACGAGCATAATCCGCTTATCTCCCGTTATTTCGGCGCTGATCCCGGCGTTATGGAGTACAACGGAAGAGTTTATATTTACATGACCGACGATCATCTCATATACAACGGAAACAATATCAAGGAAAACGATTACAACACGATAAATTGCCTGCGCTGTATCTCCTCTGACGATCTTGTGAACTGGACAGACCACGGTCTGATAAATGCAGCAGGTAAGAACGGACTTTGCAAGTGGGGCGGTAATTCATGGGCACCTACAGCTTGTCACAAGACAATAAATGGCAAAGAAAAGTTCTTCATCTATTTTGCAAACAGCGGCAATGGTATCGCAGTTCTGGAAGCTGACAGTCCTACAGGTCCGTGGAGAGACCCTATCGGAAAGGCACTTATCTCACGTTCAACTCCTAATTGCAATAATGTAACATGGCTGTTTGATCCTGCCGTTTTCGTTGATGACGACGGAAAGGCATACCTCTATTTCGGAGGCGGTGTACCAAACAATCAGAATGCACATCCAAAGACAGCAAGAGCTGTTCAGCTGGGCGACAATATGACATCTATCGTTGGTACACCTGTAACTATTGATCCGCCGTATCTCTTTGAGGACAGCGGTATCCACAAGTACAACGGCAAGTACTATTACAGCTACTGCTCTAATTTCAATACAGTCGGCAATAATCTCGGAATAACAAACGGTGCTATCAACTATATGGTCAGCGACAGTCCTCTCGGACCTTTTACCTATAAGGGTGAAGTATTCAAGGGCATTTCGACATTCTTCGGTACAGGCGGAAACAATCATCACACTATTCTCAAGTTCAAGGATCAGCTGTACCTGTTCTATCACGCGCAGTACCTTCAGGACAGCATGGGCATAAAGGGCGGCTACAGAAGTACTCATATTGACAAGATAACTGTTAACGCAGACGGTACAATGCAGCCGGTCAAGGGTACTAAAGCAGGCGTTTCACAGATCAAATCCTTTGATCCGTTTACAACTTCCCGTGCAGCTACTTTCTCACATCAGGGAGGTATAAATATCAGCGGCAGCGGTGATTCCATAGTGCAGGCGAATAAGGGCAGCTGGTATCGTGTTTCAGGCGTAGACTGCAAAAACGGTGCAAATAGCCTTACTATCAAGGCATCTGCAAAGAACGGCTGTATCATAAAGGTCTGCAAGGGCAGTGCGTCAGGCACAGCAGTTGCATATGCTGAAATACCAGCAGGCGGCTCCATGCAGGAGATAACCGTACCTGTTAAGGATCTCAGCGGCAAGAATGATCTCTATTTCTTATTCAACGCTTCGGCTTCCGTTGACAGCTGGAAGCTCAGTTGATCTGTTTATCTAAGCTTGATTCTCCACTCTTACAAAATAGCGTATCGGCATAAGCGTGGGGATCATATAGAAAATTTACATGAAATTAACGGGGCAAACCTTTCCGCATAAAGGTTTGCCCCGCAGCCTTTTCCAAAGACTTTTAACACGAATTTTTCGCAGACAAGGCGCTCAACGCAATAAAAAAGCCCTGCAAGATATGCAGGGAGTACTTTGTGCTATATTTGCACTGCAATGGCAAATTTTTGTGCTTTCGGAGGGCATGGATAATGCAGTCATGCGTTTATCGTATGACTTTATTTCAGCATTTCCAGTTTCCCCACAAAAAGCGCTCTTGCATCGTCAAAGTCAGAGGCGCAGGTATACAAGGCTACGCAGACATCGTCGTCTGAAATGATGCCTTCCGTGTAGTAGATACTGTTGTCCTTTATCCATTTCTGCCATTTTGCACCGTCAACGGGCAGATCAAACATAGGATCATAGGCGTTGACTATGGCAAGGGCATAAAAATCTATCCGGTATCGGCGGTCATTCATAAATATCCAGCCGTATCGGTGTGAATCATATTTCTCCCTTTCTTTGAACGACCTGATATCGCCGAACATTCCCGATTGCATATTATGTCCGAAGAGTATATTCTGCTTATCGGAAAAGTCACTGGCACATTGATAATCCAGAAAGATCGAACCTACTTCATTTTCTGTTCCGTCGGGAGCATGGTAGAGATAATACTGATTATCCGTTCCCTGAACAATGGGATAATCTATGTCTGAATCTGCAATGTAGATCCAGCCGATAAAGTCCTTGTATTCTTCGGAAAGTATGTCTACACGGTCGGAAATGTCCATTTTTTTATGCTCCGAGACAATGGGAACAGAAGCGGCGTACTCTTTAAGCTCCGAGGCAGTCGTTTCCGATACCGCAGTGGTATCAGAAACATTGACCGTTTCGGAGGCGATCGGATCGGCAGATCCTTTATGCGGAGCTGCAACGGTCTGATGCTGCACGTTACTGCTGCTCGGAGAGGGCAGCATTGCCGGCTTTTGTATCGTACATATCAGCGCTGTCACAACGAGTACCGCAGCTATCCAGAATCTTACCGATCTTAACATATTTTCACCGCCTTGTGGGGCAGTCTCCTCCTGACAGGCAGGAGGGGACTGCAATTATTTTACGCTTCATCAGATCATGTTGTCTGACTTGTTCTTTCTCTTATTGTGCATGAATACTGCGAAGAGAATGATACCTGCAACAGTTAAGAATATAAATGGTGCTATGCTGAAGATAAGACCTGTTACGGATACGTCTCTCAGTGTATTTGTTACTGTGAGCTTATCTGCCTGTGAAAGAGTATTGATAGCAAATCCGTTTACAAGCTCAGCTGTACCGTTTTTCTCGACCTGAATAGATGAACCGGTAACGGAACCGTCGGAATTCTTTAATGAAAGCGCAGTTCCGTTTCCGTCTGCGGAAACTGCATAGATATCACTTAAATCATTAGTTTCTTTTACAACGACTTTCGTATCTGTAGGTAAACCAATGATATTGATTATATCACCATGTTTCAGTTTGAAATCAATTCCCGGAATTGACGCGCTGGCAGATGCCCATGAATTTGTTGTAAAACTCTGATGAGTATGAGTGCCACCGTTATTGTTTACAGCAAAGTCAGCACTATTTGTAATAGAACTGTTGCTGAGCGTTATCTCGAACGGGAACTTATGCTGTTTGTCAGCGAGGTCACCTGCAACCTGCTTTTTAACGACTAAGTTGTAAGTGTGATATGAATCTGATTTCATATTGGCTGGCATTACAGTGTTTTCGGATACGTTTATGCATTCGGAAGAGGTTACGAAACCATCTATCTTGACTGTTTCGTCCGTTGTTGTACTGTCATATACGATACTTGTATCTGCACCGTCTTCTGTTTGTTTAAGTAATACGTAACCGTATATTAAAAGTCCGTTACTCTCAGTATTATACTTAGTATATACATCGAGGTATATCTTATTGGCTGCTTTGCCATCAGTTACTCCTGATGCTGTATATGTTGCCTCAGTTGTAACATCTTCGATAAGATAACGATAAACACCTGGACCGTTATCCTGATTGCCGTCGTTATCGGGATCATATATCTTGTTAGCATTGATATTTATCGTCATGCCTTTTGTATACTTATAGTCAGTGCTGACATTAACAGGAGGTGTTGCTTCCAAGTTTGTACTCTTGGTAGTTGTATTATCCTTACCAAATGTGATAGTACCATTCTTGACCGCAGCAGTTCCTGCTGTTGTTGGAGCTGTGTCATCGCCGCCGTCAACAATTGATGTTATTGACTCTAAAGTTCCGGAACGAACAGTCAGAACTACAGGATTGCCGTCTCGGTCGATAGTAGTGATAGTTGCGTTAGTTACATTCGCAGGGCTTACCTCGTAGTTGTAAACGATATTCGGTTCATAAATGAACTTTCCTTCGGAATTGTACAAAACTATGTCCTTATTTACTACAATTTCCGCATTTGCGGTTGATGTTTCAAGCTTATGTGCAGGAAGCGCATCTATAGTAGGTGAATTTACGGCAGATGCTCCTGTAGGCAGTGCCATTGCTGTTAAAGCCATTATAGCTGTTATAGAAGCTGTAATTTTTTTAAACATAGTTTTTTTCATTAATATCATCCTTTCATTAATTACAATCTTTTTTCCCTTTTACCTTGAAAAAACAGGATCCCCTATGGTGGTTCATCCCTGGCATACAGTTTTAGTCTGCGGTATTTAAATCGGAGACATTTCACGTATATACGCCCCCTTTCGATTTAAAGTACGCCGCATGACTAATGTTGCAAGCAGCATTATTACTGCGATAAGATATACATTTCCTGTTCCTGCTACCCCCGTTACAGGTATAGGATAAAGGTTAAGAATATCCAATATCGTATCAGTATCAATGTGAATCAAAACACTCTTTCCGTTCATTGCGGCAACATTGCCGTTAAGCTTTGCACTTACCTCAAAGCAGCCGGTCGTATTTTCGGTAACGGTATAGTTGCCCTGCAGCAATCCGTAGATCGTTACACTGTCGCCGCTGTGAACGTTAAGCGTGATCGTGTTGCCGGACGCAGTAATGGTTTCCGCATCACCGTATCCGCCTATGTAGTATTCGCCGTCGCTAAGAACGTCTGATGAAATGGTGAAGCTGTACTCAGACGGACCGCCCGATGTATCACCAAGGACGTTCTTGTTGAGGGTGAGTGAATAACCTCTTATCCTGTATATCGCATAGACTACAAGCTCGTCATAAAAGTCCTGTGCCGCGTCAGTTGAGGTAAAGTGGTATTTTAATCCATTGTCGGTATATTTAAGGTATACCTGTTCATTGTCGTATCTTATTATATTTCCGTTCTCGTTCTTTACTCCTATCTGAGACAGGTCAAGAACAGAGTTCTTGCCGTTATGATCGAGAAGATCAGGTATGAGAAATGACGGATTACCAGGTGTACTGATCTGTGAGACAAGCAGTTCGCTGCTCAAAGATACGGGAAGTATCTCATTCTGCAAAATGTTATTGCCGTTTCTCTTGAAAGCTTCACCGTTCTTGTTGAGCGGGTCTATCTGCATAAGTTCACCTGTCTTTGGTGATATGAGCATATATTTGATAGTCGGGCGCTCATAATAAACGAAGTATACTTCGTTGCTGCCGAGAAGTCTGGTATTGTCTCCGTTGAAGTAATAGCCGTAACCGCCGCCTGATACTTCACCGAAAGAGAGTGACGATATGCCTGAAGCACCGACTGTAGGTGTGACGATGTTTTCGCTGTTTTCACTGCCTGCAAGAACGGCTGTAAAAATATATCTTCCCGTAGAGTCGTTGATGAGCTGATATGGGTCAACAGCGGAAATATCCCATGTATCGCCGAAAATGTGCTCATAAATACCTGCATTGTCAGTTCTGAGTCCGTCATTATGAGTGATAATGCCGTTTTTTGAAATAGCGACGTGGATCTGTTTCGGTAGCTGATGTTTGTTGATATAGGTAATGGTGACAGGGTTGGCAGTGCTGGTAGCTTCATATGAACTGTTGTAAACATGATCGCCGCTTGCAGCGTCATTTTCAGTGACATATCCTGTTTCAGCAGCTTGCTCGATATTGATATACTGAGCTATCTGAGAAGTGGTTACTTCCTGATAATAAACACGATAGGTGTTTATGCCTATTGTTATAGTCCTTCCTGTATCGGTATAACCTTTGGATATATGTGATGAAGGCTCGCTGTAAAGGAGGACGAATGATTCAGCCTGTCCGTCAGAAAGGGTAATATTTTGTGAAGGACCGACAGTATCAATATCTGAATTTGTCGTTACGGTTTGGTAGGTATTATTGTTGATAGCAGTATAATTTTTGCCGTTTTTGTAATAGTAAGAACGGGTCACGCTTTTGTGCTCGACCTTATTGATATGAACTGTGTAATTGAACTCCTTGTCCATATCTTCAGGCAGGCCTATAGTCTTTTCCGTAAGGTTCACAACGGTAGGGCGATCTTCGTAGTAAATAACGTAAAACTGGAGATCATAGCCTAAGTTGTGCTGTTCTATACCGTCAACGGAATAGCTGAAGCCCTGCCATGTATTTTTCAGCTGCAAAAAAGGTCTGTTAGTATCATTGTCGGAATAGTCCGTAATGACACGCAGTCCCGATGAGTCAGCAGCATTTAAGTTTCCGACTGAGAACGAATAGTAATTCGGATTATATGCATTGCTTGTAGCCCATGCAAGAGGTCTGGTGACGCTGCTGCCTAAAGTATAGACAGGATCTGATATTATCGCCTGTGTGGGAGCATTGCTGCTGATAGGCGAAACATCCAACATACCACCTTCTATAGATATCGTTTTATAGCTTATGGGTACTTGCTTTTCTTCTGAATAATATACAAGATATACAGCCTCGGGCGACTCGTCCGAAGTATCGAGGATATGCCACGCAGCATCGCCTGCGTACTTTACCTTGACTTTCATTTCTTCCGCATCGTATTTTATAGCAGTTATACTTCTTTCATCGGTTACATTCAGGTAATCGCTTGCACCGTTGCCTGCTGTGCAGGCGAAAGCGTATTTCTTGCCGCTTACTTTAGCTGCGTCTGCGTACTCCAATGCGTCCTCGTGAGTTATGAACTCTATCTCCTCATTTCTGAGAGTGATATATGAAACACCCTCCTTTAGCCAGTCGTCATGCTTGACCCATTCGGCATTTGTCGTATCAACGATGTGTATCGGTATCCTGATCGGTACATCCCAGCATCCGAACAATGTGAGCTGTTTATTTGCAGTTCCCGAATTGTTGGTATATATAGTTGCATACTGGTCTACGAGTGCCTGTGTTATAGGTGTATTAAATTCGAAAGGCGCTTCCATTACTCCTGAAGAGGTCTGCTTCCTGATTGACCAGTATCTGAACATCTCATTTTCGTTGTTTGACTTTGGAATATATATCGGCTGTTCAAGAGTTTGACCCAGTATCATAGAGATGTAGTATTTCTTCTGTGATTCGCTCCAGTAATATCCCGATCCTGTCCAGTCACCGCCCCAGCCGATAGTATTATCGGGAGCGTTGATATTGTTCTTGTCGAAATACACGCGGAATTCCCACTGTGCGTAAAGCACGAGCGGTTCATTGGTGTCAACATAGCAATTTATACTGTCCGCCCTGAAGAATTTTCCGCCTTCGCCGTTTGGAGTTGTGCTCCAGCCGACGAATGTATATCCCGGGTTTGAAAATCCTATGCCGTCCGCAAGTCTTACTGCGGAGTTGTTCATAAGATCGCTGACTATGAGCTGTTCGTTTCTTATCGAGTACTTTGTTGTAAGCGGGTGATCTGTACCTTCTGTGTGTATGACAGGAGGTCTGCTGCTGTCCTGACCGCCGCCGTGTGTCAAAGCTCTGCTGTCGACTGTACCGCCGTTTGCGTCGTATATGATCGTTGCATTTTCAAGTTCCTTGTAAATAGCATCGAGAAGGATAGTACGCTTTGTAACTACCTGTCCGTTGTTGTTCATCTCTGAAATAGACGTTGCAAAGCTTGAATCGAATTGAAAGCTCTGACCGGGATAATAAATTATACCTGACGGGTCATTGCGTATCTTCCAGCCAATGAATACCATGCCTTCAGGAGCTTTTGCAACACGGGTAACAACGATATCTGCGTGGTCGGTATAGTCATCTGCATCGAGGAACTCGAAATTCTGCTCGTTGCTGTCCTGCATATCTATAGTTCCGATTCCCGCATCATAGTTGATGTAATATGTACCGAGCTGTTTCCAGTGCAATCTCAGGTAAGTATTTTTCAGAACTCGCGTTCCGAAATTAAAAGGAGTTTCCTTGCCTGTTATCGGGTCTACCTCGAACCAGCCAAGATAACGGTATGCACCATCAACTTCTTTGTATCTTATAGCACTTGTAGCGAGTGAGATATCCGTAGAATAGAACGCACCACGGGTACAATGCTCGTCGATGATCTGATTCTTGTAGGTAGTATCCTCTTCAGGATCCCATTCTTCGCCAAGTCCGTAGTATACTCTGTTTCTGAGGGTATAGTAGTATTCACCGTTTACGTCTGCCTCGAAATTTCTGGTCGCTGTTTTATATTCCTCGATAGGGTCACCGTTGTAAGGTTCCCAGAACCATGTAGCCTGAGTACCTGTAAGCACACCACCGTTAGGGTCTATCTCGATCTTGAACCACTGCGTCTGCCAGCCTGCATATACACGCAGAGCATGAGAGGGCATAATGGTATAGTCCTGAAAGCTTATCCCGCTGCTTCGGTATTGATCTGCCTGTTCTTCGGTAAATGCGACAGGAGTTGAGCAAGCCTGATCTGCATACCAGCCTGTAAACTCATAGCCTTCTGGAGGAGTAGGATCATCAGGAACGAATGAATTTAGTTTTTGCTCAAATAGTATGGTCTGGTCGGCACAAAGCTTTTCATTGTTGAACGAATCAATGAACTCTGCACCGTAGCTGTTTCTTGTATAGTAGAAATACAGTTCGCTGTTCCAGCTGCTATTCCAGTTTACACCGTTGTTTGATATAGAGTTTGTAACGTTTACATTGTTTTTTGTAGCTATAGCAAAGCGTGAAAAACCTTCAAGTTCAAAGAAATCGTCATTGTAGTATACCATTTTAAAGTCGTTTTCTACAGTTTCAAGATTGTCATTATAAGGCACGAAGTCTCTTCCGCTGTAAGTCCTTGTATTTTCGGAATCCGGCAGCGCTTCAACATAGTAATGGAACTTTCTTTTGGTATTATTTGAAGTTGTGTGGGTAAAAGTGATATTCTCATCGGGCATGAGCAGCATCTGAGTTATTCGAGCTTTATAATTGCTTGAACCAGAAGGCTGCCATGAAGTATTTACATCCGATTTTGGATAAGTTACACCGTTACTGCCGACAAATGACCAGATACCGCTTATATCCGAACCATAAAGTGCAGTAACCGTATGAACTGTAATAGTAGTAGAAGTGAAACCGCTATTAATTGTATCTCTGAAAGTAAATGTATGAGAGTTCCTTTTGTAATAAACGTTGAGTATGGTTTTTCCGTCGCCGCGGACAGTCTTTACAGCATCTTCAATAGCATTTCTATCTGTATCATAGGAAAAGCCTTTGAAATCGTATGTTCTCTGTATGCCGTTCTCGTTTACAGTGATAGTCCTTCCGCCGTAATTTTTATACTCGTTGGGAACAGAAACACTGGTTCCTGTCTGTGCGTTTAGCATGATACTTCTCTCAAATACCCAGTTCTTATTTGCTGCTGCAAGGTCAGGAGAGTCTGTATCTTTCTGTTTCCAGATAACGATAGTATACTTTGAAGTTGTCGGGATCCATTTTGCATACAGATCGAACTGGATAGTTTTCGGCTGTCCTTCAACGTCCTTGTAATAGAGTCTGTTATTGCGGACTTCCAGTTTGTCTGTAGAAAGTGACTGAACGAGATTGAGATCGCCGTCTGTTACCTTTACGCCGTCACCTGTGTACCAGCCGTCGAACGTATAACCGGCGCAAATAGGCGTAGTCTGTCCTTCAAAGCTGAAACCTTCTTCAGCAGGGAAGTAGAGAGGCGGTTTGTAGGTAGCTCCAACGTAGCTGTTCGCAGTTGCACCGGGACCGTCCTGATTGGTGTTGAATTCGAGCCAGCGTATAGGCTCGAACACAGGGTAAAGACGGGTAGTTTTGGATATTTTTATTGTATCTGTCGGGATCACCTGAGCATAATTATCTACGTAATTCTTGATCTCTGTAACTGTCTGGTACTGTTCGGGAACGATAGTCCAGCCCTTGAAAGCCATTTGCATAGGTTCATTTTCGACATGAGTCTCGTCATCGTATGTTATAGACAGATCGCCGATAAATATTTCTGCTGATTCATCAACAGTATCTCCGTAAACATCTATCACAGTTCCGCTCACAAGATCGCCTCTTCTTGTTGCTGTGACAGGGTATTTCTGTGAAGAACCGTTGAACTGGTCGTGGAAAATAGCGTATACGCATGACTTGAAAACTGCTCTTAATGTCAGTTCTTCATTCTGTGTTACTTCATCAATGTTATCGAAATCGAAAGGAGTATCGGAAAGAGTTCCGTTATTGTAGATAAACCAGCCTACGAATGTATACTGGCTTGTAATATCAGCGGGAAGCTGCGGAAATACTGGCTTTTCACCGTTCTTGATAGTCTGCTGACAGATCATCTTGTAGCTTCCGCTGCCGTCGGGGCTTGATGTCGGGAAATAGTAAGGCTTGTAATCGGTATTTTCAAATGGATCGCCGGGCATTTCAAAATAATATGTCCTGAGGGGCGGGACGCCGTTATCCACTTCAAATACAGAGAATCCCGTTGCTTCAAAGATTATGGAATCCTTGATGATGCTGAAATCCTTTATCTCCTCGCGTATCCCGTTATCGTTTATATGCCAGAGACGCAGCTTTTTTGCCTGTAAAGCTGCCTCGCCTATGATGGTATTGGTTATCTCGACTTTGATAGGCGAATCGTTCTGCGGCTGGAAATCCTCACCATTACTGTCAGTGACAGAGATGTCATAGGCACAGAGATTGTCCTTTGAGAAGTTATCACTGTTCTGAACATTGACAGTTGCATTTGTCGGCATAAGACCATCAAGAGTTATTGTCTCATCAGCATCTCCAAGTGATGTACTTATAGTTTGATAGGTCAGTTCTTCCGACGATTCATCCGTTACTGAAGCATTATCGTTTAACTTCATGGCAAAAGCTTCAAGCATATTGTCGGGCATAAACGATATAACAACAGCAGTACTGATAATGACTGAGATCAGCCTTATGATCTTAGTTTTAGCACTGCATCTCATTCTACTCATATTTCTCCCCCCATTGTGAAATAAGTAGTATATTAAATAGTTATGATGCTTTTATCGTTTCCTCATCAGGACGTTTACCTCTGTAACGCAGGCAAATGAAATCTACAGTCAGTGCAGCTGCCGCGATAAGTATCATAACGCCTGTCCACTTATCACGTATACCCATACGTCCCTTCAGGTCTTCTGTAAGAAGGAACGCCGCAACTGATATTATCAGCACCAGAAGCTCGGCTATAAGACCGATTCTGCCTTTTTTGATAAAGTGATTAAGGTCGCTGATAAACTGCTCTGATTTTTGAATATCATTTTTTGACTGATTTTTGTCTTTTTTTCTTTCCTCCAGCTCTTTTATCATTTTTCTGGAATATCTGAATTGTCCAAATTTTCGTTTCAAAGCCCATGTGGGCAGCAATGTGAGAAATGTACATAATACGCACATAAGATTTAGGAAAGACCACTTTCCAACGCCGAGTTTGTGACCTTCTGCCTTTAATTTCTGCGGTTCGTCGTCATCTTTATCGTCTGTCAGAGTCATACGCTCAGCCGCATTGCCGTCTGTAGCGGTATTCCATGGCTGAACGCTTGCAAAAAGAACTATTCTTCCGTCTGTTGTAGCATCTGTACAGGTGGATAATCCGAGGAGCATTGAGTTGTCCATTGATGAAGGAAGATCTGTATGAGCAGCGGAATGTTCCTTGATATATTCGCAAAGCTGTGGATACTTGTTCGCTTCATCGTCCTGTGTCTGATAAACGATATTTTCATAAGCGTTTGTGTGTATGCAAGCAAGCACCTTTATACTAAAATCACCGTTTACTGTCTGAAGTATGCCTTCGCTGTGCGATTTAAAGAAATCAGGCTCAAGATACTTTTCGATATCGCTGAACATCGCACCGTTCTCCATATGATGACCATAAATGATATTGTACCAGTCATCAAAATCACTGTTGTTTTCGGCAGCAAGATAAATAGCACCGCTCAGCGTATTATATCCGAAAATATCTTTGTTTAGGTATTCAAGATTATTACGTCCCTGAACAACGGGATAATTGATATTTGTATCGAACATCTCTATCCAGCCTACGGTATCTGAATTTATAGCTTTCAGTTCCGAGAAGGTGTATGTTTTTTCTTCGATGGTTGGGATAGGTCGGTATTTCAAAAGATCATATGAAACGAATGAAGTACGGTTAACATAGAAGATATCATTGAGAACATATAGTCCGCAGATCATTAAAACAGCGGCAAAAAAGGCAACAAATATCATCAGAATAGTATTTGCGTATTTTGCAGTTTTTTCATACCATTTCATCTTATACTTCCGCCTCTCTTACAGGTTGCTTCTTCTAACTATAGAAATGACCTTTCCTCGAATGTCGTCTGCACTTACTGTACCGTAATAGCGGCTGTCCTCTGAGCCGCCGCGTGAATCGCAAAGTATAAAATACTCGTTATCGCCGAGCTGAACGGGATACTGAACAAATCCCTCAAAACGCGGAGTATCTCCGAATATATTAGGTTCTGAGACCATATTTCCGTTGACTATAAGTCTTTCGGAATCTGATATATCCACACTGTCACCGCCTACTGCAACTATCCTTCCCACATATGTCGTGTCGTTTTTTACAAGGACCACAACGTCCTGTGCGCGGTAGTTCTTATAGAGTTTGTAATAGAGCAGCAGGTCTGAGGATTTTATGTTCGGAGACATATCGCTGTTCGGAGCATTAATTACGCCGACAACGTACCCGAAAAGAAGCCAGAGAACTGTAATTACTGTCAAAAAATTGAGCAGAAAGATCTGGATAGGGTTCATAGGAGATTTTTTCTTCTCATTTTTCTGTTTTTTATCATTTATATTATCGGTTTGCTTCTTGTTCTGTGCCAAATTTATCACTTCTTTCATCGAATGAGAAAAATATCCTGTCAGTGTAATAATATAATATCAAATCTATGCCAATGCAATTGGTATAAAATATTATAACATAATAATCCTTTTGTGTCAACTATATACAAGTTGTAATAAAGAATCTTCAGAAAAAGTTTGCATTATGTTAACATTTTATTCTTTTAGTGCAATTTATGTGTAATATGCTCCTATTAATAATCAGATGATGAAAAGTGGTAAAACAGGCATATATACAAATTCTGATCCGATTTAAACAAAAATCCGTTATTTTTTGATACATTTTCAGTTCAAAGACTATTCTGATTTTTACAATAAAATGTTAACAGTATATCAAAAAATCAGATGAACAAATACCTGAATGTGTTTCCGTCTGTATTAACCTTTCTGGCTTTTTAAGCAGTGCGGAGAATCTCCTTAGGTATGACCGATCAGCCGAGGCAAGTCGTCGATACGTCTTACGATAACTGTTGCCCTCATGATCTGATTTCCTGACAAGATCGCAGACAGCTCTGTCCAATGCTATGATAGGATATCATGATAAGGTGATATGTGAACTGCACATTTTATGATATTACAGGAAAAATTCTTTATTTTTTCCACTAAATCCTGAAAAATGTGGATTGAAATTGTTCAATATATGTGCTAATATTTTATTATATATATTGACCGACTATAGATAGAGGACTGTAGTCACCCAGGAGATATTATTGAAGAGGAGAATTGGAATGAGAAAAACTTTATCAGCAATTGCTATGGCAGCATTGACAGCTGTAACTCTCAGCGCAGCAGCTCCTGCTGTTACGAATGCGGAAAACCCGATCGTACAGACATCATTTACGCCCGATCCTGCCCCTGTGGTGTTCGGCGATGAGCTGTATGTATTTACGGGCTGTGACCGTGAGGGAAAAAACGACTTCTACTACATGACGGGCTGGCAGTGCTTTTCAACAAAGGATATGAAGAACTGGACAGACCACGGCAGGATACTTGAAGATACATCATTCTCGTGGTGCAACAAGAATGACGCATGGGCTTCACAGTGTATCGAGCGTAACGGCAAATACTACTTCTACTTCACCACCACAAACAAGAGCGGCGGCGGAAGAGCTATCGGTGTTGCAGTTGCAGATTCGCCAGAGGGTCCCTACAGCGATCCGAACGGAAAGCCTCTGTGCGGCCCTAACTGGGACTACATTGATCCTACCGTTATTATAGATGACGACGGTCAGGCATGGCTCATGTTCGGAAACCCCAAGTGCTATTATGTCAAGCTGAAAGAAGACATGGTCACGCTGGACGGTCAGATAAAGCAGTTTGATATGAACGCAAAGCAATTCGGTTCCAGTAACAAGGGAACAACTTACGGCGAAGGTCCGTGGATATATAAGCATGATAAGCTTTACTATCTGGTATGGGCTTCGTTTGTTGACGGTTTTGGCGGTGAAAGCCAGTGCTATGCGACAGGTCCGTCTGTCACAGGTCCATGGACGTACCGCGGAGTGATACAGCAGGGTTCCAACTGTTTCACCACACACGGCGGAATCATTGATTATAAGGATCACTCGTATTTCTTCTATCATAAGAACGGTATCCCCGGCGGAAGTGCGTATAATCGAAGTGCTTCATGTGAGGAATTTACATATAATTCTGACGGCACTATCCCTGTTGTGAAGCTCACCAATAACGGTCCCGATCAGCTTGAACCGCTCAATCCGTTTGAGAGAGTCGAAGCAGAGACTATCTGCTGGAGCGAAGGTATCAAGACCGAAAAAGATGATTCAAACTCTGTTAATATAGGCAATATCAAAAAGGGCTCTTATATCAAGGTCGCAGGAGTTGATTTCGGCGAAGGTGCTGATAAATTCACGGCGTGTGTTGCTTCTGCGGAGAGCGGCGGCAACATTGAACTTCACCTTGACAGCAAGACAGGTCCTGTTGTAGGCAACCTCAAAGTCGGCGGAACAGGCGGCTGGCACAACTGGGAAGAGGTGTCATGTGACGTGGCAGGTGCAAGCGGTGAACATGACCTTTACCTTGTATTCAACGGCGGCGACGGATTCCTCATGAACGTTGACTGGTGGAAGTTTGACGGAGCAGGTGCAAGTTCTTCGCAGACAGACCAGACATACATCTTTAAGGGCACATTTGAAGGAAAACTTGACGGTTTCTCGGACAGAGGCGGTTCGACTGTTGCTGTAAGCAAGGACGAGGCATATGAGGGCGAAAGTTCTCTTTACTGTTCGGAGCGCTCATCTTCATGGCAGGGTGTAGGAAAGAAACTCAACTATAAATTCAAAGCAGGCGAGAGCTACAGCGTATCAGCCATTGTGAAATATACAGAAGGTGCGCCTTCGACGAAGTTTCACCTTACACTCCAGTATACGGGCACAGACGATGAGACCTATTACGTTAAAGCAGACACCAAGGAAGTTGCAAAAGGTGAGTGGACACAGCTTGCGAACACAAGCTTCATGATACCCGAGGGTGCAAAGAGTCCGCTTATATATGTTGAAACCGAAGGCGACTCTGACGATGATACTCCTGCAACAAATTTCTATGTTGACAATTTCTTCGCTGCAGTTGACGGTACAATAATAGAAGGTCCTGATTCCGCAAAGGTGATTCCGGGCGATATCAACGGAGATGAAACAGTTGATATATTCGACGTATTATATGCAAGAAAGGGCATTCTCGGCGGTCTTGAAGGTACAGCTCTCAAGGCAGCTGATGTAAACGGCGACGGTGAACTGACAGTTGCCGATCTCGTACAGATAAGCGAATTTGTTATGGGTAAGAGGGAAGCATTCACAAAGGCTGAGACAGTCAAAAGAATTGCAACAATAGTTGAAGGCACAGCAAATAATGTTGGTCTTTCTATGAAGGATCTCACAGTTAAGGCAGAGTACGGCACGGTATCATAAAATCTGAACTAAAAAAGTAACGGCACAGATCTTCTGTGCCGTTATTTATCGTATTATCCGAAATTATCATCAGATGCTGCATAATCCGAGCAGGTATTTCTGTATTGTGAGAGCGTCCATATTGGTAACACCGTCACCGTCAATGTCTGCACGAAGACAGCCTTCGTCGGTAATATGACTGCCATTGCTGCCGTTTATGCCATATTTTGAAGGATTGGCAAGTGACTGCATTATAATTATAGAATCAGCAAGATCAACTGTTCCGTCACAGTTTGCATCGCCGGTTAATGTTTTGAGCATATTGACCTTCGGGAAACTGCTGTAGCTTTTCAGTACCTGTACAGAATCAAGGATATTTGCGGGAGCATCTGTAGCTTCAGGATCTGTAAGTGTTGTATTTCTTTTTTTGTGGAACTCTTCAAGTTTTTCGTTGAAAATTTCATAGAACTGTAATTCAGGATGTTCAACATAGAAATTGTCAATAGCCTTATTCATTATATTTTCATCTTCGTACTGTGAACTGAGCTCGTTGAGTATATACATCATCATGCAGTCTATTTCGAGACTGTCGCCGCTTATACCGTTATTGTTGAAATCAAAATTTGTATTGAAGTTGTCGCGTGTCTCCTGTGAGATACCGATAACGAAGTTCAATTCAGGATGATTTCTTATCATTGTTGCTATAGTGTCGTTGCTATATGGGATACAGATCTCATAGTTCAGATTGTACAGGATATTATAATCAGCAACGTCGATCTTTCCGTCAAGGTTGATATCAGGTTTCGGAAGAACGCCTGTTTTGACCTTTTTATAGTATACGGGGAAGGCAGCGTCTATCTCATCTTTTGTAAAGTCAAAGCGTTTTATTTCTTCAGGAGAACGCTCATTATTTCCTGTTGCGTTCGGGCCGTACTTTTCCGAAAAAGCTTTATAATCTCCGAGATATCCGAAGAACATTTGCGGACAGGAGTAGACATTGTAGTGAGCGATGTTTCTTTCCTCATAATACATTGGGTCAAAGTACTTTGGATCTACTTCGTTGTATGTCAGGTAATACTGTGTAAGATAAGTTAAAATTGTAGGAGAGGAGGTATAGAAGTAGTTTGCTGCTGTATCGCAGAAAGTGAAAGCTTTGTTCCATTCGTCCTCGGTTATAATATGAGGATAGTACTCGCTGCCGTAATGGCTGCTGAATTCATTGCTTTCAGGGTAAAACAGCTGGTCTATAAATGTTTCTCTTTCGCAGTCTATATGTATGCCTGCAAATATAGCTATCTTGATGATGTCCTCAAAATCAAAGACACCGTCGGAATTGATATCAGTATCTGCATATCCGTTTTCAACAAACTCTTTCATAAGCGGATAGTCCGCGCTTGTGTAGTGAGAACTGAATCTGAGTTTAGAGATGAATTCGTGTATCGGCGATACCTTCAGATTTTTCATATATCGCATTGCGTAGCTCGTATGGTAGGAATCCATATTCTTTAAGGCAGCCTTTGCGTCGTCCTCATTGTAGAATCTGTAGCTTCCGTCGCTTTCCTGTTTTATATACATTGTTTTCTGGAAATCCCACATACTCCACGATTTGTCGTCCTGTCTGATAAAATCGTAAGGGAAGTCGTCCTGATAATCGTCAGGGCAGTTGGCGATATAGAACTCAGGCTCGTAATAATCAAGTTTTAAATCGTTATAATAGGTCAAATAATATTCCGTTAACATTGTTGTGTCTAAAGTATACTCAAATTTGTCGTTAGTTTCTTCAACTGTATAGACCTTGGGGATATCATTGTATTTTTCCATAATATAATCAGGTATCGTTCCGACTGTTGTTCCGACTATCTGTCTTGGTCTGCTGCTGGTTTCTGCACGATAAAAGGCATAAAGGTCAAAAATATCAAACTTTCCGTCGCAGTTAAGGTCGAGATCAAGATCATATTTTTCGATAAAATCCTTTGCTCTTTCAGCAAATTGGATATCTTCGTTCTTAGGCATATATGTGGGCTGCTGTGCGTGTGCAGCTGTTCCGTTTGAAAGTATGAGCAGTGAGCTCAGTAATGCGGCATATTTTTTCATAATAATACTCCCTTCATATTCAAAGTCGTAGTTCTTTGGATCAGAACTGTCGAGGTTTACAGTTGTTGCTGCAGGTTCTGTGCTGACAGATGCAACTGTTGTTAGAATCGTGTTTGTTTTTGAATAAGAAACGGAGGGCTTTTCTGAGGCAGCAGTCTTATTCGCACTTGCAGCTGTTGTCTGAGTGGAAGTCAGGCTGCTTTTTTCAGGTATTGCAGATGCTGTAGTTACGCTATTGTCGGAGATAACATTATTGTTATAAACCGAATGATCTCTGTCGGGACAGCCGGTATGGAAGATGCCGGTAGCACCTGCTGCAATGAATATTGCCGCTGCGGAAGCTGCGATCGCATAGCAGTGATGTACGATGGGCTTTTGCTTGCGGTCAGCTTCTTCAATGAGATCATCGTCGATATTATTGATGCCTTTGTATAATTTCAGATCACTCATCTATATAACCTTCTTTCTGCAAAAATGCTTTTAATTTTTTTCGCATTCTGAAAAGATAAGTTGCAGCTGTTTTTGCATTCATACCATAAAAACGTGCAATATCCTCTACAGTTTCGGAATACCAGTATCGCCTCACAAATACCTTTCGGTATTTTTCGGGCTGAGTTCTCAGGAAGCTGCTGATGATTTTTCCGAGCTGTTCGTCGGATATTCTTTCATCAATGCTTTTTCCGTCGGGGATACATTCTGCAAGCTCATCAAGGGAAACTGAAAAATCCGAATTTCTTTTCGCAGCGGTATTGTATTTTTTTCGGTTCAGTGCGCAGTTCTTCACCAGCCTGCACAGATATGTTTTCAGATTATCAGGCTTATTCGGCGGTATTGAGCTCCACACGTCCATGTAGGCAGAATTCACGCATTCTTCCTGATCTTCTTTCTGTGACAGGATATTTCCGGCAATGTAGAAGCAAAGCCTTTCATAGCTGTTTTTCATTTCTTCAACTGCCTGTTCGTTTCTTTCAAAAAACAATTGTATGATTGACGCGTCGTTCAAGGTTTCAGCCCTCCTTTCGTGAGGTCCTCTGTATATAAAGACAACATTAAGAAACTGATATTTCAAATATCTCAAAAATTTTTTTGATAGCTCCGACGATCAAGAGAGACAGCAAAGCACCACTTCACTTGAGGTGGTGCTGTTTAACGATATTACATAACTATTATAACCTATTGCGCCGCGATTTTCAAGTGGCTGACCTGCATTCTTCTTACTTTTTATAAGTACGCTTTTAAGTGAACATATTTGCTTTATTGCTTGTTAGAAATATAACGACCTGTATAGAAATGAGCAGACCTGAAATGTCATAAGGCTGGTAAAAATAATTTTATGAGTGAAAAAAAGAATTTTTCCGAAAAGGCTGATGAGCTGAGATTGATGCTAAAAACAGGCAAAAGCGGTTATTGTGAGATTGTTATGGAAATTTGAATAATTTATGAAGTAAATAGGAATCATATTACGGCTGCTTTCAACAAATGGTTGGACATTTTTAATGGTTTAAGCTGACAAACTGTTAGATGTTAACAAAATAATATGCCGCTTTTTATTTATGCTTGACACAATATAACTGTATAATATATAATATAAGCAGACACATGAAATAAATATTACTTATTGTAATATTTAAGAAAAATAATACAAACTTTGCGAACTCTCAGCAAGGTAATATGTCAAATACGGGGGTAATGACAGTGAATAACGATTCAAAAGAGATTGACCTTAAAGACCTGTTCTCGCTATTTATCAGCAAGCTATGGATTATAATACTTGCGGTGATTATCGGCGGTGCAGGTGCATTCTGCTACTCAAAATTTGTGCTGCCGCTCAAATATTCGTCGCATATATCAATGTATGTACAAAGCTACACATCTTTCAACGAAAACCCTGACCTGAATTACAATAACATCAACAACTCAAAACAGCTTATCAATACATATATGGAAGTTCTTAAAGATGATGCTGTAATGAATGCTGTAGGGGATAAGCTTTCGGCATCTTTTGATGAGAATATCCTTTCAGAGAGTCTATCTGTTGTAAACGGAAAGATCACACCTTCTTCAATACGCGAGTGCATGGTTATATCATCTGTTACGGATACCAGTGCACTGAACCTTGTCACAACTACAAAGAACGCAGAGCTCTCGGCAGCTATCTGCAACATCGTTGCAAAGGTAGCTCCGAGCTATCTTGACGAGGCTGTTGGTGTAGGACAGATAAATACCATTGACACAGCAAAGGTATACAATACTCCTGTATCGCCGAACGTTAAGAAGAATACAGCTATCGGCGGACTTGCTGCTGCTTTCCTTGTAATGGTGATACTATTCCTTATTGATTTCTTCGATAATACCATCAAGGAATCAGGATGGCTGGGAAGCCGCTTTAAGAAGGCTATCATCGGTGAGATATTAGAGTTCGGCACTGACAGAAAAAAGAATGCCGAAAACGATTCAAAGTATGTCAAACTTACGGATAAGGACGTTCCTTTCGCCGTAGTTGAAAGCTATAAATCCATAAGAACAAATATATCGTTCGCTCTTTCACCGTTTGAGAAGAAGATCTTCACGGTATCATCGACAAACCCCGGCGACGGTAAGTCAACTACCTCGGCAAATATCGCTATCGCTCTTTCACAGGGCGGAAACAAGGTACTTCTTATCGATGCCGATCTCAGAAAGTGCGTTCAGCACAAGATATTCGGTCTGAAGAACAAGAAGGGTCTTTCAACTGCGATCAGCCGTATGGCAGACCTTGATGAGTGTATCTCAAAAGATGTTATGGATAATCTTGATGTCATGACAGCAGGCCCGATACCGCCTAACCCTTCGGAGCTTCTTGCTTCTGAAAGCATGACTTCCATTCTTGAGAAGCTCAGCGAACGGTACGCTACTATTATTATTGATACTCCTCCTGTAAATGTTGTTACAGACTCTATGGAGCTTGCCAAGAACGTTTCAGGCATTATCATGGTCGTTCGTTACGGTGTAACAACTACCGACGATATTGATGCTGCCATGAAGAAGATAGAGTTCTCTCAGATGAATATGCTCGGCTTTATCATGAATGATATCAAGTCAAAGCATGGCGGAAAATACTACTCGAAGTACAAATACAAGTACTATAAGTACAAAAAAGGTTACGGCTATGGCTATGGCTACGGCTACGGAACAGCTCACGAGGAGAACGAAGATGACAGCAGCGATACCGATGAGAAGAAGGATACAGCTCCTAAGAAGGAAAGCTCATCATCTTCCGGAAAGAGTGATACAGCGTCTAAGAAGGAGAACTCATCACCTTCCGATAAGAAAAAGAGCAGCGGCAGTCATCATCACAGCGGAAAAAGTTCTCACAGCCACAAACGTAAAAAAGGCGGTAAATAATGCTTACTGAATATCATTGCCATGTACTTCCGGGGATTGACGACGGTGCGGATAAAGTGGAAACATCACTTGCTATGCTCGATATCATGAAGGAACAGAACGTTGAAAGAGTGATATTTACTCCGCATTTCTACTGCCACAGAGAAAGATCGGTGGAACGTTTCCTCGAAAAGAGGCAGGAGGCGTTTGAAGCCATCAAAGATAAGTCGCCTATAAAAAATATGCTTCTGGGAGCTGAGGTCGCAATTGAGAATGGGCTCTCAGAGGTAAAGGATATAGAAAAACTCGCTGTTCAGGGAACGAAGCTCATTATGCTGGAGCTTCCGTACCGCGATTACGTTGACTGGATGTCTGAGGAGATATACAATATCTCCGCTGAGCACGGTCTGAAGATCATACTTGCCCATGTTCACCGCTACCTTGAGTATTACAGCAAGGAGCAGCTCGAAAAGATACTTTCGTCCGACTGCATCATGCAGGTCAATAATGAGGCGTTTACGAGCTGGAGCGAGAAGAAACTGGTAAAGAACATCATAAAAGACGGCAGGACTATCGTGTTCGGAAGCGATGCACATAATATCTCGGACAGAAAACCCAACTGGGATATCCTGCAAAAGAAGGTCAAACCCGAGATCATTGAAGCTTCTGACAGTGTGTTCGGAAAGTTTACCATAAAAAAATGATAAGAAATCAATAAGGCTCCTTTCGGAATGTACCGTCAGGAGCTGTTTTTTTATGCC
>NZ_JAILNU010000070.1 GCF_024691275.1 Ruminococcus sp. | reverse complement strand
TTCGTTCTTAATATGAACTGCAGCTCATCTTACCGCATCGACTCGACCATGAATAATGATTAGTGGCTCATTATTTTTTTATCAAAACCGGCTCACTTTTTTATTAGCGCTGTGGCTCAGTTTTTTATTGACAAAGGCAGACCTTATCCTGAAAGACTTTAACCGTCAGACGGGCGGCGGTCGTGAAGATCCTGTTATCCATTTCTATGAGGAGTTCCTGACTGCATACGATAAGGCACAGAAAGTGCAGAGAGGCGTTTACTATACGCCGCAGCCTGTAGTCAATTTCATTGTTAGGGCGGTTGACAGCATTCTGAAAACGGAGTTCGGGCTTGCGGACGGTCTTGCATCGGAAGAGACCAAGACCGTGAAGTATATGCGTGAAAAGATCAGGGGTCAGGGCATGACCGAGGATACAAAGGAAGTGCCGAAGGTTCAGATACTCGATCCCGCAACAGGAACCGGAACTTTCCTGCGGCAGACGATATTGCAGATATACGACAATTTCAGAGCAAAGCACAAGGGCGAGAGCGAGGAGCAGATCAAAAAGGCGTGGAACGAGTATGTCCCGAAGCACCTGCTGCCCCGTCTGAACGGCTTTGAGCTGATGATGGCGCCGTATGCAGTGGCACACATGAAGCTCGCTATGGTGTTGAAAGATACGGGCTATGATTTCGGCGGCGATCACCGTTTGAATGTTTTCCTGACCAATTCTCTTGAAGAAGCAGGCAAGGACGATTTTCAGATGACACTGTTTGACAACGATCCGCTGGCGTTTGAGTCAATTGAAGCGAATCAGGCGAAGAAGAATAACGGTATTAACGTGATTATCGGTAATCCACCATACTCCGGCATATCATCAAACAATAATGAGTTTATCTCAAATCTTATAAATGATTATAAATACATAGACGGAGTATACTTTAATGAACGTAAGCATTGGCTTAACGATGATTATGTAAAGTTTATAAGGCTGTGTGAAAAAATAATATCTGAACATTGTGATGGTATTCTTGCATTCATCAATAACCATGCTTTTTTGGACAATCCAACATTCAGATGTATGCGACATCATTTATTAGAAACATTTGACATAATTTATATCGTTGATCTTCATGGTAATGTAATGCGTAAGGAAATCGCTCCAAATGGTGAAAGGGACGAAAATGTCTTCGATATTATGCAAGGAGTCTCAATAAACATTTTTGTCAAAAAGACGAATTCTAAAAAGAATTGCACAGACGTCTTCCATAGCGATATGTATGGTACAAGGAACACAAAATACAATAACTTGAATAATTGCAGCGTTTCATATATGCAGATAGAGCCTGTTGAACCTTATTTCTTTTTTGTGCCAAAGGATATCAGCAATTCGGATACATATTCATCAGGATTTAGTCTTAGTGACTTGTTTCTTCAAAACGTAACTGGTGTAGTATCAGCTCGTGATGATTTAGTTATCAACGCCTCTTACGATACTCTGCTTGACAGAATAAAGCGATTTTCAGATTTAAGTATTTCTGATAGTATAGTCAGAGAAGAATTCTTCGGAAATAGATCCTCTCAGAAGTATTTGCCTGGAGATACACGAGGATGGAAGTTAAGTACAGCAAGAAAACAAATCGCCGATTTCAAACATGATGATATGATTCAAAAAATTGACTATCGACCTTTTGACACTCGTTTCATATACTATTCAAATCTCATGGTCGATTGGGGCAGAGAAAATATTTTCTATAATATGCTGAAGCCCAATATAGCGCTTGTTATTCCTCGTCAGGCTGTGACAGACAATTGGTCTCATGTAAGCGTAAGCACTTGTTTGGTTGATAACCGTTTCCATTATAGCAACAAAGGTATACCTATTGTTTGTCCTCTATACTTGTATGATACAGATTTTGGCAAGGAGATAAAACGTCCGAATCTGAAAACTGACATAGTGCATATTATTGAAGAAAAACTTGGATTACAGTTTTCTGAGCAATGGTGTGATAAAGCTGTATTTACACCAGTCGATTTACTTGACTATATCTATGCTGTTCTTCACTCTCCTCAATACCGTGAGAAATACAAGGAGTTCCTGAAAATCGACTTTCCCCGTGTACCGTACCCGACAGATCAGGATACATTCTGGAAACTGGTCGAGATCGGCGGTAAGCTAAGAGAATGCCACCTGATGCAGACCGAGTTTGACACCGCAGCTTACAGCTTCATCGGAGCTGGCACAAACGAGGTCGTCAAGCCCGAATACAAGAACGGCAGGGTGTACATCAGCAAAACGCAGTATTTCGACAACGTACCGCAGGCACAGTGGGAGCAGTACATCGGCGGTTATCAGCCGTTGCAGAAGTGGCTCAAAGACCGCAAGAAAACAATGCTCTCCGCCGAGAACATTGAGCATTACAAGAAGATCATCGCAGCACTCAAGCTCACCGAGGAGCTTATGGCGGAAATAGATCAGGTTGTAGAGTTTTGATATGACGATAAAAATGCCTTTGTCAATAAAAAACTGAGCCACAGCGCTAATAAAAAAGTGAGCCGGTTTTGATAAAAAAATAATGAGCCACTAATCATTATTCATGGTCGAGTCGATGCGGTAAGATGAGCTGCAGTTCATATTAAGAACGAAGG
>NZ_JAILNU010000059.1 GCF_024691275.1 Ruminococcus sp. | reverse complement strand
GATAGCAGTAGCATCTGTTCCGCCGAGACCATACTTGTTAGGGTTAGCCTGTGACTGCATGATAAGAACAACGTCAGCCATATCAACCTTATCGTTGCAAGTTGCATCGCCCCAGAGTGTAGCCTTTACATCTGGATCTGTTGGATCTTCGCCTGTAGGCTTTGGAAGCTCATCAAAAGGCTTAACCTCTGGGAAGAGGAGTGCCATTGTACCATAAGCAACAACAGCATCACCAGCGTGCCAGAATCTGTGATACTGGAACTGGTAGTCCTTGATATCAACCTTGCCGTCGCCGTTGGTATCTTCGCCCTTGCCCTCGTAGTACTTCTTAGCTTCCTGCCACATTTCATCCTTCTCGTAGCTCTTACGGATTGATGAGAATGTAGAATTACCTGGCTCAAGCTTAGAACCATCTGGCATTTCGCCTGAATAGTAATCAGGGATATAAACCTTCTCCTTGAATACTCTGTCGAGGCTTCCGTTTGTATCAGTAAATGTGATACCGATCTTGTCACGGCCTTCGAGGTACTGGTATGAAAGGAGTCTGTTAGCGAGGTAGAGAGCCTTCTCCTCAACAGATGTACCTTCCTTAGTAGCGAATGAAGGATCTACGCCCTTAGCCTTTGCATAGTAGATAAGTGTATTACAGAGTGAGGATACGCATCCAACGTCTCCCTGACCGTAACCGCCGATCTTACACTCAAGCTTCTGGTTGCCTGTAGCACTGTAAGTACCTGTCCATGTATCAGGTGTGCAGCTGTAGTCTGTATCCTTTGAACCCCAGTCGAGAGTTGATGGGATAGCGTATGTGTGCTTAACGCCGTACTCGTCCTCATAACCGAACTTAGTATTCTCCTCGAACCAGCCTATCCATCTCTTAAGAAGTGCATCGAGAGCTTCGTCGAGCTTGAGACCGCCGTATGTCTGACCTGTCTTGTCGCCGCCGTTAGATACTACATAGTAGTAAAGCTCAGCAAGACGCTGTGTTGACCATACCTGGTTACCGATCCAGTGGTTAGAACCTGGGTCAGCATATACAGGGTGTGCAACATAAGCCATATCATAGAAAGTAGCATGACCTGAAGGATATGTCTCGTAACGACCTCTCCAGCTGTTTGTACAACCGCCTGCGAATGGGCCCTGCTTTGACTGGAGCCAGAGGTACATTTCAACCTGACGCTTGAGAGACTCCTTATAGTCCTCTGTAGCGCCGCTTGCCTTCATACCGCCGTTGATAGCTGAGTCATAGATAAGACCGTAAGCAGCGAGTGGGTTCTGATAGAACTGATGTGAATGTGAGCATCCGATCTGCCATGCCCAGCCGTAGTCACCGTAAGAAGCTGTGAGAGCTCCGCCCCAAGCAGTGTACCAAGCCATGAGGTAGTGCTGAGACTTGTTGCCTGAAGCAGCAGGATCTCTAAGACCTACAGTAGCAGAGATCTCCTTGTAGTACTTATCGAACATATCGTTACGGCACTGGTCACCCATCTTACCTGCAAGAGCAGAGATAGTTGAATCGCCAGCATTGTACTGGTTAGCAAAGTAAACAGCCTGAATAGCACGATCCTCAGCGTCAGGAGCGTTTGTGAAGGAGTACTGCGGAGGAACCTTATCCTTACCGTTGAAGATAGCCTTGATACCGTTACCGTTATCCTTATCGGTGCTCTTCATACCCCATTTAAGTTCTTCAAGACAAGGAGCCGGAACAGTCTCGAAACAAGACTCCTGCTCACCTCTCTGGAATGTATTGATAAATGTGAACTTGCCTTCGCCGGTTGTGCCCTTGCTGAAGCCATACCAGTCATCAACGTCAGCGAGCCAGTTCATAAGATAGTAGCCCTTATCGCTGCTGTAAGCAGACTTGAATGTATCGAATATCGGGCTTGGAGCCTTTACGTTAGGCTGTGAAGCAGGATAATCGCTTGGCTCGTCACACTCTTCTGAAACGTCAGCTTCGAGCTTGTTCTGCTTCCAGAGTGTCTCATACTTGATATCAGATCTGCCTGAAGCCTCTGACCAACCAGGGATCATGGCTTCCATTGTGTTCCAAGCCTTCTTGAGGTCGCCCTTAGAGCCTGAGATAACACCTTTTTCAGCGAGAACATCGTGCATAGCAGCCATCCATACGATGTATGACATAGCTTCTGAAGTTGTCTCGTGACCGTAGTCAGGAGCCTCTACGATGAATGTTTCTACTGAATGGTAAGGAATACCAAAACCTGAACCGTTTGTCTGCTTGCTGAGGTAGCCGTTTTCCTGGCCGTTTGTTACAACATCGTCATAAAGAGATGAGAACATTTCAGCGTAAGACTTTTCTGTAGCGAAAGATGACTTAGTAGCTGCTGAAGCCATTGCAGGCATTACAGATACTGCTGACATTGCAGCTGCAAGAACGCCAGCTGCGAGAGCCTTATTCTTTTTGCTTATCATTTGTTTTTACCCCTCTCATAATAATATAGTGGTTAAAATGGATAATTGCCCCCTAAAGCATTGACTTTGGGAGCGCATACGAAAATACTTCGTACAATGTGTGTATTTTCACGCAGACTACACACAATTCTCAAACTATTTTCATGATTATTATATCCCACGTTTCATAGTGTGTCAACAGTTTGAGTTGTTTTCACAGATGCTCAAAGTCATTTTCGGTGCAATGCACACAATAGCAAATTCTTTTTTGTACATTTTGTCTACCCATAAAATCGCCATAAATCCGCATCTATTAACAAAATATGAACAAATTTCTTTCAGAAACAAAAGCCTCAAACATTCATCTCCTCCACAATAATCTTTCACAAAACAGACACACATAGACTATAATATTTACCTGTCAGTTATTGCCGAAAATGCCGGCTGTAACCAGTCACTTTTTGCTTATTTAACACTTTGTTCATTTCTTGTTCATTTTGTGTTAATATTATTCTGCGATAATAAAATAGTATGCTATAATGAGATAATAGCACCTACTTTTACCTATATTTTTGATCTCTGATCGGAAAGGAGAACCTCATGATTACTATTGATAATCTTACGAAGTATTACGGCAATAACCGTGCCGTCAATCATATAAGCTTTACAATAAATGATAATGAGATCCTCGGTTTTCTCGGCCCTAACGGTGCGGGAAAATCAACTACCATGAATATGATAGCAGGCTATCTGCCTATGTCCGACGGCAAAGTCACCATCTACGGCTCGGACATAACCAAAGAGCCTGTCAAAGCAAAGAAAAACATCGGCTATCTCCCCGAGATTCCGCCTGTATACCCCGACATGAAAGTCAAGGAATACCTTTCGTTCTGTGCAGGTCTGAAACAGGTGCCGATGGGAAAAAGAAAATCCGAGATCGAGCGCGTCATGGGTCTGCTGAAGATCAAGGATATGGAAGGAAGACTCATACGCAACCTGTCAAAGGGCTATAAACAGCGTGTAGGCTTCGCACAGGCACTCCTCGGCAATCCCAAGTTCCTTATCCTCGACGAGCCCACGGTCGGACTTGACCCCAATCAGGTCGCAGAGGTACGCGCTATCATTAAAGACCTCAAAAAAGAGCACTCCGTTATTTTCAGCTCACATATTCTCAGTGAGGTAAGCGCTGTGTGCGACCGCGTTATCATCATCAACAAGGGCGAGATAAGAGCTATCGACACTATCGAGAATCTTGAAAAATCATTCACCGCTTCCCGCGTTCTCCATATAAAGGTAAAGGGCGAGCAGGACAAGGCGGCTTCCATAATCGGCATGACCGACGGTGTTACAAATATCAACTCCGTTGACAGCGACGGCGACGGCGTTTACTCGTTCACAGTCACCCTCGAAGGCGACTCCGACAAGATCAGGGACAATATCATGTCCGAATGTATCTCTCACGGTCTGAGTATCCTTGAGATATACACCGACAAGCCAAACCTCGAAAGCGTATTTATCGAGCTCATAAACCGTCCTGTGAAAAAATCGGGACTTCAGGAGCTTCTCGATGAGACCCCCGACGAGTCACAGAAAACAACCGCAGAAAAGGAGGAGAAGTAAAATGTTTCCTATTTATAAAAAGGAGCTGCAATCGTTCTTCTACACTCCTTTTGCATACGCAATATCAGCACTTTTCATGCTGCTGTTCTCACTGAGCTTCTCAACAGGTATCGCTCAGATCGAAGAGACTAACAAATGGGCATTCTCATTCACCGAGATGTTCTATTCGGTAATACTCTACTTCATATTCCTGCTGCCTATCCTCACTATGAGGACTTTCGCAGACGAGAGAAAGAACGGCACCGAGGTGCTGCTCATGACATCTCCTGTGAGCGTGGCAAAGATCGTAATCGCTAAATTTCTCGCAAACATCACAGTCTACTTATTCATGCTCGTCGGCACATCTTTCTTCCCGATCATAACTGCAATGAAGGGCGAAGTAGTTGTCAGCCAGCTCATATGCGCTTACATAGGCATCTTCTGCTGGGGAACAATGTATATCGCTATCGGAATGTTCATCTCCGCACTCACTGAAAGCGCAATACTTGCCGCTATCATAGGCGAAGTCGTCATGTTCGCTCTCCTCTTTATCGACGACTTCTCAAATACTCCGTTTATCTCGCAGTATCCAAAGCTTCAGTCAGTTATCTACTCATTCGCTGCACAGCCAAGATTCGCATACTTCTCAGAAGGCTTTATCCGCCTGTCAGACCTTGTATTCTTCGCTTCAGCTATAATCGTTTTCCTCGCATGGACTTACATCGCCATCGAGAAAAGACGCTGGAACAGGGGGTAAGCCGACATGAACAAGAAAAAACTCAACTTCTCGGGCACTATCGCATTCGTGCTTGCTATACTCGTGCTCATGATATTCGTACCGATCAATCTCATCGTAAGCTACTACGACAAGGGCTTCGATATGACACCTGCCAAGAAGTACACCCTCAGCGAAAAGACTGTGGAGCTTCTTGAACAGACATCAGACAAGCATATCGACATATACTTTCTCTACAAGCTGGAGAAATTCCAGAGAGCTGACGCTTCCGAGCTTCTCCCTCTCTATCACACACTTCAGCAGCTCGATGAGCGCAGCAACATCACTCTCACCTGCTTTGAACCTGACGAAAATGCCGCTCTCGCAAAGGAGCTCGACCCCGAAGGTACTATCGGCACAGCAAGAGGCGACCTCTTTATAAAGTGCAACAACGTCGTCAAGAAGATAGGTCATTCCAAGTTCTTCCAGCAGGGCACCGACGGTGTGCGCCAGTACGCAGGCGAGGAACTTATCGCAGCAGCTATCTCGACCTGTGCAAGCGGTTCGCTCCCGGGCATTTACTTCCTCACAGGCCACGGCGAAAAATCAATCACAGGCAGCCTTGAGACCTACGCAAGACAGCTGAAGTCCAACGACTACGACGTTCAGGAGCTCGACCTCGACAAGGAAGGCGCTATCCCTTCAAACGCAAAGATAATCTACCTTGCAGGTCCTCAGGAAGACATTACCGTAAAGGAGAAGGATCTCCTCTGCGAGTACGCTGACAACGGCGGCTCACTCTCCTTCCTCATCGACCCGTGCGATACCGAGGGACGCTTCTATAACATCGAAGCCGTTATGGAAAAATTCGGACTTATACTCGATTACAACATCGTTACCGAAACATCACCTGCAAATCAGCTCCAGGACAGAGATTCAAAACAGAGCGAGAACTTCTTCCGCGTTGAGTACCCGGCAGGCGGTCAATCCAACGACGAGTTCACGGAAGACCTTACCTCAGACCTCAACGAGCTCGTAAGCAACGGAAGCTATATCGCAGGTATCTCATACCCGAGAAGCGTTACCGAGATCCCCGAGGATTCCTTCCCGGGTGCCGCTTATACAGAGCGTTCGACCATTATCCGCAACCTCGCCGACGACAGCGGTGCATACACCACCAAGAGCAAGTCTATGGGCGGTGACGATATAACCGCTCAGCAGGCAGACGAAATGCTCAGCGGAATGGTGCTCGATTTCGGCTACTACTCATACAACAAGACCTCAGGCGGCAAGATGGTATTCATCGGCACTACATCTATCATCGACCAGGACATGATAGCAGTATCCGTAAGCGGTACTCAGATGCTTGCACTGTTCAGCAATACATGGCTCTACGACAGCGATATCCAGTTCGGTGTCGGAAACAAGCTCAATTCCTATGATTACATGATATTCAAGGATTCAAAGGAAGCAACGAGCGTAATGGTCATCGTTTATATTATCCCTGCTATCCTCGCGATCTTCGGCATAGCAGTATGGATCAAAAGGAGAAATTCCTGATGAAAAAACCAATTATAGCCCTCATTATAATGCTTATAGCCGCAGCAGGCTCTGTTATCGGCTTCTTAGCAGTCAAAAACAAAAATGACAATAAGAAGCAGCAGGAAAAAGAAAAGCTCGCAGATAACAAGCTTTTCAGCTTCGACCCTTACAGCCCAACAAAGGTCGTTTTCTCAAAGGGCAGCGAAACCTATACGGTTGAACTGAACAACGATGTATGGGAGCTGGACACAAAAGAGTTCAGCATCGACCAGACTTATATACAGCTCGTCTGCACATATATGTCAAACCTGACAGCTGATAAGAGCTACGGCGAGATAACCAACGACAAGCTCAGTATGTACGGCCTCGATGATCCCGACAAGATCGAGCTCACCGAGCCCTCGGGCACTCACACGCTATATGTCGGAAATGTCAGTCCTACAGGCGAATCCTACTACATTACCGCCGACGGCAAAAACAATGTATACACCATTGATGCACAGCACGGCAGCGTCATGAAGCTCGACAGGCTCCTGCTCAAAAACAAGAAGATCGTGCCTTACGGTCTTGCAGATATCAAGAGCATAACCACCTACGACAACAGCGGCGAAAAGACCTGTGAGCTCACATATGATCCCGAATCTATGTCATGGTCTCTCCCTGATGAGTATTCAAACCTCACGCTGGATCAGACAAAGGTCACATCAGAGCTGAACGCTCTCGTCCGACTGGAAGCAGAGGATATGCTCGACGAAAAGCTCGATGACCTGAAAAAGTACGGATTTGACAAGCCATACGGCAAGGCAGTCCTGACAGGTCTTGACGGCTCAGAGCACGAATTCCTCGTAAGCACCAACAACGACGATCCGACATACTGCTTCGCTCTCGTTGACGGTGAGCAGGTAGAGCTCTACTACAAGAGCGACCTCAGCATCACCCAGAACAAGCCGATAACCTACATCGCCAAAAACTATATCGCAGCTCAGATGTCCGACGCAACAGGCTTCAAACTTGATTTCAACGGCAACAGCGACAGCTGCACTATGGATATCGACAACAACAAATGCACATTTAACGGCAAGGAGATCAGCCTCAAGAATTCCGAGGCTTATGTAGCATTAAACAATCTCTTCAATTCGTTCTCAGTGTTAAAGCTGGAAGGTACCGACACCAAAGTGTCACCAAAGCTTGAATCCCCTGCATTATCCGCAGAATTCACACTCAGTGATGGCGGCACGGTAAAGATCGACCTTGTTCAGACCGAAAAAGACAGCAAAAGCTACTATGTATTCCGCGACGGTAAATACACCGGCGCATACGTTGATGAGACAATGCTCAAGGGACGTAATTCACTGAGCGATTTCTACATCAAGTTCACAAAGCTCGCAGGAATATAAAAACAAAGGCAGCACCTTTTTAGCGGAGCACTCATATAGAAACTTTACACAAAATTATCGGGGGAAACCTTTCTGAGGAAAGGTTTCCCCCGTACCCATTTCCAAAGACTTTTAACACGAATTTTTCGCAGATATGGCGCTCCCTGCAAAACTTGCAGGGCTTTTTTATTGCTTTGAGCGCCCTATCAGAGAAAAATTCAAGCCGGAAGTTTTAGAAAAGGAGTTTGAGGAAGAACCCTTTTGAAAAAGGGGGCTTCCTCAATATCTCACGTAAAAACTTCTGTATAAGCACCGTGCTTAACAGGTGCTGCTTTTCATTTGTAGGCATCTTTCTTTTTGCGTCCGCTGGCGATAGCGGCATATTTGCGCTTTGTAGCAAGACCGCCGCGGATATGTCTTTCCTGCTTGTTTATTTCAAGAACGTCCTTGACCTGCGCATATAGCTCAGGCGCTTCACTTTTCAGCCTCTCGCTCACGTCTTTGTGTACCGTACTTTTAGAAATACCGAATCGCTTTGCAGCCGAGCGGACAGTCGCTTTATTTTCGATAATATATCTCCCCAGCATAACAGCTCGCCCATGCGGCTGAATTTTCAAACATATCACCTCTTTTCATAACATTTATTAATATATATGTCACGAAAAAGAGAAAAATGATTCGGTTCGTCAAATTCATCAGCTGCGGATAAGACGCTCGGAGTTGAGAGTCAATATGTTTGATTTGCTCACAAAAAAATATACCGCTGAAAGCGACACCATATCTCTCAACTTTAAACCAGCCTGAGGAATATTTTCCGAGTTCGCGCAGATACTAAGCTCAAAAGGAGCTGATACTATGAAAATCACACCCGAGCTTTACAGCGATATGACACGACAGGCTTCCCCTAAATCCAACTGCAAGGTGAATATCACCGCAGCTTTCTTAGTCGGCGGAGCCATATGCGCCCTCGGTCAGATAATACTGGATATACTACAGGCATACGGACTTGACAAGACCGACGCAGGAACATGGACTTCTATTATACTCGTTGGATTAAGCTCACTGTTCACAGGTCTCGGCTGGTATCAGAAACTGGCAAAACACGCCGGTGCAGGCACTCTTGTACCCATAACAGGTTTCTCTAACGCCATAAGCTCCTGTGCTGTCGAAGCGCGTTCGGAAGGGCTTATCCTCGGCGTGGGCGCAAAGATATTCACAATTGCAGGTCCCGTACTGCTTTACGGCTGCACAGCCGCATTTGTTTACGGACTTGTCTATTATTTAGCCGTTAGCAAGTAGTTGAGTATCCGCTGTCGCGGGCGGATACGGATATATGTAACACGAAACGAACTGTAGGGACGGATATTATCCGCCCCTGCCTTACATAAACGCTCCCGAAACCATTGTATGATATGGCAGCGTCACGCTGCAAAAAAAATAAGCAGGGCATATGCCCTGCTTCGTTTTAAGTAAACAGATAAAAATAAATATGTGTAGAACAAAAGAAAGGAGACAACAAAACGAGTGTTAATAATTAAGAATTATTTAACACTATAGTTATTATACATTATTTCATTTATTACGTCAAGTAAATTCCCTAACTTTTGGTAATATGCACAACTTTCTCATGCATTTACACGGCATATTTCATAAGATTATTGCACAAAATCCTGACAGCTGTATAATTTTCACAGCTCCCCGCACACTATTGCCTGGGAAATAGCCTGTATATGGGCAATCTGCAAAAAATGCCCTTGATAAATTTGTAACATAACAGCAAAAAAGGTGTTTACAAAAAAATTGATTTGTGGTATAATATTCTGGTAGTTATACGTGGTTACCGTTATCACCCGCTAACCATATATATAACATATCTAATAATATTTTAGGAGGTCATTCCTATGGCAATCAAAAGAAAAATGAAAACAATGGACGGTAATAACGCCGCTGCATATGTTTCATATGCCTTCACGGAAGTTGCCGGTATTTACCCGATCACACCTTCCAGCCCGATGGCAGACTATGTAGATCAGTGGTCTGCTCAGGGTGTCAAGAACATTTTCGGCACAACCGTTAAGGTTGAGGAGATGCAGTCCGAGGCTGGTGCAGCCGGTACTGTTCACGGTTCTCTTAATGCCGGTGCTCTTACAACTACATATACTGCTTCACAGGGTCTTCTCCTCATGATCCCGAATATGTACAAGATTGCCGGTGAGCTTCTTCCATGCGTATTCCACGTTTCTGCACGTTGCGTAGCTTCTCACGCACTGAACATCTTCGGTGACCACTCCGACGTTTACGCTTGCCGTCAGACTGGTTTTGCAATGCTCGCCGAGACAAACCCGCAGGAAGTAATGGATCTTGCTGCTGTTGCTCATCTCGCTTCCATCAAGAGCCGTGTTCCTTTCATCAACTTCTTCGACGGTTTCCGTACATCTCACGAGATCCAGAAGATCGAGATATGGGATTACGAGGATCTGAAGGAAATGTGCGATATGGATGCTGTCAAGGCATTCCGCGATCGTGCTCTTAATCCTGAGAATCCTACAATGCGTGGTTCTCACGAAAACGGAGATATCTTCTTCCAGCACCGTGAGGCTTGCAACTCCTACTACAATGCAGTTCCTGCAATCGTTGAGGAGTACATGGGCAAGGTAAACGAAAAGCTCGGCACTGACTATAAGCTCTTCAATTACTACGGTGCTCCTGATGCAGAGCGCGTTATCGTTGCAATGGGCTCTATCTGTGACGTTGCTGAAGAAGTTATTGACTACCTGAACAAGAAGGGTGAAAAGGTCGGTATCGTTAAGGTTCGTCTGTTCCGTCCTTTCTCAGCTGAAAAGCTCGTAGAGGCAATCCCTGCAACTGCAAAGTCAATCGCTGTACTCGACAGAACTAAGGAGCCTGGTGCTCTTGGTGAGCCTCTCTACCTCGATGTAGTAGCTGCTCTTAATGCTACAGGCAGAAACGGCATCAAGGTTATCGGCGGTCGTTACGGTCTTGGTTCCAAGGATACTCCTCCGGCATCTGTATTTGCTGTTTATGCAGAGCTCGCAAAGGCTGATCCTAAGCCACAGTTCACACTCGGTATCGTTGACGATGTTACAAATCTCTCACTCGCTGAGGAAGATGCTCCTAACACCGCAGCAGAAGGCACAATCGAGTGCAAGTTCTGGGGTCTCGGCGGCGACGGTACTGTTGGTGCTAACAAGGACTCCATCAAGATCATCGGCGATCACACTGATAAGTATGTTCAGGCTTACTTCCAGTATGACTCAAAGAAGACAGGCGGTATCACTATCTCACATCTTCGTTTCGGTGATAAGCCTATCAAGAGCCCTTACTACATCAATAAGGCTGACTTCGTTGCTTGCCACAACCCATCCTACATTCTCAAGGGCTACAAGATGGTAAACGACGTAAAGCCGGGCGGTGTATTCCTCATCAACTGCCAGTGGAAGCCTGAGGAACTCGATCAGCACCTCTCTGCTGACACAAAGCAGTATATCGCAAAGAACAATATCCAGCTCTATCTGGTTAACGCAATCGACCTTGCACAGGAGATCGGTCTTGGTAAGCGTACAAACACTATTCTCCAGTCTGCATTCTTCTCACTTTCAAAGGTTCTCCCTGAGGCTGAGGCTATCAGCTACATGAAGGAGAAGGCTCAGAAGTTCATGAAGAAGGGAATCGAGATCGTTCAGATGAACGAGAAGGCTATCGACGCAGGCGCAAATGCTTACGTAAAGGTTGACGTTCCTGCTGAGTGGGCAAACGCTGTTGATAATTCAGCACCTGCTAAGCTCGAAGGCTCAGAGAAGCTCGTTAAGATGGTTGACGGCATCATGAACCCTGTTGGCAAGATGCTCGGTGATACACTTCCTGTTTCTGCATTCACAGATCACGTTGACGGTACATTCGAGCAGGGTGCTTCCGCATACGAGAAGCGTGGAGTTGCAGTTATGGTTCCTGAGTGGAATCAGGATACTTGTGCAAAGTGTAACAAGTGTTCATTTGTATGTCCACACGCAACAATCCGTCCTTTCGCTCTGACAGATGCTGAGGTTGCAGCTGCTCCTGAGAACATCAAGATCGCTCCTAAGCCGATCGTAAAGAGCGAGTACAAGTACACTCTCGCTGTTTCCGCTATGGACTGCATGGGCTGCGGCGTATGTATCGGTGTCTGCCCAACTAAGTCACTCAAGATGGTTCCAAGAGAGTCACAGGAGCCACAGCAGGCAGTATTCGATTACTGTGTTGCTAAGGTTACAGAGAAGACAGATGTAGCAACAGACGCTACTGTTATCTCAAGCCAGTACAAGAAGCCACTCCTTGAATTCTCAGGTTCATGCGCAGGCTGTGCTGAGACTTCTTATGCAAGACTTATCACACAGCTCTTCGGTTCAAGAATGTACATCTCCAACGCAACAGGATGTTCTTCAATCTGGGGCGGTCCTGCTGCAACATCACCATACACTGTTGATGCAAACGGCCACGGTCCTGCATGGGCAAACTCACTGTTCGAGGACAACGCTGAGCACGGTCTCGGTATGTATCTCGGTCAGAAGGCAATCCGTGAGAGACTCATTGAAGAAGTTAAGGAGATCGCTGCAAGCGACAAGGCATCTGCTGAGATCAAGGCTGCTGCTGATGAGTACCTCGCAACTGTTAACGACGGTGCTAAGAATACAGCTGCAACTGCTGCACTCGTTGCTGAGCTCGAAAAGTGCGACTGCCAGTGCGATAAGAAGACAGATATCCTTGAGAACAAGAACTACCTCTCCAAGAAGTCCGTATGGATCTTCGGCGGCGACGGCTGGGCTTATGATATCGGCTTCGGTGGTCTTGACCACGTTCTCGCTACAGGCGAAGATGTAAACATCATGGTATTCGATACTGAGGTTTACTCAAATACAGGCGGACAGGCTTCCAAGTCTTCCAACATCGGTCAGGTAGCACAGTTCGCAGCAGCAGGTAAGGCAATCGCTAAGAAGCGCCTTGCTGATATTGCTATGAGCTACGGCTACATCTATGTAGCACAGATCGCTATGGGTGCTGATATGAACCAGACACTCAAGGCAATCAAGGAAGCTGAGGCTTATCCGGGACCATCACTCATCATCGGCTATGCTCCTTGTGAGATGCACTCCATCAAGGGCGGTATGACTAACTGTCAGGCTGAGATGGAGAAGGCTGTTAAGTGCGGCTACTGGAACAACTTCCGTTATGATCCTCGTCTGGCTGCTGAGGGCAAGAACCCATTCCAGCTCGATTCCAAGGCTCCAACAGAGTCATATCAGGACTTCATCATGAACGAAGCTCGTTACAGCGCACTCACACGTTCATTCCCAGATCGTGCTAAGGAGCTCTTCGAGAAGGCAGAGAAGACTGCTGCTAATCGTTACGAGTACCTCACAAAGCTCGCTGAAAAGTAATTTTTAGCAGCGTGACGCTGCCCGCGAGCTGAACAAGCTCGAACGAAGCCGCGTTGACACTCGTGAATCATGCTTATAAGAATATAAAAAATGCTCCCCGATACGGACAAGTATCGGGGAGCTTTTATTTGACATTTTATAACAAAAATGCTATTATTAATTGTCGGCTTCTTCCGTCAGGAAGGAGGTGGATCTGATGTCTTACATACTCTCTTTTTTCATTTCTGTCGCAGCTGGTATAGTTGCAAACTGTATCAGTAAGTGGCTTGGCAGGAAGTAGCCCGACAAAAGCACTTTCCGTTTATAACGGAAAAACACCCGAAGTTGCAGCTTCGGGTGTTTTTTTGCATGAATCTGATGAAATACTCTCTTTTTATTTCATCTACATTATACATCATATTTTTTATTTTGTCAAGACGTTCTCACATCTTCTTATTGTAATACGCACTCAGAGCACCATTGACCATGAAAATGAACGCAAGGCACACCGAAAGTGTACAGCTCACAGTTACGCTTATAAAGTTAGCTATGACGGTTGCCAAAGCGATACCGATTATAATGGCATGAAATGAAGCATTTGCCGCTTCTTTGGCAATTTGGATATTTCTCTCATCAGTATTCTTTATATATATCTGCTTTAGCATCTCATCATTTTTGAGTGCCTTTCTGATTTTTATTATATTGCAGAAAGAAATAGCAAACAGCTCTCCCAATAAACCACTTGTTGCGTTAAATCCGTCATTGGCTTTGCCGAATATGGTCAGCAGTAACACTCCTACTGCACAAATTCCCGAAAACAGGTAATAAACCCATATTTTCTTCTGCAGTTTTATCTTGAACTCCTCCATAACTTTCCTCCTTAAAGGTTTTCCTCTCCCTCAAAAATGAATAACTCCTCAATAGTTACACCAAAGAACTGTGCTGCCTTGTGAGCCAGTGTGAGGGACGCATTATATTTACCGTTTTCCAGTGATATTATAGTCTGCCGCGTGACGCTGAGCGCGTCGGCAAGCTCCTGCTGCGTGACTTTCCGAGCCTTTCTCAGCTCCTGAATCTTATTTTTCAATTTTTTTCTCCTTATTGTCCTTATTTTCATCATTGCCGCTGAAAGCAAAGATAAAAGCGAGCGTGACTGCGCATATGACCCAAGGCTAAGCCGCGTTAAAAAATTCCAACATAGTATATCCTACTTTGCAATGTAAAGTAGACTTTACTTCTTCTGTGATTATAGTATAGCACGCTTTACATTTTATGTCAAGCGCACTTTACATATTTTTATAATTTAACATAAAAAGCTCCCTGATTTGTATCAGGGAGCTTTCAGCTGATTCGGGATCAGCCACTATGCTGTTTTACGATAAACAATGTTGCCTTTGTCAATAAAAAACTGAGCCACAGCGCTAATAAAAAAGTGAGCCGGTTTTGATAAAAAAATAATGAGCCACTAATCATTATTCATGGTCGAGTCGATGCGGTAAGATGAGCTGCAGTTCATATTAAGAACGAAG
>NZ_JAILNU010000110.1 GCF_024691275.1 Ruminococcus sp. | reverse complement strand
TTTAGCGATAGCAGAAGCGGCGTCCTTAGCTTCGCCCTCCCAGTCAAATATATCCACTCTTGCTTCTTCAATGCCTACCTGCTCGCAGAGCTGATAGTTTCCGACGTATTCACCGTTTATGACTACATCTGTCCAGACTGTTTCCATAGTGGTGAGACCGAGCTCCTTGGAAAGCTTTGAAGCAGTTGTATTTCTCAGAAGGCTTTCGTCCTGATAATTTGCAAGCAGACACCATTTTTTGCTCTTTCCCATACCGTAAAGGTCGGTCTTTTTATCGAGCTTTATCTTATACGGCTTCTTTTCCCAACCCCATGTAGTATTGCCGCGGCCTTGCATAGTCATTTTGCCGTTATAAAGCGGCTCTGCAGTTTCTTCGTTGTTCTGTATGAACATTTCGCCGCTCTTGGCATCCTTTTTAAATGCAGGTACCTGACCGTCATCTGTATTGATATAAATAACGGGAAGCTTGCTGAAGTATACCTTGTCCACTGTTTCGTATCCTTCACCGTCAAATTCCTGAACTTCTATCCATGTCTCATAGAATCCTTCTGTAAGGACAAAGCTCTCAGGATCGACCTCACTGCCGTCCGCAAGGCATCTGATGATACTTCCTGTCTGGTTATTGATCTTCAGAGTTTCTCCGACCTTCAAGTAAGTTTTGTCGATACTTATCTCAGTATTTTCTGTTTCTGCTGCAAATACTGTAAGACCTTCCTGTGAAAAGAGCTGACCGCAATTACCTGCGAACATCAGATTTGTGCAGGTAAGAGCTGCTGTGGTAAAGCTGAGCATTTTTTTGAATATTCTTTGATTAGACACCTTCAATTCCTCCTTTTAAAATTAAGCCGTTTCTTTGATCTGTATATTTCATAAAATCATTGCTACAACATATCATCTATCCCCCTATGCATATATATTTGCTTCTGTTTTATGTTATTATCGGAAGCATTTACGTCCTTTTTTCTAATGACAAGGTCATTGTAGCATATTTTTTATCCCAGATGCGGATAATTACAGATTTGTAATCGGCAAGCAAATGCCACATAACTAACTCAATATATTTAATAAGAACCGCTTTGATTTTGTTAAATATAAAAGAATCTTTATAGCTGTATGATAACATGATAAATCAATATATAAAATTTTTTGTAAACAATGTCAATACTTCTGCGTTTTTTTGTTATGTTATACAAAAAAGCAGCCGGAGATATTACTTCTCTGACTGCTGTATAATAACAATTATTAATTTCAAAAAATCATGAATGTTTCGCCAAAAAGAATGAAGAGTAATAACTTCAAATATCTCTAAATGAAATCCCCCTGTAATCTTAATAAGACTTACAGGGGGGATTATACTGATATTTACATCTCAACTTCTATATCACCGGTTTCCTTAAGCAGATATGCATTAAGGAGCTTTTCCATGATAGCGTCCTTGCGTTCAATAGATCTTTCGCGGATATCCAGTCTTTCATTAAGTCTATGTATCTGACCTTTCAGATGCGCAACATTCTTTTCATATGCAGATTTCTGTTCTTCAAATTTTATCATCATAAATTCTATGGTCTGATTCTTGTCGTGTATTATCTGCTTCAAAGCCATTACTTCATCAAGTCCGCTGGTATCGCCGTAAAGGTCAAGAAGTACGTCATCAAGAGGCGCTATAGAATCCTGATAACGGAAATTAAAGTCCTCAGAGCCCTCAGAAAAAATTCTTTTAACTGTCGCTTCCGACACAAACTTTCCCTTTGCTTCGAGCATTTCCATTATTCTTGAAACGGATAATCCCTGCTCTGCCTTGACCTTTTTTAGTCGTTCAATGGTAGTTTTTTTGAGTTTTTCGATTTCCATGCAATAAAAAGCTCCTTTTTGGTATTTTTTTAGTTCAATAAAATAGACTAAAGTTATACAATGATTATACTGAAAATAGCTTGTAAATAAACCGCGAATTATGTTACAATTCACATATAGTAAGTAGGCTAATTCGACATAAAACCTTATTCAAATAGCAGGGAAACAATGCATAGACTTTGACATTTATTAATGGTATGATTATATCATTAATATCAAATTATGTCAACTATTTTTCTTAAAATAATAACTATTGAAGCAAGCGGTGATCCTGTCGTTTTTCAGCCTATACTAAAACATTAAAACTACGGAACATAAAAGGAGAATAATTATGTTATCAAACAACGCTGTAATCAATGAAAATGAAGAAAAAAAGACGTATCATTTGCCAGCCAGCCTGTCGTCAAAAGGGAATGAATTACATACAGACCAGCTGGAAAATGACGTCGTAAAATTTGTACAGAAACTTGGTGTTCGCCCTCATTTAACCGGTTATCATCTTCTCATAAAAGCAATACTTCTATCGTTAAAATCGCCTCATCTTCTCAAATCCCTTACAAAAGAACTATATCCGATGGTTGCAATGGAACATGGTAAAAATGTTAGAGCTGTCGAGCGTAATATGAGAAAAGCAATAGAATCCGCATATGAGAATGATTCACAGCGCGTTCAGTCAATATTCTACTATAAAGTAGATAAGCCTTACATATCGGAAGTGCTTTCGATGGCGGTGGAATCAATTCGACATAAACAATAAGGCGAATATGTAGTCAAAAACAGACCTTCGGCAGTATTGTTATGGGCATTATCAACTATCCATATTCTCTTTAACAAGTTCAATTCCTTTCTCTATAAATCCCTCCAATGTCGGCATCTTATTGTCGAAGGTCTTTTTGAAATTCGGCGTATCTTTTGCGTCAATAATTGCCTTTTCCATTTCTTTTCGCACTTCTTCAACTGTCGTGTGGTTCTGTTCGGCTACAATTTGCAGCATAGTCTCGATGTTCATAGAAACATCTCCTTTCATAATTTGACGGTATAAAACCGTGCTGTGATTATTAACCACATTAAAACTGGCTATACTCTCAGAGATTTTGTCGAAATATGTCGTATCTTAGTATTTTATGACTGGGTATGTTCAAGAATTATCCCGATTTGAAGGACGACTGGCATGAGGTCTACGGTGACCGTATCAATCAGCTTGTATTCAGAGGAAAGAGATACAAAAAAGCCGATATCCTTGCCAAGTTTGAAAAATGCCTGACTATATGAGCAGCAAGGCAATACCTATATACCTGTTTCCCGAAGCAGGGAAAACACAGTTTATACAGGAAATCATATCCGATAAACGAAAAAAGCTCCGCATTGCGGAGCTTTTTTCAATATTCAAATGAGTCCAAGAAGTCTTTGCTGGATCGTCAGAGCGTCATTAGGTGTAATTCCGTCATTTGTATTGTATACATCGGCATTGAATTCGCTTCTTATGGACAGGCTGTATTTAGCTTAATGACATTACCTGTGAGGGAGCTGTTGTTCTTAAAGAAAATTAAATACATATTTTTTACATACCGTCTTCTTGAAGTTACGGTTTACGTTCGGCAAAATTATTAACAGCGATAAAAAGCTCTATTTGCTGTATAAATAATACGAGTATTCTTTAAGCAGTTACAATACTATCTGCCTTGTGGAGCTTGAGCTTTTCAACTGCCTGCTCTCTCATCTTGTACTTGAGTATCTTACCAGCTGCATTCATAGGGAACCCGTCTACGAAATCAACGTATCTCGGGCACTTGTGCTTCGCTATTCTTGCAAGACAGAAGTCCTTGATCTCCTGCTCGGTAGCTGTCTCGCCGTCCTGGAGAACGATACAAGCCATTATCTCCTCGCCGTAGTCCTCATCAGGAACACCGATGACCTGAACGTCCTTTACCTTGGGATATGTGTAGAGGAAGTCCTCTATCTCCTTGGGGTAAATGTTCTCGCCGCCACGGATTATCATATCCTTGATACGACCTGTTATCTTGAAATATCCGTCAGAAGAGCGGCGTCTTGCAAGGTCGCCTGTGTGGAGCCACCCCTCGCTGTCGATAGCGGCAGCAGTAGCCTCGGGCATCTTGTAGTAGCCCTTCATGATATTGTAGCCTCTTGCCACAAACTCACCGTCTACGTCATCAGGCACTTCCTGATTGGTCTCAGGATCAACTATGCGGCACTCAACGCCGAAAATAGGTCCGCCGACTGTATTTACGCGCTGTTCCAGTGAGTCGGTAGTCTTGCTCATAGTTGTTGCGGGAGAAGCCTCGGTCTGTCCGTAAGTTATGCATATCTCGCTCATGTGCATCTTCTCGACAACTTCCTCCATTGTC
>NZ_JAILNU010000107.1 GCF_024691275.1 Ruminococcus sp. | reverse complement strand
TAAGACAACTGAGAGCACAACAGTAAGCGGTTCTAAGACAACTAAGAACACATCAACATCTGTAAGCGGTTCTAAGACAACTCAGAGCACAACAGTAAGCGGTTCAAAGACAACTAAGAACACATCAACATCTGTAAGCGGTTCTAAGACAACTCAGAGCACAACAGTAAGCGGCTCTAAGACAACTGAGAGCACAAGCACAACTAATAAGACAACTCAGAAGGATATCAGTATCACAACATCAACAAATGGTACAGATATCGGCGGAACAGACCTCACTCGTGAGACATCAACTTCCACAACAGTATCTTCTGAGACAACAACTTCAAGCTCAACAACATCAACAACATCAACAACAAGCGAAGGATACAAGGGCTCTTACGCTGTAATCGAGACTCAGGTAGGTTACTACTTCAGCCACGATAACGGAATCCGTGAAAACGGCAAGACAGGCGGCTTTAGTAAGGGTCAGGTCAAGACACTGAAGATAATTGATGTTTATGATGGTGGTCGTGAAGTAGAGAGAACATCCATAAATATGGATCTCATCAATTACAACGGCGAAACACCTGAGTCTATCTACAATTCACGTACACACGTTCCGAAGGTAACAACTATCGACGACTTCAAGTATGATGTACCTGTATACTACGGTGATACAGCTCTTACAGATAAGGACGGAAACGCTCTTACAGTAACAGCATACATCGGCGTAAAGGGCGATATCACTCTTGATAATATGGTTGACGCAGTAGACGCTTCATCAGCACTTCGTTATTATGCACTCCTTTCATCTAATGGAAGAGAGCCATATGACGTAATACTCCAGAACACAAAGGCTGGTTTAGCAGTACTTTCACCAACTGACGAGCTTGACGAGCTTGCTGCATTCCTCGGCGACGTAAACCAGAACGAGTGGAGCGAAGACAACTGGAGCAAGAAGAAGAATGAAAGACGTGTAGATGCAAATGATGCTTCACTGATCCTTTCATTCTACGCAAAGAACTCTTCTTCTGACAACAATGACAAGTCTGTAAATGATATCTGGAACGAAGTTCTTGGTACATTAAGATTTGGCAAATAAAAGTCACTAAAAAGCAGGTCGCAAGACCTGCTTTTTTTACAAAAAATACCGCTTGACGAATAAATAAAAGAGTGATATAATTTGTCATGAAAAAAGAAAAAAGTGACCCTTTTTGTGACAAAAACGTCATATAAAAGAAGGGGGAAAGTTCGTATTGAAGCCATTTAAGCAATGAAATAATACGGAAAGTTCATTCGACCAAAAATATTACGAAACATATACGTTTTGATTGTGAAATAAGCACAAAAAAGGATATTATTAATCGTCAATAATTTTGGGGAAAAATACGCTGTTCTGCTTGACTTATTGGCGTTTGTGTGATAAAATGTAGTTATGAATTTTTGGGTGAGGTATAGGCAAATTAGGATACCTTTCCCGAAATTAAGCCTGATGCAGGGAGCTATCACACAGAATTTCTACTCCTTCAAGGCGCGAATAAACATGTTAGAGAGGTATAGAACGATGAAGAACTCATTATTCAAGAGAGCTGTAGCAGCAGTCGCAACTGTCCCGCTTGCTTTCACACAGTGTCTCACTTTTGCAAACGCTGTATCAAATGATGCTGTTCAGGAGACAGCAAAAGTTCAGTCCACAGGTCGCGATCCGCTTACACTTCAGCAGCTGCTTGAAATTAAGCCCGGTGAGTCTGAGGCAAAATGGTATGATCACGTAAATACAATGCTCCGTCTTGCAGGATCTAAGGAAAAGGGCGGTCTTATTGATCTTTCCAAGTATAAGGACGAGATCTTAAGCAAGGCAGGAAAGTTCAAGGAGCTTGCAGCTTACGGCCTTTCACTTGTAAATGATGTTAAGTACACTATCACAGAAGACGGTGACATCATCATCAGCGGTAAGGTCGATGAACCAAACATCAATCTCCCGATAGCATATACACCAGGTGAGGCTATTGCAAAGCTCGCACAGGGCGCTAACGTTCCAGGACTTACAGATATTGATTTCTCTTCTGTAAAGGTCGGCGGCGAATTCAAGATCACACTCCTTACTTCAGCACTTGACCACGGTTCAAAGTTTGAAGTAAAGGGCGAGTACAAAACTGCTGACGGTACATACGGCTTATCAGAGCTTCCAGCATTTGCTAAGGCAAAGACAGAGGAAGTAAGAGCTATTGGTCTTCAGTCAATCGAAGAGAAGTTCCCTGCTGAGATCGTAGAAGAAGGTAAGCAGAAGTTCAACAACGAGATCGACAAGTATATAAGAAATATTGATAAGGCTATCAATTACGAGAAAAGATTACTCGCTACAACAAGATCCTTCCACGAGGACAATGTTGCTGGCATCATTGCAGATGCTAATGAGAACCTCGCAGCTCACAAGCGTACAAAGAAGTTCCAGATCCCTGCAACAGCTACAGCAATTTCTCAGAAGTCTATCTTCGTTAGGGTGTTAGAGAACATCGTTAAGTCTGTAGGCGAGCAGTACATCAGTACTTCAGCTGCTGAGCTTGGTGCTTTCGGCGACACATTATATAATGTTGACCTCAAGTTCGGTGCTGGTTCAGCTGTTTTAACTGGTTTCTTCCCTGATGCAGAGCAGGCAGCTGTTAAGGCATGGGTCGAGAATGAGAAGAAGGATACATTTATTTCTTCTGAGAAAAAGGTTACAGTTAAGGTAAACTTCAAGCCTGCTGCAAACAGTGATTCAGGTGATGTTGACATAAGAATCGAGAGAAATCTCGTAACAGCACCAGGTACTACAACAGCTACAACAACTAAGATCACAACTTCTGTTTCAACAACAGCAGAGACAACAAAGAAGACAACATCTTCTTCAACAACAGCTAAGACAACATCATCTTCAACTGAGTCAACTAAGAAGACAACATCTTCAACATCAACAACAGCTAAGACAACATCTTCTTCAACTGAGTCAACAAAGAAGACAACATCTTCTTCAACAACAGCTAAGACAACATCATCTTCAACTGAATCAACAAAGAAGACAACATCTTCTTCAACAACAGCTAAGACAACATCATCTTCAACTGAATCAACAAAGAAGACAACATCTTCTTCAACATCAACAACAGCTAAGACAACATCTTCAACAACTGAGTCAACAAAGAAGACAACATCTTCAACATCAACAACATCAACAACTTCTTCTACAACATCAACAACTCTCCCACAGGCTACAACTTCACTCGTTGCTTCATATGTAACATATGATACTGAGACTGCATTCTACCTCAACATTGAAGACGAGTTCGACAAGAACCAGTTCAGCAACGTTAAGCTCCACAAGAGATACGTTGAGGGTTACGTACTTAACGGCGAGAAGGTAAATACAAGAGAGTTTGAGGAAGTTACTGACATCACTGCTGATGTAAACTTCGGTACAGCAACTCCTTCAGATACATATAAGAGCAACAATGCTTCATTCAAGTATGATATTGCTCTCTATGCAAACGGTGAAGCACTCAAGCTCGAGAACGGTAAGCCTGCTACAGTAACAGCTTATATCGCTCTCAAGGGCGACGTTGACCTCGATAACAAGGTTGACGCAGCTGACGCATCACAGGTACTTGCTTACTATGCAAAGAACTCCACAAACGAAAATGGTTCAGTTTACGATAACAAGCTTTCAGCAAACAAGACTCTTGTAACTTCACCTACAGACATCTATGATGAGTTCGCAGCATTCCTCGGCGATGTTCACACATCAGCTGACAAGCCTGTAACAAGATATACTAAGAAGGATAAGAGACTTGTTGATGCAAACGACGCTTCTAATATCCTTGCATTCTACGCTAAGAGATCTGTAAGCGATAAAGAAACAGATAAGGAAATCTGGGACCTCGTTATAAAGAAGTAAGTAAAATAACGACATTCAAGAAGTGACATAAAGATAAAGAATGTTCAATCTGCCGTCTTTACGGCGGCAGGTGACATATATATATCCAAAACTATCTGAAAGGAAATAATAACAATGAAGAAGAATACTTTAAAGAGTACAGTAGCTGCTCTTGCTGTTTCTGCTCTTGCACTTTCAACAACAGCTATGACAGCTTTCGCTGGTGCAGCTGGCGGAGAACAGAAATATGATATTGGAAACCTTGATTTAAGTAAGGCAACAGTAAAGCCTACTCTTACAATCAAGACTGATAATATCACAATTGAAGAGGCTAAGGCTAACCCGGTTCGTAAAATTACATTAACAGTTGATGGCGCTAACAAGAAGTACGCTGCAACTGGTATTCACATCTCTTATGATGAGAGACTTACAATAGTTCCTAACGATGATGACGAGCTCGCTACAAAGGGCGAAGCTGGTTCTACTCTCGGTCAGGAAATCCAGCCTGACGGTACACACGGTTTCTTCGTAGCTACAGACTGTTCAGGAGACAAGGGTAAGGATGGCGTTCTTTGGTCATTCGATCTCAAGCTTCCTGCAAACGCTAAGGCTGGCGACAAGTACCCAGTAGAGATCATCTACAAGTCAAAGCCAACAGCTGAGGACCTTTTCACAAACGTTGCTAAGGACGAGGAAGGTCAGCTCATGCAGGCTTACGTATTCACACAGGGTATCGTTCAGGGTGGTATCTTTATCGAGGGTACAACTACAACATCTTCAACAACAACTACTACTACAACTACTACAACTACAACAACTACATCTACTACAACAACTTCAACTACTACAACATCTGGCTCATCTACAACATCTACAACAACATCTTCTCGCTCTACATCAACAACAACTAAGGGCACAGCTAAGACAACAGCTAAGCCAACAACAACTAAGGCTAAGACAACTGGTAAGAACCAGGATGCTTCTAAGACAGGTGTTGCTGGTGTAGGCGTAGCAGTTGCAGGTCTTGCAATCGCTGTAGGTACAGCATTCGCACTCAGAAAGAAGGAAGACTAATTAATTAGTCGTCATTCAACTGAATAATTAAAGGCTCTCCGATTGGAGAGCCTTTTTTTAATCCTTTTGTGTCGGAGGTGTCCAGTTGATACCGCCCCAGCCGTCCACGTTTGCGCGTTTCATCGCACCGAAAAGCCTGTCCTTGAAGCCGTGATCCTTGCGCTCCATATCAATAAGGAACTCCTTGGTCTTCTGGCGGTTAGTGTGTCCGTCGGCAGGACAAACAGACTTTACAACAGGCAGCTCACAGCGTCGGGCAGCTCTGCGAATCTCCTTCTCGGGAGCAAGAACAAGCGGACGTATTACCGTGACATTTTTGTGGGTAAGGTAAGTGCTCGGAGCAAAACAGCCGATGCGCCCCTCAGTGAATAGGTTCATGACGAAAGTCTCAACAGCGTCATCGTAGTTGTGTCCCAGAGCGACCTTGTTGCAGCCCAGCTCGTTTGCCGCATCGTGAAGCGCACCGCGTCTCATACGCGCACAAAGACTGCATGGATTAGGCTCCTTGCGGACATCGAAAACGATCTCGCCGATCTGAGTCTTTATAACATGGTATTCCGTGCCGCTTTTATTGCAGAGCTCAGCAACAGGGGAGAAATCAGGCGTTGTGCCCGTGAAGCCCATGTCGAGAGTAACGCCGACAACTTCGTAGTCAATACCGATAAATCTTTTAAGTAAAACCAGTCCCTGTAAAAGCACAAGACTGTCCTTTCCGCCCGAAACTCCTACAAGAATTCGGTCGCCGTCGTTTATAAGCCCGTATTCATGTATTGCCTTCCTCATATATCCAAGAATTTTCTGCATAAATACCTCCGCAAAGTATTTTTTTATTATTATAACATATTTTAAGAATTTTTGCAATTACAACTTGCAAATCGCAGTGAAATATATTATAATATTAATATGGAATTTTTCTGTTGTTACGCTGATTTTCGCTCGTTGCAGCTGATCCGCGACAAGCAGCCTAATTCCATATAGCACAAATCTAAGAAAGGAGCGGCGTATTTAAACGCCTGCAACGTAATGACACCACAGCTAAGAAATCTGCTAATTCTACTGGCGGCAATTGCAATAATACTCATACTCATAATGCTTCTTTTCAGTGGAAAAAGCTCGTTCAGACGAGTGATCTCCCTTTTCCTTGAGGAGCGTACCGATGAAGACGGCGGTGAAATGCCAAGAAAGATGCAGGCTGGCGGAAAGACTCCGACAGACCGTAGAAAAAGTGCTTCGGACGAACCAACGCAGAAACGAACTTCAGAACCGATCGTAGAAATGGCAACGCTTATAAGAAAAAGCGATGACCGACTCAGAGTAATAGAAAGCACAGGACAGGTAAAACTTGTCGATGAATATTATGAGCTTGTTTTCGTGACCAGAAAGGGTCAGAAGCTGAAGATCGAGTGCTCGGCTGAGGCATATGACAAAGTGCCCTTCAACCAGCAGGGATCTCTTACATACAAGCGTAATACCCTCGTGAAGTTCAAGTACTACGAGGACACTGTTTTCAATTAACATGAGAAGGGCGGCGCAATGTCGCCCTGTTTTGATTTAACCACGACTGGAGAGAAAGAGAGAATGGTAAGCTTCAACAATGACTGGGACGAGCTGCTCAAGAATGAATTTACCAAGGAGTATTACTTGCAGCTTCGTCAGAAGCTGATAAACGAGTACAGAACTCAGGTGATATACCCGAATATGTATGACATTTTTAACGCAATGAAGTACACTTCCTACGACGATGTGAAGTGCGTTATCATCGGTCAGGATCCCTATCATGGCGAGGGTCAGGCTCATGGTCTGAGCTTCTCGGTGCGAAAGGGGATAGCTCCGCCGCCGTCCCTTGTAAATATTTTCAAGGAGATACGCGACGATGTGGGCATCGACAACCTCGGCAAGCACGGCGAGCTTACAAAATGGGCTCAGGAGGGCGTATTGCTGCTCAATTCGGTGCTGACAGTCCGCGCAAATCAGGCACGAAGCCACCACGGACTGGGCTGGGAGAACTTCACTACCGATGTTATAAAGCTCCTGAATGAGCGTGAAAAGCCTATGGTGTTCCTGCTCTGGGGCGGAGATGCAAAGGCTAAGCAGCAGTTCATAACAAATCCCGCGCACCTTGTACTTAAAGCTGCACACCCAAGTCCGCTTTCTGCGTACAACGGCTTCTTCGGGTGCAGACATTTCTCGAAAACAAATGAGTTTCTCCGTGCCAGAGGTCTTGGAGAGATAGACTGGTCAATAGACTGAACGGAGGATAATAATGCATATAAAAGAACTTTTCAAAAACAAGACACTTTTTTCCTTTGAGGTATTTCCCCCAAAGAAAACAAGTCCGATAGATGTGATATACAGCACTCTCGACGAGCTTAACGGCTTGAAGCCCGACTTCATAAGCGTTACTTTCGGCGCAGGCGGAAGCGGCAACAGCAAGTACGCTCTGGAGATCGCTTCGAGGATCAAGAAAAGCGGCATAACACCTATGCTGCATCTCCCGTGCATAAATTTCACGAAGGCTGAGATAGATTCGGCTCTCAATGAGGCACAGGAGCGCGGCATTGAGAATATTCTCGCCCTCAGAGGCGATATAAACCCTGATATTCCTCCTGTAGAGGAGTTCAGATATGCCAGTGACCTTATAACCTACATAAAGTCAAAGGGCGATTTCGACATTGCGGGAGCTTGCTACCCTGAGTGCCACCCCGATGCAGAAGATCTCGTTGAGGACATCAAAAATCTCCGCAAAAAGGTCGAGGCAGGTGCAGATCATCTTATAACGCAGCTTTTCTTTGACAATGAGCACTTCTACGATTTCCGCGAGAAGGCTGCCATAGCAGGCATAGATGTGCCGATAGAAGCAGGAATAATGCCTGTTGTAAACAAGAACCAGATAGAGCGCATGGTGACTACCTGCGGTGCGAGCCTTCCGTCAAAGTTCGTGCGCATAATGACCAAATACGAACATAACCCCGAAGCGCTGCGTGATGCAGGTATAGCATATGCCGTGAATCAGATAGTTGACCTCGTGGCAAGCGGCGTGGACGGTATCCACCTTTACACTATGAACAATCCTTACGTTGCCCGCAAGATAAGCGAGGCAGTATCAGGGATAATAGGTGCATAATGGAGCTTTCCCCTATATCTAAATCAGAAGCAGCACGGTATATGGGCGTAAAAGGTACGCCAGACCAAGCCGTTGCGGAGCTTCTTGACCGCGCGGAAAAAATAGTACGCGAAAAAATTCACCCGAAATACGTTTACATCGAAACAGATGTTACCTTTACCGATGAGGGAGTTGTCCTCGGAGCAATGTCCGTTCCGCTTACAGGTGAGGACATAAAGCGGCATCTCAGGGGCTGCAATAAGGCGATACTTATGGCGGCTACGCTTACTCAGGAGGCTGATAAGCTCATAAGACAGACTGCCGTTACAAATATGGCGAAGTCCCTTGCTATCGACTGCCTGTGCAGTGCTGCCGTTGAGCAGGTCTGCGACAGAGCAGAGGAGGAGATATTCTCACGCTGCGATGCTCCCTACAGAACATGGCGGTTCAGCCCTGGGTACGGCGACTTTCCGTTGTCACTTCAGAAAAGCTTCCTGCTGGCACTGAACGCCCAGCGCCGAATAGGTCTGACAGTGACAGATAGCAGCTTACTGATACCGTCAAAATCGGTCACTGCGATCATCGGAATGTCGGACAGCCCCGTCGAGCGCGGCGGTCGCGGCTGCACAATATGTAATATGCGTGAAAACTGCGCATATAGGGCAAAAGGTAACAGATGTCACGGTTGATATGTGCATATAAGCTGAATTATATCACCGTATAAATACACAATATGTGGTAAACGCACTACAAATGCGTATAAAACTTATGAAATATACATATTGACATAAATAGTACAAAAGTGATATAATTAAGAAGAAGTGTATAAGAATAATTGTGACTATTAGATGGATAAATTGTAAAGTAATGGGCGATATTAAAAGGAGTTTGAAGATGAAAAGAGCAAGAAATTTCATTTCAGCATTGCTTATGGTAGCTATGTCAATGTCTCTCCTTGCTTGCAGCAGTAAAAAGGACGATAAACCTAAATACGATAAGGAACTGGATTCGGAAGTAAGAGAAGAGATACATCAGAATGCGGAAAAGTCAGACCTCCTCACAGGTGACAAACTGGAAAACGGTGTCATCAAATGGCTCTCTGACTGGGATATCAATCCCGACGGCACAGGTAAGAACGTTCCGACAGATCTGGCTGTTTTTCAGGAGCGCTACGGCGGCTCCGTGAAGTACTACAGCTGTACATATAATGACAGATACGAGAAGCTGACTGAGTATATAAGCTCAGGCGAGGGCATAGACTTCTTCTATGGAGGCAATCTCGACGCATTCCCTAAGGGCGCTATTAAGAAGATGTTCGTACCTGCCGATGATTATATTGATCTTGATTCTCCTTTATGGGAGGATGTAAAAGATATAAATGACCAGTTTATCTGGAATAATAAGCATTATATGGTAAGTGTCGATGCTAAAGGCGATAATGTAGCGGTGGTATACAACCGTAAAACTGTCGCAGAAGCAGGTCTCGAAGACCCTGCAGACCTCTATGCAAGGGGAGAGTGGACTTGGAATACTTTCCAGGATATGCTCGAAAGGTATGTTGACAATGATAATGAGAAGTATGGAATAGACGGTTGGTGGTTCGAGTTCGGACTTATGAACACCATAGGCAAACCGCCTGTTAGTCTCGAAAACGGAAAGCTGGTGAGTAATATCGGTGATCCGTCTATGGAACGTGTACAGAACTGGATGTACGACCTTTATCAGAAGGGCTGTATAGCCATCGGTGAACGTTTTGCATGGAAGGAACACCCTGAATATGTTGGTGAAGGAAAGACGCTTTTTTATCCTGTAGGACTGTATGAGTTCTACAAGGAAAAGAAACAATGGGCAGGAACATTCGGCGAAGATGTATTCTTTGTTCCTATGCCAAAAGACCCCGAAGCCGATGAGTATTACATACCAACGGGCCTTGAGTCGTATATGTTCGTCAGCGGCGGTTCTAACCCCGAGGGCGTGGCAAAATATCTTGACTGCAAGCGCTTCCTGTATCTCGACGAGGATACCAAGGCGCTGTCAGATAAACAGTTCTTAGACGACTATGGCTGGACTCAGGAAATGATAGACATGAAAAACAGTATGCAGGAGCTCGCTGTGGCAAATCCTGTCATAGATATATCCAAGGGTATATCCAAAGACTGCGGAGACCTCCTTGATGATAATCTGAGATTATCTGCAAGAGGTGTACCGTGGAACGAGACATATGACGCTATCTCTGCTACAGTGGATAAGTATCTTGCAAATATTAATGCTGATCCTGAATCAGCAGATATTGATTAATGTATATAAATAGAATAGCTTTTCACTTTGGGGCTAAATAAAAATATTTAAAAAGAAAAAATATGTTTGATAGTTTTTTTGATTAGAGGATATAATATTGATATTATTTAAGCTTTAGAAAGGAGGCTATGATCATGGAGAAGGTACTAGTTACTGGTGGCTGCGGATTAATAGGTCAGCATATTTGCTCAGGACTGTTAAAAAAAGGCTACGAGGTCATAGCTGTCGACAGAGAGGAATCAGGGTATAACGAAGGCAAGCTTCACTATTCGTCGATTCAGTGCGATCCAACAGACAAAAATGCGATTGCGGAGGTTTTTGAAAACAATAAATTTGACATTGTTATACACGCGGCTTGTACAGTCGATAATGACTTAGGTCCTATTGTCGATGATAAGCAAATGAGTGACTCTGCCTCTATCGACAGGTTCATTTACCGCTATGCAATGACGGAGAACGTTAAGAAGCTGATACTGCTCAGTACAGATCAGGTCTATCAGTTCCCCAAGACGAGAGAGCCGATCCGTGAGGACAGCGATCTCAAACCCGTAACAAACTATGCTCGCATGAAGTATAGCTCAGAAAAGGCGCTTATAAGCGAATTACAGCATCATAAAAACGGTGTCATAGGCTGTATAATAAGATTTTCACCTGTTTATACAAAGGAATTTACAGATAATCTTACTGCTAAGATCACAGACCCTAAGGACGGCACGAATTTTGTGTTCGGCGAGGGACAGTATGGCTTCCAGATGTGCTGTGTGCATAATCTTGTAGACTTCATACTCTGTTATCTCAAAAATGCAGAAGATAAGTCAAGTGAGGGCTTCTATAATGTTAGCGACAAGCTGCTGATATCAGCTTCTGATATCATTACATTTATGAGAGCAAATCACAGACTTGGAGCTGTTATACAGAGACACCCTGTAGGCACGATCGGCAAGATAAAGGGCTTGTTCTCGGTAAATAAGGAAGAAAAAAGCAATTACCGTTTCCTTGACCTCGGAAAGCTCGAAAACAATAATATGCTGGATAATACCAGAGCGAGTAAATTCGCATCCTTCCGCTGGGATATCCACAATACAAAGTAAACAATACAAAAATACGGCTGTACGATATGTACAGCCGTTTTCTTATTCAATGACAGTGTAGTTATCCGCCGCATTTTCCTTGGTAGCGTACTCGGTAACATTGAGCACCTTGACCTTCAGCGGGCGTGTTCCCATATTTATCTCGATGATATCGCCGACCTTAACATCGTAAGAAGCTCTTGCGACCTTGCCGTTTACGACTATCTTTTCAGCGTCGCAGGCATCGTTTGCAACAGTTCTGCGCTTTATAAGACGGGTTATCTTGAGGTATTTGTCGAGTCTCATAATAATATCTCCCTTCAATTTATAAAAATCAAAAAAAGGGACAGCGAACTGTCCCTCTTTTGGAATTACTTGTTAACAGCTTCCTTGAGACCTCTGCCAGCCTTGAAAGCAGGAGCTTTGCATGGGGGGCATACCATCTTAGTCTTTGTCTTAGGATTGATGCAAGTCTTTTCGCCTCTTTCACGAACCTCGAAAGTACCGAAGCCAGTGATGGAGACCTTATCACCATTCTCAAGAGATTCCTGGATAGCTGTAAGAGTTGCTTCCAGAGCAGCAGAAGCGTCCTTCTTAGTACAGTTAGCCTTATCTGCGATAGAATTAATAAGTTCAGTCTTAGTCATTTTTTTGTTCCTCCGTTTTACTAATTATTGATTTTGCCTTGTCCCAGTAAGTGTCAAGCGCCTCAATAGGAAGATTTTTCATGTCGAGATCGTCTGCTGTGACTAACTCCTCGGTAACAGAGAAGCGTTTAATGAATTTTTCTGTAGCAGATTTGAGTGCAAGTTCTGCGTCCACACCGAGATGCCTTGCGGCATTCACGCATGAGAACAGCAGATCGCCGATCTCTTCCTCAATATTAGCCTTATCGCCGTTAGCGATAGCAGCGTCGAGTTCAGATTTCTCGTTTTCGATACAAGCAACAGCATCATCGGCACAGCGGAAGTCCATACCTGCTCTCATAGCTCTTTTGCCGACTTTCTGGGCTCTCATAAGAGCGGGAAGTGATTTTGCAACGCTTGTGAGGGTGTCGGTATATCTTTCCTGACCTTTTGTCTCCATTTTTATAGCGTCCCAGTTTTTGAGCACCTGATCGGTGGTCTTAGCTGTGACATCGCCAAAAACGTGGGGATGACGTATAATAAGCTTTTTGCAGATCTCGTCGCACACATCGCCGAAGGTAAACGAACCTGTTTCCTCCTCGATCCTGCAATGGAAAACGACCTGAAGCAGAACGTCGCCCAGCTCTTCACGGAGAAGCTCTGCGTCCTCGAGGTCGATAGCCTCGATAGCTTCGCAGGTCTCTTCAATGAAATCGCTCTTAATGGACTTATGAGTTTGTTCTCTGTCCCACGGGCAGCCGCCCTCGCCTCTAAGAAGTCTGACAATGTCGAGCAGATCCTCAATAGAATAATGCTCTTTCTGCTGATATTCAACCATAGGAAAACACTCCATTAAAGACGGGCTATGTTATATAATACCCTAATTTTTATCAAAATGCAACCTTTTTTTTACAATTTTGTTAATTTCGTAGAAGATAACACTTTGTAAGGTGAAGGTTTGTATATTTCTACTAAATAATTACAGTTAGTTATATCTATAAAGCGGCTGTAAAACAGCCGCTTTTGCTTTATCTATCGACAAATCCAACCTTGTGGAATACCTTTGATACGATCCTGCCGGAGTATCTGAGAGCCTTTTCAGCACCCTCTGTATAACACTGTTTGAGATAAGCCTTGTCAGCACTGAGCTTTGCAAACTCAGTACGTATCGGTTCAAGGTGATCTGCAACAGTCTCACCGACAGCGAGCTTGAAATCGCCGTATCCCTTGCCTGCGAACTCAGCTTCGATAGCCTTGAAGTCCTTGCCTGTAGCACAGGAGTAGATAGTCATGAGGTTATTGATACCGTCCTTGCCTTCGCGGAAGCAGACTTCCGCTTCGCTGTCTGTAACAGCTCTTTTGCACTTACGGATAATAGTGTCCTTATCATCGAGAATGAGGATACAAGCGTTTGGATTCTCGTCGGATTTGGACATCTTCTTGGTAGGATCCTGAAGTGACATTACTTTTGCGCCCACATCGAGTATATACGGCTCAGGCAGAGTGAAGAAGTCGCCGTAGCGCTGATTGAAGCGCTGAGCGATATTTCTTGCGAGTTCGAGGTGCTGTTTCTGGTCAACGCCCACAGGAACGAGATCCGCATTGTAAGCGAGGATATCCGCAGCCATAAGGGAGGGATATGTGAAAAGACCTGCATTTACGTCGTCGGGGTGCTTCTGGCTCTTGTCCTTGAACTGAGTCATACGTGAAAGCTCACCGAACTGAGTATTACAGCAGAGCACCCAGTTGAGCATTGCGTGTGTAGGGGCATGGCTCTGTATAAAGAGTATGGACTTCTGAGGGTCGATTCCGCAAGCCATGAGCAGAGCATATGAATTGAGCGAGTTCTGTCTGAGCTTTGCGGGTTCCTGTTTTACGGTTATAGCGTGCATATCTGCAACGCAGTAGATGCTGTTGAACTGTTCCTGTAAAGGAGCCCAGTTGCGAATAGCACCTATGTAGTTACCGAGGGTAAATGTGCCTGTTGGCTGTATAGCACTGAAGATCAGCTTTTTATCGTCCATTTACAGTGGTCTCCTTACTTAGCAGCTTTTCTTCTGTCAGCTTCGTCCTTGAGCTGGCAGTTTCTGATCTCATTGAGAACGCGCTGATAGAGTACATAGAATGTACGGAGCTCCTGCTCCTCCTCGGGGATAAGACCAGCCTTTATCTCTGTCTTGTAAACGCCGCCCTTTGTGAGAAGGAAGATATAGTTTGTTCTGTCCTTAGGGAGGTCATAGCTCTTTGTCTTCTGACATTTCGGAAGGAGCTGACCTGCGTTTGCAACGAGAGTGTGAGCAGCCTGAACGAGGTTGCGGTACTTCTGAGAAGCTCCTGTATACTCGCCGCCGTTGTTGAAGTAAACGTTAGCAGCGCCGTTGATGAAGCATACCATAGTTGTAAGTACCTCGGAAGACATAGGAATGTCGATAACAACGCCGAAAACGTCGTTTTTCTTGATTGTTCCTGCGAAGTACTGAGCAGGGAAGTTGATAGCCTGACCTCTTGTCATCAGGTATTTCTGTGTGACATTATATCTGTCTGTCATTCTGTTTGGCATAATAGATTATCCTTTCAAATAGAATTGTTTTTATTCTCAATCGAGCATTTCTCTTGTCATGCGGGCAAGAATATCCATGCCCTTCTTTATCTGCTCGTTTGTAGGTGTTGAGTAATTGAGTCTGAACGAGTGGCTTACTTCGTCAGTTTCTATGCTGAACGAATTGCCCGGTACAACAGCGATCTTGTACTGCTGTACAGCCTTGCGGCAGAACTCATTCATATCGCAGTTCTCGGGGAGATCGCACCATACGAATAGTCCGCCCTGGGGCTTTACGTAGTGTATCTTCTTTGAGAACTCGTTGTCGATGTAATCGCACATGAGGTCACATTTTTCCTTGTAGATAGCGCGGAGCTTCTTGAAGTGAGCCTCTCTGTCAACAGTCGACATGAATCTGTGGGATACTACCTGAGCCCACATATTTGAGTGAACGTCAGCGACCTGCTTGCAGACTACCATTTTCTGTATGATAGGAGCAGGTGCCGAGCAGTAGCCTGTTCTGAAGCCTGAGGAGATTATCTTCGAGAATGTGCTGGAGTATATTACTCTGCCCTCGGTATCGAAGCTCTTTATGCAGGGAACGTTCTCGCCTGCGAAGCGGAGCTCGCCGTAAGGATCGTCCTCAAGTATAATGAAGTCGTATTTGCAGGCAAGCTCGTATACAGCCTTGCGCTTTGCAAGTGACATTGTCTTGCCTGTAGGGTTCTGGAAATTAGGGATAAGATAGAGCAGCTTGACGTTCTTCTCTGTTTTGAGAGCATTTTCCAGCTTTTCGAGGTCGATGCCGTCGTCTTCCATCTCAATGCCCTTGAGGTGAACGTTGTATGAGCGGAAAGCGTTGAGCGAACCAATGAAGCTCGGGGACTCGCAGAGGAGAGTATCTCCTTCATTGAGAAGCACCTTGCAGGAGAGTTCGTTAGCCTGCTGACCGCCAGAAGTGATGATAAGGTCATCAAATTCCTTATGGAAACAGCCCTTTTCTGTCATCCAGCCTTTGAGGAAGTCGCGGAGCGGAGTATAACCTTCTGTGACGCTGTACTGGAGAGCGAGGATAGGATCATCTCTGAGGAGCTCTGCTGAGATCTCAGCGATCCTTTCCTTTGGAAATGCTTCAGGAGCAGGGTTGCCTGCTGCGAAAGAAATGACCTCGGGGTCTGCGGTAAATTTAAGGATCTCTCTGATAGCAGAAGCCTGAAGTTTGCTTACCTTATCTGAGAATTTATAATCCATGATAAAAACCAGCCTTTCGTCTGTTTGTTGATTATTTATTGTGCTTGTCCTGCCGCATGGAATGGCAGGAGCGAGCTGTGTATAGTTTGCAGTTAGCTTATCTTATATATTATAACACATAAATCAGATTTCTGCAACATATATTTTTGTGAAAATGTTATTTTCTTTTATGCATAAAGACAGGTTCGGGAGGGATAAGTACTGAAGAGGCAGGATTTCATAAAAGGCTCGATAATTCTCATGATATCGGCAGCGGCGGCAAAGCTGCTGGGAGCAGTTTTCAAGATACCGCTCACTAATATACTCGGCGGCATAGGCATGAGCTACTTCAGTTGTGCATACAGTCTTTTCATGCCTGTCTATGCGCTGACGGTAACAGGTCTGAGCTCGGCTGTAGCGCGTATCACAGCTCAGAGTGCGGCTCTGGGAATGTACGGCAACGCATTGAAGGTGAGGCGTGTGGCACTGGTGATGTTTTCGGGAGCAGGACTTCTCGGCTGTCTGCTCATGCTTCTGCTTGCCCGTCCGTTCAGCGTATACAGCATAGACAGTCCCGAAGCGGCTGCGGCGGTAGCCATGATAGCACCTGCGGTGTTCTTTGGCTGCATAACAGCGGTGGAACGCGGATACTATGAGGGGATGAGCAATATGTACCCCACAGCCTTCTCGCAGGTGGCAGAGGGCGTGATAAAGGCAGGTGCGGGACTTCTGCTGTGCAGGTACGTCTGTGACCATCCTGATGTGGTGCTGAGGTATCTTCCTTACGTCACCGATGTACGTGCGGCTGCGGCGGCGGCAGGTATACTCGGCGTGACCGCATCAACAGCTGGAGCGGCTCTTCTTTTTGGGATTATGCGGCTTTTTGTGCGCAGACCCTGCGGCGGAGAGAAACACGTCATGAGCAGCAGAGCCATAGCAAAGGAGTTGACTGCGACTGCACTTCCTGTTGGAGTCAGCGCTGTCGTGACGAATCTTACTGCACTTATAGATATGTGGACGGTGATCGGCTGCATTTCTTATTTCGGGAGCAGAGCCGCGATGCCTGTAGGAGTGTCTGCCGAGGAGCTTCCGCATTTTATATATGGCTCGTTTGCCGGTATAGCACTCACAGTGTTCAATCTTGTGCCCTCGGTAACGAATATGCTGGGCAAGGGAGCGCTTACGTGCATGACTGCTGCTTACGAGAGTAAAGACCGCTCTGCAATGGAGCAGGGAGCGGTTCAGGCTCTGCTCACGGCTGTTATCATATCTGTGCCTGCGGCGGTGGGACTGCTTTTGTTTGCGCCCGAGGTGCTGGAGTTCCTCTATCCAAGGCAGAGCGATGAAGCAGCGGTATGCGTGAATGCTCTGCGGTGCCTTATGGCTGGAATGGTGTTCCTGTGCGTGTCGTATCCTCTGTTCAGTATGCTGCAAGCTATCGGAAAGACGACAGCTCCCCTGAAGATAATGCTTGTCGGCACAGGGGCAAAGCTTGTGGGAAATCTGCTGCTTATCCCGATAATGGGCGTGGACGGAGCAGCATTGTCCACATCGTTGTGCTACGGGATAATACTGGTGATCTCCCTGAGAGTATTCATATGTACTGCAAAGATAAGGATAAGTGCAGCACCGTTTATAAGGGTCTTGTACGCAGGAGCTGTGTGCGGTGGAGCTGCATATCTCGCATCGTCACTGATATGTAGGACAGATGCTTCTGTGCTTTTAAGGCTTCTGCTTTCGGGAGTTGTCGGCGGCGGAGCGTATCTTGCTGTGTTGATAGCTACGTCCGTCAGACATAATAGAACATCTGTGAGAGACAGCCATACTAAATATATATCAGCGTGAATATATCTTGACATTCCTCTGCGATGTGTGGTATACTTATATAAATAAAAATGCCGTTTATCGGTTTGTAAACTATTCGGAGGATAGAAAAAATGAAAACAAGAAGACTTTCAGGGCTCCTGCTCGCAGCGCTTATAGCAGCGACTGCTTCAACAGGCTGCCTTAGCAATAAAAAGAAAACATTAGCACAGAAGGAGAACAATGAGCCCCGTCCGACAGCAGCAAGTCATTCACCTGTTGACCTTTCAAAGATCGGCACTAATGTTATAAATGGTGAGATCGGAAAAGAGGTCGAAGCAAATGACACTGTTTTCACACTCAATTCTGTTATTGATGCAGGAGTGCGTGATAATGAAAAGAAGTTCATATATTTCGATATCACGCTCAAGAACAATACTGCAAATGCGTACAGCCTCAGCACAATAAATAACTTCTATATTACTATACCTGAGGGAGATATCTACTCGGATGTACAGACTCAGCTTTATGCAAAGAGCCATTTCGCTGAAGACAAGTATTATGTAGACCCGTTCGATATCCCGTCAAACGGACAGTTCAGCGGTTTGGTAGGCGGCTTCAAGCTTGAGGAAAATGCCAACAGCTTTGAAGTGAGCTTCTATCCTACGGGAGATGACCCGAATAATAAGGAGACAGTTATCAAGTATGAAATAACTGCTGATGACATTCAGGCTCCTTCTGATGATATCGTAAAATAAAAGCTGCATTTAAGCGGAGTACTCATATAGAAACTTTACACGAAATAATCGGGTGGAACCTTTCTGAGGAAAGGTTCCTCTGACCGAGGCGTTCCCCTCTGTCACTGCGTGACATCTCCCCACACTGCGGGGAGTCACCCCCGTACCCCTTTCCAAAGACTTTTAGCTGATTTTTTCTATGATAAAGCCCCTTTGTAATTAATACAAAGGGGCTTTATCATAGAAAAAATGAAATAACGGTCTTGAAGAAATACAGAGAAAATCTTCTTCAAAAGGGTTTTCCTCAATATCTCACGTAAAAACTTCTGTATAAGCACCAAGCTTATAGTGCAGCTTTTTTCATTTTCTTATGCCTTTTTCTTTCAGGTATTCTGTAAAGCTCTTGTCGGTCTGGTTTGAAGAAAAAAGAGCATAATAAGCAAGAACTGCCGATGCATCAACGGAATCTATCTTGCCGTCGGCGTTTACGTCGCAAACAGCGATCTCGTTTTCGGTCGCTGTTCCTCCTGTGGAGAGAGCAGCGAACTTCCTGAGAATATTTGAAGCGTCAACGGAATCTGTTTTTCCGTCATTGTTAGCATCTCCGAGTGTGTATGAAGGTGCTGCTGTGGTAGTTGTTACAGTAGAAGTTGTAGCTGATGCAGTAGTTTTTGGCGCAGTGCTTGTGGTGTCGATCATTTGTGGATCAACTTCGATATATCCCTGTTCAATGCCTTGTGTGAACACCCATGCTTCCATGAGCTGTCCGTCCTCGTCCATTAAAGCATTTGTGAAAAGATCGGAATTCTTATTGTAGTATATATTTATAGGAAATTTTCCGCCTTGTTTCAGATCGTCGGGCAGCTTTACCTTAAAGTTGAACATCACGCCGTCTTTGCCAAGATCCTGAGAACCTGCGATCACTGCTCTGAAACCGTGCGCGGTGTCAGGTACGAAAGTAGCTGTAACACGCGATAAAGCAGGACCTTTTGACGCGATATCACCGTCCTCGGTCTTGACAATGGTGAGCCTTTCGTCGGTTCTGATGGAGAAGCCTGCTGTAGCATAGGCTTTTTCTGCATCTTTTATGCAGACGAATACGTTCTGCATGGGAGCGTTTACGTAATCTTCGTAAGATAATTTCAGCGATTTTATATAGATAGTGGGTTTGGTTTTTGCTTTTGAGACATCAAGTCCGTTAAGTTCATATTCGTCGCCCATGGGCTTGCCTGCTGAAAAAGCCTGTAAAGATGATGAAACGAGCAGCATGGATACTGCTGATATCGCAGCGATGATACGTTTTAGGCTATTTTTCATATTAGTTCCTCCATGAATAATAATACAGTAATTAATGCTGTTGGTAATATTATATCACAAAGTGCTGCTCGTTTCAACCGTAAAAAACTGTTTTATTTTCTTATGCCCGTTGCTTTAAGGAAATCTAAAAACGGGGTTGCGTAATTATTAAGCGAACTGAAAAGTGTATAAGCGATGATAGCTGAAGCGTCAAGAGAATCAACTATTTTGTCGCCGTTTACGTCGAAGATAGCGATCATCATATCCGAGACCTGACCGCCTGCGGAGATATGAGCTACCAGCAGAAGTATTCTTGTAGCATCAAGAGAATCTATTTTGCCGTCGTTGTTGGTATCGCCGATAGGCTGTGAAGTTTTGGGCTGTACTTTGATGAAGCCCTGTTCGATACCCTGTGAGAACAGTGATGCTTCCATGAGCTTGCTGTTGTCATCAACATCAATGTTGGTGAAAAGGTCGTTCTCCTTGTTGTAGTAGAGCTCGATAGGGAATGTACCCCCCTTATCGCTGATATTGTCGGGGAGCTTTACAGTGAAGCTGAACATTTCTCCGTCACGGCCAACGTTATCAGGAGATGCTACGATCGCTCTGAAACCGTGATCGGTATCATGACAGAACATAGAGTGACATGATCTCAGAGCTTTTCCGGGAACAGCGAGCTCGTCATCTTCATCTTTTATGAGCGTGAGCCTGTCATCAAATCTGATGGTGAAGCCTGCATTAGCATAAGCTTTCTGAGCGCCCGAGATAGAGACACTGACAGTCCTTACAGGATTTGAGATAGCTTCTTCATAAGGGATCTCTTCTTGGCTTATGGTAATGACTGGGGTGGTCTGAGCCTTCGAGAGGTCAAGTTCGCTGAGGTCGTATTCGTCGCCCAGGGCTTTACCTGCTGCAAAGACTTGTGTGGTGGTGGATACGAACAGTAATGATACTGCCGTTGTGAATGAGATGATTTTTGCGAACAGATTTTTCATAGTTTTTCCCTCCAAAGATAAAAGATTTTTGCAGGGACATTATAACACATTAAAATCCAAATTGCAATAAATTAGTAATCGTTCTGTAAAAAAATCGTAAAATATTACAGTCAGGAGTTAATAATTAGGACATAATTTCACTATTTTGTACTAAAAGCAGCAGCAATTGTTACACTAATTGTCGTTGCGGTGATTGTAAGCAAAAATAGTGGGGATAAATATACTAACAGCTATCATAACGAATGTTAATATGAATTCAGTGGCAAAACCTGCTTCCGTGAATGCATATGAAATAACACTGAGTAAGGCTGTGATAAGTCCTGTAACGACCATTACTTTTCCCATGAATCTGTGTGTGATCTTCCAGCACTGAGGGTTTTGGAGAGTCCATTTTACACGCAGTCCGAGGAATTTATTCGGAGCTATGATGGGAGTGTAGTTTCCGAGGACTATGAACAATGCTGACATCATCATAGGCAATATTGTAATAGCGGGCTGCCTTTCGAGCTTGTCGCCGAGCTGTACGCCGCTTGATGATACCATATATATAAGCCAGAACTCAGCAGCGAAAAAAACTGATATCACGAAGCTCGTCAAAGCGATAAGCTTAGGCTGTTTAGCATTGATAAGGCGAGCTGTCAGCATGAATATGAAATTGAGCAGCAGTGGGATAAAGGCAATGAACATCAATCCCCAGCGAGAGCCGAAACTGTTGCATACTCCATTGAAGTCAAAGTGTGTGGGAACTTTTTCGGGAAGACGTGATACTGCGAAAACAGCAGCAGCTATGTTGACAAAGCTTACTGCGAGCGATGCGATGTTGAAAGTTTTAGCGTTCTGCAAATTTTTCATATTATTCTCCTCCTTTTCCGAATTTCGCAGCTATACCTGCAAGAAATTCCTGAAATACAGTCATATTGAGACTGTATGTGATCGTCTGCTTAACTTTTTCCGAGGTTATGAGTTCAGCTTCTCGGAGTATTTTCAGGTGATGTGATATAGTGGCGTTAGAAACGTCGAATTTTTCGGATATCTCACCTGCGGTCATGTCGTGCTTTTGCAACAGTGAGATTATCTCGCGCCGCGTAGGGTCTGCCATAGCATTCCAGAAGTCTTTCATAGCTTCTCCTTTCTTTTATTTTGATGATCGTCTAAATACTTAGTCTTAATAAAGGCGGTATTTTGATATCCGTCTAAATACATTATAGCAACATTTTTCAGTTTTGTCAAGAGGTATTTAGAAAATTATCTAAATACTTGTACTGTCCGAAAGAAAAGGGGAATTTTAAAAAAATTGAATATCAGCACTTGAAAACATATTAGTCCTATGGTATAATAATATATTATTGACGGCATCACTTGAAAGGAAGTGTACAAATTGAAGATATCAACGAAAGGAAGATATGCACTCAGAATGCTGTATGATCTTGCGCTTCATCAGGACGAAGGTTATGTATCACTGAAGGATATAGCGGAGCGACAGAATATTTCTAAGAAATATCTTGAACAGATAGTACCACTGCTGAATAAAACGGGACTTCTCAGAACGAACCGCGGAAATAAGGGCGGATATATGCTTGCAGGCAAGGCTGATGAGCTGACAGTCGGTGATGTACTCAGAGCTACAGAGGGCAGCATCGCACCTGTATCATGTCTTGAGTTTGAGCCGAATGAATGTCCGAGAGTAGGTGAGTGCTCAACACTTTTCGTGTGGGAAGGACTTTACAAAACTATCAGGGATTATCTTGACAGCGTAACACTTCAAGATATAATCGAGCACGGCACAAACGGCGGAGATTACTGCATATAAAGGAGAAAAGCCAGTCCTTAGTGACTGGCTTTTGCGGTGTAGTATATTTGTGAGATGTAATTATTCAAACATAGGTGTGGAGAGATAGCGCTCGCCTGTATCAGGTAGAAGTGCTACGATAGTCTTGCCCTTGTTTTCGGGACGCTTTGCAAGCTGTATAGCAGCCCATACAGCTGCGCCTGATGAGATACCAACGAGAACACCGTCGTTTCTTACGATGCTTCTGCCTGTTTCAAAAGCGTCTTCATTGGATACAGTGATGATCTCATCGTATATCTTTGTGTTGAGAGTTGCGGGAACAAAACCTGCACCGATACCCTGTATCTTATGAGGGCCTGCTGTGCCCTGTGAAAGAACAGGAGAATTGAGCGGTTCAACGGCAACGACCTTAACGTCAGGGTTCTTTGACTTGAGGTAAGCGCCTGTACCGCTGAGAGTACCGCCTGTGCCGACACCTGCAACGAAGATGTCTACCTTGCCGTTTGTATCATCCCATATTTCAACACCTGTAGTCTTTTCGTGGATAGCGGGGTTGGCAGGGTTGGTGAACTGAGAAGGGATAAAGCTGCCCTCGATCTCCTGAGCAAGCTCCTCGGCCTTTGCGATAGCGCCCTTCATGCCCTTTGAGCCTTCTGTAAGAACGAGTTCAGCACCATAAGCCTTCATAAGGTTGCGGCGCTCGATGCTCATGGTCTCGGGCATAGTGATTATAAGGCGATAGCCTCTTGAAGCTGCAACGGCAGCAAGACCGATACCTGTATTACCGCTGGTAGGTTCGATGATAACGCTTCCTTCGCGGAGAATGCCCTTAGCCTCTGCATCGTCGATCATAGCCTTAGCGATCCTGTCCTTTACGCTGCCTGCGGGATTGAAGTATTCCAGCTTAGCGAGGATAGTAGCGTTGAGCTCGTGAAGCTTTTCGAGGTTTGTGAGTTCGAGAAGGGGGGTGTTTCCGATAAGATCGGTGATTCTTTTATAAGTTGCCATAATAATAACTCCTTTACATAATGAATATCAATGAATTAAAAAATGAAGAGCGGTGTGACGAACAGGGTCAACATCGTTTCAAAGAAATGTAATACATAGTGATTACCTCGGTTTTACTATATTTCCTATATGTTTGATATGATTATATTATATCAACTGAAATCATTTTTGTCAACCCCTTTTTTGGAGTTTTTTATTTTCTTTGTATAAAACAAAAAAGCTCCCGAAAAAACGGGAGCTTTCATTATAATAATTATCACGACTGCGGCTTTGAGCCTGTAGATGTTGATGTACGAGCGATCTTTGCGAATTCGCCTGCAGGGATAACATCTTCGACCTCCATAGCGTTTGAATCAAAGTAGATCCATACGAGGATAGCTGCGAGACCGGGGTTGTTCTTGAGGTTGATGCGGTAGCATACCTCATCGCCTGACTTTGCAGAAACGTTGTCGCCGTAAGCAACGAAGCCTGTTTCCTTGGAAACGTCCTGAGCGTCGATGCTGCCGCCGACTCTGATATTACCCTGAATGATCTTATCAGGAGTGATGGAGTTGCCCTCGATGGTTGAGAAGTCTGTCTTGAATCTTACAGCGTAATCCTTCTCGGGGATATTGTCCTTGATCTTGAAGTAAACGTCGATGAAATCGCCGTTGAATACGTAGTTCTTATCCTTGGAAATGTCGATCCAGAGACAGTATCTGCTGTCTGTCTTGCTGACGTAGCCTGAACCATCATCGTTCTTTGAAGTAGGATCGTCGGCATCAAGGTCTACCTTTTCGTTGCCGCCGGGAAGAGTGATGCCTGCTGCCGCGAGATCGGCAGGAGAACCTGACTGGAAAGGAGTGATAACGGTATGTCCTGCATCATTGTCTACGTGCTCGAGAGTAGGCTTAGCGCTGTTGTTTGCGCCTTCGCTGCCGTTGCCGTCTTTGCTTTCGTTTCCGTCATTGCTGCCGTTGCCGTCTTTGCTTTCGTTTCCGTCATTGCTGCCATTGCCGTCTTTGCTTTCGTTTCCGTCATTGCTGCCGTTGCCGTCTGATACATTGCCGTCAGCGGAGCTTGTTGGATTTGATGATTCTTTGTTTTTATCGTTAGGCTCAGCACATGAAGCGAAAGATGTAAGTGCAACGCAGATGACAGATGCAAGTGCGATGACTCTTTTTCTGAAATTACTCATAGTTTTGCGTCCTTTCATATATAGGGGGGATTTTTTTCATATTTATGCGAAGCAGTGCACTTCGCTCATCTTATACTAATTATACACAAGCGGCAATAATTTGTCAAGCGGCGCAGAAAATTGTAATCAATTCTTTGACAAAGGGTCACATTCTCATCATGTTCATTTCACCGTTCTGTCATTTTTTAAAATGGAAAAAAGTCATTTTATTGGCAGTTATTGTATAAATCCCCCAGATTACAGGCTTATATTAGTCAAAATCGTGTATTGAAATGAGCATAAAGCCGTGATATAATTAATAAGAGCGTTCTGACGCGCATATCCGTTCGGGTACATCATTTCAGGCATATCAGACAAAAATATGATGCCGTGAAGTACCTGTTGCGGCAGGCGGATAGCGGCGATGTCTGAACTTCCTGTATCATCAGATATGAAGAAAGGAATTATTAAATGAGGATCAAGAAGATCGCGCTGGTAACAGCTGTTGCAATGATGCTTTCAGTTGTGGGATGCGCAGAAAAGAAAGATTCTTCTCGTGCCAAAGAGAAAGAGACACAGGCACAGGAGGATACTACCGCAAAAATCGAGGAGGATACGACCGAGATGGCAACCGAGCATATTAGCCCAGTTGAGACCGTTTCTGCAACACTCGGCTCACAGTTGACCGTCAATAAGACTGTTGGCAGAGCCAATGGAAGCAACACGATCAAGTTCCCCCTTGCTGACCTTATAGAGGACGGCGACAGGGTAACTTCGTTCACATTCACTATTTATTCTGACAATGGCATCAATATAGGGGATTTCAAAGGAGGCTGCGGCATATCCGTTGACTCCGACTGCGCTGCTGCAACAGACAAGGGCTGGTATCAGTCATCAGACTTTACAGCTCCTACACAGGGAACATACGGCGAGATAACGTGGATCGTGCCTGAGGAACTGAGAGATCATATCCACGCAGCGGGAGAAGTGCTTTTTGGTTACTGGTGGGGAAACTGTGAAAGCATTAGATTAGAGAACGTAGTGTGTCAGTTCGAGAGAAAGAGAGAAGTTCCCGTTGACGGAATGGGAGTCTGCGAAGTCGGTCAGAGCGTGAATTATTCCGATGCGGACAACACTGTTCATATCCCTCTCGACTTTATACCCGAAGGCACTCTGCCTGAAGTCGTAACGTTCAATGTAAGCTCGGGCGGCGGCTTCGGAAAGTATACAGGTGCTTACGGTATCAATTCATCGGCAGGATATTATCAGTCGGGCGATACGGCTGTTTTCACGGAAAGCTCGGAGCTTGAACTCACATGGTTCGTGCCTGAGGCTGCAAAGGCGTATATCGCACAGGACAACGAGCTCGTGCTCGGATACTGGTGGAGCAAGCAGCCTTCGGTAACTGTAAATACGGTAAGCGTTAAGTACAGTCAGGGCGAGGGCTATACAGGCAAGATGCCTCCTTCCGCTTCCAAAAAGCAGGAGACTACGACGACCGCCTCTGTTGAGGCTGAGAACGGCGGCTTCAGAATGGCAGACGAGATAGTTGCACAGATAAAGGTCGGCTGGAATCTGGGAAACACCCTCGAAAGCTACAAGACCAGCAAAACGGGTCTGGATACCGAGACAGGCTGGGAAAATCCCAAGACCACAAAAGAGATCATAAAGAATGTAAAGGATTCGGGCTTTAATGCCATAAGAATACCTGTAACGTGGGCTGAGCATATGAACGAGACTACCATTCAGAACGAGTGGCTCGACCGTGTGCAGGAAGTAGTCGATTATGCATATGACGAGGGTATGTTCGTTATACTGAATATGCATCACGATGATTATATATGGTTCAAACCGCAGCCCGATACTTACAACGGCAACAGTATGCGCCTGCAAAACATCTGGGAGCAGATATCGGCTCGTTTTGCCGATTACGGCGACAGGCTCCTGTTTGAAGGAATGAATGAGCCGAGAACGGTCGGTTCGTCTATGGAATGGATGGGCGGTACAAAGGAAGAGCGCAGCATCGTTAATCAGTATGCTCAGGTATTCGTTGATACCGTAAGAGCAAGCGGCGGCAATAACGACAAGAGAACTCTTATCGTGCCGACATATGCTGCATCAGCCGAGAGCGTTGCGCTCAACGAGATGGTTATCCCGTCAGGCAGAAACATCATATTGTCTGTTCATTACTACGCTCCGTGGAAGTTCTCGGACGGAACGGAAACAGCCTTTACCGACAGCGGAAGAAGCGAGATAGATGCAAAGTTCGCAGAGCTGAAACAGAAGTTCATCTCAAAGGGCATACCCGTTCTCATAGACGAGTGCGGCTGCGTGAACTCGGCAAGCGAAGCAACACGCTGTGACTACTACAGATACTATATCAGTTCTGCAAAGGCTAACGGACTCAAGTGCTTTATCTGGGACAACGGCAAGCTGGACGGCGATTCAAGCTTCGGTATCTTCAACCGCAGTGCGCTCACATGGAATACCGCAATACTCAATGCGATAATGGATGGCGCAAGATAATATTATGGAAATATTGTCCGTATCGTGAGGTTTTTCTCATGATACGGACATTTTGTATTTATTACCGCTTGACATTAGATAAAAAATATTATATACTACACGTAGTTGGTATTTTTTATACCGTCAATAATTTATTATCAAGGGGGAAACTTCATGAAAAAATTTATCTCAGTTATCGTTTCGGCAGCATTAGGTGTTTCAGCTATCGCAGCAATGCCATGCAGTGCGGAAGGAACAAAAGCAGCAAAAAAATCAGGCATTGTTATTCTTGGTGACAGTATCGCGGCAGGTTATACAGTAAGGGGCAATGTGCCGTATAATTACGGCGACATATGCGGCGACTACCTCGGCTGCAATGTGTACAATTACTCAGTAGTCGGCGATAATACAGGTGAGCTCCTTGCGCTCATAGAAGGTATGAACGCAGAGCAGAAAAAGAACCTTTCCAACGCCGAGTATGTTGTCATTTCTATCGGCGGAAATGATATCGGTGAATATGTTGCAAGACGTTTTCTGGAGTTTGCAGCAAGCAAGACAGATCAGAAATTCCTGAATGAGGGATATTCGCTCAATAATATCCCTGAAAAGCCAAGCATTTCCGATCTTATGAAGATGATAAATGTCAAGGGCGAGGGCGGACTTGTTGAATATCTCAGCGGCAGTTATTCAAACGTACTTGAGCTCAACAGCCTTGTTTCGAGCATAAGCGCGAACCTCAGCTATTACGACGAGAGAAACGAAGGATATATCGCAAACAAGATAATCCCAAATGTTAAGAAGGCTGCTGATGAGATCAAGTCAGTGAATCCCGATGCAAGGATACTCGTTCAGAACATCTATCAGCCGCTTCAGCTCGAACCTACATATATCGCAAAGGTATACGGTGCTGATTCCGACAAGGCTACTATGATAAATCTGCTGAGAAACAAATTTGAGACAATAATGAATACGTTCGACACAGAGCTTAAAAGTGTAGACGGCATTGAAGTAGTCGATGTCAAGGCAGAGTTCACTTCACTTGATTCAAAGCCTACAACAAAGGTGCCCGGTCACGCAAACTACTTTATTGATATCCAGACGGGAAGCCTTGAAACAGGAGATATCCACCCCAACCAGAAGGGTCACCTTGCTATCGCAGCAGCTGTTCTCGAAAAGATAGGCAAGCTCCACGATAACAGCAACCTTCTCAGAAAGGTATATAAAGATATCAGTGATAAGGACAAGTATCCTGCTATTGCTTATGCAACATATAAAAAGGTAGCAGGAAAAGAACCTGTCATCACAACTACGACAACAAGCACTACAACGACCACAACAACAAAGAAGCCAACAACATCAACAACTACTTCAACAACTACAACAACAAAGAAGCCTACAACATCAACAACTACTTCAACGACCACAACAACAAGGAAGCCTACAACATCAACAACAACTTCAACGACCACAACAACAAAGAAGCCTACAACATCAACAACAACTTCAACGACTACAACAACAAAGAAGCCTACTACATCAACAACAACTTCAACGGCTACAACAACAAAGAAGCCTACTACATCGACAACTACTTCAACTGCTAAAAAGACAACAACATCTTTGACTACAACGTCTGCAACAACTACTACAACGACCACACCTGCACCTACTGTAATGTATGGCGATGTAAACGGCGACAAGCACGTTGATTCCGTTGATGCAAGCCAGATCCTCAAGGAGTATGCAGCTCGTTCAACAGGCAAGACAGGTTCATTCACTGATGCTCAGGTGCTTGCAGGCGACGTTGACGAAAGCGGAAAGGTGGATTCTGTTGACGCATCAAAGGTACTTGCTTACTATGCATATCTTTCAAATGTAACAGGCGAGCCGAAATCACTTAAAGACTTTATCAATAAAAAGTAAGCAGAGACTTATACAGCGGACAGTGTTGCAGCTGTCCGCTGATTCATATTGGAGGACATAATTATGAAGAAGTTGTTTTTTATTTTCAATCCTGTGTCAGGAAAAAAAGTCATACACAAGAAGCTTGCGAAGATAATCGACGAGTTTGTAAAGGCAGGATACGAGATCAATATCCGTACCACACAGAGCGGTGAAGACGCTGTAAAGCAGGCTGAATATGCTTGCAAGAACGATTATGACAGGATCATTGTAGCAGGCGGCGACGGCACACTCAGCCAGTGCCTGCAAGGTATAATGAACAGTGAGAAGAAGCTGCCTATAGGATATATCCCCGCAGGCTCAACAAACGATTTTGCCGAGAGCCTTGGTATACCCGATGAGCAGATAAGAGCTGCAAAGTCCATTATCCACGGCAAGCCTGTAAAGTGTGACATAGGCGGACTCAACGACGTATACTTCACATATGTTGTCGGTTTCGGAGCTTTTACAAATCTTACATATGAAACTCCGCAGAACATCAAGAATGTATTCGGTCACCCTGCATACCTTGCAATGGCATTCCCCGAACTGAGGAAGCTTAAATCGGTACGTATGCGCGTAGAGCATGACGGCGAGACTCATGAAGATGATTATATAGTTGGTCTGATAACCAATGCTTCTCAGGCAGGTGGAGTGCTTAGATTCAAGGATTATACCCTTGATGACGGTCTGTTTGAGGTGCTTCTGGTGAGAAAGCCGAAGAATGCAACCGAACTCAAGGGCATAGTCACAGCTCTGCTGAAAAACGATGTCACCAATAAGAATATGACGTTCTTCCGCACGAATAAGCTCATAGTCACAAACCTTTCGGGCAAGCCTGTTCCGTGGACAAGAGACGGAGAGTACGGCGGAAATGCCGATGTAAATGAGATATGCTGCCATAAGCAGGCAGTAGAATTTGTTCTTCGCGCTAAGGGCAATCCGGCATTTGCAAATATCTGAGCATGAAGAATATCTACGGGAACAGGCAGCTTCTTGATATACTTGCAGGAATGGCTGCAAGCGGAAGGACTGCACATTCACTGCTTATCTGCGGAGAAAAGGGCAGCGGAAGAAAGCTCATCGCAAAATACTATACACAGGCTCTTATGTGTGAAGCTCCTGATAAGGGCAGACCGTGCGGAGCCTGCGTTTCCTGCCTGAACATAGAAATGGGGATACACCCTGATGTTATATATCCCGAAAAGTCGGGAAAACTGGGGAATTACAGCGTTACTGCGGCAAGAGATGTCATCGCCGATGCGTATGTCAGACCAAACAACAGCAGCGGCTGCAAGGTGTATATATTTGCGGACTGCCATAACGTTGACCTGAGGACCCAGAATGCATTGCTGAAGCTCATTGAGGAACCGCCTGATTATGCTTATTTCATATTCACCAGCGGTTCAAAGTCCGAATTTCTGCCGACTATAATCTCACGATGCGTATGCTTCAATACAGCTCTGTGTACCGAGGACGAAGCGGTGCAGGCACTTGCCGAGAGCGGATATGAGCGATCCGCAGTAAAAGCGGCTGTAAGCTGCTTCCACGGCAACATCGGTATGTGCGAAAGCTATATAAACGATGAGGAGCTGAGAAAGCGTGTGGATTTGACAAAATCCCTTGCTGATAGTATAATAAGAAAAGACGAATATGCTCTCAATGCGGGACTTTTCGCCCTTGGAAAAGAGCGTGAAGATGTTCGTGAGGTGCTGACCATGCTCGATAAGCTGATGCGTGACGCGGCGGTGCTCGAAAAAGACGTGAATGCCGATACTATAGGCTGCTCCCGTGAGGGAGCCGAAAGGCTTTCACGGGCACTGACGGCGTATCAGTCCGCAAGGATACACAGCTGTATCGAAAGAGCTTGGAACGCGGTTGAGAGCAATGTGAATATACCGCTGGCGCTGACAGCGCTGGGGGCTGAGATAATGGAGATAGTCGGATAGACTTTCAGATAAGGAGCTTTTAATGAAAGAAATAGTCGGAGTACGTTTTAAAAGCGTAGGAAAAATATACTACTTTTCCCCCGGGGATATCAACGCGCAGGTGGGCGACAAAGCTATCGTTGAGACAGTGCGCGGAGTAGAGTGCGGCGAGGTAGTTATCGCCAACCGCCAGATAGAGGACGATCTTATATCATCACCGCTGAAGCCGATAATCAGGCTCGCGGACGAGAACGACCTCAGGATAGTTGAGAAGAACAAGCAGCGCGAAAAGGACGCATTCAGGATATGTGAGGAAAAGATAGCCTTCCGCAAGCTGAACATGAAGCTCGTTGACGTTGAGTGTACCTTTGACAATAATAAGCTGCTCTTTTACTTTACAGCCGAGAACCGCGTTGACTTCCGTGAGCTGGTAAAAGACCTTGCCGCTGTATTCAGAACAAGAATAGAGCTGCGCCAGATCGGTGTACGTGACGAAGCAAAGATACTGGGCGGACTGGGTATCTGCGGCAGAGAGTTCTGCTGTAAGGCATATATGGGCGATTTCCAGCCTGTATCTATAAAAATGGCAAAGGAGCAGGGACTTTCCCTCAATCCTACAAAGATATCGGGCACCTGCGGCAGACTTATGTGCTGTCTCAAAAACGAGCAGAACGCATATGAAGCCCTTCTGAAGATAACTCCTAAGATAGGCGCTATCGTAGTAACTCCCGACGGCGATAAGGGTAAGGTCGAGGACGTTAACCTCATCACAGGAAAGCTGCGCGTAAAGACCGATAAGTCCGAAGTGCCTGTAACGCTTGACAGGAGCGAAGTAAAGCTTCTCAAGGACGCTGAGATAAGAGTAAACAAGGAAGAGCTCAAAGCCTTGAAGAACCTTGAGGACAAATAATGCAGCAGCTGCAAAAGGTAAATTACGGACTGCTTCTCGATAAGAAGATAGCGGAGCTGGAAAAAAACGGCAAAAGACCGTCGCTTCTGCTCCATGCCTGCTGTGCTCCATGCAGCAGTCATACGCTTACGGTGCTGGAGAAATACTTCCGTATAACGCTTTATTTCTGCAATCCCAATATAGCTCCCGAGGAGGAGTACGTATTCCGTCTCAATGAGCTGAAAAGGCTTGTTCGTGAAATGGGACTTGATATACCCATTATCGAGGAGGACTACGACCCCACGCCCTTTTATGAGCTTGCGAAAGGTCTTGAAGACCTGCCCGAGCGCGGAGAGCGCTGCCGTAAGTGCATAGAGTACCGACTCCGCAAGGCAGGAGCAAAGGCTAAGGAGATTTCCTGCGACTTCTTCACGACCACCCTCACTATCAGTCCGCACAAGGACTGCACGTTCATCAACGAGTGCGGAGCCCGTTTGCAGGACGAATTGGGAGTTGCCTACCTTTTCTCTGACTTCAAGAAGCACGAGGGCTACAAGCACTCCATAGAGCTGTCAAGGCAGTATGATCTGTACCGTCAGAACTACTGCGGCTGCGTTTTCAGTAAAAGAGCTGCCGACAAGTAAGGAATGCCGTCCTCGGCGTTCCGCGTAGGTACGGATATTATCCGCCCGTTTATGGTGAACGGAATAATATCATGAAAAGCTTTTACGTATACGAAATGGAATACACAGGCGGAAAAACAGCCTCTAACGAGCTGGAAATGCTGCCTTTTTGTGATGAATATTACAGTCAGTATGAGAAGATATACAACGAGTGCTTTTACGATATGCGTAAGGCACTGGAAATAAAGCCTTATAATTTCTATTCCGATATTCGTCAGCTGGACAGCAAAAAGAAAGACATATTCCTTCTCATGGACGGCGGAACGATCATCGGCAGCGTGGGCTGCTATGGTGCAGAGATAGATGACCTTATAGTGAATAAAAAGTATCAGGGCAATGGATATGGAAAGAAACTGCTAATGTGGGCTGTGAACCATATCAGGGAATTTACATCTGAGCCCATAACGCTTACAGTGGCGGAATGGAATCAGCGAGCCGTGAAACTCTATACTCGGAGTGGCTTTGTTATAAAAAAACAATTATCCATGTAGTGGCTGTTTTGGGTAATCCGCGCCATACGCAGAATGCAGCATGAAATAAAAAGGTGATATAATGGGCAAAGAATTAAAGACCAACGCAATGCGTTTTCTTGATAAGAGCAAAATAGAATACACCGTGCAGACCTATGAGTGCGACGAGTTCATTGACGGTATCCACACCGCCGAAAAGCTGGGACAGCCTCTCGACGAGACTTTCAAGACTCTCGTTGCGCAGGGCAAGAGCGGAAGCTTTTACTGCTTCCTTATCCCCGTAGCACTGGAGCTTGATATGAAAAAGGCTGCAAAGAGCGTAGGCGAGAAGTCTGTGGAGCTTATCCACGTAAAGGACATAACGAAAATAACAGGCTATGTCCGCGGCGGCTGTACTCCTATCGGCATGAAAAAGCAGTTCATGACGGTAGTGCATAACAGCGCCGAGAGCCTGCCGCAGTTCTACATAAGCGGCGGACGCATAGGCGTACAGATACACCTGTCGCCGCAGGAGCTTGTAAAGGCTATTCGCGGCAAATTTGAGGATATCATACTATAAGCCGTACATAAAAACACAGCAGAGGAGGTCGGGAAATGGCAGATGAACCAATCAGCGAGAAGCTTTACTGCGTCGGCAGAGCTGTCGTTGACAAGAGCTTTCACACTCAGAGCGGTGACGAAGCCTTTTTCGGCTTTTTTGGCAATGATGTAGTCTACTCCATACGCCGCACAATTTGTGACGAGGACTTCCCGCGCATACAGGAATGTATGGAACTCGCTGCTGTCGGAGAAATTCGACGGACGGTAATACGCATGAAGGGCATAAGCAGCGAATACCGCTGGATACTTGCATCTGTAAGGCGAATGGGCGAGGAGAGTGCCGAACCTCTCTACAGCCTGACCTTCAGCGATGTGTTCTCTCTGGAATCGGCAGCCTACAGACGTGAGAGAAGACTGTCCGAATATCGCCATGTTTTGAGCCTTGTATCCGATCTCGCCTTTGAGTACAGCTTTGAGACAAAAAAGATAAGGATATATATGTTTGACTGCTTCCGCGAGATAGTCCTTGCGGACGAGGAGCTTGAAAAGTGGCGCGAAAATGCAATTGCATCGGAATATGTCATGCCGCGGTATATCGAGACCTTCAACACCCTTTGCAGGGACATAAGCAGCGGAGTTTACCGTTTCGATCACGAATTTGAATCATCTGTCCTTACAGGCGGAAAAACCAAGGAGATGTGCCTTTTCCGCGGCATTACCCGATATGACGATCCCTTTGACCGCAAGGTCAGCGGGATCATTTCTGTGGTCAGCGCAAGAAACAAGAGCAAGGACGTGAATCTTGCCCTTGAAGCCAACAAAGACTCGCTTTCGGGACTCCTCAACAGAAGGGCGATAACCGCCTTTGCTCAGGATATACTTGCCGAAAAGCCCGAGCACAATGTTAATCTCGTACTGCTGGATATCGACAATTTCGGCAGCGTAAACAATGATTACGGTCATCTTTTCGGCGATGAGGTCATATATAATATTGCGGGCATAATAAAAAAAGAGATAAGCGGACGCGGTATTGCCGGAAGGATAAGCGGCGGCGGCTTCCTGATAGTTCTTGAGAATACAGGCAGCGAGGAGGAACTGCGCAGCGTTCTCCGAGCCATACGCACAAATACGGAATTTATCTTTGCCGATCGCTTTGATAGCCTGCGGATCACCTGCTCTATGGGAATATCGACATATCCCGTTGACAGCACGAGCTATGACGAGCTTTTCATGCAGGCGGACAAGGCACTGTATATCGCGCAGCAAAAGGGACAGAACCGCTATGTGATATACGACATAAACAAACACGGTCCCGTTGAAAGGGACATTGAGAACAAAATAGCCTTTCTCAGCGGAAAGGGCGAAGCAAACGAAAAACTCGGCTTCGTCAGTGAGCTTGCCGAAAGCCTTGTGCTGGGCAGGATACCTGATGTATCGGTGCTCCTTGAACAAGTGAGAGCACAGTTCGGACTTGACGATATATGTGTGTTTGCCGGAGGAGATATGGGACTGATACTCAGCTGCGGAAATGCGGCTTCAAAGAGCGCATCGTATCTTCTGAGCAATAACTATACCGAGAGATTTTCGGGGGACGGAATATTTGTCATAGATAATGTAAATGAGCTGGAAGGGCGTGACGATGACGCTATGGCACAGCTTATCGAGGAAAATATAGGAGGAGCCGTCCAGTATCTCATAACCGATGACAGCATGATAAAGGGAATGATATCATTCTGCTATATCAGACGCTTTAAAAAGTGGTCGGTAATGGATATCAATTATTTTGCCGTGATAGGCAGGACTATCTCGGCACTGCTGAAAAAGCAGGCTTATATTTAATTAAAGGGATATGGCAGGTCATTCTGCACTAAAAACGAGGTGCCAATTTATGCATCTATACAAAGTTTTGTAAAAAGTGCAACGAAATGCCCTTTTCAAGACACTTATATATTAGATAAGCGTTTTGTTTGCTCACCATACTAATAATATACGGGCAATTTTACGGGGGGAAATACTATGGAAAGAACACTGACAGCCGTTTCGGCGGTAATACTATTGATAGGCTGCTGCACAGGCTGCGGCAAGGGAAAAATTAAACAAGCGATACCAAAGATATGCTTCATGTACTACAGGAGCTTTGAGAAAGGCGCGGCAGGGTGTTTCTGCGACAGCAGCGGCAACTGTTACACCATACTTTCTGCTGATGTCATGAGTATGAAGCTTGAAGAACTGATCGCAAATTATGAAGCAGGCAAGCTTGAAAAGGATATAAAGTTTTTGAAAAAAATTGATGAAGCTGAACTCGAAGAAGCTTACATGAAGCTTCAGGGAGCTGTTGCAAAGGAAAAATGCGAGCTGCGTGTTCCTGATGCACTTTCTGAAGCAGAAGCTCCGCGCGAGAGTTGGTATGGGGTGTATTATGATGAAAATAATACTCCTGCGAGGGTAGAGATCCACGCGAATCGGTGCATGACCGATATAAATTCAGTAAACAAAGATGTTAACGAAGTATATGAATGGTTTTCAGGCAGTTTGAATGGAAATAAGTAAAAGGAAGAAAATTAGCACTCTCATGGCGAGAGTGCTAATTTTCATTATACCGTCACAAAGCTGTGATATTTCTTTCAAAAAGCAGCAGTATCATATAGACAATGAAACGAAAGGAAGCGATACCGGTGGAAAGTGCATATTACATGGAAAACTGCATAGGATAAATATGATGGCTTATCATCAGGATAAGCAGAATAATTATTGGAGGCATGAATTATGTATGGACTTACACCTTTTGGCGGCACAGGATTTGATCTGTGGAACGCATTCAATGATTTTGACAAGGACTTTTTCGGCGGCAGAATGCCTGTAAACAACTGCAAGACCGATATCCGCGATGACGGCAATAAGTATGTTCTTGAATCAGAACTGCCGGGCTTTGAAAAAGAGGACATCAAGCTTGATATCAACGGAACACAGCTGACTATATCAGCTGAGCACAGCACGAACAGCGACGAAAAGGACGACAAGGGCAATTATATCCGCAGAGAGCGTATGTTCGGCTCTTATAAGAGAAGCTTTGACATCGGCGACACTGATCCCGAAGCTATCAGTGCCGAATACAAGAATGGTATCCTTACCATTGAACTGCCAAAGAAAGCTCCCGAAGCCCCTGTGGCAAGAAGACTTGAGATCAAGTAAAATTAACATAAACACACCCTTTATCCCCACCTTGCTTAAAGGTGGGGATTTTTTTGTTATGAACGGATCACGGCATACGTTAAGTCGAAAATATAAATCAAATCTGCGGCTGAAAGTTTTAGCATGAAACGATATAGAATGAAAAAGGCAGGGAAATGTGCGATTTATTGAATCGTTTATGCATGATTACCATTCAAAGAATCGAAAATCCGTCGGAATATACAAATTGTTCTTATGGATAAAATTAATTCTTCACTTTTTTGACTGAATATGCTATAATACTATATATACGTATCTTTGCAGCTGTTTTCGGAGGTGACTGTGACAATTGAAAAGACTGTACATCACAGACCTTGACGGTACACTTCTGAATTCAAATGGCGAAATATCGCCGAAAACAGCAGATATCATCAACTCGCTCATCTCGGACGGGCTGTACTTTACATTTGCCACGGCGAGATCGGTGTATTCGGCAAAGCCTATAACATCGGCAATTGATATAAATGTGCCGTGTATACTCATGAACGGCGTGAGCATCTACGACCTGTCTGCGGACGGATATATCGCCAATCAGTACATACCCGTGAGCGCTTCGGAGAAGATCGTCGAAGCCTTTCGCAGAGCTGATGCCGAGTGCTTTATGTACCGCTTCAATGAAGGAGTCCTTACCTGCTATTACACCGAGATAACCAGCCGCGTTATGAAAGCCTTTGCAGAGGTGCGGAAAAATAACTACAACAAGCCCTATGTGCAGTGCAGTTCGCTGCTTGAAGCTGCCGATGATATGACTATATATTACACGGCACTGACGGACTATGAAAAGCTTCTCCCCGTCAAGGAGACTATCGACGGCATGGAGGACGCTGACTGTGCTTTCTACAAGGACACATACACAGGAAAGTGGTTTCTGGAGGCCTTTTCGGCTAAGGCATCAAAGTCCAACGGCATACGCTTTCTGCGTGAGAGGTACGGCTTTGACGAGGTAGTCGCTTTCGGGGACAACCTCAACGACCTGCCCATGTTCGCGCAGGCTGACAGGAAAATTGCCGTGGGCAATGCAAGGGACGAGGTAAAAGCTGCCGCAGATATAGTCATCGGCACTAACGACGAGGACGGAGTTGCAAGGTGGCTGCACGATGAAATTAGCTATTAGCCATTAGCTTTTTGTAGGGACGCACAGTGTGCGCCCGAATATGAACAATAGCATACGGACGAACCATATTCGCCCCTGCAAGCGGCGGAGCTGCTCCCCGATGGCTAAGGACTTGATAAATATGATAATTTTTAACATGAAAGGAAAATATATAAGATGAAAAAATTAATGCTGGGAAATGAAGCCTTTGCAAGAGGCTTATACGAAGCTGGCTGCCGTGTAGTATCAAGCTACCCTGGTACACCTTCCACTGAGATCACAGAGGAAGTAGCTAAGTACGACGAGGTCTACGCAGAGTGGGCACCAAACGAGAAGGTCGCTATGGAGACAGCTCTCGGAGCTTCTATCGCAGGCGCAAGAAGCTTCTGCGGAATGAAGCACGTTGGTCTCAACGTTGCAGCAGACCCCCTCTATACAGCAGGATATACAGGAGTAAATGCAGGTATGGTCATCGCAGTTGCCGACGATCAGGGTATGCACTCCTCTCAGAACGAGCAGGACAGCCGTCATCACGCTATCGCTTCAAAGGTACCTATGCTGGAACCGTCTGATTCAACAGAATGTAAGGAGTTCGTCAAGCTTGCATTCGAGCTTTCCGAGAAGTTTGACGCACCATTCATAGTAAGAATGTCCACAAGAGTTGCTCACTCACAGAGCATCGTCGAAATGGAAGACCGCAATGACCTTCCGCTCAAGGACTACGAAAAGACACCGAGCAAGTTCGTTATGATGCCTGCTTACGCAAAGGGCAGACACGTATTCGTTGAGGAGCGCACAAAGAAGCTCATCGAGTACGCTGAGACAACTCCTCTCAACAGAGTGGAGATATCGGACAAGGCTGAGTTCGGCGTTATCACCAACGGTGCAGCATACCAGTATGTCAAGGAGGCTCTCGGCGACAAGGCTTCCGTACTTAAACTGGGTATGGTAAATCCTCTCCCTGTAAAGCTCATTCAGGACTTCGCTGCTAAGTACGAGCAGGTATACGTTATCGAGGAGCTCGACGGCATAATCGAGGAACACTGCCGCAACATCGGCGTAAACAACGTTAAGGGCAAGGAGATATTCGGCTATATCGGAGAGCTTCCGCAGTCTGTTATCGCAGAGAAGCTTCTTGGCGAGAAGAAGGACTTCGTTGCTCTTGAAGACGATATCCCTGTACGTCCACCTGTAATGTGCGCAGGATGTCCACACAGAGGTCTGTTCTACTGCTTGAAGAAGCTGGGCGTAACAGTATCGGGCGATATCGGCTGCTATACTCTCGGCGCAGCAGCTCCGCTCAACGCTATCGACACAACTATCTGTATGGGAGCTTCTATCTCGGGACTTCACGGCTTCAACAAGGCAAGAGGAGCAGAGTCCGAGCACAAGAGCGTTGCTGTTATCGGTGATTCCACATTCATGCACAGCGGTATGACAGGTCTTGTAAATATCGCTTACAACAACTCAAATTCAACAGTTATCATACTCGATAACTCTATCACGGGTATGACAGGTCATCAGCAGAACCCAACAACAGGCAAGAACCTCAAGGGAGATCCTGCTGCGGCTGTTAATCTTGAAGAACTCTGCAAGGCTATCGGTATCAAGCGCGTAAGAGTTACTGATCCGTACAAGCTTGCCGAGACAGAAGCTGCTATCAAGGAGGAGCTTGCTGCTGACGAGGCTTCAGTCATTATCTCACGCCGTCCATGCGCACTTCTGAAGTACGTTAAGCACAATCCGCCTGTAAAGGTAAATACAGATAAGTGCGTAGGATGTAAGATGTGTATGAAGCTTGGCTGTCCTGCTATCTCAATGCGCGACGGCAAGGCTGTAGTAGACCATACTCTCTGCGTAGGCTGCGGCATCTGTCAGGAACAGTGCAAGGTAGGCGCTATCGAGTGATCAGCAGCGGCGGATATTATCCGTCCGCAGATAACGCAATAAATACGAATGACCGACTGTAGGGAACGCTCCCGGCGTTCCGAAAAGGAAAAATTATGTTACAGATGAATATATATGAGGAGTTCGCACACTGGCTGGACGCTCTCCTCGAAAATAACGATATGCCCGAGGAAACAAAGGCTTTCTGCTTCAATCTCTATGAAGAATCCGATGAGGAACACATCTATGGTGTACAGCTCATAGCTGCAAGTGAGTTCGACCCCGCCGACAAGGAGGGCGACTGGGCTTGCGAGGAGATATGGAGCAGTGAGGAGGATATCTTTACAATTGATACCTCCGACGAAGATGATACAGGCTGGCCTCACGCTCAGGAGCTTTTCAAGGAAATGGTCGTGGAGTATCTCAAAAACGGCAAGTATTCCAACATTTTGAATGGAGCAGAAGGTGCTGCAATAGGATTCGTTGACGGCGAACTTGAATTATTATAACATTTTTACGGGGGAAAAGGAAAATGGGCGATTTAACAAATGGTATCGGCAATAATGCAGGGATGAATGATATCAACAATGTATCTGCAAATAATACGGCAAATACAACTCAGCCTTCAGGCTACAGCAATTCACAGAGCGGCTACAGCAGCACTTCTTCCTATGACAGTGCATCAAATTACGGAAGCAGCTCTTCAAACTACGGCGGCTACAGCAGTACAGCTTCCTACAGCGACTTCGGCACGAAGGATACTGATTTCGTATCACTGCTCAAAGGCATACTCGGAGCTGTAGTCGGTGCGATACCGGGTATCATACTTATAATACTGCTTGCGCGCGCAGGCTTTATCGCAGCTATATGCGGTGCTCTTATGGCTGGCGGTATGTTCTTCGGATACAAGTTCATGACAAAAAACAATCCGCCATCTGAGATGGCTGGAATCGTCATCTGCGGAGTGGTAATGCTCATAGGCGTTTATATAGCTGTGCGTACATCGTGGTGTATGGAGATAGCAAAGGTATTACAGGACGAGTTGGGCTTCGCTGCGGGCGAGGTCGATAAATTCACAAGTGAGGTGCTTTATGAGTATATCGGCATAAGAGATGTTTCGTTCTCGGAGATATCGTCCGAATTCGGTACGCTTCTCGACAAGGTGGATCTGAAGGGCAAGTTCATATGGTCGTTCCTTGAAAATCTGATTTTTGCAGTAGCAGGCGGTTACGGTGCTTTTTCAAAGTTCGGTAACGGAAGCATCAGCATCTGATCTCTATGGAGTAATACATAATGGAAAATTTTACAAAAGGTTCTTCTGTAAACAACAGCTATGGACAGCAGGATTCAGGATATAGGGAAATGCCTGATTTCTATGCAATGTCAAGGGCAAATGCAAACTCGGATACGGAATTCTTTACGCTGTTCAAGGGCGCGATAGGAGCTATTATCGGAGCTGTTCCGGGATTTTTCATGATCATGACGCTTGCAAGGTCGGGTCTGATCGGTTCGATATGCGGAGTACTGCTTTCAGCAGGAGTATTCTTCGGGTATTACATCGCCACACACAGAAGCGGCTTCAAGCTGAGAACAGGCGGTATCATATGCCTGATCGTTATGGGGGTCGCGGTCTATCTTGCAGTACGTACATCATGGGTACATGAGGTACAGATAAGACTTGCGGAGATGAGCGATATTCTTGGATTCGACAGCCCGAAATCAAGCAGCTATATCAGCAAGGACGTTGTTTATGATCTGATACTCGGAAATATAAAGCCCACATATTCGCTTTGTTCGGAGAATTTCAGTGAGCTGCTCTCAGATCTCAGAATGGAAAGCTCGTTTAAAATATCTCTCATCGAGAATTACTTTTTATGCGCTGTCGGTTCTGTATGGCTGTTTTATAAGTTCGGAAGAAAGAACTATTAAGAATTATTATCATTAAGGAGTAATATAAAATGGAAACAAAATCTATTATGATCGTAGGTGTCGGCGGACAGGGTTCACTGCTCGCATCGAGACTTCTCGGCAATGTGCTTCTTGCACAGGGCTATGACGTTAAGGTCAGCGAAGTTCACGGAATGAGCCAGCGCGGCGGTTCTGTTGTTACACACGTAAAGTACGGCGATAAGGTGTATTCACCTGTTATCGAAAAGGGTGAGGCTGATGCAGTTATTTCCTTCGAGCTCCTCGAAGCTGCAAGATGTCTCCCTTACCTCAAGAAGAGCGGAAAGCTTATCACCTCCACACAGCAGATAGACCCGATGCCTGTTATCACAGGTGCTGCAAAGTATCCTGAGAACCTTGTTGAAAAGCTTCAGGCAGCAGGTGCTGAGCTTGTGGCTGTTGACGCTCTTTCACTGGCTGAGCAGGCAGGTACAGCAAAGGCTTCAAACGTTGTCCTCATGGGCGTACTCGCTTCACGCATGGACTACCCTGACGAACTCTGGCAGAAGGCACTGGAGCAGTGCGTACCGCCTAAGTTCTTAGAGCTCAACAAGAAGGCTTTCGAGTTGGGCAAGGCAGCAAAATAGTTTTTGGTTATTAGTGATTAGTTAAAACCGAGGCAGTATGAATAGCTGCCGAGAACTTACAGCGGAAAACGCTATGAAAATAGGAAGAATGTTAAATTCCGTTGTAATTAAGCTAAGCGCAAATAACTAACCGCAACAAACTTGTACATAATATCATAACATAATAAATCCATAAATAAGGAGTAGAAGTCCAATGGAAAGATATTGGAACAAAGAGATCGAGTGTGCGTCGCGGGAAGATATGAAAAAGCTTCAGGACGAAAGACTCGTGGCACAGGTAAAGCACGTTTACGAAAACGTTAAGTATTACCGTGATCTCATGGACGAAAAGGGCGTTAAGCCCGAGGACATCAAGGGCACAGAAGACCTTCACAAGCTGCCGTTTCTCAGCAAGGCTGACCTGCGTGAGGCTTACCCTTACGGACTGCTGGCTAAGCCACTCAGCGAATGTGTAAGAATTCATTCGACCAGCGGTACTACAGGCAAGAGAGTAGTTGCTTTCTACACACAGCATGACGTTGATATGTGGGAAGACTGCTGCGCAAGAGCTATCACTGCTGCCGGCGGTACAAATGAGGACGTTGTTCAGGTAGCATACGGCTACGGACTTTTCACAGGCGGTATGGGTGTTCACGGCGGCTCGCACAAGGTAGGCTGTCTCACACTTCCTATGAGCTCGGGCAATACAGAGCGCCAGGTACAGTTCATGCAGGATCTCAATGCGACTATACTCTGCTGTACGCCTTCGTATGCAGCTTATATCGGCGAGACTATCGCTGAAATGGGTATAAAGCCTGAAGAACTCAAGCTCAAGGCAGGTATCTTCGGCGCTGAGCCGTGGACTGAGGAAATGCGCAGAAGCATTGAGAAGTCACTGGGCATCAAGGCTTTTGATATCTACGGACTTACAGAATCAAGCGGTCCCGGTGTTGCTTTCGAGTGTTCGGAGCAGACAGGTATGCACATCAACGAGGATAACTTTATCCCCGAGATAATCGACCCAGAAACAGGTGAGGTCCTTCCTGAGGGCGAGGTAGGCGAGCTTGTATTCACAAGCATCAACAAGGAAGCTTTCCCGCTTCTCCGTTACCGTACCCGCGACCTCTGTGTACTCAGCAGGAAGAAGTGCTCATGCGGACGTACTCTCATAAAGATGGCTAAGCCTATGGGCAGAAGCGATGATATGATGATAATTCGCGGAGTAAACGTATTCCCGTCACAGATCGAGACTGTTCTTATCGAGCAGGGTTATTCACCGAACTACCTCATCGAGGTCGACCGCGTAAACAATACCGATACCCTCGATATCAGTGTTGAGATGAATCCGGACCAGTTCTCGGATAAGGTCAAGGATATGCAGATGCAGGAACGCGCTCTTGCCGTTGCGATAAAGACAATGCTCGGCATCAATCCTAAGGTGCATCTTGTTTCACCAAAGTCCATTACAAGAAGTGAGGGCAAGGCTGTAAGAGTTATAGATAAGCGTAAGCTCCACGATTAAGGTTATAGCAGGTATTTAACCTGTTTAATAATTATTTATTTTTAATAAGGAGGACTCATTTATGAAGATCAAGTTATTTTCCACAAATTATATGCCTGAACAGGAGAAGTATGAGCGATTTGCGGCGTTTGAAAATGAGCTTAACCAGTTCATAGCAAATGTCAAAGTCCTTGATATCAAGTTCAGTACATCATCAGGGCTCTGTCACGATGCTCAGACCCATGTAAACGAGTATGTCGATGAACTTTCTGTACTCGTAATGTATGAATGACGTTTTCGCAGCAGATACTGCAATAAATGCTCCTCTTGCTGACGCAGAAATAATCAAAATATAAAGGAGGAAGACCGTATGTCAAATGTAAGACAGATCTCGGTTTTTGTAGATAATAGACCTAACCAGCTGGCAGGCGTTATGAAGCTGATAAAGGACAGTAAGATCAATGTACGTGCATTGAGCGTTGCTGATACAAAGGATTTTGGTATCCTTCGTATGATCGCCAATGATACTGAAAAAACTGTCGAGATTTTAAAGGCGGCTTCCTACGCAGTCAAAGTCACAGAAATACTGGCGATATCCATACCTGATTCACCAGGACAGCTCAGCCGTGTGCTCGATATTCTCGGTAACAAAAACGTTAATATCGAATATCTCTATGCTTTCCTCGGAAAGTCTGACAGAGCGGTTTCATTTGTTATCAGAGTGGACGATAATGCGAATGCGGCAGCTGCACTTACAGAAGGCGGTATTATTCAGCTTACCGAAAATGATATTGCTGAAATGTAAGTAATTAACAAAAAGTTCACTTCTTCGTAAAATTATTTTGAAAACGCTTGACAGAAATCAAGTAGGTGTTGTATAATAATAGAGCAATATTTAACGAGAAATTTCAACAGGAGTGATGAAAGATGGGTATTCTCGAAAAATTTAATGATGCAAGCAGGGGTGTGTCAGAAAAAGCAAAAAATATCTCTGAAGCCAGCAACCTCAAAAGAAAGATATTGTATGAGGAAGAAAGAATTGTTGAGATATTCACAGATATTGGTAAAAAATACTATAAAAGCCATAATGACGATCCTGCTGCTCTCAAAGAGCTCTGCGACGATATAGATACAAGACGCAGAAGGATCAAGAAGATGAAGTACGAACTCAACAGCATAAGGGGCTACAAGGTATGCCCTCAGTGTAACGCAGAGATCAATGAGCGATTCCAGTTCTGCGGCCGCTGCGGCTTCAGACTTCCTGATATTGAGGATGAGGATTTTATGTCGCTTGAGTCTAATGATTACTACACAGAAAGCAGCAATAATTTCTTTGATGCTGATCCTAACAAGAGCTATTGATAATTGATCACAAAGGCTGTTCTGAGGCTATCGTCGGAACAGCCTTTTTGTTACAGAATTGCCTGTTTATGCGCCTGCAAAGCAGCCGCGCAGGTATGCAGAGTATGAACCAGAAGCATGAAAAGGGGAGGCATATCTGCCCTAAAAGATTCAGCGGCATATCTGAATAATCCCATACGTTCCAGTGCATTATCAGATTATCGAATATCCCCACTGTGAACTCTATGGCTGTTATTATAAGCGAGCCAAGGAAACAACTGCGGATAAGTGTGATGCTTCGGCTGTTGATGGCATAAAGTACCATCAGCACTATACCTCCTGTGAGCGACATAGTCCAGTGAGTATAACCGCGCATTACTATCTCAACAAGACTGTAACAAAAATATCCCATAAGAAACGAAAATATTAGCTGCGATAGCTTCATTTTATCACCTCAGTGTGATTATTGCCAGTTTTACGCAGATAATACAGATAAAGGAGCTGAATATAATGCGAAAAAGCTGCATACTTATGCATATATCAAGTTTGCCGTCGGAGTACGGTATCGGAAAAATGGGGCGTTCTGCCTTTGAATTCGTGGACTTCCTGAAGTCCGCCGAGGTCAGGTGCTGGCAGATACTTCCTCTTTCGCCTACGAGCTACGGTGATTCACCGTATCAGTCGTTCTCGGTAAAGGCAGGAAATCCGTACTTCATTGACTTCGAGGTGCTTGAGGAGGACGGTCTGCTTGAGCATCATGAGTTTTCGGCATACAACTGGGAGACTGATCCCGATAAGGTGGATTACAGCCTGCTTTACGATCACTGCTATGAAGTGCTCAGAATAGCTTACGGACGCTTCAAGCCAACGAAATTTCCTGATTATAAGCGATTCTGCGATGATAATAAGTCGTGGCTGGACGAGTACGCTCTGTTCATGGCATTGAAATTCAAGAACGGCGGCAAGCCGTGGTACGAGTGGGACGAGGATATCTCAATGCACCGCGCAAAGGCTGTGACTGAGGCAAAGAAAGAACTGAAAAAGGACATCGGCTTCCATAAGTTCATACAGTTCGAGTTCAGCAGACAGTGGAAGGAACTGAAAAAATATGCCAACGCCAACGATATTGAAATAATTGGCGATATCCCTATATACTGTGCTCTGGACAGCGTTGAAGCATGGGCTTCACCTAAGCTATTCCAGTTCGACAAAAAGCGCAGACCGACTGTTGTGGCAGGCTGTCCGCCTGATGATTTCTCACCGCTGGGACAGCTGTGGGGAAATCCTGTGTACAACTGGAGCTATCACAAAAAGACGGGCTTCGCATGGTGGATAGACCGCATCAAGGCAGCTACAGAGCTTTACGATATCGTTCGTATAGACCATTTCCGAGGCTTTGAGAGCTACTATACCATTCCCTACGGCAACGAGGACGCTACTGTGGGCGAGTGGAAAAAGGGCCCTGACTATGAGCTGTTCAAGCTCGCTGAGGAGAAGCTGGGAAGACTGAATATCATAGCTGAGGATCTGGGATTTATTACTCCCGAGGTCAGAGCTATGCTGGATAACTGCGGATATCCGGGTATGAAGGTGCTCCAGTTCGCATTCAGTGATGGAAAAAATGAGTATCTTCCGCATAATTATTCAAGCATCAATTACTTCGCGTATACGGGTACTCACGATAACGAGACTCTTATCGGCTGGGTGGGGACCCTCGATAAGAAGTCGCTGAAATTCGCTAAACAGTACCTCAACGTAAAAAAGAAAAAGGAGATACCTGCCGCTGTTATCCGCGCTGCTTGGGGAAGTGTCGCAGAGGTGGCAGCTGCACAGATACAGGATTTCCTTGAAAGTCCGAAGGAGGGAAGAATGAATACGCCTTCAACTCTCGGAGGCAACTGGCAGTTCCGTACTCATAAGTCGGACTTTACGCCTGAACTTGCAAAAAAGATTCGCCGCCTGAACAGACTCTACAACAGATAAAAACGTCTTTTTATAAGCGGTTCGCAATAGGGTGGGATTCAAGGTGAATGCCTTGAATTTCAGATATATTATTTTTTATTTTGGAGATATGTATAAGTAATTACGCTTGCATTTGTGCTTCTTTTACAACTGTGAAAGCTTGATATTATAGAATAGTTACAAATGTCACTTACTGAGTGACAGATGACATCTATGAAATATATTGATGCTGTATTATAATCAATATAGAAAGTCAAGTTTAACACGGCTGCGCTGAAAGGGGCTGAGCTTATGACAAAAAAAGAGAAGATCGCTGTTAAAATAGCAGAAGCAGGTATCATGGTATATCTGCTGAGATGTATCGTCATGTTAATTGAAGAGCGGGGAAGGGCTCCGTTCTGGGACTACCTCGGACTTGTGTATATGTCTCCGTTCGGAGTTGTCCTGGTGCTGAGCGTTTTCTGCCTGACAGCTGTTCTTGTATCGAAAAAACTTCGCAAGCGTGAGGAAAAAGGATTGAAGCCTTTTTCAAAAGCCTACAGGATATCGTTTCTGGTGTCATTTGTGCCGTATCTGCTTTTCCTCGCATACTGTATCTATAGCAGTATCTTTGGCTTTCACTTCTTCAGTGTGAGCTATGGATGGCAGGCATTTGAAGGCGCATTTGCTATCGTGGGACTGATATTCTGTGTTATTCCTGTTTTCCCATTCTGCCTTTTCTGGCAGGTGGTTTACATAGTAAAAAGCATACGTAACAAAAAACATGAGATTTCTTAAATTTTAACTGGGGGGCTAAGTTTATGAAAAATTATGAAAAAGGATTAATGAAGATATTCGGGGGATGTGTCGGTATTTTCATTCTTGATCTGGTTTACAGATGCAGAGTTCGCGGTGATGAACTTCATTATCTCATATTTGATAATTTCACGCTCGTTCTTGGTATCCTTTTCATTATCTCGTTATGCGGTATCATTACTGTGATAATTTCCACATGGATAAGAGGACGTATCAATGACGGAAAATGTCCTATATCCAAATGCTACAGCAGGTCGTTCTATCTGTCATTCGTGCCGTTTGTGCTCATATTGATGTTCAGCATCTACTCCGCAGTGACAGGTTTTAGGCTATTTCATACCACGTATGGTCTGAAAGCGGTACACGACACCTTGCTGATATACGGCTATAATATCTTCTGTATCATTATCCCTGTTTTTCCTGTGTGCCTGTTCTGGCAGGTGCTCTACATCGTGAAGCGGGTCAATTACAGAAAGATGATGCGATGAATATTGCAGGAATAACATTGTTTATGTATGCTAAAATAAAACTGAGCCAGTTAGCCTCAAAATGATAATAAAAAAATGAGCCACTAAAATAAAAATCCTGTATAATAAGAGAAAGAGCTTGTGTACAGGAGGAACAAGGAGTGGCAATAGCAATGGAGATCTA
>NZ_JAILNU010000084.1 GCF_024691275.1 Ruminococcus sp. | reverse complement strand
TTGTGTAACATCCATATCCTTGACTATATTGATTCTATGACGTCCGTCCAATTTATGCTCATAAAGCCATTTAGCATAATTAACAGCAAATTCTTCCACCTGATCTGCATTACAGATGTCTTCATTTACAAATATAATGTCAGAAACGCCGAGTTTCCACTGGAAATCTCCATCTACCACCTCATTTTTCTTAATATCGCAGGCGTTGACTTTGAAAAATGCAATGACCTGATCCGAATCAAAATAATCCTTCATAAAGTCGTTTGCCATTTCTTCAGCATAGTCAACGATCGACCTGTCGCTGTAATCATCGGTAAAACCGTCCTTTGTCGCCTTGACTGTAACGGTGTTTCTGCCGTAATCATTGCCTAATAAGCGAGGGTAGGCATACAGCGTTTCCGTCTGATTTGCCGCCGGCTCAAGGTATCCCGCATAGATGAACTCCTCGTCATACTTATCATTGAGGTAGGTTATCATCTCGTAGATACGCTGAATCGAGCGAAGCTGAGCGTCTGTCAGCTGGTCGGCTTCTGTGGGAAGTCCCTCTGCCGCAAGAACCTCTTTCTGCCAGTCGTTAAGTAGTTCCGTCTGTGTTGTCGGTGTGGTTTGTGTTGCTGTTTTTCCGCACGAACCAAAGCATACTACAGCAATGATCGTTGCGATAAATAGTGTGATTATTTTTTTCATGGTTGTTCCTCCTATATAATTATTCTTCTATATTATAAATGATTTTCACTTGAATGACAAGATGACAAATATAACTAAAATAGTGACATTTGTCACTAAATATCCAAAGTCATACAACAAACCAATATTTATTATTGACATCATCATACTTGACATTGACAGGGTTTTTGTGTATAATATACTCGTAAAATTGATATAGGGGGGCGGTATTATGCCAAAAACAAACAGAGACAAGGAACTGGACAAAATGTACAGGGATCTTCTTGAGACCCGTGACAGTATGCGTTCCGCAAACAAGAGCGACGGAAATCGTCTGCTGACTTTCTTCATAGGACTGCTCATGCTGGGCGGAGGCTTGTTCATGATATTCCAGAATATCTCCGTATCAAGTTCGTGGGGTTACGGCGGTCACTTTTTCAGTATCGGCGGATTTCACCTTTCAAACGGGCTCATTATGCTGCCGATAATCGTCGGCATAGGAATGCTTTTCCTGATGGATAAGAAGATATTCGGCTGGATAGTCCTTTCCATAGGAATAGTCATAGTGCTTCTGAGCGTTATGCTGACAACTCACCTTTCGTGGAGGACCACAAGCGCGTATGTCTTCATAATCATGTTCGGTATGACAGCAGCAGGCGGAGCACTTGTCCTCAAGGAACTTTTCAGAAAAGACTGAACAGGCTGCTCAGTATTATCACTAAGGAACTCCCATAAGAACCATACTCATAAAAAATATAGCCCCGAGGCATTGTCTCGGGGCTTTTCATTACATATGCTGTTTACTTATTATTTCAAGCAGTCTCTGCGGGACTGTTTATGTAATCCACTATAGGCTCGAGGTACTTCGGATCGGAACAATCGCAGGACTTTGAGATGTGTTCAAACATAGCTTTCTCATCAGGAGTTTTATTCTTTTTACCTTTGAGCATTGCGACAAAAGTCTTCATAAGGACCTTTGAGCCCATGGACATCTTACTATAGTCGATACCGCCCTCGCAGTAAAATGCCTTGACATATTTCCGCTGCTCATCGTTGAGTGCTCTCTTTAGGAGCCCATCAACTCCCGAATATGTTATAGGACTTGCTCCCACGCCGAAAATAGCGAGCTTCTTCCCCTCCCATTTACTGATCCTTTTAAGGAACCAGTCTGCTTTGTGTATTTTTTCAACAGCTACCCAACCGCCGTAGATTATAGCGTCATAAGGCTTGAAATAGGAATCATCTTTTTTATGAGCCTCTTTTACCGTCATAGTCTCAGCGCATAATTTTTCTGCAAGCCATTCAGTGTAGCGTTTAGTGAAACCTGTCTGTGATGAATAAATTATCAGTGTTTTCATAATTTTTTCCTCATATAAATCTCATGGCTTCTGTAATAATTATCAATCTATAGCAGCAAAAGCTCCCTTGAGATCATCAAGGATATCTTCTACATTTTCAAGACCGACAGAAAGTCTGATAAGTCCGCCGTTTATGCCGCAGGCAACGAGCTGCTCGTCTGTAAGCTGACGGTGTGTTGCACTTGCAGGGTGAAGGACGCAGGTACGGATATCGGCAACGTGAACTTCATTTGAAGCAAGCTTGAGTGAATCCATAAATTTAACGGCAGTATTTCTTCCGCCCTTGATAACGAACGAGATAACGCCGCTCGTACCGTCAGGGAGGTACTTCTTGGCAAGCTCGTGGTACTTATTGCCTTCAAGAGCAGGATAGTTTACAGATTCAACGTGCTCATTTGCCTCAAGGAACTTTGCAACAGTCAATGCATTTTCGCAGTACTGCTTCATACGGATATGAAGTGTTTCAAGTCCCAGGTTGAGGTAAAATGCGGACTGAGCTGAAGGATAGCAGCCGAAGTCACGCATAAGCTGCATTCTTGCTTTTATAATGTATGCAGCCTTGCCGTAAGTTTTGGTATAGATAGTGCCGTGATAGCTCTCATCAGGCTCTGTGAACTCAGGGAACTTGCCGTTTGTCCAGTCGAAGTTGCCTGAATCAACGATAACACCGCCGCCCTGGACAGCATGGCCGTCCATATACTTTGTAGTGGAGTGGATAACGATATCAGCGCCGTACTCGAAAGGTCTGCAAAGAATAGGTGTCGGGAAGGTATTGTCGATGATGAGCGGAACACCGTTCTCATGAGCTATCTTAGCGAATTTTTCGATATCAAAAACAGCAAGTGCAGGATTTGCGAGTGTCTCGCCGAAAACAGCCTTTGTATTAGGTTTGAAGGCAGCTCTTATCTCGTCCTCGGAAGCATCTGCATTGACGAAGATGCACTCGATACCGAGCTTTTTAAGGGTATACGCAAAGAGATTTACAGTTCCGCCGTAAATAGTAGCTGCTGAGATAAAGCTGTCTCCTGCTTTTAAGATGTTAAGGAGCGAAAGCAGTGAAGCCGCCTGTCCGCTGGAGGTACACATAGCACCGATACCGCCCTCGAGAGCAGCGATCTTATCCTCGACCGCCATAACAGTAGGGTTCTCGAAGCGTGAATAGATAAGGCTCTTGGTAGGATCATCGAATACAGCAGCAACGTCATCTGTAGAGTCGTACACATAAGTAGTACTCTGTACTATAGGCACAACTCTCGGCTCTGTATTCTTAGGTGTGTAACCTGCGTGCAGGCATTTGGTTTCGATCTTCATTGTTAAGATACCTCCTGAAATATATATTACCGCGTTTTCCCCGCAATGAACCTTTGCACTCTTGGTACACAGAATTCAAGGACGGCGCAGTATTTGTCGATAATGGTTATTATGTATGTCTCTTTGTATCTTGGCATAGGTCTTGTTGCAGGCCACATATGCTTTTCAATCATATCGCGTTCAAGGCAGGTGATATGTGTTAACTCAGCAGCATTCGCACACGCTTCCATAGAATGTTTTTTGCTGTGAGAAGCCTGACCTTTTATTTTAGAAGCGTTATACTCCTTGCGGTCATAGAAGAAAAGATCGTGGAGCAGTCCCGCTCTTGCGGCAGAACGAGCATTCAGTTTGAATTTTCTGCAAACAATATAACTATAATAGGATACGTTGACACAATGCTGAAAACGGGTAGTTGAAACATGATGAGTGATATTTTTCAGCTCCTGCACCTGCTCGCTTCCGATGAGATCGCTTACGCAGTCATAGTAGCTGTTATCCGTCAGTTCCTTTGAAGAACATATTGCTTTTAGCATCGGGCATACCTCCTCAGATAGGATATCTCCCTCATAATATATCAATTATACTATATATTGCCGAAAAAATCAATACAATAGCAGGCAAATTATACCAACTTTTTGCGCAAATTATCGGAAACAGCAAAAACTCAGCCAAACCTTACAACTTACTGCCGACATAATTATGAAAACATACAAAAACATCGTCAATATGGATAAAAATTCGACGCCGATTTGTGCAGCACTTACAAAAACGCAATTTTTTTTAAATTCACTGCAATAAAGTCTTGCAAAATCAATAATGTAGTGTTATAATCAAATGTGAACTGCGGTAAACGCAGAATTTTGTAAAGGAGGTTTTTTAACAATGGCGTTAAAAAATCAGTATCTTATCGACTTATTAGAGACAGTTAAGAAAAGAAATCCGGGTGAGCCTGAGTTTATCCAGGCTGTTACAGAAGTACTTGAAACTCTTCAGCCTGTTGCTGAAAAGAGACAGGATCTCATTGATGCAGGCGTTTTTGATCGTATCGTAGAGCCTGAGAGACAGATAATGTTCCGTGTTCCTTGGGTTGACGACAACGGCAAGGTACAGGTAAACAGAGGTTTCAGAGTACAGTTCAACTCTGCTATCGGACCTTACAAGGGCGGTATCAGACTTCACCCATCAGTATATCTCGGAATCATCAAGTTCCTCGGTTTCGAGCAGGTATTCAAGAACAGCCTTACAACACTCCCTATGGGCGGCGGTAAGGGCGGTTCCGACTTCGACCCTAAGGGCAAGAGCGACGGAGAGATCATGCGTTTCTGCCAGAGCTTCATGACAGAACTCTGCAAGCACATCGGCGCTGACTGCGACGTTCCTGCTGGTGATATCGGAACAGGCGGACGTGAGATCGGCTTCATGTTCGGTCAGTACAAGAGAATCCGCAACGAGTTCGTTGGCGTTCTCACAGGTAAGGGCCTTACATACGGCGGTTCACTCGCAAGAACAGAGGCTACAGGTTACGGTCTCTGCTACTTCACAAACGAAATGCTTCAGGCTAACGGCAAGAGCTTCGAGGGACAGACAGTTGTTATCTCAGGTTCAGGCAACGTTGCTATCTACGCTACAGAGAAGGCTACACAGTACGGCGCTAAGGTTGTTACTGTTTCCGATTCTAACGGCTACATCTACGATCCTGACGGAATTGATCTTGCTCTCGTTAAGCAGATCAAGGAGGTTGAGCGCGGCCGTATCAAGGAATACATCGGCAGAACAGCTCACAAGAACGCTGAGTACCACGAGGGCAGCGTTTGGACACTCAAGTGCAACGCAGGCGATATCAAGCTCGACATCGCTCTCCCATGCGCTACGCAGAACGAGATCAACCTCGACGGTGCAAAGGCTATCGTTGCTAACGGCGGTTACGCTGTAGCTGAGGGTGCTAATATGCCTTCAACTCCAGAGGCAATCGAGACATACCTTTCAAACGGCATTCTCTATGGTCCTGCTAAGGCTGCAAATGCTGGCGGCGTTGCTACATCAGGTCTCGAAATGAGCCAGAACAGCGAGAGACTCAGCTGGACATTTGAAGAAGTTGACGAGAAGCTCCACGGCATCATGAAGTCTATCTTCAAGGCTTGCGATGAGGCTGCTAAGGAGTACGGCATGGTTGGCAACTACATGGCTGGTGCTAACATTGCAGGCTTCCTCAAGGTTGCTGAGGCAATGAAGGCTCAGGGCTGCGTTTGATCATAAACAACTGATAGTGACTCATCAGTTAGAGCAGTAAAGTAAATATACCTCCCGTTGTGCTAACCAACGGGAGGTTTTTATTTTAAAATTGCACAATGCAGAACGGGATAAATTGGTCAAAACATAGAATTTTGCATAAATCACAATTATACTTTCGATTATTCTTGAAATATGTACATAATGTGGTATAATACTATTATATCTATATAATTATATCTTTAGCCTGGGGGTACCACATGAAAAAGAACATCATAACAATCGAACGACAATACGGAAGCGGCGGCAGCAACATCGGTAAACTTACTGCTGAAAAACTCGGCATAAACTTCTATAACCGCCAGATACTGGAAATGACTGCCGAAAGATGTGGGATATCTCCCGAATACCTTGAAAACGCAGAAGAAAATGTCCCCACAAGCTTCCTTTATTCGCTGCTCATCAATGCGAATCCAACAAGAGCAATGGAAGAAAATCTCCCGTTGTCCGATAAAGTCTTCCTCATGGAGAGCCGTATCATAAACGAGATAGCCGAAAAGGAAAAAAGCTTCGTGCTCGTCGGCAGATGCGGAAGCTATATACTCGAGGAAAAGGGCTGCTTCAGCGTCTACATCTACTCCGATACAAAGTCTCGCGTAAAACGAGCTATTGAGCAGTATAACGTCAAGGAGAACAAGGCGGAGTCCATTATGAAAAAGGCTGACAAACGCCGCGAGACATTCTACAATGTCAACACGGGCAGAGTATGGCAGGATAAAGATCAGTATGCTCTTTGTCTCAATAGTGCCGAACTGGGCGACGAGCTCTGCGCAGAGATCATCGTGAAAGCCTTCAAAGAATACAACAAAAACGCACAGGAATAATTACAGCCGCGCATTTGCGCGGCTTCTTGCATATATACGCTCTTTTGCGGTACAATAACTGCAAAGGAGCTGTTTTTATGTCTGTTATACTTATCCGTTCACTCATACTCTATCCGCTGGTCATATTCGCCGTAAGACTTATGGGAAAGCGTCAGCTTGGCGAATTACAGCCATCAGAGCTGGTAATAACCATACTTGTATCGAATATTGCAACACTCCCCCTCGAAGACGTAAATATCCCCGTTATCGTAGGAATAACACCGATATTGTCACTTGTCAGTTTTGAGGTGATAGTATCTTGGCTGAACCTGCACTTTCCTAAGCTGCGAAAGCTCATATCGGGCAGTCCTAAGATCATCGTCCGCGGCGGCAAGATAGAGCGCGATATTCTCCGCGAGCTGCGCTTTTCTGCGGACGATCTGCTCATGGCTCTGCGCAGCAAAGATATCTTCGACCTCAGCGACGTACAGTTCGCCATTGTCGAGACTACAGGCAGCGTTTCCGTCATGAAGAAGCAGACAGAGGATACTCCGACCCGAAGTGACATGAAGATAGCTGCCGACTGCACCGATCCGCCCGTGATGATAATATCCGACGGCAAATTTGTACCGCAAGCCCTTGAAACTCTGCGTACAGGCAGGGCATCTGTAGAAGCTCTGCTGAAAGCAAACGGGCTAACAGTCAATGAGGTTTTCATAATGACCGCAGACTGCGACGGAAACTGCTTTGTTGCCGACAAAAACGGAAAAGCTCCTAAACATCTCACACTTGGAGGTAATAACTGTGACAAGAGTTAAGATAAGCGCTTTTATCCTGGTAATGCTGATAGGACTAAGTACCCTGTCAGGCACATGGATAAACCAAAAATGCAGCAATATGCTGTCAGAGCTCTCCGCAGCGAACGAGCTTTTCGACAAGGGCGATATGGAAAGTGTAAAGGCAGCCGTCCAAAAGCTCAGGGGTCAATGGGAGCAATTCCGAAAAAAAGCCTCCGTGCTTCTGAAATACGAAAAGCTTGAGGAGATAGACCGCCTTTGCTCGCGGATAGGAGAGCTTGCAGGAAAAGACGATGCAGAGCTGACCGCTGAGTTTGCTGAGCTGCACGATATGCTTGAAATGCTGAAAAGCGGTGAAACGCCGCTTCTCACAAGTGTATTCTAACGAAAAAGGGACGGTCATTCCGTCCCTTTAAAATGTCTTATTCAAACAGAAGTAATACGTATTCCCTCAGACGGAATATCGTCAAAGTTGAAAGTATCGTCGATATCTATTTTATCTTCCCTTAAACCGTTCTCTTCAAGGCCTCTTTTCCAGCCAGTACATGATACTGTATTTTTTGCGGTGTCAACGCTGAATGAAAGCTCGAAATCTTCACAGTTCCAGCAGTTTGACTGACTGAAACAAAATGGTATTTCAACGCCGTCATGCTCAATAATAAACTCATAACAACCGTACTTGCCTGCACGTATCCTGATCTTACTGCCAAATACGTGTACTTTTTCGCTTCCGTCTGCTTTCTTGCAGCTGATATTGCAGTCCGAAAGCGGTACTTTTTTGCCGTCAATAGTTACAGAAACTTTTCCCTTTATTCTGCTGAAAGGGTAAACATACCCGAAGAATGCAGATGGAGCAAAAAACCTCAGTGCAGTCAATGCTATAACAACTACAGCAAAAATTGGAAGAAATTTTTTGATATACTTCTTCATTTTATCTTAACGACCCCCAACTCACAAATTACTTTTCAAGAGTTCCGTGTGAGAGCGACTTGAGGTAAGCATTGATAAATCCGTCAAGATCGCCGTCCATAACTGCCTGGATATTACCGTTTTCAAAGCCTGTGCGGTGATCCTTTACAAGTGTGTAAGGCATGAATACATAAGAACGTATCTGTGAACCCCATGCGATCTGGTTCTGAACGCCCTTGATATCCTCGATCTTTTCGAGGTGCTCACGCTCCTTGATCTCGATGAGCTTTGAACGGAGCATCTTCATAGCGTAGTCCTTATTCTGGTACTGGCTTCGCTGAGTCTGACATGAAACAACGATACCTGTAGGCTTGTGGATAAGACGTACAGCCGAGCTGGTCTTGTTGACCTTCTGTCCGCCTGCGCCGCTTGAACGGTAAACCTCCATCTCGATGTCCTCGGGACGGATATCAACTTCGATAGAATCGTCAATTTCAGGCATAACTTCGAGAGCTGCGAAAGAAGTATGTCTTCTGCCCGAAGCGTCGAAAGGTGAGATACGGACAAGTCTGTGAACGCCTGATTCCGACTTCATATAGCCGTAAGCGTTGTCGCCTTCAATAAGGATAGAAGCGGACTTCATACCTGCGTCATCGCCGTCGAGGTAATCAAGCAGCTCCACCTTGAAGTCGTGGCGCTCAGCCCAGTGATTGTACATACGGTAGAGCATTTCGGCCCAGTCCTGAGCCTCTGTTCCGCCTGCGCCTGCATGGAATGTGAGGATAGCATTGGAATTATCGTACTCGCCTGTAAGGAGAGTGGAAAGCTTCTCGTCTTCAAGCTTTGTCTTGAAGATCTCCGACTCGCTCTTTATTTCCTCGATGTCACTCTCATCATCAGCTTCGATAGAAAGCTCGATAAGGGTTATGAGATCTTCGAGGCTGTTATTGAGCTTGTTGAACTTCTCGATCTTTCGCTCAAGAGACTTCTGTTCCTTGAGGACTTTCTGGGAATTTTCGAGGTCATCCCAGAAACCTTCCTTTGCAGTCTCGTCGCCAAGCTCCGCAACTCGTTTCTTTGCGGCTTCTATATTCAGAACGTCTGCGAGCTCCGCCATTTCCTTGCGGTAGCCTGTCATTTCGACTCTGAGTTCATCAAGTATTATCATAGTTTCAATTCCTTTCAAACATAGATATATACATTATATCATATTTTTTTTCAGACTGCAAGAGGTGAAGCAATTATTTTTTTATTATTGTGAAGCAATTATTTTTTTATTATTGTGCAGTATCATGCCGAAAAAGCTTATCCTGACATTTTTATGAAATTAACGCTCCCCTATTGACATATCAGTTCAAATCAAGTATAATATGATTTGAAAATGATTATCAAATTCAAAAGGATAAAGGAGCGGATCTATGGAATTCACTCGCAGAAAGGCTGCACTGTCCGTTGCAGCAGTAATGTTTGCAGCTATGTTTACAGGCTGCGGCAGCACAAGTGCTGCTGAAAAAAAGGAAAAGCTGAGCATCGTATGCACCGATTTTTCCGAATACGACTGGACAAGGAATATTGTCGGAGAGAGCGGCAATACCGATATCACATATCTCCTTTCAAGCGGTATCGACATACACAACTATCAGCCAAGCGTTGACGATATGATGACGATCTCCAATTGCGATATGTTCATATATGTTGGAGGAGAGTCCGAAAGCTGGGTCGATGACGCACTAAAAAACTCCGCAAACAAGAATATGAAGGTCGTAAAGCTTTTTGACACTGTACGGGATCAGCTCAAAGAGGAAGAGCTGAAAGAAGGAATGGAGGGCGAACACGAGGAACACTCCCACACAGAAAGCGAGCCGGAATACGATGAACACGTATGGCTGTCGGTGCGCAATGCACAGACCATATGCAGCATAATATGCGATGATCTCTGCGAACTTGATGCGGCAAATGCAGACAAATACAGATCAAACCTTTCTGCCTACAGCGCAGAGCTGAGTTCTCTTGACAAAGCTTTCAGGGATATGGCTGACAATGCGTCAACAAAGACTGTACTTTTCGGGGATCGTTTTCCGTTCCGCTATCTCGTCGATGACTACGGCATTGATTACTATGCCGCTTTCGCAGGCTGTTCGGCAGAGTCGGAAGCCAGCTTCGAGACTGTGGCAAAACTTGCGGGAAAGCTTGATGACCTCAAACTGGATACTGTATTTATCATAGAGAATTCCGATGATTCACTTGCAAGATCAATAATCAACAACTCAAAAAATAAAAATGCTGCTGTCGAGAAGCTCAACTCCTTACAGTCCGTAACTGACAGCGATATTGCGGACGGAGCTGCATATATCTCGATAATGCAGGATAATCTCGATACTTTGAAGAAGGTGCTTGATTAATATGGGAGCATTACTGAAATGCGAAAACGTCTCTCTCGGATACGAGGGGGACGTTGTTACGAAAGGTCTTAATTTCACCGTTAACAGCGGTGATTATTTATGCATAGTCGGAGAAAACGGCTCCGGAAAGAGTACGCTCATAAAGGCTCTGCTCGGTCTGAAGCCTCAGCTCAGCGGCAATATCGAGCTGTGCGGCGAGGTCGGCAAGAACGAGATAGGCTATCTGCCTCAGCAGACTATGGTGCAGCGTGATTTTCCGGCCTCAGTCCGTGAGATAGTCCTGTCAGGCTGCATGAACCGCTGTGGACTGCGTCCGTTCTACAATAAAGAAGAAAAAAAACTTGCACACGATATGATGCACAGACTTGAGATAGAATCCCTTGCCAAACGCTGCTACAGAGAGCTTTCCGGCGGTCAGCAGCAGAGGGTGCTCCTTGCAAGAGCTTTATGTGCCGCAAGAAAAATGATACTTCTCGACGAACCTGTCACAGGACTTGACCCAAAAGCTACAAACGAGATGTATGAGCTCATCGGCAGTCTTAACAAAAAGGACGGCATCACCGTAATAATGGTATCCCACGATATGAACGCAGCCGTAAGATACGCTACGCATATACTCCACGTTGGCAGAAAGCAGCTGTTTTTCGGCACAAAAGATGACTACCTCACCAGCAAGACAGGACAGGCTTTCCTGACAGTAATGGGAGGTGATGACGATGAGTGAGATACTCGATAAACTCCACTCTTACTTCCAGCTCCCTGTTATACGCTATGCAATGATAGTCGGACTGCTTATAGCTCTCTGCTCGTCGCTTCTCGGCGTAACGCTGGTAATGAAGCGCTTTTCATTCATCGGAGACGGTCTTTCCCACGTTTCTTTCGGAGCTATGGCTGTTGCCACCGTGGCAGGTGTCACCAGTAATATGCTCATAATAATGCCTGTGACTATTGCTGCCGCGATACTCCTCCTGAGAACAGGCAGCAAGACAAAAATAAAAGGCGACGCTGCCATCGCTATGATATCTGTGGGAGCACTTGCTATCGGATATATGCTAATGAATATCGCTTCACAAAGCGGAAACAAACGTACATCGAGCAACGTCACAGCCGATGTATGCAGTACCCTCTTCGGTTCAGCGTCAATACTCACTCTCTCCATCACAGACGTATGGATATGTGTCGGAATGTCGGTTGTCGTAGTCGCAGTATTCCTTATCTTCTACAATAAGATATTCGCTGTAACATTCGATGAAAGCTTTGCCAAGGCAACAGGAGTGCGCTCGGATATGTACAACCTGCTCATAGCAGTTGTCATAGCGGTCATTATCGTATTCGCAATGAATTTCGTAGGCTCGCTGCTCATTTCCGCGCTCATTATCTTCCCTGCCCTTTCGGCAATGCGAATATTCAAGAGCTTCAGGAGCGTTATAATATGCTCTGTGATAATCTCACTTTTCTGCGCAGCAAGCGGTCTTATAATCGCAATACTTGTCGGAACACCTGTAGGTTCGACCATAGTTTCCGCAGATATCTGCATATTCTTCGCATTCTGTCTCGCATCATTCATAATGAAAAAAGGCAGATAAAAGCCTTAACGGCACTCCCGAAGCACCTCGGGAGTGCTTTTTATATAAAAAGTTCTGTTAATACAGTAATATATTCTATATCCCCGATTTTTCAAAAACTTGACAAATCCACTCGAAATATGTTATCATAAAAAATGTACACTCAGGCGAAAAGTGCCTGTCTGCGGCGAAAGCCAACGGCTTTGCGCTGTTTTATTTATATGTTATATAAAGGAGGTCACGCTATGGAAACCATTAACGAAATAGCAGCACGTATCCGTGAACTGCGCGAGGTCTGTGACTATTCACAGGAGAAGCTCGCAGAGGAGCTTAACCTGACCGTGGAACAGTATGCAGGCTATGAACAGAACGGTGATTTTCCTATCAGCGTCATCTATGAGATTGCAAATAAGTTCGGAGTCGATTTCAATGAGCTTGTAACAGGTGAGCCAAGCCGTATCGACACATTCCAGGTCGTCCGCCGCGGCAAGGGCAGAAGCATAAGCCGTTTCCCCGGATATCGCTTCAAGGATCTTGCTTTCCGCTATGCAGACAAGATCATGCAGCCTCTTCTCGTAACACTTGAACCATCAGACGAGCCCGCTAAGCTCGTTACACATACAGGTCAGGAATTCAACCTTGTTCTGAAGGGAACAGTCGCAGTTATATTCGAGGATAAGGAAATAATCCTCAACGAAGGCGACTCGATCTACTTCAACCCTACTTACCCGCACGGACAGCGCTGTGTAGGTGACAGCAAGGCAAGATTCCTCACTATGATCGCTGAATGATAAGTATATAATCCGTTAAAAAGGAGTATTCGTTACTATGCTTTTAGACCGTTACCTGCCTCGTATAGAGTTCGACTCGTATGAGGATTTTAAGGAAAATTACCGTGTTAATGTTCCTGAGAACTTTAATTTCGGCTGGGATATCGTTGATGAATGGGCAAAGCAGGAGCCTGATAAGAAGGCTCTTATATGGCTCAGCCATGACAAGAAGGAAAAGACCTTCACCTTTACCGATATTTCAAAGCTCTCAAACCAGACCTGTCACTATTTCAGAAGTCTCGGACTTAAAAAGGGCGATGTAGTTCTTCTTATACTTCGCCGCCGCTGGGAGTACTGGGTAATAGCTACAGCTCTCCATAAGCTGGGAGTTATCCTTATCCCTGGAAATCTTCTGTTTACAACACATGATATCGCTTACCGCGGCAATATGGCAGAGATATCCGCTATCATTGCCTGCGATGACGAGTATATCCGCGGACAGATAGACGCTGCCGCACCCGAGATAAAGACTCTCCGAAAGAAGATAGCAGTTGCCGAGCCTCGTGAAGGCTGGGACTTCTTCGAGGACGAGATTGCCAAGTATCCCGACACCTTTGAGCGTCCTACAGACGATCAGGCTACAAAGGCAACTGATACCATGCTGATATACTTCACATCAGGCTCTACAGGAATGCCGAAGATGGTATGCCATAACTTCGCGCACCCACTCGGACATATCGTTACCGCTAAATACTGGCATCAGGTACAGGAGAACAAGCTCCATATGTCTATTTCCGACTCAGGCTGGGCTAAGTTCGGCTGGGGAAAGATCTACGGACAGTGGATATGCGGCGCAATACAGTTCGCATACGACTTCACAGGCAGATTCAATGCCAAGGATATCCTTGAAGTTATCAGCCACTACAAGCTCACAACATTCTGCGCTCCGCCTACAATGTACAGATTTATGCTTCAGGAGGATATGACAAAGTACGATCTTTCGTCTATCCAGAACTTCTGCAACGCAGGCGAGCCCCTCAACCCCGAGGTATTCAACCGTATCTACGAGCTCACAGGCAAGAAGATGCGCGAGGGTTTCGGTCAGACAGAGGGTACCGTACTTATCGCAAACTTCCCGTGGATAGACCCTAAGCCTGGTTCAACAGGAAAGCCTTCCCCACTTTACAATATCCACCTTCTCCGTCCCGACGGAACAGAGGCTGACGACGGTGAAGAAGGCAGCATCATGGTATGCGGCATAGACAAGGAGCGTCCTACAGGTCTGTTCTGCGGCTATTACAAGAACCCCGAGCTCACAGAGGCTGTTCTCGGCGGTGAGAACTACGACACAGGCGACGTTGCATGGCGTGACTCCAAGGGCTATTACTGGTTCGTAGGAAGAAACGACGACGTTATCAAGTGCTCGGGCTACCGAATCGGACCATTCGAGGTAGAGAGCGCACTCCTCACCCACCCTGCTGTCGTTGAATCAGCTATCACAGGAGCTCCCGACCCTATCAGAGGACAGGTAGTAAAGGCTACAGTCGTTCTCGCTGAGGGATATACACCTTCACCCGAGCTCACAAAGGAGCTTCAGGATCACGTTAAGCATGAGACAGCTCCTTACAAGTATCCCCGTGTTATCGAGTACGTAAAGGAACTGCCGAAGACTCTCGGCGGCAAGATCAAACGTGCTCAGATACGTCATCAGGACGAGGAAAACACAGCAAAATAAATCATTAACTTTCAGCAGCCATAAAGAAGCACCCGCGACTTTATGGCTGTTTCTGAATTATAATAAATCAGTAATTATCAGAACGGGACTCTTGCTAATTACTATTCTCTGATTTCCGATCACTGCAAAAGGTTTTAAACTTTTTTTGTAATTACCCCACTTTTATAACATATCGTACGTAAACTATTTATACATGGGGGTGGCAAATATGACTTCTGATGCGCATCAAATCATATCCCGGGTCTACAAGGCTAAAACCGACAGCCACGCGGCAGACGAGCTTATCTCAGCTTATATGCCTTTTATAAAGTCGGAAACTGCCAAATTTCTCAATCGTCCTCCCAATCAGAGCGATGACGAGCTTAGTATCGCCATGTTCGCTTTTTACGAGTCGATACGTAATTACTCAAAACTGCGCGGTTCTTTCCTGAAATTTGCAGCTTTGCAGATAAAAAACCGCCTGATAGACAATTACCGAAAAGAAAAAAGGAACAAAGGGCAGATATCGCTCGATGTTTCCGAAGACGATAAAGCAGACCTGAAAGATACTATCCGTGATGAACACGATACATATGCCGAAAACGAGCTCCGCGAGGCTACTCAGCAGGAGATCTCGGAACTCTCCGCTCAGATGGAGAGCTTTGGCGTTTCAATGAGCGATGTTGCTGATAATTCTCCGCGTCAGCACAGAACTCTCGAAATCTGCCAAAAGGCTATCTCTTATGCGCGGAAAAATCCCGATATACTTGAGGAATTCCTCAGGACTAAGCGCGTCCCGATCGCAAAGCTCGCAGAGGGAGCAAAAGTCGAAAGAAAATCACTTGAAAGACACAGGCGTTATCTTGTGGCAGTTCTGCTCATATGTACGAACGGCTACGAGATCATGCGCGGACACATCATGCAGGTACTAAAAGGTGGTGAATAAATATGAAATATATCGTTATGGAATGTCACGAAGGATACGCAATACTAATGGACGAGGATTCACGTTTTGTCAATGCTGCCAATCTTCACTATAAAGTCGGGCAGTCCGTCACAAACCCGATAATCATGGACGAACAGCAGCGTTCAGGACGTATAAAAATATATGTGACCCGCTTCGCAGCAGCTGCTGCCTGTATCGGAGTGCTTGCAACAGCAGGTACTCTGTACTACACACATAACCTGAAACCGTATTCAACTATCCTTATCTCATCTGACGCAAAGATCAGAATGTCTATAAACCGAAATGGCAAGGTAATTGAAATAAAGAGCGATGACGAAGATGGAAAAGAACTCCTAAAGGACTACGACGGCAAAGGGAAGGATAAACTCACCGCAGCAAATGAGATAATCGAACTTGAAAAAGAAAAGGGCATGATATCCAGCGGCGACACGGTAAATATCTATGTTGATTCGGAGAAAAACGACGGCTACAACACGTTCAAATCCGACCTTGAAAAAGAGAATTCAGACATAAATGTCAAAGTCCGCGGACTTGATCCGCCTGCACCGTCCGCAAAGGAAAAAGTAACGATCGCAAAACCTGATCCTGCAAAGGAAGCAGTTGCTCCGGAACCGCCAAAGCCTGAAAAGGACAGCGTAAAGTCTCCCGAGCCACCTGCTCCCGCTGACGTAACACCACCTGCACCTGCTGATCCTCCATTACAGCATCAGCCTGTCACACCAAATCCAGACACTAAACATGAACCTCCTGCTCCACCATCTGATCCTGAGCCGCCAAAGGCTCCCGAAAAGCCTGCCGCACCTGAAAAGGGTGCAGGCCCCGAAGCTCCCAAGCCCGATGAAGCTGCCGAGCCTCCTAAGCCGCCGGCTCCTGCCGAAGGAGAAAAGCTGCCTGAGGAGCATAAAAAGCCGCTCTCGATCATAGAAGATGCGCTTAAAGATATACAGCAGAACAAACCCATCACACTTGAGGGAATGCGTCCTGCGTCTCTCCACAGCGAACCCGAACCAAAGCAAGACATCGAAGCTCCTGCCGATCCGCAGAAAGAAGCACACCCTCCGACAGATGCTCCGCTGCCATTGCACCCCCAGTTGCCTTCTCCGTAAGGAAACATGAATAAATATAGAGGAATTGTAAAAGAAGGTACTGAAAAGTGCCTTCTTTTTCTTTTCATGTTTCCTGTTAAAAACTCCGTATCAGGTATATTATCGTTAACGGTATGAAGCTTTCGCAAAAAATCCCCTAAAAAATATGGCTATATTTCGGCATTTGCGGCAACTGCAAAAAAAATTTCCGAAAAATTTTTCAGATTACCCCGTTTTTTGTGATCGTGCTCCGTAAACTGTTAACAAAAGGCAAACAAAACAATACAAAACACGCCTATAGGCTCCCACGAGGAGAAAAAATATATTTTAAAGGAGTAATTATTATGAGAAGTAAAAAGCACATTTTCGCTGCACTCGCTGCAATGTCAGTAATGGCTTCAGCAGCAAGCTTTAACGCATTCGCAGCAGAGACAGATGAAGCAGCAGTTACAACTGCTGCAACAACAACAAACGCTGTAGTTACAACAACTGCAATTGAAGTTGCAGCACCTGAGCTTCCTGTACCGCCTGTAGCTCCCGCTGAGCTTGACGACGCTGAGAAGCCTGAGGCTCCTGTTATTATTGACGTAACAGACTTTATCGACCAGATCCGCAGCTTCATCGAAGCAAATGATATTGATGTCCTCACAGATACTATCCTTGAAAACTGGGACGAAATCGAGAAGGTAGACGTTCACTTCCACGCTAACGCAAAGCCAGAGGCACCTGTAAAGGCTGACGAAGATGAAGATGCTGAGAAGCCGGAGGCACCTACAAAGGCTGATGAAGATGAAGATGCTGAGAAGCCTGCTAAGGCACTCAAGCCTGTTCACCTTGACCTTACAGACCTTTTCTTCCAGTTCCGTGATGTAATTGACGCAAGCAAGATCGACTTCGTTGACGATGCAACAAAGGAAAAGATACTGAATGCTAAGGACGTACACGCTGACGTTCACTTCAAGAAGGCTGAGCCTGAGAAGCCTGTACCGCCTGTAGCTCCTGTTATCGACGATAACGCTGAGAAGCCTGAGCCGCCGACAGCTCCTGCTATCGACGACAATGCTGAGAAGCCTGAGCTTCCTACACCTCCGGCTCCTCCTGTAGCTCCTGACGAGAACGAAAAGCCTGTTCCGCCAACACCTCCAACACCTCCAACACCACCTGTTGCTCCTGAAGCTCCTAAGGGACCAAAGCACGAGCACCTCGGACCTAAGGAGAGAGAGGCACTCAATGCAGCTGAGGCTCCTACAGAGGCTCCTACAGAAGCTGAGATCAGCGAATAATCGCTGCTTATATATAGGACTGTCTTACCTCTGAAGAGGTCCCCATAAGGCAGTTATCTTAGATCTATCCAATCCCAATCCCCTTTATCCCATACCCACTTGATAAACTGTATAACGGTAAGTACAGTGATACAAGTTCTAAAGTGCGCATCACAGGAGATACTCCTGTGATGCATTTTTTTGTCTTTATCTGACCGATACTTGCTGTATATCATGCTGAATGTTGCTATTTTAAATAATATATGTTATAATACTTTTATACATTTCCGACTATAGGAGGATAACCATGAAAGTAAGATTCCACCTGCCTGATTTTGCAAGGCTTTTTAAATTCAATGTAGTGTTTCTCACAATGCTGGAAAACAGCCCCGAATTCTTCCGCGACGGCATTGAGATAGCATCTGTATACGGCGTATTCCCACCGTCGCTCTGGAACGGCGGCAGAGTTATGCACGGTATGTGCCAGAAGGACTTCGTGAAGGGAGTTACCAACTATTTCAACCGTAAAGGCATACCGCTCCGCTTCACGTTCACTAACCCTGTTATCGAAAAGAAGCACCTCAGCGATGAATTCTGCAACATGGTCATGCACATTGCTGACAATGGTATGAACGAATGTATCGTCGTATCACCTATACTTGAGGACTACATACGCAAGAACTACCCCAATTTCAAGCTGACAAGCTCTACCTGCAAGCGCCTGACCGATCCCGAAGCACTGTACAGCGAGGTAGAAAAGGATTATCACTTAGTAGTGCTTGACTATGACCTGAACAACAAGTTCGATATTCTCGAAAAGATACCTAACAAGGAAAAGTGCGAGATACTGGTAAATGCCTGCTGCACCCCTGCCTGTGCGAACCGCTCGCTGCACTATCGGACTATCGGCACTGAGCAGATAGCCTACGCAAATCACGTCAGAAAGTACCCTAACGTGCCTTTCGATTCAAATAAGTTTGCTGCCGAACACCCCGAAGCCAAGGCTATATTCGAGTGTCAGTGCGAGCACAGGAGTCTTTTTGATATCAAGTCACTGAGTACGCATATCACTCCCGACGATATCTGGAACAAATACGTGCCTATGGGCTTCAATCAGTTCAAGATAGAGGGACGCACATTTGATATGTTCAATCTCATGGAGCACTACCTCTACTACATGGCAAAGCCTGAGTATATCGACAAGGCTCGTCTTACATTCCTGCGCAATCTCAGCCTGAACGGAGCAATAATCATTCCCGATCAGGTCTGATAACGGTAAAAAAATACAGTTTTACGCCTTCCATTCGGGAGGCGTTTGTACTTGATGAATGATTTTTGCAATTTACAGCAGTTGTTCACACATTTTTCACACTCCCCTGTTATAATAACAATGTATCTTATCCGTGTACTCGGAAAGGTAACATCTTTTAAGGAGAAAACTGAATATGAAGAACACTGTTTCAACTCTGCTGGAGCAGAAGCAATCGGGCGACAAGATCACGATGCTTACTGCCTATGACTACACCACAGCAAAGATCTTTGATGAATGCGGCGTAAATGCTATCCTCATCGGCGATTCACTGGGAATGGTGATGCTGGGTTATGAGAATACCCTCCCTGTAACTATGGAGGATATGATCCACCACACCGCAGCAGTATCAAGAGGTGCGGAAAATGCTTTTGTAGTTGCCGATATGCCTTTCATGTCCTATCAGGTAAGCGTTCAGGACGCTGTTGTCAACGCAGGACGGCTCATCAAGGCGGGCGGCGCAAACGCTGTAAAGCTTGAAGGCGGCGCTGAGGTCTGCGAGCAGATAAAGGCTATCGTAAATGCCTCTATCCCGGTCGTAGCTCACCTCGGTCTTACCCCACAGTCGGTAAACGCTTTCGGCGGCTTCAAAGTACAGGGCAAGAGCCTCGGCAAAGCAAGAAAGCTTGTTGATGACGCGCTGAAAATACAGGAAGCAGGTGCCTGTGCAGTAGTCCTTGAGGGTATCCCCGCAAAGATCGCGGATATCATCACAAAGAAGCTTTTTATCCCGACAATCGGCATCGGCGCAGGAAACGGCTGCGACGGACAGGTACTGGTATATCAGGATATGCTGGGACTTACCACAGGTCATACACCTAAATTCGTAAAGCGCTTTGCAGAAGCAGGGGCACTAATGCGTCAGGGAGTTTCGGACTACATCAGCGAAACTAAATCAGGAGCTTTTCCTGCGCAGGAACATACCTATGCTGTTGATGATGAAGTTATAAATGAGCTTATGAAGGAGTGTGACTGATATGAAGATAGTTAAAACTATAGATGAAGTACGCAGACAGGTGAAGGAATGGAGAGCACAGGGGCTCACAGTAGGTCTTGTTCCTACAATGGGCTATCTTCACGAGGGACACGCAAGTCTTATCGACGCTTCACACAGAGACAACGACAGAACAGTTGTATCGGATTTCGTAAATCCTATGCAGTTCGGTCCGACGGAGGATCTCGAAAGCTATCCCCGTGACATTGAGCACGATGCAAAGCTTGTGGAAGAACACGGCGGCGACCTTATATTCAATCCCGAGCCTGAGGAAATGTACCACGAAGGATTCTCTTCATTCGTTGATATGACCGTTCTCACACAAGAACTCTGCGGACTCAGCCGCCCCGTACATTTCAGAGGTGTCTGCACGGTAGTTTCAAAGCTTTTCAACATCGTTAAGCCTGACCGCGCTTACTTCGGCAAGAAGGACGCGCAGCAGCTTGCAGTTATCCGCCACATGGTGGACGACCTGAATATGGACATCGAGATAATCGGCTGTCCTATCGTCCGCGAATCTGACGGTCTTGCAAAAAGCTCAAGAAATACATACCTCAGTGAAGCTGAAAGAAAAGCTGCACTGGTACTCTCACAGGCAATATTCCTCGGCAAGGATATGGTAAAGAACGGCGAGAAGAACTGCTCCGTTATTATAGATGCTATGAAGAAGCATATCGAAGCCGAACCCCTTGCACGTATCGACTATGTAAAGATCGTAGACTGCGCAACTATGCAGCAGATAGGCGCTCTCGACCGCCCTGCTCTCTGCGCGATAGCTGTATATATCGGCAAGACCCGCCTTATCGACAACTTCTTCACTGAAGACGTATAAGGAGGCGGCAATGGAAATATCAATGCTCAAAAGCAAGATACACCGTGCTGTCATCACACAGGCTGAACTCAACTACGTGGGCAGCGTTACTATCGACGAAGACCTCATGGAGGCAGCAGGACTTTACGAATACGAACACGTTCACATCGTAAATGTCAACAGCGGCAGCCGTATCGAGACCTACGTCATCGCAGGTGAACGCGGAAGCGGTGTTATCTGTCTCAACGGTGCAGCTGCACGTTCGGGGCAAAAGGGCGATCTTGTAATAATAATGTCCTACGCAGCAATGACTCCCGACGAGATAAAAACTCATCGCCCGAAGGTAGTCTTTGTAGGCGATAAAAATGAGATAGTAAGAGTTGCCGATTACGAAAAACACGGCGAACTCGGCTGAAAAAGAATCCATATAGAAATATTGCCCTGAAGCAAATGGATATGCTTCGGGGCTTTATTATATTTGATCTAAGCCGTTAGCCTATAACCTATGCCACGCCTTACACTACAAATAGTATTCTGTTTAGCTGTTCCCTGAAAACTGTGAACAGCTGTCAGAGGTGACGGACCTGTTAAACCTGCCTACGGACTCTGCCGATAGAAAAAGCCATAGTGCTTCTGACCAAACATCAGAGATACTATGGCTTAAAACGTCTATATCTGAGCAGCTTGCTTCTTATTTAAGAAGTCTTTTCAGCTCGGAATAATCATTATCGGGATGCTTATTCTCAGCTATATCCACAAGCTTGCGTGAAACCGCCATATACATATTCCTGTCCACATCATTTTCCATGCAGCGGATATGCTTGAGCACTGTTTCCACGTCATTGCGCTCAACAGGTCCCGTAAGAGCCTCGGCAGGGCCTACTGCAAGTATGCGCTTGATATTATTCATAATTAGCGGCTCAAATGCAGATATAGCCTCTGATTCTGTAAAGCCGCATTTTTCCAGGAGCGAAAGACTTTTTGCTGCCAGAGCACATACAAGATTGCTTGAAATTGCACAGGCAGCATGATATTCGATCTTGTTCTCCCCTGAGATCACTCTTGTGCGGTTGCCGAATTTCCTGAAAAGCTCCGACCAGACATTCACATCATCATTGTTGCCTTCAATGCAAAAAAATGCCTTGTGAAGCTCCTTGAAGGAATCGTACTTGCTGCTTACGGGAAATAACGGGTGTATCGAACAGCAGCTCGCACCATATGACGAGATATCACGAAAAGCTTCCGAAGCCGAGATCGAACCGCTGCAGTGGCAAAGCTGCTTTCCCGCTATTCCCAGCACCTTCACGCGGTCATAAACTTCTTTTATCGCTCCGTCAGAAACGGTAATAAAAAGCACATCACTGTCGCCCACCAGTTCTGAAAGCTCCTCATAGCCCTTGCTTCCTGTGAATTTTGCTGCCTCCATAGCAGACTGGATACTACGGCTGTAATACCCTGTCAGGAAAATGCCGTTTTCCGAGAAATATCTTCCGAGAGAAAAACCGACCTTTCCGGCACCTATAAAACCTATCTTCATTTTAATATCCTCCTGTAACCATATATTGTTACTTTTCTAATTATAGCATGATTTCTTACAGGAATTCAAGCACTTCAGGTGGATTTTACGCATAATATTCGGCTTCACAGCGTTGAATTTCGCTTAAAAATATAATATAATAAAAAAGTGAAATTTCTTGTTACACTTTGACACGTTTGTGCAAGTATGTATTATGAAAGCACTTACAGCGCTCAGGCTTTTTTAAATAAACAAAGGAGTGGTTCTATGACTGATAATGAATACCGTAATATGTACAACAAAGATCCTCGTACAGCTCAGACTGCACTGTTTGACGAATACCTCAGCTATGTATACGCAATAGTTTACAATAAACTGAGAAGCTGCGGCAGCAGAGAGGATATAGAAGAATGTGTGGGAGATGTCTTTTCCGCAGTATTTATAAACTATGACCGCAATGGAAAATTCGACGGTGACCTTAAAGGCTTCATCGGAACTATAGCAAGCCGAAAAGCTATACAGATGTACCGAAACCTTACACGAAACAGCGGCACCGTTTATATCGAAGACGAAACCAACGAGATCGCCGATACCGAACGTGTGGAAGAAAACGCAGAGCGCAGCGATATGCGCAGCACACTGCTTCGTGCGATAAAAAGTCTCGGCGATCCTGATTCCACTATAATACTTCAAAAATACTATTACAATATGAACTCAAGTGAGATAGCCGACAAGCACTCTATGTCCCCTGCATCTGTCAGAATGAGATGCAGCAGGGCTATAAAAAAACTTAAAGAGTTTCTTGCAGCAGAAGGCTACGATATGAAGGAGGGTAATATATGAATAACAAGAAAATTGATTTCAATGTACTGGAAAATGCAGATATGAACACTGTTGAAAAGATAGGTGCTGATAATATGAATATAGACAAGGACGCTCGTGACAGAATGCTGAAAAATGCGATGAAAAAGTACGAAGACAGCAAAAAGCAGCTCAATGCGCTCAACAGCAGCAATTCTGAAACGTCCGATGATAATGATTCCGTTACAGGAGTTGAAACATACAACCGCAAAAAAATATCCCATGTAATATACACTGCTTTATGCTCGGCAGCAGCACTTGTTATCGTTGGAGGAAGCATTTTCATGCTCAACCGCAACAAGCCTTCGGGCCCGAATATCCCCGATCCTGTTACTACACCAACTACGACTGTATCGGCAACTTCGGAAGAAGAAAACACTACTGTAAACACAACTGCAAAAAATACTGCGAAAACTACTTCAAACGTTATTACAAAAACCACTGTGGCAACTTCTGCGGACAATGCAGCAGATACTACTACAGCTGCGGCAGATACCCCTGCTGTAACTACTGTTGCACCGATTGCAGCTTCCGATCTGAAGCCTTACAAAAACCCTCATCCCGACAGCAGCTATGTATCCGATGAGGAGATCGAAGCTGCAAGATCCCGTGCAATGAACAGGATCATGCATGAAAGCATCTGCTATACTATAAACGGCAAAGATGAAATGGAAGAGACTGCTATGTGGGATATCCAGACTGCATCATTTGATATCAACGACGACGGTATTCCTGAATTATTCGTAAGCAGTCAGACGATCTCCTCAAATATCACGCTCATGTTCGTTTATGACGGCAGCGAATATGTTCAGGCAAAAGTAAACCTTCACTTATGGACAGGTACTCCCGAAGTGTCATATATAATGACAGGTACCATCAAAGTATGCCACAGGGAGAATCTTATCAGCTTAGGTGCAAAAGAAGGATATGAATATCTCCAGACCGTCGAAGTATCAGCTGATAATACCTTCAATGTATTATCTGAATACAACTACTCAGGTTATTACAAAGACGGAATAATGGTAATAGAAAAAGGCGAGAAAAACTTTAGTGACAACTCAGCTTACGAAACCTACATCAATGAATACAACTCTCATGAATGGAGAAATCTCGAATATGAATTTTATGCCGAGAAAAACGATCATGCTGTAAAATTTGAGGAAGCAAACAGAGCTCCGTCAAATAACGAAGGTCAGTAAGCTGAGCAGTATCAGAATAAATAATAATCCAACTGCCGCCCTCCATTCGGAGGGCGTTTCTTTTGCCTTGACAAATACGTATTTTCACGCTATACTATATCCGCAAAGAGATTTAATGATTATTTAAGATTTTCCATGTTATTATAATATCACAGAAAGCGAGGGATAATATGTATCTGAGAATACTAAAAAAAGACCTTAAACGGAAAAAGACCATGAACACTATCCTGCTGCTGTTTGTGATACTCGCAACTATGTTCGCAGCAAGCAGCGTCAACAACATCATCACAGTAATGGGAGGTCTTGACAATTATTTCAGGAAAGCAAATATGAGCGATCATTTCATCATATCAACAAACGGCAATTCAGATGAAATATCAAAACAGCTTTCCGAAAAGCCAAACATCAAGGAGTTCCGAAGAGAAGACCAGCTGTTTTTCAACGATACTGCTCTGACCCAAAACGGCAAGAAGGTCGCTGAGCTCGGAAACAATCTTATGCTGCTCAGTATAGACAATGCCCAACTGAATTATTTCGATGAAAATAATGAGATAATAAAAGATGTTCCTGAGGGAAAGGCTTACTTCACAGGAGCACTCGTTGTAAATACCGATATCGGGATAGGCGATGAGTTTCAGCTGAAGATCGGAGATACCGTACTTACCCTTCAGTATGCAGGCATTGGCAAGGACGCTTTTCTCGGTTCTGTCATGATGAACAATCCGCGATTGATCGTCAGTGATGCCGATTATGAGAAATTTCTTTCCGACGCGAAAGCAAGAGAAAATAACAGCGGCTCTATCTTCTATATAAACGGATATGACAAAAAAACTCTTGAATCGGACCTCTCGGATATACAGGGAACTCTTTTCAACAAAGGCATAAACATTATAAAGACATCATACCTGATGAATACACTTATTGCAGGGATACTTCTCATAGTAAGTATTTGTCTCATACTTGTATCATTTGTTGTACTGAGCTTCACGATAAGCTTCACCGTTAACGAGGAATTCCGTGAGATAGGCGTTATGAAAGCTCTTGGTCTGAAAAACAGCTCGGTAAGAGCACTTTATCTTGTGAAATATCTGGGCATCTCCCTGATCGGAGCTGTTATCGGATATGCTCTGAGCGTACCTTTCGGAAATATGCTTCTCGACTCTGTAAGTGACAACATTGTGCTTGAAAGCGACAACTCGGTCATTATCGGTATCCTTTGCAGCATCACGGCAGTCCTTATAATAATACTTTTCTGCTGGCACTGTACAGCAAAGATAAAGAAACTTTCACCCATAGATGCCGTAAGGAGCGGTCAGACAGGCGAAAGATTCAAGAAGAAGGGAATTCTTGATCTTGGCAGAAGCAAACTCTGTACTACGGGCTTCATGGCTTTCAACGATGTTTTGAGCAGTCCGAAGCAGTTCGGTATAATGACAAGCGTTTTCACAGTATGCCTTCTCCTTATAATGTGCCTTGCAAATTCCGCAAACACACTTGCAAGTGAAAAGCTGCTGGCGCTTATGTGTTCTATTAAGAGCGATGCATATATGACCGACTCGGATATGCGCTCACAGATCATGTCAGGCGGAATGGGATACTCAGAGATGTGCAGCTACATAGAGGACACTCTTGCCGAGAACGGTATGCCCTGCAAAGTTCACGCAGAAGCCCTTCTCTATCCGACCATTGAAACATCAAAGGGCAAAAAAGCATCACCTATCTTTAATTACGACAGAGAAACAAAGGCTTCGGAATATACCTACAGCGAAGGGTATGCTCCAAAATACAAAAACGAGATAGCACTTACTTATACAATTGCCGATAAGCTTGAGGTCGGTATAGGTGATAAAGTTAATCTTACCATAAACGGGAAAACAGACGAATACATCATATCCGCTCTTTTCCAGAGCATGATGCAGCTTGGCGAATCGGGAAGATTCCACGAAAGTATGGATATCCCCGATGAACTTATCGCCCAGACGATGGGATTCCAGATAGACTTCGATGACTCCCCTGATAAAGATGAAGCCGAGCGCCGCATTGAAAAGATCAAGGATATCTTCGGAACAGAGTTCGTCTTTGACGCAGACGGATTCGTAATGCAGTGCATAGGCTCAGATGTGAGCGACATGATAGACAGCGTAAAATTACTGGTACTTTTAATTACTGTTGCTATAATCATAATGATATCCGTACTTATGGAGCGCTCTTTCATATCAAAGGAAAAATCCGAGATCGCTCTTATGAAGGCAATGGGATTCAGGTCAGGCTCGATCATAGCTCAGCACACTCTGAGATTCTTCATAGTCTCAGTTATCGCATCTGCACTTTCGATCGCGCTGTGCCTTCCTTTCACAAAGCTGTGCATAGATCCTATATTCGGTATAATGGGAGCTGTAAGCGGCGTTGAGTATAACTTCAGGTTCGCGGAAGTATGTGTGTTATATCCGATCATCGTGATCTCGGCAACTATCCTCGGAGCATTCCTGACAGCTCAGTATATGAAGACTGTCAAGGCATCCGATACAGCCGATATTGATTAAAAAGAATGAGGAGATCAGTATGAAAAATATTCTTGAGGTCACAGACCTTTGCAAAACATATATCATAAACAAACGCCAGAACAATGTTCTGAGGAACGTTTCGTTCACTATCCGTGAAGGAGAAATGGTGGCTATAATGGGACCTTCGGGCTCAGGAAAATCCACTCTTCTTTACACTGTCTCGGGCATGGACAAAATGACAGCAGGCAGCGTCAGATTCTGCGGCAGAGATATCTCCGAGATGAACGAAAATGCGCTCTCAAAGATGCGTCTGGACGATATGGGATTCATCTTCCAGCAGATGTACATGATGAAGAACCTTTCGGTGCTGGATAATATCATACTCCCCGCAGTAAAATCCGACAAGATCAAGGAGAGCCGCAAGGATACCATGGAGCGCGGTCAGGAGCTCATGCGCAAGCTGGGCATCATTGAGATAGCCGCCAATGATATCAATGAGGTGTCAGGAGGTCAGCTGCAACGCGCCTGCATCTGCCGCAGCATGATAAACAAGCCGCAGATGATATTCGCAGACGAACCTACAGGCGCTCTCAACCGCACATCTTCCGAGGAGGTCATGGACGAGCTTACAAAACTCAACAGTGAAGGAACTGCCATAATGCTCGTAACTCACGATGCAAAAGTTGCTGCAAAATGCTCCCGTGTGCTGTTTATAGTTGACGGGAATATCAAGTGCGAGTATAATATTAACAGAGCACTTCCGCTGCGCGACCGTGAGCGTGAGCTGAATAACTGGCTTCTGGAAATGGGTTGGTAATATGGTTGATATTCTCATAATCGAGGATAATAAGGAACTCTGCACATTGCTCTGCGATTTTCTTCGCGGAGAAAACTATACGGTAAGCACTGCTGACAGCGCTGAAAAGGCGATTTCGCTTTATGAGAAATACGGTGCAAAGCTTGTCCTGCTGGACATCAATCTGCCTGAGCTTGACGGCTTTGCAGTGTGCAAAAAAATACGCGAAAAGGACAATACTCCGATAATAATACTCACCGCAAGAGTGAGCAAGGAAGACAAGCTGAACGGTATACTCCTCGGAGCTGATGATTATATCGAAAAGCCCTACGATATCGACATACTTATCGCTAAGATCAAGGGCATTTTCAAGCGAAGGCTCGCCCTCGATGTCATAAGTGACGGCGATATCACCATTAACCTTGCGGACGGTATCGTAACCAAAGGCAATGTTCCGCTCAGCATGACCGCAAAGGAAACTGAGCTGCTCCATCTACTTATTGCAAATAAGGGACAAACACTCAGCAAAGAGTTTCTATTCAATAAGATATGGGGCTGTGACAGCGAATCAGAACTCCAGACACTTACTGTGCATATAAAATGGCTCAGACAAAAGGTGGAAAATGACCCCAAGTCCCCGAAAAAGATAATCACTGTATGGGGCAAGGGCTACCGCTGGGAGGGCTGAGATGAAACGCATCGACAAGCTCATCATAGGCGTTATGCTGGCAATGGCAGCGATCATTGCTGTTATCAATGTCATTATGCTGAGATCGGACACTTCTCATTCTCAGATCTACAAAGTCGAGCTTAACCGCATAGAACATGAACTCGCCGCCGGACAGAATGTCTCCGCAGACGATTACGAACATATCATCTCCATAAAACAGTACGACGGCAGCAGTGATTTCTATAACTCTGAAAACGAATACGTTATCCGCGAGATAAACAGCTCGTTATACCGCATAGAATACAGCAGCGATACGACAAAGAGCAGCTCTGCGCCGCTTACTGCGGTAAATATTTCCGCTGCCGCGATGTTCGTGCTGATACTCGGTACGCTGCTTTACATCAGACGCAGCATAGTCAGACCATTCTCGAATGTAAGCGAACTGCCGTATCAGCTGGCAAAGGGCACCTTAGCCGCTCCACTGAAAGAAAACAAAAGCCGATACTTCGGCAAATTCATCTGGGGACTGGATATGCTGCGCGAACAGCTTGAAAGCTCAAAGACGAAAGAGCTTGAACGCGCAAAAAAAGAAAAGACCTTTCTTCTCTCGCTCTCACATGATATCAAAACACCGCTGTCCGCCATAAAGCTGTACTCAAAGGCTCTGTCAAAGGGGTTATATACAGAGTCTGAAAAGCAGATCGAGGCAGCCGAGAATATCAACGAAAAAGCCGATGAGATAGAAGGTTATGTTAATGAGATCATAGGCAACCTCAACAATGACTTCATGAGCTTTGATGTAAACACTTCGGAGTTCTATCTTTCTTCCGTCATTGAAAACACCGTAAAGTATTACAGCGACAAGCTTTCCGTACTTGGTACGTCTTTCAATGTAGAAAAATACAGCAACTGCCTTATATCGGGAGATCCCGACCGTCTTGAGGAGGTATTGCAGAATATCATCGAAAATGCTGTAAAATACGGCGACGGAAAAAGTATTTCCATCAGCTTTTCCGATGAAGAAGACTGCCGACTTATATGCATCTCGAACAGCGGTTGTCAGCTTCCTGACAATGAACTGCCGCATATTTTCGACAGCTTCTGGCGCGGCTCAAATACTGGCTCTCAAAAGGGCAGCGGTCTCGGACTGTATATCTGCCGCAGGCTCATGGACTGCATGGGCGGCGATATCTTCGCAGAAACGTCGGACGGCTGCATGAATGTCACAGTTGTCTGCCGAAAACCACAATGATATAGTTTTATATAAAATACAAACTCCGCAGCTGATAAGCACGGTGCTGATACAGAATTTTTTACGTGAGATATTGAGGGAGAGCCTTTCCTCCGATAATTTCGTGTAAAGATTCTATATGAGTCCCCCGCATATCAGCCGCGGAGTTTATCACATTTCAGGCACAAATTCATCACAATGCAGACACGCTATAACATTATAATACATTAGAAAATCATGTTCATCAACAGACATTCTGCGCAATGTCTTTTTTTATTCTGAGTTCGGTCTTGTCCGAACATCAAGGAGTGTATTCAATGAAAAATATTACCCGTACAAAGAAAATAGCCCTTGCAGGGGTTCTCTGCGCCGTGGGAGTTGTGGGAAGCCTGTTTTCATTTCCTGTTTTCGGCAGTAAATGTGCTCCCGTGCAGCATATGGTAAATATCATCTGCGCAGTCCTTCTCGGACCTTTTTACGGCGTTGCAGTTGCCTTCACGACCAGTCTCATACGAAATCTTCTCGGTCTCGGCAGTCTCCTCGCCTTCCCGGGAAGTATGCTGGGAGCTCTTCTGTGCGGGATAGTGTTTCATATAACACGCAATACATGGCTGACATATATCGCAGAGGTATTGGGAACGGCTGTCCTCGGAGGTCTGTGTGCGTACCCTGTAGCTATACTATTAATGGGCGTAGAATCGGCTGATGTAGCTTTTTACGCTTACATTATCCCCTTCCTCATATCAACAGCAGCAGGCGCTGTGCTCTCAGCTGTAGTTGTGGAGTCTCTCAAAAAATCAAAAGTTCTCAAGGTGGATAGTGTATGACAACTTTCGGAACGATCCTCAGCTCAGTACACGTAAAAAAGCCGCGTATCCACTGCATAACCAATTACGTGACCGCAAATGACTGCGCAAATATACTCCTCGCCTGCGGAGCTTCCCCAATAATGGCTGATGCGCCCGAAGAGAGCTCAGAGATCACTGCTCTGTGCAGCGGACTTGTGATAAACCTCGGTACGCTCTCCGACAAGCGCATTGAAGCAATGCTGCTCTCAGGAAAAAAAGCAAACGAAATGGGCATACCCGTAGTTCTTGACCCTGTCGGCGCAGGAGCTTCAAAGTTCAGGACAAACGCCGCATCAAGGCTTCTCAGCGAAGTAAAATTCAGCGTTATCAGGGGCAATCTTTCGGAGATAAAAGTCCTCGCGGGTGAGAGATATACCTCTCACGGAGTTGACACTGCCGATACAATAGATCCTGAAAGTATGACAGGAGCTATTGAACTTGCCAAAAGCTTTTCACGGAAATTCAATGCAGTTACTGTGATAACGGGCGAAAAAGACATTGTCTCCGACACTGAACGCACCTTCATAATCAGCAACGGACACCCTATAATGAGCAGGATAACAGGCTGCGGATGTATGCTTTCGTCGCTTACTGCTGCATTTCTTGCCGCTGACGGGAATGAGCCCCTGACAGCTGCTGCCGCTGCGGTATGCACTATGGATATATGCGGAGAGATCGGGGCAAAGCTCATGAAGACTTCCGACGGCAACGCAGGCTGCCGCAGTCATATAATCGACGCTGTTTTCAATCTCCGCGGTCAGGAACTCGACAGACAAGCCAAGATCAATATAATATAAAAGCTGCCGATCTAATAAGCGAGGTACTTATACAGAAGTTTTTACGTGAGATATTGAGGAAAACCCTTTTGAAGAAGATTTTCTCTGTATTCCTTCAAGACCGTTATTTCATTTTTTCTATGATAAAGCCCATTAATAAACTGCCCCTTTGTATTAAAGTACAAAGGGGCTTTATCATAGAAAAAATCAGCTAAAAGTCTTTGGAAGGGGGGCTGGGGGGGAGAACCTTTCCTCAGAAAGGTTTCCCCCCCGATAATTTCGTGTAAAGTTTCTATATGAGTACGCTGCTTAAATGGTCGGCAGTTTTTTTGTAATATCATGATCTGCTTGCACGCTCAATCTGTAAAAACGCCGAATTTCAGCATCATTGTATGTGTAAAACTTACAAATCACATTACCTGTAAGGCAGTTTTATGGAAAAAGCGACTATATTACGGAACTTATGTTAATTTATCCCAAAGGAAATATGTGATATTTTTAGCATATTAAAATAAATTAAACTGGACATTTGCGAAAAAATATGATATAATATAACATATAAAACTCAGGCAAAATTCTCTTTTTATTTGAAAGGAGATACTATGAATTATCAGGAATTTGTTGATAAATTTGAAACCATGACCTGTATCCTTTCCGTCGAAAAGAAAGACGACGGCGGTTATGGAACTATCCGTATAGTTACGGGAAATAAAGCCTATATGGATTCTTTCGAGAATTTTAATGATGCGTCTGTTCCTTCAATGCTTGGCAATAAAATCGTACCCAATTCCCCATATGAACGATATATCCCAAAGGATATGAATTTTGAAGCTTTTTGTTATAAATGCGCGATTGGTAAAAAGCCTATGCATACATATGTCCACCCCGAAAGATATGATTTCTGGTTTGATATAGTTATGCTGCCGATCGAATCTGACGATCCAAACCTTGCATACTGCACTTATTCGCAGGAACTGAGCACAGAAGCTGATGTTGCTCTTATGACAGATTCTATATCTGCCGAAACGTCGTCCAAAGTACTCCAGACCTGCATAAAGCTCCGCGGCGCAACTAATTTTCAGGATTCTATCAACGAGGTAATAACCGATATCCGCGAGCTATGCAAAGCAAATATGTGCTGTATACTCCTTTTGGACTATAAAGCGCAGAACTGCTCGGTAATTGCCGAATCAATACTCGAAGGCGCTGACGAGCTCTCAATGAAAAAATACGTTGACAAGGAATTCTTTGAGATCGCCAACTCATGGGAAAACACTATCGACGGAAGCACCTGCCTTATAATACAGGGGCAGAATGACATGGAATACGTTAAGGAACGCAATCCCAAATGGTATTCCTCTCTCGCCTACGCCAACGTTGAAAGTCTGGTTCTTTTCCCATTGAAGTACAATAACGATATATTCGGCTATATCTGGGCGATAAACTTTGATACGGGAAACACCGTACACATCAAGGAAACTCTTGAACTGACTACGTTCTTTGTAGCATCTGAGATCGCAAATTATCAGCTTCTGAAACGCCTTGAAACGCTGAGTACGGTCGATCTTCTCACAGGCATCTACAACCGTAATGCCATGAACAACCAGATCTACCGCTTTACATCAGGCAAAGAAAGGCTTCCCGATCATTTCGGCATAATTTTTGCCGATCTTAACGGTCTGAAGCAGAAAAACGATGTTGAAGGCCACATAGCGGGTGATAATATGCTGAAAGCTGCCGCAAAACTGCTGACGGAACGTTTCAGCGAATGTGATATTTACCGTGCAGGCGGCGACGAATTTATGATAATAGCTCTCAACATGGAAAAAAATGATCTGGAAGAGCGCATTGAAAGGATACGAAAAGATTCTGAAGACCCGAATAATATAAGCTTCGCCATCGGAATGCACTATGATGACGACGGCGGAGATATACGTCAGGCTATGCGATGTGCAGACGAAAAAATGTACGAGGATAAAGAACGCTACTACGCTAAATACCCCGAAAGAAAAATGAGATAAAAAACAGCCCGTAAGTACGGAGCTAATATAGAAGTTTATAATGATCTGTCGGGGAAAACCTTTTTCAAAAGGGTTTTCCCCAATAACTTCTGTATAAGCACTGAGCTTACATGGGCTGTTTCTTTTTATTGAAGTTTTTTACCGCAGCGGCTGCTGCCACCAAAACCATCATTGCCAGACACAGAGCCTGATTTACCGATATTATGCATTCCTTATGTGAATCACGCAACACATCAAGTATAAATTTGGCTGCGGCAGATAACATAAAAACGGTAAATAATGTGTTTTTGCTGCGTTTTTTCGCCATTATCATTCCAACTATAAATATCATGAAAAAAACGACTGTTTCGGCAAGCTGCACGGGAAATACGCACATACCTTCCATGCCGTGCCCTGTATACTCAACGCAAAGCGGTCCGTGATAAGCCCTTCCATAGCAGCAGCCGCCAAGCAGACAGCCTACCTTTGCAACACTGTACATAAGCGGCAGTATAAGGGTGCAGTTTTCAAGCATAGCTCTTGCTCCGTATTTGTCTCTGCTAAGTGCTCCTATGACCAGAGCTGCAGCATACATTCCCGTAAGACCGCCTAACGAAGAAAGCCCGATGCTCTTTGAGGTGATATAAGTCAGCAGCAATGCACCTTCAATGCTCATCAATGGTCCGAGCGTTATCAGATACAATGCATAGCGTTTAATTACTCCGCGTTTTATATTAAGAAAGTACTGTAATACCAGTCCTGACGCGAACGACAGCAGAATCATCACCGAATACGGCGATATAACGCTGTATTCGGTATCAATATGTAATGACAGCATTGTTCCTCCTTAGTCTGTTACCCAGGGATATGGCAGTCATTGCATGACCGCGTCATCTCGCCGCAGGCTATCATAAGGGAGATTATTGTCAGAACAGCCAGTGCTACCAGTACAGAATGGACTATAATAAGCACAAGTGCAAATGTGCTCTTTGGATTTTTGGAACGTGCCACGATAGCCAATACATATGAAGCTATAAAGCACGGCACGGAAAACTGAGAAGCAAATCCGGTGACACAGAATGAAGCGATAAGCAGTGCAAGCGAAATGAAGCACAGAGTATTATCGGTCTCCTTCTGAGGGATATTCCCGCCTTGCATTCCGGGCATGAGCATCTGTTCTTCGTCTGATCTCCGCATAATAGGCTCTGCCGAACCGAAAACAGCCCTGCCCGTGTTCATATTATCCATAACGTAGTAATACTCGTCAGGAGTAAGAAAATGGCAGGCTCTTCCGTCATCAGCCCTGAAGAATCTGTATGTATACAACAAGTCCTCACTTGTTCCCTCGGGAGCAAAGATAACGTGCCTTCCCATAAAATATTCATACTGACAGTTCTTTATCTGATAAAAATCAACTACCATACAATGACCTCCTTAGCAACATCTCGTGCCTATGGTCATATTTTACATCAATATTCCCATTTAATCAAGATGACATATATAACTTTAACAGTGACAATTGTCACTATTTCAGTAATAAAGCCCGAACCATAATTCGGGCTTTACGAACATCATATCTTTACGAAACTGTAATTGCCGCAGTTTTCTGCAATTCTGTATTTTATTCCGCTTATAAGCAGGGTAAACCTGTTTTTACACAGCGGATAATTCTTTATAGTGACAGAATCTGATGTGCCCTTGACTTTTATGAGAAGATCATCGTGATCCGCCATAACCGCATCAAGCTGTTCAGGCGCTATATTCCTGAATTCCAGAACATTATCGCCCTCGTTGTCATATACCACGTCATTGCCGCAGTCTTTCATAAAAACGTAGGTATCATTTTCCGGACCGCCGCGCAATACATCATTGCCTTTGCCGCCGCTCAGTGTATCATTGCCCGATTCACCGAACAATACATCATTTCCGCTGTTGCCGAACAATTTATCATCGCCTGCTCCACCGTAAATTTCATCGTCGCCATCGCCGCCGTGTATATTATCGCCGCTGCTCAGACCGTATATTATATCATTGCCTGCCTCGCCGATTATATAGTCCACACCCTCAGTTCCGTTTATGACATTTTTGCCGTCAGACTTTTTATATCCGCAGAAATTATCCCAGTTTCCCTCAACAGTCTCGTTTTTAGAGGACTGATCTTCGCGTGAGCTGTTTCCTGCGAAATAATTATTGAAAGCAGAATCCACCTTATCCCTTGCATTATCAATCAGTCCTGCAACTCTCTCGGATACTTTGAGCTGAGCCCCGATAAATGAGAATATTTCAGCTCTGCCGCGGCTTGTCATCAATTTGCCGATGCCCGAGATAGCTGAACTGAACGTGCTCGCACAGCTGTCTATAGCCAGCGACGACACCAGACAGAACATTTTCGTGATATCGGAATCGGAGATGATATACTTTATCTTGCTTGAAGTTGATGACATTACCTTTTCGGTATCAGCGTTCTTATCGTTTGCAAGTATGAAATTCTTTAAGATCATATCCTCAAGAGTAGTCTTGCCCGCATAAGTTGTGACAGGACCAACGACTTCAAGTATATTCGACAGGAAGCCCACGCCCTCCTCAAGAGTTGCCATTTCGCCGTTTATGCCCTGCGGAGAGCCTGTACCGCCGAGGAACTTCTCGGCAAGGGTCATAGCCGTTTCGCAGATATCCTCACGGTTGTTCTGACTGAGCTCCATGATCTTCGCGCTTAGCTCCTTCGAGCATCTTGCCATATCACGCTGATCGAGGGTCTGTGTATTGAAACAGTCTGCGCTGAAATCGTAAAGGAAATCGCAATAGTGCTCCTGAACATCGGTGAAAAGCTTAGGCACTATGGAATGAGCGCCGTACATATCCTTCCACTCCGTTTTAGTCTTAATGTAGATCGTATGCATATTCGGGATAATTTTCATGCCAAGCACGTTTACGTAATCGTTATCGCCGCATATGGAATACATTTTGTCACAGATAGTATTCTTTTCGTCCTCAGTACAGTTGAGCTCACTGTAGAATTCAGGCGAGAAGCCCTGTCCGTCAAAGGAGATGCATCGGGTCACCAGCGATCTGTATTTTGATTTGAACGTAACATACTGCGCAAGATTTCCGCCCTTTGAATGGCCTGTAACTATCAGCTTTTCGGGTATTTTTTCATTGAGCCGCTTTATAACATCGTTGAAATACCAGACTGCAACCTTCTGATAGTCGCTGGAAACGCTTGCAAGTCCCTCACCGTTGTCATACCAGCGTCCGCTGCCTGTTCCGCGGAACACTACATATATCACAGAGCTGTCGCTGTTTTTGAATGCAGCCGCATAAGCGCCCTTGAACTGACCGCCCATATTTTCCGAAAAGCTTATAAGCTCCAGATCAGCCAGCTCGGTATTCTTTTCGAGAGTTTTCTTCATTATCCAGAGTGCAGACTTCTGGAAGTCCTCAAGTCCGTTGTAGCTCATCTGCTTTACGATGCTTCCGAGAGTGTTTCTGCCCTCAGTTTCGGGACATTTGTCTATATACATAAATGTATTGAGTATTATTGAAGCCCTCGCTTCATCGGTTATTCCGTATTTTTCAAAAAAATCAGCCATTTTTTACCCCCACTGTCGTTCAACTATATTGAATCCATCGTCCATGCCAAGGGTGCAGCAAGCTTTTATATGAGACTTGTCCACGCCTTCAAACGATTTCAATTCCTTGTAATATCCTGCATCATCAAAATATGCAATATAAAAGTAACAGTTTATCTTCTCGGTTTTCAGTTTATAGAACATTTTATCAAGCTTCTGATCCTTGTCTGCTGTACTCTGCGGCGGCAAAACCACATTGACGTACATTTTCGTGCTCCTTAGCACATCTTCCGCCGATGAAGACTTGTTTATACTTTCCGGCAGGAGAGACTTCTCATCAGGCTTGCAGAATGCCTTGCAGTCGCCATAGACACCGCTTGCCAGCTTTGTAAGGTAGTCAGCCTCCTCCTTACGCAAATAATACGCCATATAGTTATCCCTGTTCCCGCTCTTTCCGTCAAAGACACCGTGTACCGCGTATATCTTGTCATCGGGCAATTTATCCGACCCGACGAACAGGGCACAGTGTTCTGACATACCGCTGCCGCCGCCTGCATTTTCGAGGATCGTGAACTTATCCCCGTATTTTTCTTCCATTGTTGAGATAAGCTCCTGACTCAGGTTTCTTCTTTGGCTTGAAGCGCCCTGACAGCCCGTCACAAGCATTGCAGCTGTTAATAAAACTGTTACTGCTTTCAGCGCATTTTTCGTTTCAGTCTCCTCCTTTCACGTAATAATTTATAATACAATTATACACTATTGTTTAATGAAATGTCAATCATTATTGTAGCTCTTGCTACAATAAAAACTTTACAGTTCATAAAAACGGAAAAAAATATTGCTTTTTGGACAAAAAATGAATTGACAAGCGATATACTCTGATATATAATATAATAGTATTTTTTAATATCAAGGAGGATATAACCCAATGCTGAAAAAGATAACGGCTGCCGCTCTCAGCACAGCCATGTGTGCTACGGCTGTTTTTTCAGGCAGCTGCCCTGCTGCATCATATCAGCAATCCGCAGATGCTGCTCTTACTGAATACAACACATCTGTGGCTTACAAATATGCTGCTGACACAACCACCACATCTGTCCCGAGTCCGACTGTGAGTACAACAACGACTACCACTGCACCGATATCCAGTACCAGCCTTACTACTACATCTTCTGCTCCTAAATCCACAAAAAGTACAACTACTACAGCTGCTATTTCAACGACCACAACTTCGACAAACACCAACAACGGCTACGACGAACAAGATATACTGGAAGTCGGCAAAATAGGCAACACTGTTACATATACTCTCTATATGGACGGATATATGTATATCACAGGTCAAGGCAATATGAACAACTACACCAAGTGTCCGTTCAAGAAGCCACAGTTCGTAAAGAACGTTGTTATTGCAAACGATCCCGCAGCTCCCGACCAGAGCATCACAGACATCGGTTCGTACATTTTCTATGGTTGTTCAAACCTGAAAACTGTTACCATACCTGATACAGTTGCAAGCATCAAGAACCACACCTTTGAAAACTGTTCTTCCCTTGAAAGCATCATTTTAAGCGGCAAAGAAGCTCCAAAGGCAGGAAACATCGTTATCCCCGAGAGCGTACATTCCGTTGGCGCATACGCTTTCAGCGGCTGTAAGGCATTCAAGAGCATATCTATACCAAGCACGGTAAAAACTCTCGAAAACAGCGTCTTTGCTGATTGTAAAGGTCTTACCGAGATAACCGTTCCCGAAACAATTACTCAGATAAAGGACACTGTATTCGCAAATTGTACTGCCCTGAAAAAAGCAGTCATAAAGGGCGGAAGCCTCGGCATATCCGAGGGAATGTTCCAGGACTGTACTGCATTGGAGGAGCTCTCACTTCCGTTTGCAGGTCTCAGTCTCGAAAGTGTTGAAGAAGAAAAGAACAATTCGTTCAATTTCATTGCAAACTTCTTCAACAGATCCTCCAATGAAGTCATAGTGGACGGCGAAGTTAAGGAAGATCCGCTCATGTATCGTGTAAACAGCTACTACGGCGATATAAGATACGTACCGAGATCACTGACAAGCATCACTATCCTCGGCGGAAGCAAGATACCGGCATCTGCATTTTACAATCTCACAGGCGTAAAGAAGATCGTACTTGCCGATCCTGTCCAGAACATCGGAATCTATGCTTTCAACAACTGCGCATCTCTCACCAGCTGCCAGCTGTCACCAAATATCAAAACTCTCGGCGAACACGCTTTTGAAAACTGCACAGCTCTCACAAATACGGTATTATCTTCCGAGATAGAACATATCGGGGCATATGCCTTCAACGGCTGTACAGCTATCAAGGAGTTAACTATCCCTGAAAGTGTGCTTACTATCGGCAATTACGCATTCTCCGGCTGCACTTCCCTTACAAAGGCAGTCATCAACGGCGGCAGCGACGGTATAGGCAATTACGCATTCAACAAATGTACTGCCCTTGAAGAACTGACACTTCCGTTCGCAGGCACAAAAGAAGCTGACGTGAACGACGAAAAGACTGCTTCATATGTAGGCGATCTTTTCTATGACGAGGTGGAAGAAAAAACTTATACCGTAACAGGCTACCGCGGCGAAACTCACGGTATCCCGATCTCGCTCAAAACTATAAATATCACAGGCGGCAAGCGAATTTCCGTAAACGCTTTCTATAATCTCTCAGGCATTGAAACTATCAATATCCCTGATGATATCACAGCGATCGACAACCGTGCCTTCACAAACTGTACATCGCTCACAAGCTTCAAGATGCCGAGCAAGTGTACATATATAGGCTCGAATGCTTTCCAGAACTGCACAAATACTCCCGAACTAAAGATCAACGCTTCAACAACATACATAGGCGCATATGCTTTCGAGAATTGCAGCTCGATAACAGATCTGAATATCCCTGCTACTATTGAAACTATCGGCAATTATGCTTTCTCAGGCTGTACAGCTCTCAAAAAAGCTGTTATCAACGGAGATAAGGTCAGCATCGGCAACTACATCTTCAATAAGTGTACTTCTCTCGAAGCTCTTACTCTTCCATTTGCAGGCTTCAATGCAAAGGACGTTGCAGGCAACGTTGAAAGCGCATACCTTGGCAATCTCTTCCTTGATGAGGTTGAGGAAAAGACCTATGTTTCCAACAGCTATTACGATGACATAAGAAATATCCCGATCTCGCTCAAGAGCATCACCATTACAGGCGGCGAAAAGATACCTGATAATGCCTTCTACGAGCTCACAGGTGTCGAGACAATAAAGCTGCCTGAAACTGTAACATCTATCGGAAACCGTGCTTTCATGAACTGCAAGTCGCTCACAAGCATCAGTATACCTTCAAAAGTTACATTTATCGGCTCAAATGCATTTAAGGGCTGTGATAAGATAACAACCGCTTCTATCCCTGAGGGAGTTACATCTATCGGCAATGAAGCATTTGCAGACTGCACATCAATAACCGAGATAACTGTTCCGAGCTCTGTGCTCAATATCGGAACAAGAGCTTTCTCAGGCTGTTCTTCAATTAAAAAGGCTGTTATAAACGGCGGCAGCAAAAATATCGGCAAATATATACTTAGCGGCTGTTCATCACTGGAAGAGCTCACTCTCCCATTTGCAGGCTTCTCACTCGATGCGGTAAATGAAGAGAACGCATCTGCTCAGGTAATTGATTATTTCTTTGATCCTATAGAAGACGCAACTTATACAGCAGTCGGCTATTTCGGTGAGAGAAGAGATATCCCGACTTCTCTGAAAAAGATCAGCATTTCAGGCGGAAAGAGCATTCCAAGCAATGCATTCTATTCACTGGAAGGTGTTGAAACCATCTCTATCCCAAAAGAGGTCGAAACTATCGGAAGAAATGCTTTCAGAGGCTGTGATGCACTCATAAATGTATTGTATCAGGGCACTGAGGAAGAATGGAAAAATGTAAAGATCGGCGCAAACAACGGCATTATCGAAGATAAGGTCAAGTTTGCCGATCCGAGTAAAGTAACTACTGTTACTACATCGACAACCGCAAAAACTACTACAACCACAACAAAGCCTGCATCAACTTCTACAACAACTAAGGCAACATCTACCACAACAAAGCCTGTTTCAACTTCCACATCAACTAAGACAACATCAACTACAACAAAGCCTGTTTCAACTTCCACATCAACTAAGGCAACATCAACTACAACAAAGCCTGTTTCAACTTCCACATCAACAAGCACAACATCTACCACAACAAAGCGTGTTTCAACTTCTACATCAACTAAGGCAACATCAACTACAACAAAGCCTGTTTCAACTTCCACATCAACAAGCACAACATCTACCACAACAAAGCGTGTTTCAACTTCCACATCAACTACAACAAAGCCTGTATCAACTTCCACATCAACAAGCACAACATCAACTGCAACAAAGTCCGCGACAACTTCTACCCAGACTACAACTACAGCCGTTACTACTTCAACAGTTACTCAACCCACAGAAAACGCTCTCGGAGATGTAAACAATGACGGTCTTATAAACTCTGTTGATGCATCGCTTATCCTCAAGCATTACGCTATGATCTCCACAAATAAAAATTCAGACTTCACAGAAAGCCAGAAAAAGGCTGCTGATATCAACGAAGACGGTTTTATAAACTCTGTTGACGCTTCAAAAGCTTTAAAATACTACGCTTATGCTTCAACCTGCACAGGCGAGGTTCTTCCTATCAAGGAATATTACGCTCAGAAAGAGAAATAATTTCTCCTTAACGCGGTCCGATTAATTCGGACCGCGTTTTTGTACAATTATATAATAAGATTAATTTATCACCTCCCATTGCTTTTTTTACATTTATATGTTATACTATTACCTGTGCTGTAACACTACAGGTTACATTTTTCATATACAGCACTTATTCTATTACAAGGATACTGATGATAATGCAAGATATTCCACGCCCTAAATTAATAGCTTCGATATGTGCTATCGTTGCTTTATTGATATTTATTGCGGTGCTCATTATCACCGCTCCCGATCCCGAATCCGAACAAAAGCAGCCTCCTGCTCAGGAGACCACTGTATCTGAAACTACAGAGATCACCACAACCGATACTGCTACAACTACGATCGCAATAACCACTATTGCTCAAATAGAATCGCCTCAATGCAAGTCAGCTGCACTGTACTGTGTTGACGATAAACAGCTGCTGTACAACGACAATATCTACGGAAAAGCTGCTCCTGCAAGTATAACGAAGCTGCTGACGGCTTCTGTAGCGCTAAAGCACTTATCAGGCGATAAAGTTCTGACAGTTGGTTCTGAACAGTCGCTTGTTCAGCCGTATTCAAGTCTTTGCGGCTTCTCATTAGGCGACAGCATGACGCTGAAGGATATGATAACAGGTATGCTCATGGCTTCTGGAAATGATGCTGCATATACTATTGCTGTATCTGTGGCAAGAGAAATGCTCCCTGATGCAGGTATGAGTGACTCCGAAGCTGTTGATTTCTTCTGCGGACTGATGAACGTTTTTGCCAAGGATCTGGGCATGGAAAACAGCTCATTTGTAACTCCCGACGGCTGGGACGATGACGACCAGTACACATCAGCAGCCGATCTGCTGAAGCTTGCCGAGTACGTTCTCACAGTTCCCGAAATAACAGAAAGCACCAAAACACTTACAAAAAAAGTCAATATGACAGCCGGAGGTATACAGAGCTGGACAAACTCAAACTGTCTGCTCGATCCTGACAGCGAATACTACTGTAAGGAAGCTATCGGACTGAAAACAGGCACTACTCTCTCTGCGGGAAGCAGTCTAATAGCAGCATTCAAGATCAACGGCAAGACTTATATATCAGTTGTTCTCGGCTGTGAAGAGGATTACGAAAGATACGAGCTCACAAACGAACTGATAGATAAAATAAGATAAAAAATATCCCCGATACTTTAAAAGTATCGGGGATATCTCGTTATCAGAGCATATCAGCTATTTCGTATATCATTTTCTCGGTCTTTATCCAGCCTATGCACGGATCGGTGATAGACTTGCCGTAGATATGCTCATCGACCTTCTGAGAACCGTCCTCAATGTAGCTCTCAACCATGAAGCCCTTTACGATCCTGCGGATATGCTCGTTGTAACGGCAGCCGCTGAGGACTTCCTTGATTATTCTTGGCTGCTCCAGCGGACGCTTGCCCGAGTTGCAGTGATTGGAGTCGATAATAACAGCAGGATTGCTGAATCCCTTCTGCTCATACATATCAAAAAGAAGCTGGATATCCTCATAGTGATAGTTCGGCATACTCTGACCGTGGTTATTTTCGTAGCCTCTGAGGATAGCGTGTGCAAGAGGATTTCCCGATGTACTTACCTCCCAGCCGCGGTAGAGGAAGGTATGACCTGACTGAGCTGCTTCAATGGAATTCATAAGTACAGGCATACTTCCGCTGACAGGATTTTTAAGGCCTACAGGAACATTAAGTCCGCTGGCAGTAAGTCTGTGCTGCTGATTTTCAACTGAACGTGCACCTACTGCAACATATCCGAGAAGGTCATTGATGTAACGGTGATTCTCAGGATAGAGCATTTCATCTGCGCAGGTAAAGCCTGTTTCCTGTATCGCACGAAGGTGGAGCTCACGGATAGCAACTATGCCCTTGAACATATCAGGAGCTTTATCGGGATCAGGCTGGTGGAGCATACCTTTATAGCCTTTTCCGGTGCTTCTCGGCTTATTTGTATATATACGCGGTACGATGAGAATTTTATCGCTTACCTTCTCCTGAACTTCTCTGAGGCGGTGGATATAATCAAGCACACTGTCCTCGCGGTCAGCGGAGCATGGACCGATAATGAGCAGGAGCTTGTCGGAACTTCCGCTGATGACATCAGCGATCTCCTTATTTCTTGCGCTTATTATCTTTTGCAGCTCCTCAGAAACGGGATACTGTTCTTTTACCTCCTTAGGGATAGGCAATTTACATTTAAAATTCATATTCATGAACTTTTCTTCCTTTCATGGTAAACTATATTTACCGAACGGCAACCAACTGAACAACTGCGAAGAAACAAATGCCGCTTGTTTATTCTCTCGGTAACAGCTTATATTATATCACAGTTCAGATTAGAAATCAATAATAAATACTACAATATCAATATATAAAAAAGAAAGCCCCTCTCATTTTAAGTTGGTACTTATACAGAAGATTTTACGTGAGATATTGAGGAAACCCCTTTTTAAAAAAAGGGTCGGGAGAACCTTTCCTCAGAAAGGTTTCCCCCGACAGATCATTATAAACTTCTATATAAGCACCACTTTTACGAGTGGGAACGAAGGAGTGGCGATCAATACATAAATGGAACGTGCTGTGCAAGTACACCTGCAGGAGTGAATGTTTCGGAGCTGTCTCCGAAGGTATATGTTACAGCGCTGTTTGGTGAGTATGTCTTACCTGCAACGCTGAGGGACTCAGTTCCGAGGTTATACTTAACGCTGTCAGCAGCTGATGTGATGCCTACAGTTGCCTTGCCCTCATTATTTACCAGTGAGAAAGTATCGTCTGCGCTGTTGAAAGTGAGAGTAGAAGCTGTAGATGCATATGAAAGCTTGATAGAAGCGTTTCCAGCTGTCTGCTTATATGTTATACCGTTTGTGATCTGGTATCTTGCATTGAGAGTACCAGCCAACATATTCTTAGTCTTTCTTGGGAAATGAACTGTCTGGAACACAAGACCGTTAGGATCATACTGTGTATCGAACAGAGTAACAATCTCGTCACGATTTGCCATAGCTCTGTCAACCACGCCTTCCTTTGGATAGAAGTTGATAGTTGTAGCCATATCGTTAGGCTTGCTGTACTGGATAACAGTAGCCTCTGCGTCCTGGTCGAGCTTAACCTTTACGAGAGCAGCCATGCTTGCGGAATCCTTATCGTACATAAGACCGTATACAAGGCGGTTGCCTGGAGTATTTGTAACTACAGCGATCTCATCGTACTGTCCCACAGTCATTGTATGGATAAAGTCGATATCTTCATCAGCTATACCCTCAATTGTGAACTCTCCGTCGCTGTATGATATCTTAACATCGTCGATAGTTACATAATCGTCAGCCATGAATGAATAAACAGTATCAGTTGAAACGTGGTTGACGAACTCGATACCGCCGTCACGCTTTGTGACCTCTGCGTTCACAAGGTTCACTGTCTCGTCCATGCCATAGCCTGTCTGTGTGAAGACTTCGGAGCTCTTATTTGTCCAGTTAAAGAAATCGTAAGTCTTCTTCATGAATGGAGAAGTAACCTCTGCCATGCTGTCATGAACAGCATTAATAGTGCCCCACTTTGAAAGTGAGATGCCAACTGACTTTCCTGATTCAGCGTATACAGTCTTAGCTGAGGTGTTGTACTCATTTGAGCTGAATGCAAGTGAAGAATCAGCGTTATTATACTTGAGCTCTGAGTACCACGGATTGATAACTGCTGAAGAATCACCGTTTGCAGAAGTATATGAGAGGTAATGATTTGAAAGTGATAATGCAGATCCGTTTGCAGCATTGCTTATCTCAGCAAGATATGCGTCTGAAGAAACGCTGAGCTGCTCGTTATCGTTGATATACTCAGCAGCATTACCGTTTTCGTCGTAATTTACCTTTACTTCGCCTGATATCTTGTAAAGACCGCCGAGATGTGCTTTAAGAAGTGCAAGGTCGCTCAAATTAACGTGTCCGTCCTGATTGATATCAGCGGCTTTTTTCTGAGCATCCGAAAGATTGGATAACCAGAACACGCCTTTTTTCATCTCTGTCAGATCTTTGAGGTCGATAGTACCATTAAGATCTACATCGCCGAGTTTGTAAGTTTTCTGTGCAGCGGCTGCACTTGCCGGTAAAACGGATACAGATGCCATAACAGCGAGGCTGCTTACGAATGCGATGATCTTATTGGACTTTGTCATAAATATACTCCCTTTCAGTTAAACATTTGTCAAATGACCATTGGTCATTTTAACGTCATATAATTACCCTGATGTATCAGGGTCCGTGTGCGAATATGTAATTTAACGTGATCGTTGGAGAGACTGAAGTTCGGAACTGTTAATTTGTTTCATCCTTAACTCTGGGTTTATTATAGCACGGGTTCCAAAATTTGTCAAGTCCAAAAAGAAACTGAAATAATTGTTGAATATGTACAATTTGAACTATGATTTAAGCATTTTGATATGTCATCTATCATTTTGAGTAAAAAAACGATAACAGGCTGTAAAAACGGATTTTTTATTGAAATATCGTAATCCGCATTATTATATTTTTATATATGCCATATATGTCACAGTATGTCTCCACGTTACTATAAATAAAATTAAATTACTATATTGCCCTCACCACGAATATACGCAGAGTAATATTCATCGTTGTTACTCCCATTCATAATAAAAAAGGCGACTGTTTAAAGTCGCCTTTCAAAGAATAGGGAATTATTCAGGAAGCTTTTTGAGTAACCCGAGAAGATACTGCTGTATCGAAAGCGCATCTGCATTGGTAACGCCGTCGCCTGTCTTGTTGACATCAGCATTGTCGAGACCCTGCTTTGTGATATGATGCTCGTCTGTTCCGTTTATACCATACTTGTCAGGATTTGCAAGGGACTGCATAATGAGAACAACATCAGCCATATCGACCTGTTTATCGTTGTTTGCGTCACCGTATACCACATCCTTCGGTATATTTGAAACTGTTGATGTCGTAACAGTAGTTGTAGTTGTAGTTACAGTTGTAGTCGATGTGGTAGTTGTTACCAGCGGCTCAGAAGCAACTGTCTTCTCTGTAAGAGAGAGAAGGTATGTGAGCGGAGAGTTCCAGTAGATAGTGATCTCATTTGTAGAGTAGCTCTCGGAATTGTCGATATAGCACTTTGCAGCCGGAGACTCCTTGCAGTATGCCTTTGCAGCGCTGTCTTCGAGGTTCTCGTTAACGCCGCCTGCGAGCATACCCTTCATAGCATGGCCTACTGCCATTGAAGGACGGTGGTGAGGATGTTCAGGTGAAACTGTACCGTAGCCCGAAACGAAGCAGGTCGCAACAGGGTTTGTACCGAGGAGGTAATCAAGCTGAGCATTAGCAGCGTTCATATACTTGTGCTCACCTGTAAGCTGGTCTGCAAGACCGAGGATAATGCCGCTGTTAGCTACAGTCATGTTGCTGCCCCAGTTGTAGGTCGTGATAGACGAACCGTAGCTTGAAGCATTAACGTTCTTTACCATGCTGTCAGCCTGATCGAGAACAGCTTCCTTAGCCTTTTTATAAAGCTCAGATGTCTTATCTGCATCTTTCATAGTGAGAAGAGCGATATTGCCGTAATCTCCTACCGTTGACCAGTCAAGGCCCGTGCAGATTTTGCTCACATCGGAGATGTACTTATTCTCGCCTGTTGCGCGGTACATCTGAACAGCAGCCCAATAGCGCTCGTCCTTGTCGCTCCTGTCGCCGTAGTCACCTGTAACGATGTCCTTGGGATTGGTGAATATAAAGCTTGGATTCTTTTCGAGCCATGCCCATGACTTTTCAGCTGCGTCCAGACACTTCTTTGCGAAATCAGCATCGTACTTCTTGTAGAACTCGGAAGCAAGAGCCATTGAAGCGCAGAAATCAGCTGTAGCAGTAGAGCTGACAGGAGTTACGATAAGCTCGCCTGTTTCCTTTGTAGGCATAACATATGCAGGGAAAGTCGCGCAGGATACCTTATGATAAACTCCGCCGTCCTCAGCCTGCATTTTCAGCATCCACTCCAGCTCGAAACGAGCCTCGTCGAGAACATCGGGAGTACCGTTTCCACTCTCCGGGATACCGATACTGTCGCTGTAGAGCTCAGGTGCAGCATCGTAAGCGTAGAGAAGGTCTGCAACAGCCTTAGCAGCAGGCACAACATATCTTCCGTAGTCGCCTGCATCGTGCCAACCGCCGCTAACGTCGATCTTTTTATCTGTACCATAAATCGTTGCAAGCGAGGTATGGCAAGCCTCATGACCGAACTCCTTGTCCTCTACCTTAACGCCGCAGCGCTGTAAATAGAGCATTCTAACGCTGTCATCAAGAAGATTTGAATATACCTTGTTTCCGATCTCGAATGTATATGAATCATCAAGTCCCTCACAGGAGATGTAATACTTTCCTGCTGTTTTTACTGATGAAAAATCTCCTGTCCAGTTTATTTCATCAGCGCTTTTGTTATCATTTTTATTTGTCAGTTTTCCTGTGTAGACCGGTTCCTTTGTTTCAGCATTTACGACCTTGAACTCGGTCTGGTCTTTAACATCACGAAATACTGCGATCTTTTGGCTGTCAGGTCTGTAGCCTACCTGATTTATATTTATAGAAGGCGCATACGGACGGTCAGCGTTGTAGTCTACTTCGCTGTCGTCGATAAGCTCCAGTGAAACGTTGTCAATGAATATAGTATGCTCGGGAAGCTCTCCCTCATGCTTCTCCTGGATACCGCAGTTGAAAACGAGCTTAGCCATGATATCGGTATCCTGCTTCATTGTAAACTTGTAATCTACAGTCTGCGGAGTTGATGTGAGTTCAAGGCCCTTCCATGTATAAGCCTGGTAAGTACCGCCGTTCTGCTGGATCATACCCTCAATGTAGCGGTCAACAGAGCTTGAAATATCGTATTTCAGGCGATAAACACCGTTCTTGTAGAGCGGAACTATGTCATAGTATACCTGAACTGCATAATTCACCTTGCCCACATTGGATACTTTAAGTGCAAGCTGTCCGTCCTTTGTGCTGAGTGAACAAACACCGCCGCTTTCTTTGTAAGTGTCCCAGTCCTTTGTGCCGCTCTCAAATGTTGAATTGCTTATGAGATTCTTGGCAGCAAAAACAGGTGCGCTTGAAGCAGGTACAGCTGCTGCCATGACTGTACACGCTGCTAAAACAGCAGCGTAACGCTTTAGTGTTTTTTTGTTCATATTATTTCCCTCTCATTTTTTGTTTTTGTCAAGTAACATTATGTGCTATATAGGTAACTGCGTACAGTGCAGATACGGTGTTTTTACCACCGTGTTCGCAGACACTTACATTCCGCATAACATAGCCGCTTGACTGGTTGGTTTATATTTTACAGTTATATTTTAGCAGAACTCGTACTTAATTTCAATAACATTTTGTCTTTATTGTATATCATTTTGTGCAAAAATGAGCAGCACAAAATATCATATCACAATACCTGCAAAACTTAACACAAAATGATCCCGAAGAACGCTATTTCATAACATCCTTCGGGATCATTCACATATCTGTTCATTCTATCATAAATGCCAGCAGGTCCCAGTACATATGAAGTGCTATAGGAACTACTATACTCTTGCTTTTTAAAAACGCAAGCGCAAAAATAAGACTAAGTATCATAAGGAAAATAAAGTTCAGCGATGCAAAATACGGAATAAACAGTCCCTCCCTTATCCATATTGGAAAATGTATCGAAAGAAACATGACCATATTCAGCGCTATCGGTTTCCAGTCTTTTTCATCCTTGACAGTCGCATTGAGAAGCCAGCCGCGGAAAACCATTTCTTCTGTCAGCCCCACAAAAAGCACTGTTATTAATGTGCCTATCCCAAATTCACTGCTTATTTCAAACTTTCCTTTTCTTAGTATCAAAAAAAGCATATACGCGGTAAAAGCTATAAACACAAGCAGATACTTCAGCCAGTTCACCTTTTCCGTAAACATATTCTTCAGGCTGATATGCATTTCCGATGAATAATGCTTTATCAGTATCGCAGCAGGAACTGTCCACACAAGGTTTTTGATAACGCCGTCCTTCAGCAATTTACCGATCACATCGTTCGTTATTGCATCGTCCAGTATCGGGATCAATAGCAGTTCATACACAGCCCATACTGCATAAAAAATTATGAAATGAATTACTATAGCTTTTGTTAATGATGATTTTTTTACATTGTTTTCCATTTTGTTCACCTCAGAAATATGCCATATCTCAAATTAACTTTGTACAAATGCCGTAACAAAGCCTTTTTTATTATATCACTGTATATGCACTGTGTCAATGCAGATCATTCTTTTCAACTTTTATTTCACAGCACATTACATATTATTTTTTAGCAGCTCCCGCCAAAAAACAGCAGCAATTTATTTAATATCTGTTGCTATTTGAAAAAAAATATGTTATAATGTAACAAAATGCAGAAAATTCACAATTTATTTACATTTTGTTTGCTCAAACACCTTTTCTGAAACGTTAATCATATTGAAAGGAGGTCGTATCGTGTCAGAAGATCTGAAAGATCAGTACGAAAAGATTTTCCGATATTGTTTTTTTAAAGTTCATGACCGTTCAGCGGCTGAAGATCTGACGCAGGAGACCTTCCTTCGTTTTTTGGAAAGCTCGAACTACAAAGACATGAACAAGAAATTAAGATATCTGTATACTATAGCCGGCAATCTGTGTGCGGATCATTTCCGTAAAAAAACATCGGACGAACTGACCGAAAATATCCCTGACGATAACGATTATGAGGATTGTATCCTTACGAATGTGGCGCTCGGAAACGCAATAAAAGCGCTTTCACAAGACGACAGAGAGCTCGTTGTACTTCGTTACATAAACGATGTCCCTGTCGGAGTACTTGCGGAAATATACGGTATTTCAAGGTTTAAAATGGGTCGCAGGATAAAAAGAATACTTGACGAACTCAAGAAAAGTTTTATTGGATAGGAGGCGAACGGCTTGAATAAAAAAATAGAAAATGCTATCAGGGATTCATTCAATTTCCCCGGATCACAGCATAAAGAAGATTTTTTCAGACAGGTCGGAGAGTCCTATACAGAAAAGCGCAAAAGAACTGTGCCTGTTATATACAGAATATCCGCAGCGGCTGCCGCTATAGTAGCCGGGGTTGGTATATTCGGAGCATTGAAGATACAGACTGGAGCTAATGTTAACGATACAGTTGATAATACGTCGGCTGTCAAAACATCTGTATCGGACAACAGAACACCTCAGCCTGCTGTAACAACAAATAGCGTAGCTGCCCACAATGCTAATGTTACCACGTCATTATCTGAAGTGACTTCTGTAGGTATCACACTCTCCGCAGCTGAAACAGCGCAAGACCACACGGATACAGCTTCACCTTCACAGTACAATAATACTGTGAAAAACGTCACGACCTCTATTGTTACTGCTGATGTCAGTACCTCAGCCAATAACGGGGTATCTGCACCTGACATCAGCAGCATAACAACTTCACCGCCCGCTTCCACGAAGCCCCACGACGAAAGAAGCTTTTCAATGAAGAAGATATCGGCATTTGCCGCTTCCCTTGTAACAGCTTCGCACACATCGTCTATCCCGGGCAGCGCAGTAACCGATCTCAGCGGATTTCTTGAACAGAAGCATAATGAATATTTCAGCGGTGAACCTTCAAGCAATACCGAAAAAATGGAATGGCTGCACAGGAATGAGCGTATCCTCGACCTTAACAGTGACGGGAAATACGACATTTTTGACGTTTATGCATATTACCGTTCCTTTATGACATATACAAGCGAAAAAGACGCAGCTGCTCAGATACCTGACAGCATAATGAAGAATTACGAAAAATACGGTGATCTTGACCTCGACGGAGTTCTTGGCGGCGATCACGACGATCTTTTCCTCGCAACAGACTATTTCTTCACCTATTATACACTCGAACCCGAATATTTCTCTCCGTGCTGCTATTATTGCAGCTGTCCCGATAAATATACGGATAACAGCGATACGAACGTATCAGAAAGCGACAGCTATGCTGCCGATTTCATATCCATACTTTCCGACAGAAGCATGAGAGCCTACAGAAGCTATTCCCTCTTCTTTGACCTCATAGACGACGGAACGCTGATAACCGATACCAACGGCGACGGAAAATATACCATAGAAGACCTCTATGACCTGATAACGTTCTATGAGCTCCAAAAATCAGGCTCATCTGATACAAGCAGCTTTACCGCAAAGGAATGGGAAAAGCTGAATGCAAACGATGAGAAAGCAAGCCTTTACTTCTCATCTAACGGTCTGTACCTCGACTACTACTGCACATATTTCTTTGAGCACAACGCTTTTGAATACTGTTATGCAGACAAAATGTTCTACTCCGATATGCGAAACGGTATCGGCGCAGACGATATCGTCAGGTACGTTAAAGAATATATGCACTACTACAGCCCCGATGTGTACGATCCGCGTTACAACTTCACAAAGGACGATATCAGCGAACAATTCACTGAGTATTACCGCAATGTAAAGAACGGTCTTCTCCCCGAACCCGATATCGACATGAACGGCAGGATAGACTTCGAGGATTACATATACGCAGACCTTATGCTGAATCTCAGCTACGCAGAGTCTGTTCTCAGTCCTGATGCTATAGATCAGGATATAAAGAAGAATTTCTATCAGAACTGCGACTTCAACAACAACCGCATGAGCGGCGACCTTGCAGATACTGTATGTGTGGAGCTTTACGTAGTAAAGGAACTCGGCATACAGGAGGACGAAGTTGTCAACGAGATCGCAAGATACTACAAGGCTCACCCCGAAGTTGATGTATACGACTACGCTCACTATGTACTTCCTGAAGAATTAGCGGCAGCCGATGCTATCGCCGATGACGGAGACGAGAACGCAAGTACAGGCATCAGAGCGATCAAGCAGTTCGTGAGCAAGATCGCTATATTTAAACCGAGAAGCGGCGATGCAAACTGCGACGGCATAGTTGATATGAGTGATGTAATAACTATCATTCAATACATTGCCTACCCTGACAGGTATACGCTGACAAAGGAAGGATTATATAACGCTGATATATGCTATACAGGCGACGGCATCACGATCATTGACGCATTCATGATCGAGAAAAAGATCATTGAGTCATTATAACAAAGCCAATAGAAAACATTTAAATATATAGAAGGGAAACACCCCTCGTCATGACCTTGCAATCAAGGCTGACCGAGGGGTGCTTCCTTTTGTAACAGGCATATCTGCCCGAATTATTTTTCGTATCATGCTATTCGGTGCGATTAGATTTCATCTTCACCTTATATGCATACATATTTTCATCTGCACGTTTAAATACATCATCAACTCTTTCGTTTTGAGCTCCTGTGTATTCACTCATTCCCACAGCAGCCGAAAAGCGCTTCCACGGATCGCTTCCCTCACGAGTACCTGATTTCAGAAAAGCATTCCTTGCCATTTCGAGAAGTTCACCGCGCACATCATACGAATCCCCTGTAAGAACGACTACAAATTCATCTCCGCCGAACCTGTAAACAGGAGAATGTTTGAACAGGTCACATATCATTTTACACGAGCCCTTGATATAAAAGTCACCCTTCTCATGACCGTAAGTATCGTTTACGTATTTTAAACGGTTAAGATCGACCATAACGATAGCGAATTTTGCCGTACCTTCATCTATCTCATACTCAAGCTGCTGACGCATTTTCTGGTAAGCAGCTTTATTCTTGACACCTGTAAGAGAGTCTGTATACGCCGTAACACTTATCTGCGTCACCTGCTCCGCCATAGTCATAACCTGATTCTTGGCACGTCTAAGATTTTCCACAAAATACATACTGTCCTCGACAGTCTTGCGAAAAGCGTTATACAGGTTTTCGACTTCATCTCCTGTGCGGATATTCAAATCTCTTATACGTTCTATATTCCTATGCCTGTCTTTCTCGCTGTTATAAGCAAAAGAATTTGCGCAGTATGACATTGCGTTTATCGGCGAAACTATATTCATATCCATAAGCTTGATAAACATTGCGAAAATAAGCAAAACAAAGCCTATAAACATCGTAACGATGCGTATAATAAACTCTATAATGTAGCGATTGAGAACGTCCATGGAAAAATCCACACACGCATAACACGCAACATTTCCTTTTCGGTCGAAGATAGGCTCATATACCGACAAAAGGAAACCGTACCTATCATTTGATATCGTTGGTTCGATCTCCCTGCCTGCAAGGAAATCGTTCTTGTACTTTTTCATAACAGGCTCATACTCGATAAAATCACCCGGTTCATCGGCTTCTACCTCGTCTGTATCAATATCAAAGACTACGAGTATTCCTGTGTGCTTCATCTTGTATATATATATATACTCCGCATCAGGAAGATTATCACGAAGGTCATACAAATAATTTTCAACGCTGTAATATCCTACAGCCATATATCCATGTTCGATAAAGTCATCAACCCTGTCAGGGTCGAGCTTTTCTCTTATAAGCTGAATAGCGCCGCGTCCCAGCCTGATATGATCCTGGATAACCTCGTCGCGGTACTGCATATAGCTTATTGATGTTATAGCAGTTGCAATAAGCACACAAACAAGGCTGAGCATAATAAGTATCTTTCCTCTTATGGACAAGACTCTGCTCTTGCCCTTGTTGACATAATTATATTCAGCAGTTTTTTCATTTATATATGCTTCAGGCGGCAATACCTTCAAGGCAATGAATACAACGATCGCCACAATGCTCTTATCAACTAATTCCCAAAGGACAGTGACAACAAATCCGTCTTCTTTCATTCCGATTATCAACGAAACTGCATACCTAATCACACCCGTTATGAAAACAAGTACAGGTATAGTCAATAATGCCTTATAAAATTTTTCAAAGAAGCCTTTTTTTATAAGCAGGTTGGAGATCAATGCGACCAGCATATCCAGGAAACCGTATGACAGAATATTATAATCATGCACACTTCTCACTAAATTAGTCACAAATCCGGCAAGTACTCCAGGAAAATAACCGCCCAAAGCAGTAGACAGCACTGTTCCGATCGTACTCAGCGCAAACGGTGCTCTAAAGCTTTGGGTGAAGTAATAACCGACAAGATTCAAAGCTACGCCGACAGCGAAAATAATAGTTCCATGCCGCATCTGTGAAACCATATTTGTAAATCGCTTTGATTTTGCTTCAGCCATTCTTTCACCTCACTTTTGTTCCCCCACAATTCAAAAGCGGATCTATAAAACCATACATATTATACCATATTATTCCAAATTAGTCAATAGTTTTAGTAAAACTACAAAAATATCCTAATTGTAAAATCCTTCTCCACAAAGAAAAGCTGCCCCGTACCAAACGGAGCAGCTTTGATCTTTATGCGATTATCAGAGAGTAATCAGCTAAAAATATTTGTTACGATAAAATATGCTATAACCAGTGTAAGTATTGAAACCGCCATAGTTATAAACGTAACAAGAGCACCATGCCTTTCGGAAAATCTGAGAGCGCGAACCTTTTTGCTCGTATTTCCGTCATCATTCGTACCGTCATACCATTCACCGGGTTCTATCCAGTATTCGCCGTCAGGAGAATAATGTACACTGACGCTGTTACCGCTTATAAAAGCTCGCGGATCACGGGCATAGGGCTCAGATGTTACCATTTTCTCACTATCGCTCTCAGAATCATGAAAAGCTGCGATTATACGATAAACATAATGATTGTATCTTTTATTATCCTGCACTTCGATCTCTTTCCCCAGAACATGGCCAAAGCGTTTGATCTCCTTGATCTCTCCCTTGACAGCAGGACACTCAAGCATATCATTCATATGAGATATTTTCTTCTGATTTTTCAAGTTTGTTGTAAGATCAGATAAACCGAAAAAAGCTGCCAGTACAACTCCGCCTATGACAAGGTATTTTGCATCAGATGCAGATGCGCCGCCCTTGACCAGCAAAGTCATAATAACTATTGCTATGATTATGATAAATATTGAAAAACCTGTTCCAACACTTGTTTTTGAATACCCGATCGGTGCTACTTTTTTCATAATTACTCCAGTTTTATCTGCGATACCGCACATTAACGTGCGGCATCGCCATATTTACTTATGTCAGCAATAAGCATTATTCATCTTCGTATTTTTTTCTTGTCATTAAGCAGATACCAACGATTGCAAATGCTGCTGCGAGAACTGCTGATACAGTCTTAACGCCATCGTCGCCTGACTTTGGTGAATTTGTATCATCTTTCTTTGCAGTAGTTGTGGTCGTAGTGGTAGTTGTAGTAGTTGTAGTAGTCGTCGTAGTAGTTGCTGCTTCTGAGCCGCCGTTATTTTCTTCTTCGGGAGCAGTAACGTCTTTTGTCTCAAGCTTACTGTCATCAGTATCCTCAGGCGCTTCAGACTTATAAACAGCAACTATAGCTTTATTATTGCCCATAGTGAGCTCATTGCTGAGTGACTCGATATTGATGAAGAAATACTTTACGCCGTCCTCATTGAACTCGATATCATTGAGGTTTATCTGCTCAAGGAGGATATAGTCCTCATCATTTGTGATAACTCCTGCATTTTTCATATCAAGAGCGATTCCGTCTTCGCTGTCCTCACGGATCTTTATAGCAGCCTGTGCAGGTGTTTTTGTAAGGTTAGAACCTGTTATTGCAAGAACGACCTGATCGTCGAGGTAGTATGACTCAACGCTGAGTGCAAGATCAGGCTTGCCGAGAGTAACAGTCTTTGAATCGGTAAATCTGCCGTCAGTAACCTTCAGATCATAATCAGTTATGTCGCTGATACCCTCTGAATTTACAGGATATGTGAATACAGCTGACTGACCTGGTTCAAGCTGAGCGCTTATACCGTTTACGCTTAAAAGGCTGCCCGATTCATTAGAAAGCTCTGCATTTACAGATGTTATCGGAGTCTTTTCATTATTTGTCACCTTGAAGATGATCTTCTGCTCACCTGTCTCATAATCTGTGAGAATATCAGCATAATCAACAGTGAGTTTTTCAACGAACTCTGCTTCGATGTATACAAGAGAAGCCTCATTGTTTTCATTTTTGCCGTTCATTACGATAGAATACTTTCCGTCCTCATATGAGCCGCTGTAATTATCTACAGTAAATCCTTCAGGAACAGCAACTTCCATCTCTCTGCTCCAAGCACCGTTTCTGTTTACTGAAACATAGAACTTATTTCCGTCAGAGAAGAGCATCTCTGTTCCGTCATCTGAAAGAACGAATGAAGGAGAAAGAGTAGCAAGCTTGCCTGCCTCAGCACTCATGACTGCATCATCAGCTGCACAGCTGTAAAGCTTGCCGTTTGATGCGCCGTAGAGTTTGCCGTCAGCAAATCTGATGCCTGTGATAGTATTGCCGTCAGAGATGATCTTATCAGCTCCGCCGATTACCATATGAACTTCAGGAGCAGCTTCCTCAGTCATTTTCTGTGATAAATATGCAGCATGGAGCTCACCGCCGATATAAGCTGCTGCCAGCTCGGGAACATAATCATCTGTAGATGAAAGCTTATAAGGTGTGCCCCACTTGCCGTCAGCATAATCAGCTGCCATAATATCGCTGCCTGCGCCGCTGAGAACATTTCCTTCGCTCTTAGCCCATACAGCTGTGATCTTATCGCCGTCGAAAGCAAGTACAGGGAGCATATCAAGTGTTTCATCGTCTATAACGCAGCCGAGGCTGTCGAAGCCTGTGCCGTTCCATTTAGCAGCAAAGATATCTGTTGAAGCCATTGCCTTTTCAGCAGCCTCTGTAATATCATCACTGTCAATGATCTCGTTCTGCTTCTGCCATACAAGGAAGATATCATCGTCGTTTTTGGAAAGCTCTGCAAAGAGGTCAGCGCCTTCTGTCTCAGTTACCAGTACAGGATCAGACCATGCACCGTTGTTGAAATATGAAGCCCAGAGTCTTGTGCTGTTAATAAGAGATGCATCTGAAACAGTATCCTGCCATACCATTACCTTATTGCCGCCTGCTTCGATTATCTGCGGGATAGTACTCGGCAGTACGCCTGTTTTAAGGATAACCGCACCCGGCTGAACATTTCCGTTCCATGCCGACACATTATTAAGGTAGCCCTGATCTATATATCCCATTTCTGTATTTGCATCCGGAGCGTTCATCGGCATACCAGGTGCAAAATAAGATTTATCCCAAAGATTCCATGTTTTCTTTGCGAAGTCATATGAGTAATCAATAACAAACAGCAGATATGCTTCAATGAAAGCTCTGAGTGTTATCGCACCTGTAAATCGAGGAGCAACACCGATCTTGAACTCAAATCCGCCGCCTGCACCTACTGACACGATGCCATTGATACCTACGCCTGCACTGACAGAAAGTGATACTGTTATGCTTGCTTCACCGCTGTATGCAGCTTTGCCTTCATTCACAAGGTAATTCATACCCATATTTGCATCAAAAGCAACTCCGCCTTTGATTGTAAGATAGATCGGAATAACAGCTATAAGGAATTGCTGTGTATATGAAGCTTCACAGCCTAAAGTAACAGCAATTCCGCCGCCTCTTGATACAACATTTCCATTTGCATCATAGGTCATTTCATAATAACCGAGGAGTTGGATAGTTGGCTCAAGCTGAGGCCCGAGAGAACCTGTCTGGAAAAGTTTTCCTGTTGAATTGATCTTATCGCAAAGACCGTTTATAAGCTTATCAGCATCTTCAACCTTTTCAAGAGCATCAGCAAACGAATTCTTAAAGTAATCCGCAATACCTTTTGATTTATCCGCTGTTGGACCGTCAATACCTATCATGAACTTAACTGTGCAAGTACCTTCATCATCATTTCTTTCGCTCTGGATAGCTACAGGAACAACAGGATTCTTGAACTGGAAATTATCTCCGACAATATTTTCAACATCTTCGCTTCCTGTTTCGGCACTCTTGTCCTCTGTAAACTTAAAGTTGTTATTAAACTGACTGAGGTCGATATCAGGAGCTTTTTCCTTGGCAACAATTCTTATCTGAAGCTTTTTCTTTTCTGACAAAGTACCGTCCTTGCTTCTGAGAACAAGGTATACGTCCTTTTCAGGAGTCAGGTCTTTTCCAGGGTATAAGAAGAATGAACCTGTAGAGCTTGTCAGTCTTCTTCCGCCTGTACCATACTGTAAGATCTCATATGTACCTGCTTCATGACCGTTCCACTCAGCCTCGACCTTGATCCTGCATGAATCATTATCGCCCTCTGTAAATGAAACAGCTCTTGTGAACAGGTCTTTTCCCGAGCTTGTTTCAGTTGCCATGAGCGGGTATGGCTTTCCGTCGGAAGTATCGGTCTTCAGGTAGATTATACGTGTTTTTCTTTTAGCTGCCGTATACTCAGCTGTAGAAGTGAGGTATCCGTCAGCAGTAACTTTCAATCTTACCTTAATTCCGCCGTCTATGTTTATAAGCCCCGTATCATCTGTAACGATCGTATTGCCGTTGATATCCACTTTTGCGTTTTTGACGGGTTTCTTAGTAGCAGAATCGCATATAAGGATATGATGCTTATTTACATTAGCACGATACGCAGCAAGCTGAGCAGCATCATCCTTGTCAAAGTCGCTGACTCTCAGCGCATAGAGGTAAATATCATCGAAGATCTTATGTGAATAGTTATTTGTCTTATGAGCATAAGCATACTCAGTAGTAAGACCGGATGCAATGACACGTCCGTTGCCGAGAGGATACTCGACGAAGGTAGGTCTGTCGGTATCACTTGAACGAACGATAACGTTAGCACCTGCGGGAAGGGTCGATTCATCGAATTCGGTATGGCTGCAATAGTTGCTGTACCATAATTGGTTCTGTTTACCTTCAACAGCAGCACCGTCACCGTCGGAAAGTGCAGCCTGAATGATAGGGTGATTCATGTCAGCAACGTAGTTATAGTAAGTATATTTGTTGATTTTCTTTACATCGCCCGGAAGATCGCCTGTAAGGCTGCCGCTTGCCCAGCCCTGATCGCAGGCACCGAATACTATAACACCGCCCAGTGAAGCATACGTCTCCATATACTGTTTAAAGTCAAGGTAATTGTTATAGGTACTGAACGCCTGATCGTTTGCAAAGATAACAACAGCATAATCCTCAAGCTTCACATCAAGGAACTGGTTTGTAGTCACCTTCTGGTAATCAATTCCGATCTTTGCGAGCATATCTGTATTTGCCCTCGAATTCCATGGTTGGTTGTCTTCGATCAGAAGAACCTTTTTACCGCCGTCTCCATCAGCAGCATTAACATCAGACCAAGGAATAATATTGATCTGAGTTGTGACCATAAGAGTCAAAGCTGAGGCTGCTGCGGTAATACGTTTGAGTAATCCCTTCATTAGCACTCTTTCCTTTCATTTTGCGTTCAAAATGGTATGCCCTCCATATGAACACCATCTCATAAAATACCCCATGCTCCGTAAAAAATTCAGAGCAAAGATACACAGTGGAATAACTCAACGCATAATATTCCACTATGCTTCCACATTATAGCATAAAAGCACAAATTTGTCAATTATTTATGTGTAATTTTCCTCACAAAACGAGCACTTTCACAAAGCTATCACTTGTATGAATTAGACAAAAAGCAAGCCATACTCCCCTTTGTTACTTGGTTTATAGCTGTTAACGGCTTGTCAAACTGATGCAAAATGTTTTACTTAACAACATTTGTCGGGCTTAAATTATGACTTCATTCAATTAAATTTCAACAAATACTTCCTGCAATGTCCACGTCCGCTGTTCCGAGCGTTCCCCACCGCATATTATCGCAGTAACTTCAAAAGATACGCTGTCAAACAAAAAACTCGGGGACCAGCCCCGAGTTCATCATTACTTATTGTATCCGTCAGGATTATTTTTCTGCCAGTTCCATGTATCGCGGCACATATCCTCAAGTGTCTTTTCGGTCTTCCAGCCAAGCACTTTAAGAGCCTTGTCCGCATTTGCATAGCACTCTGCAAGGTCGCCCGCACGTCTTGCTCCGTACACATGATTGACCTTGATATTGTTCACCTTTTCAAAAGTATCAACAATCTCCGTTACGCTGTAAGGAGTACCTGTTCCGAGGTTGAATATCTCAACGCAGTTATTGGCGAGGATATAGTCGATAGCCTTTACGTGACCCTTTGCCAGATCAACAACATGGATATAATCGCGTGTGCAGGTTCCGTCAGGTGTAGGATAGTCGTTGCCGAAGATAGTAAGGCACTCGCGCTTGCCGACAGCTACCTGTGAGACATACGGCATAAGGTTATTTGGTATGCCCTGCGGATCTTCTCCGATCATACCCGACTCATGAGCGCCGATAGGATTGAAGTAACGGAGAAGTATTACGGAGAGCTCCTTATCAGCCTTTGCAGCGTCCTCAAAGATCTGCTCCATCATAGATTTTGTCCAGCCGTAAGGATTTGTGCAAGCGCCGCGCTTCATAGTCTCGAAGTACGGCACAGGATTCTCCTCACCGTAGACTGTAGCGCTTGAAGAGAAAATGATATTCTTGACACCGAACTCGTTCATAGTCTCAAGCAAAGACAAAGTTGTATCAATATTATTGCGGTAGTACAAAACAGGCTTCTGAACGGATTCGCCAACAGCTTTAAGACCTGCAAAGTGAATAACAGCGTCTATCTTATTCTCCTTAAAGACCTCTGCAAGCTTTGCGTTGTCCTTTATATCGAGCTCATAGAGCTTTACCTTTTTGCCGGTGATCTTTTCAACTCTCCTGATAGCCTCAGGTGAACTGTTAGAATAGTTATCGGCAACAACAACGTCATATCCTGCATTGAGAAGCTCCACTGCTGTATGTGAGCCTATATATCCTGCTCCGCCTGCTAAAAATACTGTTGACATATCAATCTCTCCTTATTATAAAAAGTATATAATGTGTAATGCTGAAATAATATCTTGCCCCTGCATCTTATCTCAGCTCATAGTGTCAGTTTTCCTTGCCGTGCCACGGCTCATAGGTACCTGTTTCGAGGATATCAGCAATTCTCTTGCAAGCATTTCCGTCACCGTAAGGATTGCAGGCTCTGCTCATCTTCTGATATTCCTCCTCATTTTCGAGAAGCTCCTTGAAGTTCCTGTATATAGTCTCCTCGTCTGTGCCGACAAGTCTGAGAGTACCTGCTGTAACGCCCTCGGGACGCTCGGTAGTATCGCGCATAACGAGAACAGGCTTTCCGTAGCTTGGGCACTCCTCCTGGATTCCGCCCGAATCGGTAAGGCAGAGGTGGCATCTTGCCTCAAAGTTATGGCAGTCGAACACCTCGATAGGCTCTATAATATGGATCTGCTTGCAGTCGCCCAGTTCCTCCTCGGCAGCCTTTCTTACAACAGGGTTCATGTGTATAGGGTATACAGCCTTGCACTCAGGGTGCTCATCGAGAACACGTCTGATAGCGCGGAACATATTATGCATTGGCTGACCTAAGTTCTCGCGGCGGTGAGCAGTAATGAATATGAGCTTACCGTCACCTACCCAGTCGAGCTCGGGGTGGGTATAGTCATCTCTTACCGTATGCTGCATAGCGTCAATAACGGTATTACCGGTTATATAGATAGTTGACTTATCCTTGCCCTCGCGGAGGAGGTTATCGGCAGCGAGCTGTGTTGGTGAGAAGTTATACTTGCTCACGATACCTACAGCCTGTCTGTTGAATTCCTCTGGATACGGGCTGTAGATGTTGTATGTTCTCAGACCTGCTTCAACGTGACCTACAGGGATCTGAAGGTAGAAGCAGGCAAGCGCTGTTACGAATGTAGTGGAGGTATCGCCGTGAACCAATACTACATCAGGCTTTTCCTTTTCGAGGATCTCCTTTATAGAAGTGAGGATATTAGTAGTGATATCGAACAGCGTCTGCTGGTTTTTCATGATATTAAGATCATAATCAGGAACGACACCGAATGTGTTCAGCACCTGGTCGAGCATCTGGCGATGCTGAGCTGTTACGCAGACAACAGTCTGCAAACCTGATCTTGTTTTCAATTCGTTTACTAACGGACACATTTTGATTGCCTCAGGCCGTGTTCCGAAAACTAACATTACCTTTTTCATCTTTCCACTCCTATAAATATTGGATTTACTTGCTTTATCAAAGCTCGCCGTACATCTGATCCATCATAGCATATCTTATTTTGCCTGTATCATTTCTTATGATCTCAGGAACTTTTATCACCTTGAACTGATTTTTGAACAGACCGGTCTTAGTAGTTATAAAATCAACTATCTCCTTCTGCTTGGAATCATCAGTAACATAGATGTTCATTCTCTTGTCTGTACCTGCACAGGCACATTCTATGCCGAACTCCTGCGCTATAAGTCTTTCGCACTGGTCAAGGCTGACTCTGTAGCTGAGGAGCTTGAGGAATCTTGAAAGTCTTCCTGTAACATAATAGCAGCCGTCCTCATCGCGTCTTGCGAGGTCGCCTGTGCGGTAAACTCCGCCGAACTCATCGCCCTTCATGAGGTCTTCCCTGCAAACGGCATAACCCATAGTTACGTTAGGGCCTTTATAACACATCTCACCTTCAGCGACCTTGTCGGTAAGGACATCTCCGTTTTCGTTCACGAGGAAAAGCTCACCCTCAGGGATAGCGCGTCCGATACTGCCTGTCTTTGTCAGTGCAAGCTCGGCAGGGAGACAAGCGAGGCGGGCAGAAGTTTCCGTAGTACCGAATGAAGCGATGAAACGCTTGCCGTTATCAGCCGCATACTTTGCAAGCTCCTCAAAGCGAGCATCTGTAAGCTTGCCGCCGCCCTGTGAGAGGGTATGGAGATCAGGGAGATCCATTCTCTCGAAGTGCAGTCTTTTCATTATCTCATAGCTGAAAGGCACACCTGTAAAGTTGGTACCCTTTTCCTCTCTGACATACTTCCAGAACTCACCGCTCATAAGGTTATAAGTGGTAAGGAGAAGAACAGCGCCGACATAAAGGTGGGTATTTATAACATTAAGACCCATTGTGTACTGCATACCGAGGTCGCAGACAGCGCGTTCATTCTCTGTCCAGCCGAAAGCAGCCGCAACGTTCTTTGCATTAGCTTCAAGATTGCCCTTCTTGTAGCGTACCAGCTTAGGACTTCCTGTAGAGCCCGAAGTAGTCATACAAAGCTGGAGCATATCATTAAGAGGATAAATATCATTTCCTGTTTTCAGCAGAGCATATCCCAGTGTCTCGAACACTTTCTCATAGCCAAACCGCTCTGTCTCCTCAACAGGGCACCAAATATATGCAGGTGTATAGATATCAAGGAGATTGCCCAGCAGTTCAGGGTCTATCTTGCTGTTCAGAGTAACGGGAACAGCCTCGTGCTCGATGAAGCCGAGATACCCCGCAACCGAGCCCGCAGTATTTTTGCAGAGCTGGAACACCAGTGAACGCGACTGTACCTTTTCACCAATGGTATCCATAAGAACTGCCAGTTCACCGTAAGTGATACGATTGCCCTCATTATCTATCAATGCCAGGTTTGTCTTTTCTTTCCTGTCAATATTAAGAAACATATCCTATCCTCCAATTTACATTATCGTACAGCCATCTACAGGAAGAACCTGTCCCGAGATGTAAGACGAATAATCAGAAGCCAGCAGCAGACAGCCGCCTGCTATATCCTTTGGGTTAGCGATGCGCTTCATGCAGATATTATTGATCCTGCCCTGAAGCTTTTCAAGATCAGCCTGCTCCATCATCTCAGTCTGAGTAAGACCGGGGGCAATGGAATTCACGCGGATCTTCTTCGCAGCGAGTTCTTTTGCAGCTGACTTTGTAAGTGCGATAACTGCGCCCTTTGTTGCAGAGTACACAAGCTGACCGGCGTTTCCGCGGATACCGACCATAGATGATATATTGATGATGCTTCCGCCGTTTTCATTTCTTGACATAACGCGGCTGACAGCCTGTATCATCTCGATAGTTCCGTAGACATTGACGCGGAACATCTTATCCATATTATCACGGGAGATCATTCCGATAAGTTCATTGAACTCAACGCCTGCATTATTGACTAACACATCAATATGTCCGAACGTCTTTTTAATATCAAGGACATTCTGTCTGACAGATTCAGGATCGGTGATATCAAAATAGTAAGGATGCAGTCTTTCGCTGTATTCGCTTGCACCTATCCATTCGTCGGCAGCACCTGTCATCTTATCGTTCACGATGACTTCGCCGCCCTCGGAGGCAAACAGTTCCGCGATAGCCTTACCTATACCGCGTGCTGAACCTGTTACTATACAAATCTTATCTTGAAGCAAATTTGTCATTTCTTGACCTCTCTTCCATGTATTGAACAATAGTGCAGTTATCTTGCAGGCACATCAGCCTTCAAAATCAACGCCGTATCTTGCAAGAATTGCCATACCGTTTTCATAGCCGCCGAAATTAAGGATATCGTCTGTTTCAAACATAACATCGAAACGAGCCTCAAGTTCGCTGATAAGCACCATATGTGTCATTGAATCCCACTTATCAACGGCAGCGAATGTGAAATCGGAATTGAGTTCAGAACCGTCAACTTCAAATATTTCCTCAAAAACCTTTTTATATGTTTCCTTATTAGTCATGATATATCTCTCCTTTTTGTATTATAATCACTTATTATGTTTTACGAAGTACTTCTTGCCTCTGTACTTCTTATATCCGTTTTTAGTATCCACAAAGAGTACAGGGTGGAACACTCTGTCCTTTTCGGGAGGCGGTGTCATATAATCGCCGTAGAACTTTTTAAGGTAGCTGTCGTATCCTACAGGTACAGGCATTTCCGTATCTTCATACGGGACCATGACAGCTCTTGAAAAAGCCTTTTCATTAACGTATTTCTTCAGAGCTCTCATAGAACCGAGGAAGCGGATATAGCCGCTTTTTCTCTTTGGCACCTTAAACACCTGTTTTTCCGCAAATCTCCATATTTTGCAGCGCATCTTGTACGAAGGAACGAGTGCCAGCATCAGGCTTGCGAGCATTTTTACGTACTTACTGCCGTTATTTGGTTTTCTCTGAGTCCTGTATATCATATACACGCAGGTATGAAAGATCTGCAAATAGTTACCCAGCTTTGATGCAGCAACGTACTCATATCTTCCTATCTCGATCATCATGCCGTGATTTGTGTCAAGGTCAACGTCAGCCTCTCTGATATAGGTAGTTTCGTCATCGCGTATAGTAAGTGCGAGATGGCGGTCGCAGTAGTTCTCATCGGTATTGCAAAGGGTATATTTTCCCTTGCTTGTCAGATTTGGCCAGAGCTTCAGCAAGCGGTCGTAATCATCGGGCGGCATAAGGATATCAATGTCATCGTCCCAAGGAATGAAGCCTTTATGTCTTATCGCACCGATACAGGTTCCGTATGCAAGGAAAAAAGTAAGATTATTCTCCTCGCAGAATTTTTTGAAAAACTTCAGCATATCAAGAAGGATACCCTGCATTTCTCCAAGCTGTTCATTGACATCATAACTCATTGTAAAAACCCTCTTTTCAAACATTTGCGTTCTGCTTTGATCTGGTGAATTTAGATATGAACTTCTGTATGATCGCTTTCTCGAAGCTGTTCATTCCAAGGAAGTACATTGAAATAAAGTATACTGCCGCATAGCCTAAGCCATAGATCATTATAGTCGGATACGAATTGATCGTAACAAACAGCTTGCATACCACGCCGACTGCTGCCGGTGGGATAAAAGCGGGCAGGATCTTCAGTACAGACTTCCAGAACATTGGAATATTAAGTCCCATTTTTTTGTAGTAATACCAGTTGAGGAACAAGCCGTGTCCGCAGACTGTTGTAATAGCTGTTGCCATAGCGCAGCCCACCGCACCGTACATTCTGCACAGTGGGAAGCTGAGGATAGCATTTGAAGAAGCGACCACAAGGAAGCAGTAGGTTATAGGCTTGTGGAGGTATTTTGCTCTGCTTATGTGAGTGCCGATATTCTGGATAAGGTCAACAGTAATTGGTATCATGAGCCATAAGCCGATAAAGTATGCTTTTCTGTAGCCATAGCCTGACCAGCGAATAATAAACTGCTGACCGAAGAAGATATAGCCGCTGAGTACAAGACCTACCACCATGAACTGGATACGACCGATCTTTATCATAAGATTAGAAAGCTGCTCGTTCTGAACTTTCTCGTCCTTTATTTCAACTGCCATGCGGTTTACCTGCGGGATAAACACAGAAGCGATTGTAGTTGATATACGCATATAGTAGGTATTTAACTGTGCAGCGATACCGTATACTGCGATACCGGCTGTTCCCACCTCGATACCGAGCACGACCTTGTCGATACCCCAGTTGAGCTGATTGATGATATCATAAAGAAGAATAAATACTGAAAAAGCGAATATAGGCTTTAATTCAGCGAAAGAAATATTCCTTACGGAGATCTTGTAGTTAAGCTTGAATTTACAGAACAGGAACTGCAAAGTAATGCTGGTAGCTGTCAGTGCCAGTGATACCACTGTAAGAGCGACAGATTTACCGCCCAGAAGTAAAACGACGACACAAATAGCTCCGTGAAGGACATACGAACCGATCATAATAAGACGGTAGAATATGAACCTCTCATTAGCATTGATAAACGACGTATACGGTGTAGTTGCCAGTGAAAGAGCAACATTGAACGTCAGTACAAGGACCAGTGTTTTTCCTATCTGAAGTTCTTCAGGAGTAAGGTTCTTTTTGAAAATAAACGAAACATTCATTGAAAGGATAATACCCACAAGTACTGCTGTAGCCGAGATGACTGCAAACATTACAAAGAACATTCCGTTGAGTCGTTTAAGACCCTCTTCATCTTTTTCAGCATCGACCTTTGCAAAGAACTTGTTGTATGTTCCTGTCAGACCGAGGCTGAGCAGTGTCAGATATCCTGTTACGGAAAGTGCAAGTGTATACAGTCCGTACTCGCTTTTGCCGAGCTTATCGAGCATCAGCGGCGTATAGAACAGCTGTATCAGAGTATTCAGCAGCAGTGCTGTATACGACAAAATAACACCGACTTGTTTTTGTTTCTTCGGATTTACCATTAATCCTAACTCCTTCAGTCAATAAAATATAATAAACATCTGTGATGAGTTTTTTCAGCGGCTCATCTTGTGATACGGAAACGTCCCAAAAAGCTTCTTACTCTCGGATAGAAGATCAATTCGTCAAGTGAATGGCTCTTACGTCTTTCCGCCTTATCCGACATTACGCTGCAATTCTGTATAACATTGATGAACATGAAATACATTATCAGCGCCTGAGGCAGGAAAAAAGCCGATTCACTGAGAGCCATCATAACATAGAAAGCCTGCATTACAAGAGCTGTGAACGCAAAAAAGCCTATCTCTGTTTTATTTTCGCGCAAACAAGTCACAGCGATCCTGAGAGATTTCACGCCCATAAATACTATAAAGAAAACATACATGACCGTTCCAACAATACCGAACTCAGCCAGCATCTGAATATAGCAGTTATGTGCGCCTGCGAACTGAAGGTCTCTCTGTGTCATGGCAATGTAATAAAAGTCAAAGCTTCGCGGACCTTGACCGAAAAGAGGATCCTTTCTGAAAATCTTAAATGCGAGGTCCCAGTAAATTTCTCTTTTACTAAGCTGTATTCCTTTTCCGCCCTGTGTGAGTATCTTCATAATAATAGGAAGGAACACAAAATACATCATGACCAGTCCCAACATTATTATAGCAAGAGCGATAAGTTTCTTTTTGTTTTCCTTATCTCTGAGCATAAAGTATATCCATATAGCTCCGAGAACAGCGGGGACAGAAAGAATGAACGCACGGCGGTTAGTAAGGATAATGCTTACATACATTATGCCGAGCATGAAAATTTTAAGCGAAAGATTTCTTTTGCTGCTTTTATAGAAGAATAAGCTTACGAAAGTACAGCTTATAGCCGTTGCAACACAGAGGCAAGCCCAGGCAGATTCTCCGACAAAGCCTGTGAAAGCTCTTTCGGAAGCCACATAAGCCTTAGCTCGCTCCAAAGACATACTTGTTGCGATAAGCCTATAGAATTTATAGTATATTCCCGGTGTGATACGCTGCCAGATAATACTCAGCGAAAAGATCGTTCCTGCGACCGAGATACACTTGAACAGTTTTTCCATTGACCGCATTGACAGCCTTATCGTCAATATAAGCGTACAGGTTAAGAACAGTATCAGGTAATCCTTAGACCTCGAAAGATCATGAACTGCCGAAGTCCATATCATATACGCAGCAATAGGTACAACAGGCCACGGCAGTGACAGGCGATCATGCAGTTTAAAGAAATACGTGCATAACAGTACAGCAAAAAGACCGTATACATACAGCATGATAGTATGATAGAAATAGATCCTGCTGATATATCCGAATGCACCTATAAATACCAGACCGATCAATATCGCGCCTACATGAACTGAATACCTCGCGCCCTCATTGGAAAGTACGATACGTTTCATTAATTAACTCCAAATCCATATTGATGCAGCTCAGCGCAATATCTTGTTGATGATGATGTCATCAAGATTTGTCTCCTCATAGAAATCGCTGCATTTTTTCCTGTATGATTCCTTATTGGTGCAGATAGTCTTTATTTTCTCTGCAATATCCTTATAATCGGTGATATCGCATATCTCGCCGATCTTATAGCAGTCAAACGGGATACGCAGTCCTGGTATCTCATTACCTATCATAGGAACCGAGAAGCCTGCATATTCATATATTTTGTTTGGTGCGCAGTAAAGCGGATTGAATTCAGAAGAATTCACATTATTTTTATCTATCTGATATGTCAGAACGCCTACATCAGCAAGACCTGTTACTTTCAGGTGATCCGGCGGAGTAATGAACGGTATATAGTAAACACACGGGAATTTGCTTTCCAGTTCTCTTGCAGCTGCTTCGTTATCGCCCATAACGATGAAGCGATAATCGTCGCCAAGGCTCTGAACAGCCTTTGCGAACGGCGTAAGAGGTCTTTCCTTGCGTATGATGCCCTGATAGAGAACGAGGTTCTTGCCGCTTTCCTTCATAGCCTTGAGCTCGGCGATGATATCCTTTGCGGTATCATTCTCGGCAAGCTTCAGTGACGAAGGCTTATTCGGAAGAACGACAGGCAGCTTCGGGAGATCCCACCATACTGACTGGATATGGGCACGGTTGTACTCAGGCACAACGACCTTATATGCTTTCTGAGCATATTTTCCGAGGTGAGCCATGAAAATATGCTGCTTCGGGAAAAGCGGGTAATCGGAAATGAGCTCCATGAGCTGCATGATATGCTTGTGCTGATAAACGGTCGAGCCGAGCTCTCTTACGGTACGGTCCGTAGTAGTCCACAGATAGTCATGAGACTTCATCAGGCTGTTAACGAGATTCCTGAGCTTTGATTTACGGGTAATAAAGCCTGTAAGCTTGTTACTATCGGTTTTGAGTATGTGGAAGTTCACCTTTCCCTCATACTTTTTACGAATGTTGTTTTTATCGAAAGTGATGACTGATACCTTGACATTGTTCCTGAGCAGAACATCCATGAGGTTGAGCACAGGCGGCAGTCTTTTCAGGTCATCAAAATTAACTATAAGCACACGCATATTTTTTTCCATATAATTATCTTCCCATTAATTCACTTTAAAACGTCTTTAACTTTTGTAATAACAGCCTGCTGTGAGAAGATCTCACTTGCCTTTTCGGAAATTGCTTTTCCGTCAAAGGAACTGCATTTTTCGTACATTGTAAGCAGAGCAGTTTTCAGCGACTCAACGTCATCTGTCTTAAATGATATGCCATTCTTCATTTCTTCGAGGTATGGCAGTATCGGAGAGTTATCCGCGCATATTACAGGTCTGCCGCACATCCACGCCTCAGCAAACGGAACGCCGAAGGTCTCAAGTGCACTTGCGGACACATAGATATCGGCTTTTCTGTAAAGCTCGCTCATTTTTTCGCGCTTGACGAAGCCCTTGAAGACTATCCTGCTGTCGTGATACTCTTCTTTAAGCTTTTCGAGAGCCTCGCGCTCAAGACCGTCGCCGGCAATGATGAGCTCGACCTTTTCATTCTTATTCGGGAACGCCTTTTCAAAAGCCTTAATAAGGAGATCGCATCTCTTAGGCTTTCTGAGCCTGCCCGAATACAGAAATACGAACTTACCGTCGCTGTTTTTATTCTCATGATACGAGAAGCACTCAGCGACCATATTTGGGATAACAATGAGCTTATCGCAGTTTTTCGGGTCAATATAATCCGCAACGCTGTTTTTCAGATCTTCGCTGACGCATATGATGCTGTCAGCCTCCTCCGCGATATCCTTCAGGGTCTTAGCCTGAGCGTCGGTTATCCTCTTTTCGAGAATCCTTGTCCAGTGCTCGGTAACTACGACCTTGCAGCCAAGGCTCTTGACATACTTTATAAATTCAGTATCAACCGTAAGCAGCGGGAAATGGATATGCACCACATCGGGAGTACCTGCTGCGATCATAGCGTCCTTGAAGGCTTTTTTCAGCAGGAACATCTGTATGCGGTGAAGTATCTTTGCGCTTATGCCGCCGATAGGGAGGTTATAACCCACCAGTCTGATACCGTTTTCCACTTTTTCGGTCTTTTTTATCTTCTTCTGATATTTGATAGAACGGACATCGCTCCAGATATATGAAACGTTGAGCTTCATTTTTCTCAGACCGCTTGCCTGTTCGTACTCAAATATACCGTTCATACCTGTTGAAACTTCAGGATATGCTCTACCGATAACTAAAACTTTCATTTCAAAAACACCTTAATTGTCTTTCCTTCCGACAACTCTTGCAGGATAGCCGAATACCTGCTCATTTGGCTTAACGTCCTTCAGAACGATGCTTCCGACGCTTACGAAAGCGCCGTCGCCGACAGTAATGTTCTCAACGAGGACAGCATGGCTTCCCACGTAGACCTCCTTGCCGATCTTGGCATTAGTAAGGTTAGCAAAGCCTGCTGTAGTCGAATAATCGCCGATAACTCCGTCAAGAGCGATAGTAGAACCGAGAAGGGTAACGAATCTGCCGATCTTGGCACCGCTTTCAACGTTATAAGGAGTAAGGATAACGCTTCCCTCACCTATCTCGACATAATCTCCCATAATTACTTCAGGAGAAACGATAGTCTCAAATTTTGCGCCCTTTGCAAGCATCATGTCCGATATCTTGTGCTTGAGCTTAGGGTCAGAGATCCCCATTACAAAGACCTGATCCTCAGTTGGCTGCCAGTCGGAAATAGTTCCGATGATGCCGAGGTCAAACTTAACGCCGTCCAGAGCGTTCTGATTATCATCAATACAGCCGATGATATTCCATTTTTTTTCGCTCTCATTCAATCTGCGCAGAAAAGTGAAGACCTTTCTTGCCATTCCGCCTGCGCCTACGATAATCAAATCCTTCATATAATATTACTCCTCTATTGTAATAGTTATAGCCTTGATAGCCTTTTCGCAGATACTTACTGCTTCTTCGCTCGTTTCAGCCTGAGCGATAACGAATCCGACGCGATCCGTGCTGCTGTCGATACTGCCGACCTTATCGCCGACATTCTTGACGAATGATATTTCTTTTATGCCTTCTATCTTTTCGGCAGTCTCAGCGCCCTCGATGCTCTTTATAGTACCCGCAGGAACATTGAAGTATCTTATCGCGCTGCCCTTGTCGAACTTCTTGGTTATATCGGCAGGTTCACCGCAGGCGATCTGAAGCGTAGCCTTTACCATGTCAATGCCTGTTGACAGCGGAACGAGGTGTGTAGTGATGCAGTCGCCGCCCATTCTCGCACCGAGCTCTATCATTTTCGGACCGGTCTTTGTCACCATTATCTCAACGTGTGCAGGGCCGTCCTGAATACCGACAGCCTTTGCCGCTCTTGAAGCGAGGTCGCGGATAGCTGCCTGAGTATCGGCAGGCAGGCGGCTCGGCTGGCTGTGACCCATTTCAACAAAATGCGGAGCACCTGTGGTAAGCTTGTCAGTTATCTGGAGCACGGTAGGTTCACCGCTTACCACCATGACCTCGACACTGACCTCATTGCCTTCAAGATACTCCTCGATTATGACACCGCCGCCGCGAGAGGAGCTCTTTGAGTAGCCGTACTCGGCTTTCAGTTCCTCCTCATTATGTGCAAGGACAACACCGCGGCTGCCTGAATTATCTGTAGGCTTCATGATGCAAGGGTAAGAGATGCTGCTGATATTTTTCTCGAACTCAGCCTCATCGCCGATGATGAAGAACCACGGGTGTTCAACATTATTTTCCTCGAAGGCGCGTATCATCTCGCCCTTATCCGTAGATTTTACGGCAGTATCGAAAGATATGCCGTGCAGGCCCAGCTTTTCGCAGGCTGCTGCGATAGAGCGCATAGGCATATCGGTCGCAAGGGTCATGATGCCGTCGGGCTTGAACGAAGCAGCGACCTCAGCAACGCCTTCGATATCTATTGTACTTACGTTAAAGAATTCGTCTGCGAACTTTATGCCGACAGCTTCGGGATTATAGTCAACAACGCCGACATACGCGCCCATCTCCTTAGCCTTTTTGATGGCAGGGAGCTGAAGGATGGACGCACCTATAATAAGAACTTTTTTCATTTGCTTATCTCCGTCAAACTTTATTACTTTGAATTGTTATTGCCGTTTTTTATCTCGGGTGTAACATAGATGTTTTCCTGATGGAGCACAGAATCAATGGTCTTGAACAGGATCTTGACATCAAGTGCCAGCGAGATATGATCCACATAATAGTTATCGTTGTCGATCTTCTGCTCAGCGGAGACAGTATTTCTGTAGTATGCCTGATTATATCCTGTAATACCGGGACGAACGCGGAGTCTCTTGCGCTCCTTTGGAGTGAGTGACTTCATGCCCTTGAATTTAGTTGTCAGATGAGCACGGGGACCGATGATGCTCATATCGCCGCAGAGAACGTTAAGGAACTGAGGCACCTCATCAAGGCTTGTCTTTCTGAGGATACGTCCCATTCTTGTTACACGCGGATCGTTTTCGCCGTTATATGTAGAACCGTCGCTGTTTCTGATATCAGGAGAATTTACCTTCATGCTCCTGAACTTATACATCTTGAAGATCTTGCCGTTTTTGCCAAGTCTCGGAGCATTGTAGAATATCGGACCGGGATCGTCAATAAATATCAGCGGCGCGATCACGATAAACACAAGGCAGAAAATCGGAAGTGCCAGAATGCTAAAAAACAGATCCAAACATCTTTTCAGATACTTCTCATACATAGTACAGTCTCAACCTCTTACTTTAATATTGTTTTATAGCAGTTTATAACGTATTCCACATCTTCATCTGTAAGGCAGGTATGAAGCGGGAGGGTTATCTCATTTGCAAACATATTATAAGAATTCGGGTAATCATTGATATCGAAGCCCATATTCTTATAAGCGGTATGCATCGGGAGCGGTTTGTAATGAACATTGCAGGAAACGCCCTGTTCAGCCATTTTAATGATGATATCGGAACGCTTTTCGGCGTTGATGCCGGGGATCCTTGTAAGGTAAAGATGACCCGATGACTGATGATCGTCAGAATAGTGATTGAGAGTTTCAACACCGAGCGGCTTCAGAGCTGCATCATATCTGCCGATGATCTCTTTTCTTCTTTCGAGCATAGCGGGATAGCGCTTCATCTGTGCAAGACCCATAGCAGCAGCCACATCTGTCATGTTGCACTTATACCATGTACCTATGATATCGTACTCCCATGCACCGAGCTGAGTCTTTGCAAGAGCGTCCTTGCTCTGACCGTGGAGACTGAGGAGCTGAAGCTGGTGGTAGATCTCCTCATTGTCGATGCCGCTGATATTATTCCATGTGAGAGCGCCGCCCTCAGCAGTGGTGAAGTTCTTTACCGCATGGAAGGAGAAGGACGAGAAATCAGCGATAGAACCTACTTTTTTTTCATGCCATGAAGCACCGAAAGCGTGAGCTGTATCTGCGCATACAGCGATCCTGCCGATAGCTTCCTGGATCTTGTTTGCAGGCTTGAACAGGTTCTTTTCAGCCTCAACGATGCTGAATATCCTGTCATAATCGCAAGGGATACCTGCAAGGTCAACAGGGATAATAGCCTTTGTCTTTTCGGTTATAGCCTTCTCAAGAGCGTCATAATCCATTTCAAGGCGGTCCTTCTGCACATCAACAAGGACAAGCTTTGCGCCCACATGACATACAACAGAAGCAGATGCGGTGTAGGTATACGCAGGAACAATGACCTCATCGCCCTCGCCGATACCGAGGGTACGCAGTGCCATTTCAGCACAGGCAGTCTGGGAATTAAGGCATACAGCTCTCTCCACGCCTGTGAACTCAGCTATTTCTCTTTCGAGCTGCTTTGTTCTCGGGCCTGTAGTTATCCAGCCTGAACGAAGGGCTTCACAAACCTCATTTACCTCAGCCTCACTGATATCGGGGGGACTGAACGGGATTGCTCTCTTTTGTGTTGAACTCATTAAATTACATCTCCTAAATATTAATTAAGAAATCACTCTTTGCTTACGCTTATAAAAAGCGTTCATAATAAACGACAATACCCCGGATATGCCTGTAAAAACGCACAGACAGAATACTGCCGCCCGTATATTCAGCATCATTACTGCCAAATACGCAGACGACCGATGTTTTCAATAATAATAAATTGGTCTGCTGAACAAGCCGTTACGATCGGAGCGGTCAAAGTGGATACCGCGCGGTATAAAGCCGTGACTTCGGGGGACGTGCTTCATAGACATACCGTAAAACAAATGCAGGCAGATCTTATTGAACAAAATTTTTTATTAATTTTAAATGTATATGGTCAAGCCCTATACGATTCAATTATAACCTTTATAAATAAAAAAAGCAAGCGGAAAAATCGGGTAAATATAGCCCTCTAATTATTTTTGGCATTTTTCACAAAATTATCACTTAGTTCATTGTTAAAATAGCACGAGCACTTATACAATATGGATAATAATACATATGAATAAATATATGTATATACAGATAATTTACCTTAAATACGTTTATTTATTAATCCTCTTGCCGATCAGTCGAAAAAATGATATAATATAACAAACGATGGCAAGGCATCTGCGGGCAGCAACTCAAGCAAATGCCGATAAAATACGCTCTGCCGAGCTTCTTTAAGTTTCGGGCAGATTAATTACCTGCCTATTACTTTTTATAAACAAATTTTATAGCAAAAATACTTGAAATAATTCAGCTTTTATGTTATACTTATTATACTGATAGGAATTATAAAAATAAAGGAGCTGAATAAAATGAGAGTATCATCAAAGGTCGAATGTGGAATTATTGCTCTTATAGATATTGCCGTTAATTCAAAAGGCAATAATATAGTAAAGCTTAACGCAGTGTCCAAGCGCAATAATATTTCAGCAAAATACCTTGAACAGATCGTCCCGCTTCTGAAACACGCTGATTTTCTGAAAAGTGTCAAAGGTTCAGGCGGCGGTTATGCTCTTGCCCGTGATCCTGCCGATATAACTATCAACGAGATCGTAAATGCCCTCGATGATACGATATTTGCGCCTTCTGTATTCAACGATCAGCTTGAGCCGACGGCAACTGAAACAATATCCGAATGTCTTTGGACGCCTGTCAACGAATATCTTCAGAAGTTCTCACTGAACCTTACCCTGAAAGATCTTGCGGATAGATTTACAGAAAAGCAGATCGGTCAGATCGAACCAATGTACTATATATAAATAAGAAGTATCCCGAAGATATCAAAAAATCTTCGGGAATTTTTCTGCACATACAAATACAAAACAGCTCAGACCTATGAAGTCTGAGCTGTTAATGCTTATCAGTCGTTGAAAAGAGGTGTTGAATAGTATCTGTCACCGCTGTCAGGAAGAAGTGCAACGATAGTCTTGCCCTTGTTCTCAGGTCTCTTTGCGAGCTCTAATGCTGCATAGTAAGCAGCACCTGATGAGATACCAACAAGAACGCCCTCCTGCTTTGCGATGAGCTTTGAAGTCTCAAATGAATCCTCATTGGAAACTGCGATAACCTCGTCGTAAACGTCTGTATTGAGAGTCTTTGGAACAAATCCTGCACCGATACCCTGTATCTTGTGCGGACCTGCTGTTCCCTTTGAAAGAACAGGAGAATCTTCAGGCTCAACTGCAACGACCTTAACATTCGGGTTCTTGGACTTGAGGTATTCACCTGTACCTGTTACAGTACCGCCTGTACCTACACCTGCAATAAAGATATCTACCTTTCCGTCGGTATCGTTCCATACCTCAGGACCTGTTGTAAGTCTGTGTATCTCAGGGTTTGCAGGATTCTCGAACTGCTCAGGAACAAAGCTGTTCGGAGTTTCCTTTGCAAGCTCCTCAGCCTTAGCGATAGCGCCCTTCATGCCCTTTGAGCCTTCAGTAAGAACGATCTCTGCGCCATAAGCCTTTAAGATATTTCTTCTCTCAACGCTCATGGTCTCAGGCATTGTAAGGATTATCTTATAGCCCTTTGCGGCAGCTATTGAAGCAAGACCGATACCTGTATTACCTGACGTAGGCTCAATGATAGTTGCGCCCTTCTTGAGAACTCCTCTTTTTTCAGCGTCCTCGATCATAGCAAGAGCGATCCTGTCCTTAACGCTTCCTGCGGGATTGAAGTATTCGAGCTTAGCGAGCACAGTTGCTTCAATGCCCTGAGACTTTTCAATATTTGTGAACTCCACAAGAGGAGTATTACCGATAAGGCCGGTTGCACCTTTATAAATTTTTGACATAATAATTTCCTCCTTCTGATAGTAAACTATAATTCCTATCTGTTAAGTATATTATATACCATGCCATGTAAAAATGCAATACCTTTTTTAATTGTATTTATTTATCCTGAGTTATAGGTTGCGTCTATAACTCAGGAAACAAAAATGCACAGACCTCACAGCCTGTGCATACAGAATTATTTGCTGATATAGTCCAATGCCGATACTACGGCATTTGCACCGTCTGCGGCAGCTGTTATGACCTGACGGACAGTCTTTGTACGCACATCACCTGCTGCAAATAAGCCTTCAGCCGAAGTGATGCAGCTTTCACCTGCGATGATATAGCCGCTTTCATCAAGCTCGGCAATACTTCTGAGCAATGCTGTATTAGGCAGCGATCCCACAGCGGCGAACACTCCGTCTGTACTGAGCAGTTTTTCCGAACCGTTCTGAGAATACTTAATTCCCGTTACCGAATCTTCCCCTTTTATCTCAGTCGGGAGAGCTTCGAGGACGAACTCGATATTCGCAGTTTCTTCCGCCTTTTTCACAAGTGCAGCATTGGCTCTGAACTTTCCGCGGCGGTGCATGATATAGACCTTTTCCGCGGTTTTCGAGAGATACAGAGCATCTCCCAGCGCAGTATCTCCGCCGCCTATGACAGTGACGGTCTTTTCCGCAAAGAAAGCTCCGTCGCAGATGGCACAATAGGAAACGCCCCTGCCTGAGAGTTTTTCTTCGCCAGCAATGCCGAGCTTCTTAGGTGAAGCGCCGAGAGCATATATCACAGTCTTTGACTCGAAGGAATTTCCGTTGGCAAGCCTGATCTTCCAGACGTTTTCATTTTTCGACAGCTCAGTAACTTCGCCGTCGATGAATGCGGTACCCAAAGCCTCTGCGTGTTCGCGGAATTTTTCACCGAGAGAGAAACCGTCAATCCCGAAATATCCGAGGTAGTTATCCACCTGTTCGGTATAGGCGATCTGTCCCGTACCCATGTACTCCTTTTCGACAACCGCAAAGCTCAGTCCTGCGCGGCTCGCGTAAACAGCAGCAGACAGTCCCGCAGGGCCGCTGCCGAGAATAATCACATCATACAACATACCATCAGTCCTGTACTATAACAAGCTCTTCCTTCTCGGACTTATCGCCCTCGATATGGAAGGAATTGAGAACAGGCTCCTCGTCCATAAGCGAGAGTATAAGGTAGCTCGCACTGCTGTCGTAGGCAAGTCTTTTGTCCTCATCGGAAGGGCGTGACGGCGAAACAGGGTGAGAGTGCCAGTTGCCGAGAGGAGTGAGCCCGTTTGCTCTCATATCCTTAACGGCAAAGAGCTGCTCTTTCGGGTCAAGGGTAAAATGCTCATCTGCATGATCGACATTTGTGAGGATATAGACCTTTTTCACTATCTTGTCATCGCCGTTCAGCTCGCCTGCAATAAGTCCGCAGGCTTCTACGGGAGCTTCGCTTTTTGCGTGAGCAACTATTTTATCGTAATCGCTTTGATTGAGTTTAATCATAGACCAACACCGTCACATTCTGCCTGTTCGTAGTCGATGAGCTCTGTTATTGTGGGGTTATCGCCGCATACAGCGCAGTTATGGGTATCGCTGGGGAGCTTTACCTTTCTGAACTGCATTTTGAGAGCATCATAAGTGAGGAGATAACCTGTGAGGAGATCGCCTACTCCGAGGATATACTTAACAGCCTCCATAGCCTGAAGACTGCCGATAACGCCGCCCATTGCACCGATAACGCCAGCCTGCTTGCAGGTAGGTACAGCGTCCTTCGGAGGTGGTTCTTTGAATACACAGCGGTAGCACGGACCCTGACCGGGGACATATGTCATGAGCTGTCCCTGAAAACGGATTATACCTGCGTGTGAGAAAGGCTTCTTAGCCATTACGCAAGCGTCATTGATGAGGAACTTTGCAGGGAAATTATCGGTACCGTCGATAATGAAGTCATAGTCCTTGATGATATCGAGGATATTCTCGCTGGTGATGAACTCGTGGTAAGTTATGACCTTGACATCAGGGTTCATAGCCTCCATAGTTTCCTTTGCGGACTGTACCTTCGGCTTACCAACGTCCTTTGTCTGGTGGATGATCTGTCTCTGGAGATTAGAGAGATCTACCTCATCAGCGTCCGCAATACCTATAGTGCCGATACCTGCTGCTGCAAGATACATAGCAACAGGAGCGCCGAGACCGCCTGCTCCGATCACGAGGACTTTCGCGTTAAGGAGCTTCTTCTGTCCCTTTGCTCCGACCTCTTTAAGGATTATGTGACGTGAATAGCGTTCGATCTGTTCATTTGTAAATGCCATTACTGACCGCCTCCCATAAAGTATAAGAATTCTACTGTATCGCCGTCCTTGAGAACAGTACCCTCGAACTGACCGTGATCCACGAAATCATCGTTGATAGTGACAGTTACGTATTCAGGTGTTTCCACCTTTTCGTCAATTACGAGCTGTGCAACGGTAAGTCCGTCTGCAACTTCCTTTTTTACTCCTGCAACTGTTATATTCATATTTATACGCTCCTTAAATAGTCTGATCTATAAGAGTTATTATATCGTCTTTTTTTGCCGCACCTCTGATACGTGAAACTTCCTCACCGTTCTTGAAGAGGATAAGCGTCGGAGCGGCTAATATACTGTATTTTTCCACAAGCTCCTTCTCGAAGTTTGTGTTTATTTTCACAATTTTGATCTTGTCTGCATATTCTGCTTCAAGCTGGCTCAGTATAGGCGACATACGCTTGCAGGGTATGCAGCTGTCCGAATAGAAATCAGCAAGTACGGGCAGCTCTGAGCCCAGGACCTCGCTGTCGAATTCGGCATTGCTAATCATTGCAGGCATATCAGTCACCGACCTTCTGCACGATAAGTTCAAATGTACCGTCGCCGTTATCTGAAAGGCTGAGCACCTTGTGTCCTTCTTCCTTGATGCTCTTAGGGACGTTCTGAACGGGCTCACCATCGTTGAGTTTAATGGAGAGGATATCTCCGTCATCGAGCTCCTCAAGAGCGATCTTTGCCTTAACAAAAGTTATAGGGCAATTGACATCAGTGATGTCGATCGAATCAGTAATATTGAAATCAGCCATATTTATCCTCCTTTACAGGCGCTCTGTCGCCTGTCTGAAATCTTCGATAAGATCGTCTATATCTTCTATACCAACGCTTATGCGTATAGTATCGTCATATACTCCCGCACTTATACGCTGCTGCTCGGTATTGTGAGTATAGATGGTGCTTGCAGGGTGTATCACAAGGGTTCGGACATCACCTATATTGGTGGCTACAGAAGCAAATTCAATACTGTCCATAAGCTTGAAGGCTTTTTCCTTGCTGCCTGCTCTGATAGTAACGATAGCTCCGCCTTTTCCCGAAAGCTCTCTCTGCACAAGCTCATAATAAGGAGAAGACGTAAGCGCAGGATAGTTCACCTGTATATTGTCAAGGGACTCAAAAAATTCCGCGAGCTTCAGTGCGTTGTCGCAGCAGCGCTCCATACGCAGACCGAGGGTTTCGAGTCCGACTATATTCATATATGCATTGAACGGCGAAAGACAGCCGCCTGTATTGCGCCATAAGCCGTTCCTCAGCTTTGAAAGGAACGCAAACGGTCCGAATTTCACATAATTCTCAAATCCCGGATACCTTTCCGTATCCCATTTGAATCTGCCGCTGTCAACGATGATGCCGCTGATGGAATTTCCGCTGCCGTTGATATACTTTGACGATGAATGAACGACTATATCAGCGCCGTGCTTCAGCGGATTTATGATGTAGGGAGTTACCGTAGTGCTGTCAACTATAAGAGGGATCCTTTTCTCACTGCAAGCCTTTGAAACGCTGTCAAGGTCAACAACATCGAGTTTAGGGTTGCCGATAAGCTCAGTAAAAACAGCCTTAGTATTCTCATTTGCCGCAGCTGTCACGGTATCATAGGTTATAGCTTCAAGGAAATGAGCTGTAATGCCGAAAGCTTTAAGGTCATTGAAAAGGTCGATAGTACCGCCGAAGAGTCCCGTGCTGACTATGACCTCGTCCCCTGAACGAAGTATATTTAGAAGGACTGCGGTTATTGCAGCCATTCCCGATGAACAGGCAACTGCTCCTATACCGCCTTCGAGTGCGGCTATACGGTTCTCAAAGGCGCTGACTGTGGGATTTCCCACTCTTGTATACGAAAAGCCTGCCGCTTTGTTGTTGAACACCTTTTCAAGCTGTTCTGCCGATTCACAGGCAAATGCACTGACCTGATAAAGCGGAGGGAGAGTTGCTCCTTTATCTTCGCCGTTGAATTTTGAATTGTGAAGCAAAGATGTATTGAATTTCATTGTATCACCACGCTTTGTCAATATAAATGTTTTACAGGACGGTATAATGCCGTCCTGTAAATATGAGAACAAGTTCTGAATTACGCAAGTGTTCTTATTCCCTGAACAAGTCTGTCAATATCATTGAATGAATTATAAAGTGCAAGTGTTGGACGTACAGTTCCTTCAAGTCCGAAATGGCGGAGTATAGGCTGAGCACAGTGATGACCCGTGCGTACAGCTATGCCCAGCTCGTTAAGACGCTGACCGACAGCTTCGTTGCCAACGCCATCAAGCACGAATGAAAGTACGCTTGCCTTGTTTGTAGCTGTGCCTATGAGGTGCAGACCGTTTATCTTCTGCATTTCCTTCATAGCGTATACCAGGAGCTCATGCTCATGGCGGTTGACCTCTGTCATACCGATAGCGTTGAGGTATTCGAGAGCTGCACCGAGACCAACTGCGTCTGCGATGCTTCCTGTACCTGCCTCAAACTTGTTCGGAGCTGGATTGTAGATAGTACGCTCGAAAGTAACGTCCTTTATCATATTTCCGCCGCCGTGGTAAGGTCTTGCAGCTTCGAGAACATCGGACTTGCCGTATACAGCACCGATGCCTGTAGGAGCAAATATCTTATGTCCCGAGAATACGAAGAAATCCGTATCCAGAGCAGTAACATTAACAGGGATATGAGCCACAGACTGCGCACCGTCGATGAGTATGCGTACACCGTGAGCGTGAGCGATAGCAACAAGCTCCTCGATAGGAGTAACAGTACCCAGCGCATTGGAAACGTGAGTTGCTGAAACGAATTTAGTCCTTCTTGTAAAGAGCTTTTCGTACTCTGATATAATGAGCTGACCGCTCTTGTCAACAGGAACTACCTTGATGACAGCGCCTGTTTCCTCGCATATGATCTGCCATGGAACGATATTCGCATGATGCTCCAGCATTGTGAGGATTATCTCGTCGCCTGGCTGAAGAAGAGGTTTTACATATGCATTGGCAACAAGATTTATAGCCTCAGTTGTACCTCTTACGAAAACGATATTGTCCTTTGAAGGCGCACCGAGGAAGTCGGCAGTGATCTGTCTTGCATTCTCGTATGCGTCGGTGGAACGAGCAGCGAGTTCATGAGCACCTCTGTGAACATTGGAGTTCTCATGAGTATAATAATAGCTCAGTCTGTCGATGACCTGCTGTGGACGCTGTGTGGTAGCGCCGTTGTCGAGCCATACGAGGTCGTGACCGTTTATCTTTTCGCTAAGTATAGGGAAATCATTTCTGATCTGAGCGAGAGTCTTTGTTCCTACGATTATCTGGCTGTCAGACTTTACTGTAGGAACGCTTGGAGCAGCTGCCTGATGAGTATTTTTTGGAACGTAGCTGTCAGCCTGTCCCTGAGAGAGAACGACAGGAGCATAGCCGCCCGATGTGGGCTGCTCCTGAGGAGCAGAATATGTATCGAAAGTGCTGTACTGCTGAGCAGCTCCTACTACAGGTGAAGCACCGTAGCTGTCTGCTGCCTGCTCGTACTCAGAAGCACTGCCGTAGCCGCCGTTATACTCATTGGCTATCTGCTCAAACTCTGAAATACTGCCATAGCCGCTGAAAACCTGTTCTGCGGACGAAGCGTAGTTAGTACCGCCGCCATATGAAGCTGCCTTGTTCACAGCGTCATTGATAACGGAGGTATCGCCGCTTGCTGCAAGTGCAGCGATCCCGCCTGCACAGCGCTCTGCGTCGAAATCGGGAAACAGTGAATTTGCGAGGTTCTCAAGCTCTGACTCAGAAGGTATGCCGTAATTAGTCGTAGTCATAGTATTCACCTACCTCGACATCCTCGAGAACAGCGATAGCGTCGTCTGAGAGAATAGCTGCCGAGCAGTAGAGTGAAAGCAGATAAGAAGCAACGCCCTTATCGTCAATACCTCTGAAACGAACAGAAAGTCCTCTTGACTGTTCATTTTTCAGATTACGCTGGAAAAGACCGATAACGCCTCTCTTAGCCTCACCTGTACGAACGAGAAGGATATTTGTTTTGCCGCTCTTGCTCTTTGGATTCTTGAGACCGTCAACGAGGAGCTTGTCTGTAGGAATGATCGGGATACCTCTCCAGCAGATGAATGTGCCGCCTGCGATATTAGTTGTAACGGGCGGTACGCCTCTCTTTGTACATTCTCTCTCAAATGCAGCGATAGCTCTTGGGTGAGCAAGGAAGAATGAAGGCTCTTTCCATACCTTTGTGATGAGCTCGTCGAGGTCATCAGGTGTAGGAGCGCCGTTTCTTGTCTGGATACGCTGTGAATCAGGAACATTCTTGAGGAGACCGTAATCATCGTTATTGATGAGCTGGCTCTCCTGACGCTCACGAAGGCTTTCGATAGCGAGGTCGAGCTGTTCCTTTACCTGATCGTATGGTGAACCGTATACATCAGCAACAGCTGTGTTTACGTTGATGATAGTTGAGATAGAAGCGAGCTGAAGCTCTCTCGGATCTTCCTCATACTCAACATAGCCCTGAGGGATTATGTCAGACTTCTTCTCAACGCTGCAAAGAACGTCAAGAGGAGTTTCTCCCTCTTTAACCTTATTTATTCTGTAAATACCTGAATCAAGGCCCTTGAATTCGAGGACCTTTGTGATCCACTTCGGAGTGAGAGCACCGTACTGTGGTCTTGTTTTGTTAACGTCGGCAAGGTTATAAGCAGCCTTTTTGCCGAGAGCAACTATGGTGTCATTTTTGGGTTCTTTAGACATAATGTCTACCTCCATTAATGTAGATTTGAATTGTCCCGCACATACGCTCACTTACGTTTGCTCTGTGCAAAACAATAAATAGTAAACGTATTCTGTCATTCACTATTATACATATATTACAGACAGATTTAGTAAGTTTTTGTATGGCAAAATATACGACCGAAAGGTATTCGATCGTATATTTTCAAAGGCTCATCTGTCTTATAATCAATATATAGGGAAATCCTTATCGACTTCCCTTGCCCATGCGTTCGTGCCGCCCTTCATATTGTAAAGGGGCCCCGTATAGCCTGCCTCGCGCAGAGTATTCACAGCGAGTATGCTTCTCTTGCCCTCTTTGCATACAAAGACAGTATCAACAGAAGTATCCAGCTCCTTCTGTCGTCTTTCAAGCTGACCGATTGGGATAACTATAGCCTCGGGAAACTTTGCGATAGCTCTTTCATGAGGTTCGCGGACATCGACAATGGTTATCTTTTCACCCTCATCAATGCGGCGTTTAAGCTCTTTCGGCTCAATGCCCTCGACTGCTGCTTCTTTCTCCTTTTGCTGAGTAAGACCGCAGAAATCCTCATAATCAAAATCCTCTATCTCGGTAATGGAATGATTTTTTCCGCATATAGGGCAGCTGTCATTCTTATGTATTTTCAGTTCACGCCATTTAAGGTTCCAAGCGTCGAAGGTGACAACTCTGCCTATGAGGTTCTTGCCGCCGCCAACGATGAGTTTTATAACCTCATTAGCCTGCAAGGTACCGATAACGCCTGGAAGAACGCCGACAACTCCGCCCATTGCACACGAGGGAACAAGTCCTGCCGGGGGCGGTGCAGGGTACATACATCTGTAGCACGGGCCCTCCTTAGCATAGTAGACCGAGACCTGTCCTTCAAACTGGTACATTGCGCCGAAAACATCGGGCTTTCCCAGAAGTACGCAGGTATCATTTACAAGATAGCGTGTAGGATAGTTGTCCGAAGCATCAGCAACAACGTCGTATTCGGAAATGATGCTCTCAGCATTTTCGGCTGTAAGGCGCATATTATATGTTTCAACTTTTACAAGCGGATTGATCTGGCGAATACTGTCCTTAGCGGAAGCGACCTTTGGTCTGCCGATATCTCTTGTGCCGTGCATTACCTGACGCTGGAGATTTGACTCCTCGACCTCATCGTTGTCGATGATACCGATAGTACCGACACCTGCTGCTGCAAGGTACTGAGCGAGTGGAGTTCCGAGACCGCCTGCACCAACGATAAGGACCTTTGCAGCTTTAAGTCTTTTCTGACCTTTTACGCCGATCTCCTGCAAAAGAAGGTGGCGGCTGTAGCGGTTTATCTCATCATTTGTGAGCTTTTCTCCCTTTCTGTCGCCGAGAACGCTCTCAACGCCCGAACCTCCTGCAATAGCGGGGATAAGGATAATTTCGTCGCCGTCCTTGACTTCTGTATCGAACTCATTAAGGTCTCTGATATTCTCATCATTTACAAATACATTAATAAACGCTCTGAGCTGACCCTCTTCGTCATAAAGTGCCTTTTTTGTTTCCGGATATTCTTCTGAGAGGAGAGTAAGTATCTCGCCCACTGTTTTTCCTTTGAGTTCTATTTCAGATCTGTGCTCGGTAAAGAGCCTGAGAGTTGTTGGTATAACTACTGTAACTGCCATTTGTTACCCTCCATTGATTTATTTATCAGGTAAATAACATATTATTCATATTTATTTACTATGGTTTTTATGTACAATATCAATGTCTGTATTATAGCATAATGTGACAAAGAAATCAATAGCTGGGGCTGACAAATAACTTAGTATCAGTTATAGTTGTTTTCTATAGCTGAAATATTTTCGAGTTCAGATGATGTAGAACCAGCTGTCATCGTCCACGATTTCAACTCTTTCAACAGGCTTTGAAGCGTCATAATTGTATCTCAGCTCCTGATTTTTAACGCTTACCTTTGCACCATCGGGGACAGAATGAGTGATGAATGCATTTCCGCCGATAACAACATTCTTTCCGATGACAGTATCTCCGCCGAGTATAGAAGCTCCCGAATAAATAGTAACATTGTCCTCAATAGTTGGGTGACGCTTTTTGCTTTTCAGAGCCTGTCCGCCTCTTGTAGACAGAGCGCCGAGTGTCACGCCCTGATATATTTTCACGTTATCGCCAATAACAGTGGTTTCGCCAATAACTATACCTGTTCCGTGATCTATGAAAAAGTATTTTCCTATGGTAGCACCTGGGTGTATATCCACACCTGTCTCACTGTGAGCATATTCCGTCATCATACGCGGTATTACGGGTACACCGAGGATAAACAGTTCATGCGCTATCCTGTTTATGAGTATCGCAAAAAGGCCGGGATAAGAATAGATTATCTCGTCCTTGCTGTAAGCTGCGGGGTCTCCGTCGAAAGCCGCCTGAACATCTGTCTCGATGAATTCTCTGATTTTGCGGAGTCTTCTTACGAATTCGAGACTTATACTCTCAGCTTTTTCAGTTATGCCGTCATCATTTTTAATATCGCCGCCGAGAACGATCGTTATCTGTTTGGTCAGCTTGAAAATAACGTCCTCGATAAGCATTGAGAGGTTGTTTCTGAGTGTATATACCTTTATAGAGCCATTTCTGAAATAGCCCGGGAAGATCACCTTTCTGAGGCTTGAAAGAATGTCAATTATCACTTCTTTGTCGGGGTGATTGAATATTCTGACCTTATCTATAGCCTTTCCCTTCTCGTAGTCATCGAGCAGGTCATTGACAACGCCATTAACATTTTCTTCTACTATTCCCAATTTTCATTTCTCCTTTCGCCAAAATCGTTATAAAGTATAGATCATAGCATCAAGCAATCCATACTATAATTATATGATTACGAAATAATAAAGTCAATACAGATCAATATACTGCTTTTTTATTATTGGTTATAAACCTCATCAATTGCCGCTGCTGATTTCCGACACTTTTTTGACTTGATGAATTAGAAGGATTATGGTATAATTGTATGGAACGAAAAAGAAGGCGGGGTTAATCTATGGGACATATGATCAGAACAATCATTGGAAAAACACATATCATTCAACCGATTGTAGACGGCTGGGTATATGCTGAGATGATATGCCTTCCTCAAGACTATGCGCTCATATTTCTGAATGACAATTTGTTTGATGATATAGAAGAACTTGTGGATATAGAGAATACCAGCAACTATCCGCATTTGAACTACCTTACGGATTCCGTTATCTGCTTCTTAAAAGAAAAATCGCTCAAAGGTCAGCTTCTTTATATGGAAACAGATTACTTTGGCGGATACGGAACGCAAGCAGGTGTGATTTTTGAAAATGGTGAGATGAAAGGCGAACCTATGGACGGAGACGGAACAGTCAATCGTTTGTTAGGGCTTTTAGGCGTCAGGAAGCACTTGCAAAAAGACGAATTTGACTCTTTGAAACTATATAAATATAGACGTATGGATTAAGTGTAAAGAATACTACTCAAAATCCTTAGTAGTAAAACACCCCGATTTTTACTACTATTTTACTAATAACGGTGTCCGCAGTTTGCAAAATCTTGCCCGATTTTGCCATTTTCGCCACTTTCTGCCAAATTGGTAGTAAGCCCGGAAAAGCCCCAAGAACTGCGCAAATCACGGCAAAATACGGAGGTTTAGACCTATGATAAAGGTTATGTTTGTTTGCCACGGCAGCCCAATCAGCGATGCCACGTTTTCGCCGATATATCGCCGTTTCGGGCGATGAATAAAACGATTTTTCCACAGATTTTCCACACTTGATTTGACCCGAACTTGTACATATTTTTCAACATTATTTCCCTGTTTTAAGAGCCCGATATCATTTTTTTATCATTTTATTGATTATCATAGCCTCCCAGTGGAGGCTTCTCTTTTTTAAACGCATAAACTTATCTCTTAACAGATAATATTATTTAGGAATAATCTGTCTGATCCCTTGACATTCTCCTAAAGCTTCTATAATGTCGAAAGTTCAGATTACTTTTAAGACTTTTTTCTTCTATACCGAAAAAACGTCTTGACACTTGCAACTATTTATGGTATATTGATAAAAAGGAAGTGATACTATGATACTCAGACCTGATTATATTAACGCAATAGAGCCGTTTATAGACTCTCCAATTGTTAAGATACTCGCCTGAGTTCGTCGCTGCGGTAAATCCACTATACTTGAAATGGTAGCTGATGAGCTCATAAAGCACGGATCTTCAAAAGAAAACATCATTGAACGCAGATACAACGAAATCATGTATGAAGATTTTTCAGCAAAGGATATGTATTCTGACCTGAAAAATGATATATCCGGCAAAGGACGATGCTATCTGCTTCTTGATGAATTACAGGAAATTAAAGGTTGGGAGAAGGTCATTAACGACCTTCTTGAAAACAGCGATGTTGATATATATGTCACCGGTTCAAACAGCAAGCTGATGTCGAGTGAGATATCTACATACCTCACTGGAAGATATGTGACGATCCCTGTATATACTCTTTCGCTTCGTGAGTACCTGACTTTCAAGAATAAAGATGTGTCTCAGGCAAGAGACGTATTTGATGAATATGTTCAGTACGGCGGTTTTCCTATTGTTGGTATCAGCAGCTTCGATACAAAGGCTGCGTATCAGATCGTTGACGGTATATACGC
>NZ_JAILNU010000082.1 GCF_024691275.1 Ruminococcus sp. | reverse complement strand
ATCTCTTTTCCTTGATCTGTGATTTTCTATGATCGTTTATTATACGCCTTACAAGAAGGAAAATCGAAACAATTCCTATCAAAATTACTATAACAACATCGTACATAGTATTTCCTTTCAAGGTCGGCAGCTTGCGGGCGGATAATATCCGCCCCTACAACCTAACGGCTAATCATATTTTAGTGATATCAACTAATTCCACATCATTGATAGTTCTGCCCGATTCGAGAACCTTTACCAGCGATTTCGCCGTATCTACAGCAGTTAAACTACAGATAGAACGCTCGATTGACTTTCTTCTCATCTTAACGCTGTCACGCTCGGGAAGTCGTCCCTTTGCGGAAGTGGAGATTACGTAGTGTATCTTGCCGCTGTCAAGAAGAGTCTCCACGTTCGGCGTGCCGTCCGATATCTTGCGGACAAGGTTTGCAGCGATCATATTTCTGTGGAGTACGCTCTGTGTGCCCGATGTTGCGTAAAGCTCAAAGCCCATGCGCTCGAACTTGTCCGCAATAGGAAGTATCTCACGCTTGTCGCTGTCACGCACCGAGATAAGAACTCCGCCCTCACGCTTGAGATCGAAGCCTGCTGCGATAAGTCCCTTGAGAAGTGCGTCCTCAAGGTTTCTGCCGATGCCGAGACACTCTCCTGTTGACTTCATCTCAGGTCCCAGCATTGTATCAACGTCTGTGAGCTTCTCAAATGAGAATACGGGAACCTTTACTGCTACGTAGTCGCCAGCAGGATAAAGTCCGCTCTCATAGCCCATATCTTTAAGCTTTGCACCGAACATTATCTTTGTAGCGATATCCACCATAGGTATGCCCGTTACCTTGCTGATGTAAGGAACAGTTCTCGAAGAACGCGGATTTACCTCGATAACGAATACCTCGTGGTTGTATACAACGTACTGGATATTTACAAGTCCGATAACGTTGAGCTCCTTGGAGAGAAGCCTTGTGTACTCAACGATTATGCGCTTGATACGGTCTGAAAGATGCTGTGCAGGATAGATAGATATAGAGTCGCCCGAGTGAACACCTGCGCGCTCGATATGCTCCATGATACCAGGGATAAGGAAGTCCTCACCGTCACAGATAGCATCGACCTCGACCTCAGTACCCATCATGTACTTGTCGATAAGTACAGGATTCTCTATATTATGGCTCATAATAATGCCCATATACTCCTTTACGTCTGCATCGGAGTGTGCGATTATCATGTTCTGTCCGCCGAGAACGTATGAAGGACGGAGAAGCACAGGATAGCCAAGATCATTGGCTGCCACAAGAGCTTCCTCGGTGTTCATTACAGTATGTCCCGCAGGTCTCGGTATACCGCACTTTTCAAGCACTTCGTCGAAACGTTCTCTGTCCTCTGCTGCGTCTATCATATCAGCAGATGTTCCGAGGATACGAACTCCCATATCGGACAGGTAACGTGTCAGCTTGATAGCGGTCTGTCCGCCGAACTGTACCACAACGCCGTAGGGCTGCTCAGTCTCGATAATGGACTGAACGTCCTCCTTTGTGAGCGGGTCGAAGTACAGACGGTCGCCTGTATCAAAGTCGGTCGAAACGGTCTCAGGGTTGTTGTTGCAGATAACTGCTTCATAGCCCAGTTCCTTCAGCGTCCATACGCAGTGTACCGAACAGTAGTCGAACTCGATGCCCTGTCCGATACGGATAGGACCTGAACCGAATACGATGACCTTCTTCTTGCCCTTGTCGGTGCGCTCGATGAACTGCTTTGCTTCGTTCTCCTCGTCAAATGTAGAGTAGAAGTAAGGTGTCTCAGCCTTGAACTCACCTGCGCAGGTATCAACCATTTTGTATACCGCACTCTTGTGCTTGGGGCACTTCTGTCCCGAAAGGCGCTCGATAGTGCTGTCAAGATATCCGTACTGCTTTGCTATGTCGTACTTTTCCTCGGTGAGCTCGCCCTCTGCAAGCCACTTTTCCAGCTCTACAAGATTGAGGAGCTTATAAAGGAACCAGTTGTCGATCATAGTGATCTCGTGTATCTCCTCGGGAGTGATGCCGCGTTTCAGCGCTTCAAATACGCAGAACGAACGCTCGTCGTCAATAACATGGAGCTTCTCGCGTATCTCCTCTGTGGAGAGCTTTTCAAGCTTTTTCAGGTTCATGGTGTCAAGTCCAAGCTCGATAGAACGGACAGCCTTCATCATTGCCTGCTCAAAGCTGGTACCTATAGCCATTACCTCGCCTGTAGCCTTCATCTGTGTACCGAGAGTACGCTTTGCGTAAACAAACTTATCAAAAGCCCACTTCGGGAACTTGATTACTACATAATCCAGTGCAGGCTCGAAGCAAGCATATGTCTTGCCTGTTACCTGATTGATGATCTCGTCGAGAGTATATCCGATAGCTATTTTCGCTGCGGTCTTTGCGATTGGATAACCCGTAGCCTTTGAAGCAAGTGCCGATGAACGGGAAACTCTTGGGTTTACCTCGATAACGGCATACTTAAAGCTTGTGGGGTGAAGTGCGAACTGACAGTTGCAGCCGCCCTCGACTTTAAGCTCCTTGATGATATTGATAGCTGCTGTACGAAGCATCTGGTACTCTCTGTCGCTGAGAGTTACGGCAGGGGCAATAACGATACTGTCGCCTGTGTGAACGCCTACAGGGTCGAAGTTTTCCATTGAGCAAACGGTGATAACATTGCCCTTTGCGTCACGGATAACCTCGAACTCTATCTCCTTCCAGCCGCTGATGCACTTTTCAACAAGTATCTGTGTGATCGGTGAAAGGCGGAGTCCGTTTGTTGCGATGTCGCGGAGCTCCTCCTCATTCTGTGCGATACCGCCGCCTGTTCCGCCGAGAGTGAATGCAGGACGAACGATAACAGGATAGTGTATTACCTGTGCGAAGTCAACTGCGTCCTCTACAGTCTCAACGACCTTTGACGGGATACACGGCTCGCCTATCTTTTCCATAGTGTCCTTGAAAGCCTGTCTGTCCTCTGCCTTGTGGATAGTCTCCGGGTCTGCACCGAGGAGCTTTACATTGTGGCTGTCAAGGAAACCCTCCTCAGCAAGCTGCATGGACAGGGTAAGACCTGTCTGACCGCCGAGAGTGGAGAGAAGGCTGTCGGGCTTTTCGATCTCGATTATTCGCTTTACAACGTCGAGTGTGAGGGGTTCGATATATACCTTGTCTGCCATAGCCTTATCGGTCATAATGGTAGCAGGGTTTGAGTTTACGAGGACTACTTCCAGTCCTTCCTGTTTAAGTGCGCGGCAAGCCTGTGTGCCTGCGTAGTCAAATTCGGCAGCCTGTCCGATAACGATAGGACCTGAACCGATAACGAGTACCTTTTTTATATCACTTCTGAGTGGCATTTCTATTACCTCCAAATTAAGTAAGTAGTATTGTAGGGAACGGCGCCCTCGCCGTTCCATCAAATATATCACTTGTGAGGAACGCCGAGGGCGGCGTTCCCTACCGGATTATTTCTTACTCATTGTTTCAACAAAATCGTCAAACAAGTAAGCTGTGTCCAGCGGACCGCCGTGTGCTTCGGGGTGGAACTGGACCGTTCTTGCGTTGACTGAGGTATAGTGTATGCCCTCACAGGTCTTGTCGTTGGCATTTATGTGGGATACATGACCTACTGACGGGTCGATGCTGTCGCCGACTACTGCATAGCCGTGGTTCTGGCTGGTAACATAGGTAAGACCGCTTTCAAGGTCGATAACAGGCTGATTCGCACCTCTGTGACCGTACTTGAGCTTCTCGGTCTTTCCGCCGTTGGCAAGTGCCATGAGCTGATGTCCGAGGCAGATGCCGAATATCGGTATGCCAAGCTTCTGTATCTCCTTGATATTTTCGATTATCTCAACATTTTCGGCAGGGTCTCCGGGTCCGTTGGAGAACATGATACCGTCGGGAGCAAGCTCCTTTATCTCGGCAGCTGTAGTATATGCAGGAACTACGACAACTTCACAGCCGCGCTTTAAAAGCTCCTGTCTGATATTGCGCTTGTAGCCGAAATCGAACAGTGCGACTTTCAGCTTCTTCTCCTCGGGCTCATAGGTAAGAGTTTCGGTATTTGTGACCGTCTTAACAGCGTCCTTGACTGTGAAAGCGCGGACTTTTTCAAGAAGCTCGTCCTTCTTTGCGTAAACGTCCTCGGTCGTGATAACGCCGTTCATTACACCGACTTCGCGGATAGTACGTGTAAGACGGCGGGTGTCGATATTGTTGATACCTACGATGTTATGCTCTTTCAGGAAGTCATTGATATTTCCCTCGCAGCGGAAGTTCGACGGTGCATTGCACCACTCACGCACGATATATCCCGATACATAGGACTTTGCAGACTCGTTGTCCTGCTCGTTCACACCGTAGTTTCCGATAAGCGGAAATGTCTGTGTTACGATCTGTCCGTAGTAACTCGGGTCGGTAAGAGTTTCCTGATAGCCTGTGACTCCTGTGGTGAATACAACTTCTCCGATAACAGTGCCCTTTGCACCGAAGCTCCTGCCCTCGAACACCTGTCCGTCGGCAAGCATAAGGTAAGCTTTTTCACCAATGTTGAATAATGACATTTTATTTTCCTCCTTGCGCAGTGCCTGCGCTCCCTAACCACGCTGCCGCTCGTAAACTCGCTCACAGTTATCATGACCGATAATCGTACATCTCTTACGGCACCGTATACTAATGATGTGCTGCACTCGGTTCCACACGCCTTTGTATGGAAGAGCGTTATTAATTCGGAATTCGTAATGCGGAATTCGGAATTACTGTGTCCGCTTGTGCGGAGATCATGTGTATGTTTGCGGGCGGCGGAACACCGCCCCTACAAATGGTTCATGTTATTTATTGTGTCAGGCACGGGCTGATGCGGACATCAGCCCCTACTACTTTCTACTCACTACTCACTTCAAGTTGATGTACTGACAGATATCATCTCTCATGCGGATAACCTCGCGGCGTGAAGCCTTTGCGAAGTCTCTCTCGTCGCAGCCTTCCTTCTTGTATGCACACATTACTGCGCGTGATGAGTTTACTATAGCTCCCAGACCGTTCTCGTCAAAACCGCCCTTCAAGCCTTCTGCTCCGCCACCCTGTGCGCCGTAGCCGGGAACAAGGAACATAGTATGCGGAAGTCTCTTTCTCAGCTCAGTAAGCATTTCGGGATATGTAGCACCTACAACTGCGCCTACTGCGGAGTAGCCGTACTTTCCGCGTGTATCCTCGCCCCACTTCTCGCACATATCGCCCATGCACTCGTAGATAGTGCGTCCGTCGGCAAGCTTCATATCCTGAAGCTCACCCGATGAAGGGTTGGAAGTCTTTACGAGGACATAGATGCCCTTGTCACGCTCGCGGCATACCTTGAGGAGCGGCTCTATACCGTCTGTGCCGAGGTAGCCGTTTACTGTGAGAGCATCTGCACCGAAGGCTTCGAGCTGATTCTCTCCGACAGATGTTGCGCCGAGGTGTGCATTTGAATAAGCTTCCATAGTAGCTCCGATATCATTTCTCTTGCCGTCTGTCATTACGAACATACCGTTGAGCTTTGCATAGCGGATAGTCTTTTCGAGAGTTCTGATACCGTAGTGACCGTACATCTCGTAGTATGCAGCCTGCGGCTTGATAGCAGGAACGATATCGTGTATCTCGTCGATGATAGCCTGATTGAAGTCGAATATAGCCTTTGCAGCTGCCTTTAATGTCCAGCCGTCGCTGTCGAGATAGCGGCGCTGAATGAACTCAGGCACGTACTCCAGCTTAGGGTCAAGTCCTACCACTGTAGGGTTTTTAAGTTCGATTATTTTTTCAATAAGTCTGTCAAATGACATATCATTTCCTCCTTAATATTACAGTGCATTGTATCTTATCTCGCCCTTTGATATGGTAACAAGGGGCTTTCCTGTGAGCTCCATGCCCTTGAACACGGAATTATGTGACTTTGAATGAAGCTTTTCGGGTTCAACTGTCCATTTCTTATTTATGTCAGCTATCAGAAGATCGGCTGTGCTTCCCTCTTTTATGCACGGTATATCAAGTCCCAGTATCTTACGGGGATTCACGCACATGAGCTCCACAACTCTGTGGAGGTCGATCTCACCTGTGTGATAGAGAGATGTCAGCGTTGCCGCAAGAGATGTTTCCAGCCCCACAACACCGTTGGGAGCCTTCTCAAAGTTTGCTTTCTCCTCGGCTGCATGAGGCGCATGGTCGGTGATTATGCAGTCGATAGTGCCGTCCTTCACGCTTTCTATTATAGCTCTTACGTCCTCGGGAGTCCTGAGCGGCGGATTCATTCTGTAGTCCGCATCACGCTTTTCAAGGAGCTTGTCGGTCAGCATGAAGTAATGGGGCGCAGTCTCGCAGGTCACCTTCACTCCGCGTGATTTCGCAAAGCGTATCATAGCTGCGCTTCCCTCTGTGGAAACGTGGCATATGTGTATCCTTGCGTTCACAGATGATGCAAGTATCATCTCGCGGGCTGTGATGTAGTCCTCCGAGGCTCTGTCCATACCCTTGACACCAAGCTTTTCGGAGGTCTCGCCCTTGTTCATGATGCCTCCGTTTATAATGCTCAGATCCTCGCAGTGAGAAGCCACCAGCAGTCCGTTTTCATTTGAAAACTCCAGTGCCTTTCTCATATTCTCGGCATTCTCAACAGGTCTGCCGTCGTCGGATATGCATATGCAGCCCGCAGCCTTGAGGGCTTCGTAGTCGCAGAGACCGTTTCCGCTCATTCCGCCTGTTATGCAGCCAACGGGATACACATCAACTCCCGTATCCTTTGCCTTATCCCTTATATATCGGATAGTCTCAGGGTTATCGCAGGGGGGATTTGTATTCGGCATTGCAAGAACTCCTGTAACACCGCCTGCCAGAGCTGCCGCACAGGCTGTCAGAACGTCCTCCTTGTGAGTGTAACCGGGATCGCGGAGATGTACGTGCATATCAAATATGGACGGCATCAGTACCAGCCCTGTTCCGTCTATGACCTTGTCTGCCGCTTCCGTGATGCCAGCGCCCAGTTTTTCTATTTTTCCGTTGTTAATGAACACATCTGTTGTGGTATCCGTTTCAGTATCGACCGCACGGATATTCTTTATCAGGATAGATGACATATTTACCTCGCTTTCGTTAGTGGAATATTCAGTATATTGCAACTCCATCGCTGCCGTCTATCTCCATGGCAGAGACCTTGACCACCTCACTGTGAGAGGTGGGGAGATTCTTTCCTACATAATCAGGACGTATGGGAAGCTCCCTGTGACCTCTGTCCACCAGCACAGCAAGCTGTATGGAACGCGGTCTGCCGCGCTTTATCAGAGCATCTATTGCCGCACGAGAGCTTCTTCCCGTGAAAATGACATCGTCAACGATGACCACGTTCTTATCGGTGATATCAAAAGGGATATCGGTCTTTTCGGCTTCACCGTCGGACTTGCTGTCATCACGGTAGGGCGTGATATCAAGTGCGCCGAACGGCACGGTGTTCTTTTCGAGTTCCGAGAGCTTGTCGGCAATACGCTTTCCGAGGGGGACTCCCCTTGAAAAAATGCCTACGATACAGAGATCGTCCGTTCCTTTGTTATGCTCGATTATCTCATAGGAAATTCGTGCGATAGCTCTTGCGACTGCCTTATCGTCCATGATAACGCGCTTTGTCTCCATATATCGCGCTCCTTTCAAACAAAAATGCTCCCCGCGCGGCAGGGAGCATACTTACAGTTATAGCTATGGTTATAGTTATATTCAGTATTTACGAACGCACCTTGCCGACCTCACGGGATCGAATTAAAGGGTAGTTTCCAATTAACATATCTATTATATCATATATGTGAAACTTTGTCCAGTAATTTCATATTATAATTATTTATTTACTAATTAACAGAACCAAGCCCGCAAGGGCTGCGTTCCGTTGCCGGCAAAACAGCTCATCGCATCTGCACGGAACGTCGAGAACGACTTCCGCTGAAAACTAATTACTCATTTCCGATATTGCTATTTTGAACATTATATGTTATAATATAAATCAGTATGATTTCGGAGGTATAATATGAGAATTCGTCATAAACCATGGGCAAAGCCCGAACTTGAGGCTTGTCCCTTTTACATACATGAACCCCAGAAGCAGATCGGTCACTGGAAAGACCTTTTCGATCAGCCCGACAAACCACTGTATGTGGAGCTCGGCTGCGGAAAGGGCGGTTTCATTTCACAGGCCGCTCCTGCCCACCCTGAGGTCAACTTTATCGCTATGGATATCAAGAACGAAATGCTCGTTCTCGCTAAACGAAAGCTTGAAGCCGCTTACGCCGAGAAAGGCACTCAGCCCGACAACGTGCGCATAGCTATCCAGAACATCGAGCGCCTTGAGCTCGCATGGGACGAAAATGACCGCGCTGACCGTATCTACATTAATTTCTGCAATCCGTGGCCAAAGGGCAAGCACAAGAAGCGCCGCCTCACTCATACACGCCAGCTGGTAAACTATAAGAAGTTCCTACGCGGCGAACTCTGGTTCAAGACCGACGACGACGAGCTTTTTGAGGAGTCCTTCGAGTACTTCAAGGAGGCTGGATTCAGGATAAAATACAAGACCTACGACCTTCACGCAGAAAGTCCCTATGAGAATTTCGTGACCGAGCATGAGAAAATGTTCACCGAGGAGGGCAAGAAAATAAAATTCCTCATCGCCGAACCTGTAAGGGAGGAGCAGTAATGGACTTTAAGAAAGATTTCCGCGGTATACATATCGAAGGCGGTTCTATGAAAACCGCAGGCGTGGGCGACCTCAGCGTCACAGAGGAAGTTCCGCAGAATATCCGCACTAAGATCGACCCGAAAAATGTTGCTAAGTCAGCTGTAAAAGCCGCCGCACTCACAGGACTCGTTCTTCTCAAACACAAAGCCAAGAAAAAGAGAAAGTAGCAGGTGTGGGATCTTTCGCCCGCGCTCCTGCCGCTCCGCGCAGCATATCACACAACAATCGGAACGCAGAGGCGGTGTTCCCTACATTGGTTTATAACTCTCAACTGAATCAAAATCAGTTTCACTGTTTTTTGATTTAATGCTTTACAACTCTGAAAAAAGATGCTATAATGTTCTATAGTTCGTGCTCAATGGCGAGCGCGTCAATTCAAAGGAGGTATTTCCAAATGGGAAAAGTTAGAATAGGTATTTCAGGCTACGGCAACCTCGGCAGAGGCGTAGAACTCGCTATCCGTCAGAATGATGATATGGAGCTGGCAGGTATCTTCACCCGCCGCGATCCTTCAACTGTAAAGCCCCTCACAGCAGGCGCTAAGGTATACAGCATAAGCGATGCCGAAAAAATGACAAATGATATAGACGTTATGATAATCTGCGGCGGAAGCGCTACAGACCTTCCTAAGCAGACTCCCGAAATGGCTAAGCTCTTCAATGTTATCGACAGCTTCGATACCCACGCACGTATCCCGGAGCATTTCGCTAACGTTGACAAGGCTGCAAAGGAAAGTGGTCACCTCGCTTTCATCTCACTTGGCTGGGATCCGGGCCTTTTCTCACTCAACAGACTTTACGCTGAGTCCATTCTCCCCAACGGCAAGAGTTACACTTTCTGGGGAAAGGGCGTAAGCCAGGGTCACTCAGACGCTATCCGCCGCGTTGAGGGCGTTAAGAGAGGTATCCAATATACTGTTCCGATAGAATCAGCTATGGAAGCTGTCCGCAGCGGAAGCCAGCCTGAACTCACAACTCGTCAGAAGCACCTCAGAGAGTGCTGGATAGTTCCCGAGGAGGGCGCTGACCTCGCTAAGATTGAGAACGACATCAAGACTATGAAGAATTACTTCGATGAGTACGATACAACCGTAAACTTCATCAGCGAGGAAGAGTTCGATGCTAAGCACAACAAGATGCCTCACGGCGGCTTCGTTATGAGAAGCGGTCTCACAGGCGACGGCGAGAAAACTCACCAGATGATCGAATATTCTCTCAAGCTCGAATCAAACCCTGAATTTACTGCAAGCGTTCTTATCTGCTATGCAAGAGCTCTTGCAAGACTTAAAGCTGAGGGCGCTACAGGCTGCAAGACCGCTTTCGATATCGCTCCTGCTTATCTTTCAAAGCTCAGCGGCGAAGAGCTCAGAGCTTCTATGCTTTAATGCAAATCATTAACTTAAAAGAGTCGCTTTATGCGGCTCTTTTTGTATGCAATTATAACAAAGAATAATAACTTTTTATGTATAATTTGTAATTTTTGTTCTCATTTTATTGACACTTCGCTCCTGAAATGCTACAATATAATTGTAAATCTGACATATCAGGGGGTATAGCTATGGCAATGGTTAATGCTATATGTACGAGTTGTAATAAAACAGTCGAAGTCGATAATAAAAAAGACGCTTGGGTCTGCCCTCATTGCAGTACGCCTTTTGTCGTTATAAAGGCGATAAACAGATATAAGGCTCAGCATAAGGAAGTTTCAAGAAAGGTAAAGGCTGTCAAGAAGCAAAGCGCAGATTTTGAAGTGACTGACGGCGTTCTCGTGTGCTACAAGGGAAGCTCGGAAAGCGTCACTGTACCTGCGGAAGTCCGCAAAATAGGAAGCCACGTCTTTGAGAACAATACCACCTTGAAAAACATAACTCTACACGAAAAGGTCGAGGAGATCGGCAGCTATGCTTTCAGAGGCTGTACGGCTCTCGAAGAGATAAAGTTCCCAGACAGCATCACTACTATTGATATGTGGGCTTTCAGAGGATGTACAAGCCTTCAGAGCGTGATACTTCCTCCTCATATACGCTATATCGCAGACTGTCTTTTCGCAGACTGCTCAAATCTTGTCTCCGTTGAAATGCCCGAACCTATCGGCGGTATCGGTTCGTTCGCATTCTCAGGCTGCAAGAACCTGAAGGAGATCAATATTCCTAAATACGTATCTCAGATAGGAAAATACGCCTTTTCGGGCTGCGAAAATCTCGAAAAAATATCAATTCCCGAAGGTGTTTCCCTTATCGAGGAGTGTACCTTCGCAAACTGCTCGGTACTTTCCGAGATAGAGCTGCCGAGAACTCTGAAATCTATAGGCGCTTCTGCATTCCAGAACTGTGTTTCACTGCATAATATCGAGCTTCCCAACGGCGTTCTCAGCATCGACGGTTTTATCGGCTGCACCGGTCTGAGAGCCTTCAACATTCCCGCCGGCGTTTCGTCTGTCGGCGATTTCAGCGGCTGCGTGAACCTCGAAAAGATATCCATTCCCGCTTCTGTCAAGAAAATAAGCGGCGGATTCAACAACTGCCCTAAGCTGCTGAATATCTCGTGGACTAATCTTGCGGAAAATGCGTCCAATTTCCCAGCTTACTACGAAACTGTAGTGGCAAGCCGCAAAGCTGCCGGAAAATGCGTTTACTGCGGCGGAGATTTCAAGCTCATCTCCAAAACCTGCAAAAACTGCGGCAAGAAAAAAGATTATTGATATTCTGTGCGGACGGTATATACCGTCCGCTTTTTTGCTGAAAATCCCTTTTATCTATTGACTGTATGCGTTTTTAGAGCTATAATATTAATATCTTGTCAATAAGGAGATATTTATGAAGCTTATTTTACGCATAACAGCTGCGCTGACCGCTGCTGCCATGTCAGCTGCCGCTTTCGGCTGCGATAAGAAAAAATCATCAGACGATACATCAAAAACAGAAGCCTCTACAGCTTCTCAGACCACGACCAACGATACTGCTGACAGCAAGGAAGATACCGTGACAACGACCGCTTCCGAAACAAAAATATCTTCTGCGTCCACAACTACTGCTTCCACGTCCGCGGAAACTTCCGCAACTGCCGCAGAAACTACTATGCAAGCCACCGTAAGTGCTCCGCAAAAGGGATTCAGCAGCAGCTTTGATGCTGCTAAGGCTTACTATACCGCCTATATCAAAGGCGATGCCGACGCTGTTTACGATATGTTCTGCGATGAGGAGATAGAAGGCTACCACAATTACCTCAGCTCTACAGACCTCATTGACGGCAAGAACCCAAGAGTAGTATTCAAACGCTCAAACGTTGTAAACGCTATCAAAAGCTCAATGGCTGCTATATACGGCATCATGGCAGGTAAATCCGATGTTCCCCATGAGCAGTGGGCTTTCTCGCTCACCGAGGATCTTCTCAAGCCTACCGGCGAAAATGAACTCAAGGACTTCAACAAGACACTGGGGACAAACTTCCCCGCTGCTTCCGACTGCGGTCATGTATACTACAAGGACGGCAATGAGGAGCATTCCTTCATCGGCAATGCCTGTGCATTCGTACAACTCAACGACCGATGGTATCTTTCTTATACCACCGTCATGAATGCCGAACTTATAACATATATGGATATTTTCTGAGAGGGCGTTTTCCGCCCTTTTCTGATAATAACAGGTCCGCTGTTAACACTCTCATTTTCTCAGGAGGACTCCCTTTATGGATAATAATCTGCTTGCTGAATGCTCTGCCGCTGTCAAACAGGTCATAGACCGCTTCGGAATAGATATCCTCAGTGAACATAAACGCTTCTGCGCGGCACTGTCAGACTTCGCGCCCAAGCTCTCAAAGGAAAATAAGGCTTTCTTTGTCGCTCTGAGCGAAAATATCGGCATCATCTTCATTCGTGAACATAATTCCGTTATGTCGGGCAGCCACGACCCTGATAAAATTATTCAGAGAGCTGCTACGGATATAAGCGAATACCTCAACGACGAAAAAGCTCAGCTTGTCTCAAAAAGTATCGCTGTCGCCCTCGGCTGGATAACACTTGAAGCTCCTTCCGAAAACAAAAACGAAAACAGCGATATCCCATCTTACAGCAGCTCATCTTCGCTCATCGAAGACCTTTTCAAACGCGCCCAGAACGGCGATAACGACGCCTGCTTCAACCTCGGCGAGTGCTTCTTCTACGGCAGAGGCGTAAAACAGGACTACTCCAAAGCCGTAAAATGGTATATCCAGTCATCAGACCGCGGCGATTGCAGCTCGCAGAAAAAGCTGGCGGACTGCTACTACCTCGGTCAGGGCACGGAACGAAATGTCGCAAAAGCTGCCTTCCGCTACGAACAGGCAGCCGAACAGGGCGACTACGATTCACAGAAGGCTCTTATACGCTGCTATCTGAAAGGCGGCAACGGTCTGTTCCCCGATCCCGCCCGCGCCGAGTTCTACTCAAAACGCTATAATATCACCATAAGCAGCGGAACTCCAAACGATATCATGAAGAATGCTCAGGACGGCGACCTGAAGTCGCAGTTCAGACTGGGAAATATGTACCTCCACGGCACAGGCATAGAGCATTCCCCTGAAAAGGCCATTCAATGGTTCAAAAAAGCTGCCGAAAAGGATTATCCCCCTGCGTTATACAATCTTGCCTACTGCTATCAGCACGGCATCGGTGTTCCCGTTGACAGGATAACTGCTGCCGTATACTACAAAAAAGCCGCCGATAACGGTGACCTTGATGCCCTGAACAATCTGGCAGGCTGCTGTATGCGCGGAGAAGGTACCGTCCGTGACCAGAACATTGCGGCAAAATACTACAAAAAAGCTGCTGAAAGCGGTCATGCAAAGGCTCAGTACAACTACGGAGAATGCTGCTTCAAGGGCATGGGCATCGCAAAAAATCTGTCCGAAGCTGTACACTGGTACAAGTCATCGGCTGAACAGGGCGACCCCGACGGACAGTACTCCTACGGCTGGTGCCTCCGCGACGGCATCGGCACTGCTCAGGACCCCATAACCGCAAAGGAAATGTTCGAGCTTGCTGCGGCACAGAGACACGCTCCCGCTCAGAAGGCTCTGGGATACTGCTATGTCAACGGTACGGGTACGGCTAAGAATTTTGCCGTGGCTGCCGAACAATTCGCAAAGGCTGCTGTATCGGGCGACAAGGAAGCCGCCGAGCTCCTCGCAGCCTGCTATAAATACGGCGGCGAGTATCTCGCCGTAAACGACGCAAAAGCCCACTATTACGCTGACCAGTACGATATTGACTACGATAAGATATGAAAAAAGGACTTCCATCAGGAAGTCCTTTTTCGTTTGTCATTTTATCATGCTTACATCAGTATCTGTAAGATCGTTTACATAGCCTTCTCTGTCGAGAAGCTCTCTTAACTCGTCAGGAGTGATAGGTGATTCAGCATCATTTCCAAACTTGTAATTGACAGATGTATATACTCTGTGAGTACCGTTTGTCAGATTGTTAAAGTTCATATTGAGCCAGATACCTGTTTCTGCATCAACATCAACAATAAAGCTGTGTTCCTCATATTCGCCTCTGTAATTTTCAGATGAACCGTAGCTTCCCGAGATAGTGATTATCTTTCTGCCGTTCTCATTGCGTTCACCTGTTATGTTCCAGTAGCTTGTATCCTCGATCTTCCTGTCATCAATACCTGTGAAAACAAGGTTATTGAGGAATCCGCAGCCCTTGTAATCTATAGCTTCTGAAACGATATATTTCTTATCAGCGGGTTCATCATTTACTATTTTGAATGATAATGTATTATGGTCATATTCAGCATGAGAACAGTATTCAGTGCCTGCTAATCTGTATGCGCCTGAAACATAAGCTATATCAGTTCTCTCCTTTTCGCCGTTTGCAAGGAAGAATTCATCTGAAATGCACCATGCTCTTCCTGTTGTTCTGTCAAAATATACAGAACCTGTCCATTTATTTCCGTAAGGATCCCACTCCACCTTTGAATCGTCTGTCATAGTGAAGTCACTTGAAAACTTATCGTAGTTATTTCTTGAATTTATCATTCTATTGAGGAGTTCTTCCTTGGAAACGCTCCAGTTGGAAGTCTGAACATTATCTCCGCCCGAAACAGCTGCATTTGTTCCTGTAACTGTAACAGCATTATTTGCAGCAGCTGAAACTGCTGTGGTAACTGTGCTTACAACTGTTGTGCTGCCGACAGATACCTTTGTTGTTGCATTTGCCTTAGATGATACATATGTTGTGCTGAGCTCCTCATCTGATGTAGAACTCTCTGTTGTAAGTGAAGCCTTGTTTGAATTGCCGTCAGGCTCGATGTTCTTATTGTTTCCGAAGAGGTATGCGCCTCCGCCAATGCTTCCTGCCATTATTACTGCTGCTGCAGCTATACTTGCTATTCTTGTCATACTGATCCTTCTTTCATATTTTTCCACACCATTTACTACATCGGTGTATTCGTTTTTTTCGATATTTGCTCTGCGTCTGGCTTTTTCAAATATCTCGTTCTTCTTTGATTCCTCTGCCAAAAATTTTTCAACAGACGCTTTATCCGCTTTTTTCAAAGTATCAACTATTTTTTTCCTGCTATTCATATTCTGCCTCCTTTATAATGTGATACCGGTATCGTCAAGGAGCTTTTTCAGCCGTTTCATAGCTCGTCCGCAGCGAACACGTACTGCTGCTGCATTCATACCAAGCTTTTCCGCTATCTCCTTAGAGCTTTTATCGTAATAATACTTCTCGATAATGATTATTGAATCAGGCGGTCCGATCTCGCCTATCTTATCGAGCAGTATCTTTGAAAGCTCAGATTTGTCAGCAGATTCCTCGATATTTTCATCTCCGACTATTTCAGCCATCTCTTCATCGTCTGCGGAAATATTGCGTCCTGTTTTTGAAGCAAGTGACCGGCGCATACCTATCGCCGTATTACGTGCAACTGCTCCTATGTACGATTTCAGTGATGTCATGTTCTCATCAGGAGTCATCTTCATCATAAGAGATGCAAACACATCAATCACACATTCATCAGAATCATCAGGACTGCCAAAGCCGCTTATTATCCTGTTGACTATTGAATATACATAGTTGTAGTATTTATCGAAAAGTGCCCGCTGTCCATTCGGCGGTGCTTCACGCATCAGACAGAGTATCTCATTGTCGGTCATATGCTTTCTCCTTTATTTTCCAAACCGATCTTCGCGGAAGCTTTCCCGCGGGGATCAGTTTTAAGATCGAATTCGTCTTCACCTATAGTAACGCAACGTAACTCACAAGTGTAACAACATTCTATCATTTTTTTTATTTTTTCTCAAGTTTTTTTATTTTAAGCCTTTTTCAAGTTGGCAGTTCCAAAATATTTACAATTAATTGTTGATTTATGCTGCATTGTATGTTATAATATATTTGACATATTATTGAACGTATTGAACAAAAATCACTGAACGAGGTGAACAAATCATGAAGATACTGCTTATCGGTGGCACAGGTACTATTAGTATGGCTGTCACCAGACTGCTGTCTGAACAGGGACACGATGTTTTCCTGCTCAACCGCGGCAGCAGAAACAACATTATCCCCGAAAATGTTCGCACTATACAATGTGATATATCCGACGAAAAAACCGCTGCCCAAAAACTTAACGGTATGAGCTTTGACTGCGTTGGTCAGTTTATCGGCTTCGTACCCGCTCAGGTGGAGAGAGATATCCGCCTTTTCAGCGGCAAAACCAAACAATACATCTATATAAGCTCGGCTTCTGCTTATCAGAAACCGCTCTCAGACTGTGTTATCACTGAAAGTACTCCTCTTTCAAATCCTTACTGGCAGTACTCGCGCGATAAGATAGCCTGCGAAGAGCTTCTTATGAAGAATTACCGCGAAAACGGCTTCCCTGTCACTATCGTCCGTCCCAGTCACACCTACGATGAAAGGTCTGTGCCGCTGGGAGTACACGGTGACAAGGGCAGCTGGCAGGTCGTAAAGCGTATTATGCAGGGCAAACCCGTTATCATACACGGCGACGGTTCTTCTCTCTGGACTATTACCCACAACAGCGACTTCGCCAAGGCTTATGCCGGTCTTGTGGGAAATATCCACGCTGTCGGTCAGGCTTTCCACATAACCTCCGATGAGAGCATTACGTGGGATCAGATATACTCCATTATTGCCGATGAGCTGGGAGTAAAGCTGAATGCCTGCCATGTTCCGTCAGACTGGCTGTGCGCCGTCGGGCCGTATGACTTCATGGGAACTCTTATCGGTGATAAGGCAAATACCGTCATCTTTGACAACTCAAAGATCAAACGTGCTGTCCCCGAATTCACGGCTACAGTTCGCGCAGATCAGGGTATAAGAGCTACGGTGAGATACATACTCGCACATAAGGAATGTCAGAACGACGATGATGAGTTTGATCGCTGGTGCGATAAGATCGCAGAAACTATGGAAAAAGCCAGAGATTTTTTCAGATCATGATACGTTATATATGTGTCAAATAATCGGCTGAGCCGTAATAAACATTATTTAAAGGGAGGAATATTTTTTATGGATAATTTTCAGTTCTACAGTCCGACAGAGTTCATCTTCGGTAGAGATACAGAATCTAAGGCAGGCGAAATGGTCAAAAAGTACGGCGGTACTAAGGTTCTTATCCACTACGGCTCGAATTCAGCTGTAAAATCAGGTCTTCTTGACCGCGTAAAGGCTTCTCTTGACGAATGCGGTATAGCTTACACAGAGCTCGGCGGCGTTAAACCTAATCCGCGTGACACTCTTATCTATGAGGGCATCGAGCTTTGCCGCAATGAGGGTGTTGACTTTATCCTCTCTGTCGGCGGCGGTTCAAGTATAGATTCTTCAAAGGCTATCGCTCTCGGCGTTCCTTATGACGGCGACTTCTGGGACTTCTACGGCACAGGCAAGGTAGTTGAAAAGGCTCTGCCGATAGGCACTGTCCTCACTATAGCAGCCGCAGGAAGTGAAGGCTCGGGCGCGTCTGTTGTCACAAAGGAGGAAGGCAGCCTTAAACGTGATGTCGGCTCTGACCTGCTCCGTCCGCGCTTCTCTATCCTCAATCCCGAACTTACCTGCACTCTGCCCGCTTATCAGACAGCCTGCGGTGCTACAGATATTATGGCTCACGTATTCGAGCGCTACTTCACCAACACCCGCGAGGTCGAGATAACCGACCGTCTCTGCGAGGCTGTACTCCTTACTATGATAAAGGAAACTCCCCGCGCTATCGCTCAGCCTGACAACTACGACGCAAGAGCGAATATAATGTGGGCAGGTACAGTCGCTCATAACGATATCGTCGGCGTCGGAAGAACTCAGGACTGGAACAGCCACGCCATCGAGCATGAGCTGTCGGCTATGTACGACTGCGCTCACGGTGCAGGACTTGCTGTTATCATGCCTGCATGGATGGAGTTCGTATACAAACATGATGTTATGAGATTTGCACAGCTTGCTGTACGTGTATGGGGATGTCAGATGAACTTCGAGTTCCCTGACCAGACCGCTCTTGAGGGTATCGCCTGCTTCCGCAGCTTCCTCCAGAGTATCGGTATGCCTATCAACTTCGACCAGCTCGGCGCAAGTGAGGACGATATCCCTAAACTCGTCAAGAAATTAGGTCTCGGCGACGGCAAGACAGGCGGTTTCGTTCATCTTACTTCACAGGACGTTGCAACTATCTACAGGATAGCTGCTCATGCAGAATAAAAACATTCTTAACAATAAAATGATATTCACTGAATCTCCGATGGAATTTCCTTCGGAGATTTTTTATGCATTTTCTCTCACGCTGCTTTAATAACAAGAAGTGACAAATGTCACTTTAAATGTTACATTCATCATCTTGATATTTATACTCTAACTATATATAATATAGAAAACAGGGATAACAAGGGGGCTAAAACCATGAAAAAAACTATCACACTACTTACTGCCGCTGTTTCAACTGTTGTGTGTCTAAGTTCATGTGTAAAAGCACAAACAGACAAAACAGCAGTACTGAACGACTGGCAGAAAGAAGTGCTTGCGGCAGAGGGACTTCCCACAGAAGCCGACGAACTGACTGATTCTCAGCTAAAATCAATTCAGCGTATTTACGAGATGATAACTTATCTCAACGAAAAGTATAATGAGGAATTCATCTATGCGGGATACCTTGAGCCTGAGGCAAATCAGACTGAGACGCTGTATGCATATCCGAGGCTGTTGGGGGCGGATTATGGCAGGAATACCGTTACTGTAAAGACAACAAAGGACGGATTTACCGATGATTACAGCGACAGATCAATCGTTGACTATGCAGAAGAAATGGCAAATGACTTTATGAAGGATTATTTCGATTCAGACCAGGTGATTGCTTTTTTCAAAGTCAATGCCTGCGATATTAAGAAAAATGAGGTGATAGACGGAGATTTCCAGTGGAAACTCGGCGTTTCTGATATCATTTTTGTAAATGAAGACATTTGCAATGCTGAGCAGATAGAAGAATTTGCCGTAAACTATGCTAAATGGCTTTATGAGCATGAATTAGATGGACGTCATAGGATCAATATAGTTAAAGATATGGATATAACTCAAATAACGTACGGAGAAATATCGGATGTCTATGATTATGATAATTATTTAGGATATTATAGCATGGCGTTCGATTCTCTCAAAAGAAAAGTACTTCAAGATGATCATTTAAATGGTAAAAGAACAGGAAATAATTACGCTATAGACGATTTCTTTTCTAAGTATAACTAAAAGGAGAAAATTATGTTTTTAAATGGTGAATATGTTGATAAACTGACAGATGAAGAGTTATGTATGATCGAACAGCTTACATATCTCGATGAAATGGTTGCAGAAAAAGCAGGGATAAACAGAACCTTTTCTAAAATAAATAGCAATAATCATGAAGATAGAGCTATTATGTATATTTTAGAAGATTTTGATGATGAAGCCATATTGCGCTTAATGGCATATCCCGAATCTATATGCGATGCGGATATAAGCGGCGTGGAATGGGCTAAGATAATTACTTGCTAATATGATAAAGTGATGAAGTGACAAATGTCACTTTTTTTATTACAGATGTCATCTTGTCATTCAGGTGAAAATCATATATAATATAGAAGAATAATTATATTAGGAGGAACAATCGTGAAAAAACTAATCACACTATTTGTTGCAACAATCATGGCTGTAATATGTCTTGGTTCATGCGGCAAAACAGCAACACAAACAAAACCGACAACACAGACAGAACTACTCAACGACTGGCAGAAGGAAGTGCTTGCAGCAGAGGGACTTCCCACAGAAGCCGACGAACTGACTGATTCTCAGCTAAAATCAATTCAACGTATCTATGAAATGATAACTTATCTCAACGAAAAGTACAATGAAGAGTTCATTTACGCAGGATACCTTGAGCCTGCGGCAAATCAGACGGAAACGCTGTATGCTTATCCGCGCTTATTAGGCAATGATTACGGCAGAAACACCGTTACAGTCAAGGCTGATAAAGACGGATTTACTGACGATTATTCTGACAGATCAATCGTTGACTATGCAGAAGAAATGGCAAATGATTTTATGAAGGATTATTTCGATTCAGACCAGGTGATTGCTTTTTTCAAAGTCAACGCCTGCGATATTAAGAAAAATGAGGTGGTAGATGGGGATTTCCAGTGGAAGCTCGGCGTTTCAGACATTATATTTGTAAATGAAGACATCTGTAATGCAGATCAGGTGGAAGAATTTGCTGTTAATTATGCTAAATGGCTTTATGAGCATAAATTGGACGGACGTCATAGAATCAATATAGTCAAGGATATGGATGTTACACAA
>NZ_JAILNU010000012.1 GCF_024691275.1 Ruminococcus sp. | reverse complement strand
TTCCCACACGGCAACCTATCTCACGATGAAAGAGATACGTCAAAGGCTGATAGCAAAGCTCACAAGAATGCCTATGGGAACGATACTCAGTTCCCCGTCGGGGTATTACAAGGACGTTATCGTTGACAGAGTTGAGGGCATCGAGGTGCCGCTGGCACATCTGCTGCCCGAAATGACCGCAAATGTGCTTGCACCCGTACTGATGCTCATATATCTGCTGACACTCGACTGGCGGCTTGCACTTTTATCACTCATAACTATCCCTGTGGGAATGGCGGTAATGAGTACGACCATGAAAAGCTACGGCGAGAACTACGGCAAGTCGGTGGAGATCGGCGGCAGAATGACGAATGCGATCGTTGAGTATATGGGCGGAATAGAAGTCATCAAGGCTTTCAGTCAGGGCGAGCGCTCCTATGAAAAATATGAAACAGCAGTCAACGAGAACGCCGCATTTTTCTACGGCTGGATGAAAAGCGCACAGTGGGCTATGTCAGCTTACAATGCGATAACGCCGTCGGTTTTATTGACGGTACTGCCGATCGGATTCTTGTTTTATTCATCGGGGAGCCTTTCCGCAGGGGCATTTGTCACCATGATAATTCTTTCCCTCGGTCTGCTTGAACCGCTCATAGCGGCTATGAATTATACGGACAATATCGCAAGAGTAGGCACAGTCATGGGACAGATAAACGATGTTCTTTCAAGCCCTGAGATAAACAGGACAGATAAAAATGCAGAAATGACCGGAAATACCATAGAGTTCAGAAATGTGACATTCAGCTATGACAGCGAGAACGATGCTCTCAGAAATATAAGCCTGACGATCCCCGAAGGCAAGGTCACGGCACTGGTCGGTCATTCGGGAAGCGGTAAGTCCACTGTTGCAAAGCTGATCGCAGGCTTCTGGGACGTGACTGACGGCAAACTGCTAATAGGCGGACAGAACGTCCGTGATATTCCCCTTGAAGCACAGACCGAGCGGATCGCTTACGTTGAGCAGAACAACTTCCTGTTTGATGAAACGGTCATGGAAAATATCCGCAAGGGTAAGGCCGGCGCAACTGACGAAGAGGTGATAAATGCCGCAAAGGCAGCAGGCTGTGATGATTTCATCAGAGGGCTGGACAAGGGCTATCAGACGGTAGTCGGAAGTGCCGGCGGACATCTCTCGGGCGGTGAAAGGCAGCGTATAGCCATTGCAAGAGCTATGCTCAAAGATGCACCTATCGTTATCCTTGATGAAGCTACTGCTTACATCGACCCCGAAAACGAAGCTGTGATACAAAGCGCTATCGCTAAGCTCGTGCAGGGAAAAACAGTCATTGTTATCGCTCACAGGCTTTCCACCATAACCGATGCTGACAACATCATCGTCTTGAATGAAGGAACAGTTGCCGCACACGGAACGCATAAGGAGCTGCTTGACCGTTCGGTTCTTTACCGCAATATGTGGCAGGCTCACACAGGTGCAAAAGGAGGTGCATCAGAATGATAAGCGCATTCAAGAAGATATGGGACTTCGCAGGAAGCGAGCAGAAGAATATCAAAAGATCTATCGTTCTTGCACTTCTTCATTCGATATTCTATGCGCTGCAATTTGCGGCAGTGTTTGTGATACTCAAAGCGCTGACAAGCGGCGATACCTCAAAAATGACTGCACTTTACGCCCTTGGTATCATGGTGCTGAGCATTGGGGGAAGGATAGTTCTGAACACTTTCTCTCAGCTTCAGAGAGTTCACGCAGGCTATTTCATGGTAGCAAACAAGCGTATCTCCATTGGCAACAAGCTCAGGTCGGTTCCTATGGGGTATTTCAACAAGAACAATCTCGGACAGATGACGGCTATCACCACCACAATACTTACAGACGTTGAGAACACTGCACCTGTTGTACTTGTTACGGTGCTTGGCGGTTTTATCAATTCTGTTGTATTCGCACTGTCGGTGCTGCTGTTTGACTGGCGTATCGGTATCATTGTATTTGTCGGTATGGCGGCGTTTATCTGGACCACCTCTTTACAGGAGAAACATTCACGCAAAGGCGCTCCTGAAAGACAGCGTGCGCAGGAAACGCTCGTTGAAAAAGTCCTTGAAGCTGTTCAGGGTATCAGCGTTATCAAAAGTTTTCATCTCGGTAAAAGCTCTTCGAGTGCGGTAAGCTCTGCCATAGAGCAAAGCTGTGATAAAAACCTTGCAATTGAAAAGCAGATGACCCCCTATCAGATCTTCCAGCAGATCGTGCTGAACCTGTTTGCGGTCTTTATCATGATCGTTACTGCGGCACTGTATCTGAATGGTTCAATGGAGCTTGCCAATGCCATGATGATGTTCGTGGCGGCATTTATGGTATTTGAGCAGATGAAAAGCGCAGGCATCAGCATTGCAACACTCCGTATTGCCG
>NZ_JAILNU010000006.1 GCF_024691275.1 Ruminococcus sp. | reverse complement strand
CCAACAGGTGGTGCAGGAGTAGCCTTTCCTGCTGCGATCTGAAGCTTAATGTAGCCAACTACTTTCTGTGCCATGTATTCGCACCTCCATAAATGTGGTAAATGGCGAGGCAAGAATTATTTTACCTCTCCCACTGAACCCCTAAGCTAATGGGTTCTTTTTGACCTGAATTAATCCTCTACCAGAACTACCTGGCTTATAGGCAGGGTAGTAGGAGTTTCACGACCGAACATAGATACAAGAAGATCTACTGAGCGATCGTCGAGATTGATGTTCTGAACAACGCCGATGAATCCGTCCATAGCAGTACCCGAGATACGCACACTATCGCCGACCTTGAAATTGACGGTAACTGATGCTACCTCAATACCGAAGAGCTTCTGAACTTCCTCTTCCGAAAGGGGAGTAGGCTCTGAAGCGGGTCCGACGAAGCCTGTACAGCCTCTGGTATTTCTAACGACGTACCATGAGTCATCGTTCATTATCATTTTTACGAGAACGTAGCCCGGATAGGTCTTGCGTTCTACTTCCTTGGTTTTGCCGTCTGTGATCTCAGTAGCTTTTTCTGTAGGGACTCTGACCTCTTGGATAAGTTCATGAAGCTTACGGTTTTCGACAACCTTTTCAATATTCTGAGCTACCTTATTCTCATAGCCTGAATACGTGTGGATAACATACCACTTTGCTGCTTCTGACATAATATTCCTCCTGATCTCCTTTAGAAATTAGCCTGCGTTATAGATAAGACGCAGTACGAAAAGAAAGCACTGATCGATGATTCCAACAAGTGCAGCTGAAGCGACTATAACGCCCACAACAACTGAGGTGTTGTTGACAACTGTCTTCTTGGTTGGCCAAACCACTTTTTTGAATTCGATTTTGAGGTCCTTGAACCATTTGCGGAGTTTTCCGCCTTCCTTTTTCTCGGACTTCTTTTCTGAAGTTGTATCTTTAGCCATAAATACCCCTTCCGATTACTTTGTTTCCCTGTGAAGAGTATGCTTTCTGCAGAACTTGCAATGCTTCATCATTTCGATTCTGTCAGGGTCGTTCTTCTTGTTTTTCTTGGAAACATAGTTGCGCTGTTTGCACTCTGTGCAAGCTAAAGTAACCTTTACTCTCATATCGGCACCTCCTGAATTAGTACTTCCTTCGTTACCGAAGGTAGGTTGTTTGCCTCCCTCGCACCGGGACAAAAAAATAGACCCCCAACGAGGTACTTCCATTTTAACATATATAATTGTAGTTGTCAAGCATTTTTTTAAAGTTTTTTAAGATTCAGCAATTAGTGGTTAGTCAGAGAGCTCAGCCTTTAGCATAATTCGGAACGGGGAAGATGGAATTGATCGTGTCCGATATCACGGACGGATCTGAATATATGTAACATGAGCCTGTTGCAGGGACGAACGGTTGTCGTCCGCGCTGCTATTGACTTTTATTAATTAAAAGCTTATAATAATAGAGTATTATAGTCAACTTCGGAGGAGATGAGCCATTTATGGGTAAAATAGCTGTATCAGTGATCGTGCCTGCACATAATGAGGAAAAATATGTGGTAAGATGCATTGATTCCATAAAACAGGCGGCTTCTCGTGTAAAGTGCGGTGTTGAGATCATCGTTGTATGCAACAGATGCACCGACTTAACGGCAGAGCTTGCTGCTGAAAACGGTGCGCGGGTCATTTCAGATGAGAGCAGGTGCATAGCATCTGTGCGAAATGCAGGCATCAGGGCTGCGCAAGGAAGGGTGATAATGACCATCGACTGCGATAACCGCATGACTGACGGGACTATCCGTGAAGTTCTTGGTATGCTCAACAGCAGAAAGTACATTGGCGGCGGAGCGCCCATTCGCTTCGAGCGTTATTCGTTTCCGTTATGGCTCAATGATATGATGTGCCGTGCAGGTTTCGGACTGACGGGACTGTACTGCGGTATATTCTGGGCTGAAAAGTCAAGCTTTGAGGCTGTGGGAGGCTTTGCCGATAAAAAGGCAGGCGAGGATATCGCTACTGCAAAGGCTCTGAGAGCATACGGGAAGTCGATTGGCAGGAGGTATGGCTGTCTGAAGAAAAATCACCTCATCAATTCCACAAGGAAGTTTGACGATATGGGAGACTTGCTGTATTTCAAGCTCATATTCAGAAATGCAGGCGCTCTGATAAAAGCTGCCTTCGGAGACAGAAGCGGCTATGACAAGCTCATGGACGAGCTTTTTTACGATTATAACGACAAAAAATAAATTCTGCCGAGACTTCGGCAGTTTATTATATCAGGGAGGTAAGTATGAAGCTTAATAGAGTAATATCAGCAGCTATCGCAGCTTTTATCATGGCAGGTTCAGTTCCTGCGGCAAGTACAGTCGGCGAGGACATAGTTAAGACAGATACTTTCGGCTATTCCACAGTATCGGTAGGTGACGTGATATACCGAAAGTACAGCGATCACGTTGAGCTATACAGCGGTAAAGCTGCAAAGGACGAGATCACAGTGGAGACGAATATTTCAGGACTGCCCGTGACTGTTATTGACGAAACTGCTTTTGACGGTTCGGCGATAACCTTTATAAAGCTTCCTGCAAGTGTTGCCGAGATAAAAAAAGACGCTTTCAGGAACTGCTCAAAGCTTGACGAGATAGAGATATACAACTCGGAATGCAAGATATATGACAGCGGAGATACAATATGCAATGCAGCTGCTGCGGACGGCAAAGCATCAAGATATAACGGAATAATCCGCAGCTACAGAGGTTCAATGGCTCTCGATTATGCAATGAGGTACAACTACATAAGCAGAACTATCAGGAATGAGCAGCCTGTCTTAACAACTACTTCTGTTGCTCCGGCTCCCATGACAACGACAACGAGTACGACTTCCACAACATCGAAGCCCACTACCACGACTACAAGTAAGACTTCCACAACATCGAAGCCCACTACCACGACCACAAGTAAGACTTCCACAACATCGAAGCCCACTACCACGACTACGAGTAAGACTTCCACAACATCGAAGCCCACTACCACGACTACGAGTAAGACCTCCACAACATCGAAGCCCACTACCACGACAACGAGTACGACTTCCACAACATCGAAGCCCACTACCACAACTACGAGTACAACTTCCACCACAACAACTTCGACAACTACTTCCACTACCACAAGCAGAGCAGCTCAGCAGGGAAAGCCTGAGTTCAGACTCAGCCGCACAGAGGTCTATTTTGAAGATGCTGTGGGCAGAAAGGAACAGCTCGTTATATCCGTTGAAGGCGCGGACAAGCTCTACTGTGATACATTATTATATGTATACTACGACAAGCGCTTGAAGATAGGCGAGATCAAGAAGGGTGCGGCTATAGACGAGCTTACCGCTGTAAATGTAATGGGCGATACAGGGGACTTCGTTGTGCTGAGCACCAGCGGTAAGGCTGACCTCGGCAAGGACGGCGTAATGTGGACGATAGATGTAACTCTCCCTGATGACTGCAAGGCAGGGGACGAGTTCACCTTTGAGATTGGAAAGTCCAAATACGGCAAGTTACAGCCGCTTTTCAGCAATTATGCGTATGACGAAAAGGCAGATGCCATGACAAAGTACATATTCAGCAGTGGTCTTGATAGGGGAGGTATAAAGGTTCTTGCAAACCTTGATTATATTCTCGGCGATGTAAACAATGACAAGTTCGTTGATGCAGTTGACGCATCGACGGTCCTCAAGGAATACGCATTGCAGTCCATTGGCGAAGCATCTTCATTCACTGACCCACGCCAGAACAAGGCGGCTGACGTAAACAGCGACGGCTTTGTGGATTCGTCAGATGCCTCGGTGATACTTGCGTTTTATGCAAATCTGTCAGGCAGCGACCCGATATATGACATAAAGGAATTCCAGAAAAAGAGATGATAAAAGCCCCGAAGTGTTTTGCGATGCTTCGGGGCTTTGGTTTAGCTGTTCAAGATGTTAAAACCGCAGTTTTATTATGTTTTGGGCTGAGCATTTTGCGATACTCGTTCAGAAGTTCCTTTGGGATCATTCCTGTAGGTCTTACAGCAGCAGGCACATCTGACAGAAGCTGCGCCGTTTTTCTTTATGACAGAGGTTATCTCGCGGAGAGTGCTGCCCGTTGTGCATATGTCATCGACCAACAGTACACGTTTGCCTTTCAGTCGGGAGGGATCGGCGGTAAAAGCGTTCTTTAGATTCATTGTTCTGGAAAGTCTGTCCAGCTGCTTCTGTGCCTGAGTAAGGCGTGTTTTGGAGACTGCCTTTTCATCGACGGAGATATCGAGCTCCCGTCCGACCTCACGGGCTATAAGAACTGCCTGATTGAAACCTCTGCGCCTTATGTCTTTTCGGTGCATGGGTGCAGGGATTATAACGTCGATACAGTCTGCGATACCGTCGGCTTTTATCCTGTCAGCCAGAGCTCCGCCGAGTGCATACGCTGCATTTCCGTCCACGCCGCGTTTCAGGAGAAATATTGCAGGCTTAGAAGTGTCGTCATATCTGAAAGCGGCAGTAAAGCTCTCAGCGCCTTCAATGCTAAGACAGTCATCATAAACGTTCAGCTTATCGGAGCAGTCTGTGCAGAATCTGTCCATAGCTCCTATTATGCAGCCGCATATGGGGCATCGGGTCGGGAAGAACAGGTGCAGCAGCCTTCTTTTTAATGCATATCTCATATCATCACCTAAAATGAAAGCTCCGCGAAAAACGGAGCTTTTAGTTTTGCAAGCAGTATGTTGGTCTGTTTTGAAAGAGGGAACGCCTTGCAAATGAAAGCGTTCCCTTAAATGGCTCTATGAAAATTATAGTTAGAAGTACATATATAACTGACACTTTATCATGCCGTTGTAGAGCTTTCTGCGCTTGTGTGCTTCCGCGCCGAAGAACTTCTCGAACTCCTCGTGTGGGGAGATGATGTAGCTCTGTTTGCTGCCGCCCTTTCCGAGGACTCTTCCCATTTTGCGGTATATGTCCTCAGCCTCTCTCAGTTCGAGCAGTCGCTCGCCGTATGGAGGGTTGCAGATGACTATTGAGTCCTCAGGCTGAACGAACTTCGTTATATCAGCCTGTTCGATCTTCAGCCTTGACTTTATGCCTGCCTTGTGAGCGTTATCCAGCGTCAGCGCTACGGCTGCGTCGTCGATATCAGCGCCTATTCCGTGAAATTCAGCGGTTCTGTCAACGCTGTCGATAGCTCTTTTTCTTTCTTCCTGCCACAGCTTCGGATCGAAGCAGCTCCATTTTTCAGCCGCAAAGCGTCTGTTGATGCCGGGAGCTATTTTCAGCGCTTTGAGAGCAGCTTCTATGAGGAGAGTACCGCTTCCGCAGAAAGGATCGCATACTATTGAGTCGGGACGGACTCTTGCAAGGTCGATGATGCCTGCTGCGAGAGTCTCCTTGATCGGTGCGGCGTTGGAATTTCTCCTGTAGCCGCGCTTGTGAAGTCCCACACCGCTTGTGTCGAGGTAAATGGAAACCACGTCCTTGAGTATGCTGAACTTTATCTGCACTGTGGGACCGCTTTCGTCGAACCAGTTTATACCGTACTTGGATTTGAGCCTTTCAACTGCCGCCTTTTTTACTATAGACTGGCAGTCGGGAACGCTGTGAAGTGCAGAGTTGAGGGAGTATCCCTTTACAGGAAAAGCGTCCTGTGGACCGATGTAGCGTTCCAACTCCACAGCCTTAACGCCCTGAAAGAGCTCCTCAAAGGTCGTGGCTTTGAATTCGATGAGCTCAACAAGAACTCTCTCTGCGGTAGAAAGGCAAAGATTGGCGCGGGCGAGGATATTCTCGTCGCCCGTGAAGCTTATCTTTCCGTCGCTGACTTTCAGGTCAGTACCGCCTATTTTTTGTATTTCATATTTTAATACGCTTTCCAGCCCAAAATGGCATGGACAGCACAATCTGATCTTATCGTTCAAAATATCACCTGTTATCAATATTAAACGCCGCCTGCTGCGTCACCGCCGCCGCCTGCTGCATCGCCGCCGCCTGTGTAACCGCCTGCGTCACCGCCGCCGCCTGTAGCAGTACCGCCGCCTGTGCCGCCGCCTGTAGCGTCGCCGCCGCCTGTGTAACCGCCTGTGCCGCCGCCTGTTGCATCGCCGCCTGTGTAGCCGCCTGCACCGCCTGTTGCGTCGCCGCCTGTAGCAGTACCGCCGCCTGTGCCGCCGCCTGTAGCGTCGCCGCCTGTAGCAGTGCCGCCGCCTGTAGCAGTGCCGCCGCCTGTAGCAGTACCGCCGCCTGTAGCAGTACCGCCGCCGTTGCCTGTGGTGCTGCCGCCTGTCTGTGAATTATTCGAGTAACCGTGAGCGCCTGCGCAGTATGGAGGAGAATAGGTATCTGTAACTTCCGACTTCCAGTAGCCTATCGGACCCTTGCCGCAGTACTGTCCTGCGATCTGGTTTGTAGAAGTACACATAGGAGCTTCGATTACAGACTTGACTGAGTCGAAGTCACTTCCTGTATCAGGGTACATCGTATTAGCGTAATCACCGATGATGTTCTGCCATATCTGAGCTGAATTGATGCCTTTAAGTTCAAGCGAAGGAGTCTTGTATTTATAACCCATGGTCATACCGCTTACGAAATCGCGTGTAAGACCTACGAAGCACTCGTCGTACCAGTCCTCGGTAGTACCTGTCTTTCCGACTACGACCTTGTTGGTGAGTCTTGCGGCAGTACCTGTACCGTTTTCAACAACGTTTTTGAGGAGTCTGTTCATTACCCATGCGGTCTCGTCAGATACGGCAGGTCTTGGGTTGCCGTTGTTCTGGTAGATTATCTGCTGAGTGCTGTCCTCGATACGTGAGATTATGTGAGCCTCGTTATAGATACCGCGGTTTCCGTAAGGGAGATAAGCGTTTACGAGGTTTTCGAGAGTTACACCTGTATCGAGTGAACCGATGGTCAGAGGTGAGTAGTTCTTATCTGCGGGATCGAGCTGTAAGCCGAGCTTTTCCGTAGCGAACTTGTATACGTTATCTATGCCGAACTGTTCGCAGAGCTGAGCAGGAACAGTATTGAAAGACTTCTGGAGTGCGTAATATACAGGAAGGTTACTACCGTTACCTGCTTCTCTTCCGTAGTTGAACGGCCACATATTTCCGTCCTCGCCCTTGAAGATACCGTAGTTCTTTATAGGTGTTCCCCAGCAGATCTGACCTGTTTCGATACCGTAGCCATAGGTCGTGATAGGCTTGATAGTTGAACCTACCTGTCTGCCGTCTGCTTTACGAACAGCGTAGTTTGTGCCGAGAGAGCCTACCTTTGGTCCGATATCGCCGACTGCACAGAGCACCTCGCCCTCGTAGTTCAGAGCGACGAAAGCGATATGCGGGAGGTATTCCTCTGCTACGCCGTCAGGGCTGCCGTATGGCTCCATGTCGGCGTATTTGCGTACCTGCCAATCAGGTACTATATTGTTTATGTCGAGGAGCTTATCCTCAACATGCTTCTGCATTCTTGCATCGTAGGTGGTATATACCTTATAGCCGCCCTTCTGGAGCTTTTCCATAGCCTTGTCGTATTCGAGATCGAACTTGTCCATGAATATCTGTACAGCTTCATAGTAAGTCGCATCGACTACCCAGCTGTAAGAACGCTCTTCCTCTTCGAGCTTCTGAGCTTCCTCCTCCGGGTGAGCCTGTTTGTATTCCTCTGAGTCTCTGAATATGAGCGGAGCAGCTATATACTGCTGGTATTCATCGTATGAGATAACGCCGTTCTCATAGAGCTTGTAGAGAACGTATTCCTGACGGGGCTTGTTATTTGCACGTCCGTCGATAAGCAGGCGCTTGTTCGGGTCGTCGTCCTCATAGTACTCAACGTAAGGGCCGTATTCCTCAGGGCTCTTAGGGATAGCAGCGAGAACAGCAGCCTCGGGGATAGTGAGGTCTTCGACGCTCTTTCCGAAGTAGTTGATAGCAGCGAGCTGTATACCGTTTGTAGCGCCGCCGAAGCTGATATAATTGAGGTATTCCTCAAGTATCTCGTCCTTTGAGTAGGTCTTTTCCAGCTGCATAGCGGAGAATATCTCACGTATCTTACGCTGCGGGGTATGTTCGTCATCGCCCGAAAGGTTTTTGATGAGCTGCTGAGTGATAGTTGAACCGCCCTGCTCGGTATCGTAGAAGTGAAGGAACATATTTGCGAAAGCCGAGAATGTACGCTTGTAGTCAACACCGTCATGAACGTAGAAACGCTCGTCCTCGGTGTAAACGAAAGCGTTGCGGACGTGCTGTGGGATTCTTTCTATGCCGACAGGGATACGGTTTACCTGGTTAGGCACCCAGTGTATGACAGAAAGCTCAGGTTCGCCTGTTTCGGGATTGAGCTCGTCACCGTAGAAGTAGGTATCGCTTCCCGATTCCAGCTCCTGGATAGTAATATTTGTTGATTCGTCCATAAAGTTGAGGACGTAGACAGTCAGAGCCGTTGTAACGATAGTACCCGTTATAATGCATACCAGCGTCAGCGAGAGCAGCGTGGTAGCGATAACAGTCATCAGCTTTTTGAAGATGATGAAAGGCTTGCTGTGTTTTTTCTTTTTCTTTTTTGGTGGTGTCTGACGTTCGGCAGGTCTGCTGCTGAACTGATCGGAAGGTGGGTAATTTTTATCTTTCATTTTGCAAGAATGACCGCCATGAAAGAGGCGGCAGCTCCTTTCAAATATATTTTTGCATATAAATATACATTATACATTATATCACTTTGATGCGTAAATGTTAAGGCTTTTCCGAAAAAATCGGCATTTTGTATAATATAGAAAAATCGGGCGATAATATTTAAGGATAATTCGGCAAAGGAGTGATATAATGACGCTGAAAAGTGCGAAAATGATTTATTTTACGCTTCTTACAGCAATAACGGTATCGGGGTTCATAACGGTATGCACATTGGGACAAACAGTGCGCAGACACAATCTCGAAACACGGCTGGCAGCAGCTGCCATTGAGCAGGAGGAAGACCCTCTTTTCACTGTCCGTGAGAGCGGGGGAAGGGCTGCGGTGTTCAGAAGGGGAGCTGAAAAGCCGTACCTGCTGATAGATGTTGACCTGCGCCTGCTTCCCGACCATGACAGGGAGATGCTCGCCGATGGGATATATTTCTCGTCCGAGAGTGAACTGAAGCGCTTCATCGAGGATATCTCGTCATGACTTTTTCTGCGGCGGCTTGCGGTGCTTCTTCTTTTTGCGGACAGAGAATCCGAAGTCGCCCAGCTTCCTTCCGAGGGCGAAGTATTCACCGTGGGCAAAAGCCATGAGACCGCACTGCTGTAAATTGAGTTTGCCCTTGCTGTCGATGAACTTCTCGTCAGCGTCTATGCCGACTATCTCGGCAAGGAACATGGTGTGAGAGCCGAGGAGCTTTTCGTCAACGACCCGACATTCAAGGCTCAGGGGACATTCCTCGATAAGCGGCGGAGCTACCTCGTGTGCAGGGACGGTATGGAAGCCGCAGACTGCCAGCTTGTCGGTATCCTTGCCGCTTTTGACACCGCAGAAGTCGGTCTCGCGGCACATAGCCGAGGTAGTGAGATTTATGACGAATTCGCCTGAATTCTTTATGATATCATGGGAATAGCGTTCGGGACGCACAGATATATAGGTCATTGGCGGTCTTGTACATACTATGCCCGTCCAGCCGATAGTGAGCACATTGGGTTCTTCCATAGTGCCGCAGGTCACGAGAGCGGCAGGCACGGGTGCGAGAAGAGTACTGCCTTTCCAGAATTGTTTAGCCATTTTTTCTCCTTTTGTATATCTTTGGGTCAGGGGTGTGGATATCGGTATTTTTTTCGTTCAGGAAGTGTTTGTACTTACTGAAGTTGTACTTTGCTTTGGAAGCGCCTGCATTGCCGTAATTTATGGCTTCGGCAGGACAGTTCCCGATACACGCCATGCAGTGTGTGCAGTTGTCGCTCCATACGGGTCTGCCGTCCTTTATGGAGATGTTATTGAGGGGGCACACCTGCACGCATCTGCCGCAGGTCACGCATTTGTCAGTAGCGGCGAAGTCCTTTGCCTTGAGCTTGAGTTTGCTCCAGACAGGATTGAAGGGCAGTGTGATGGCTTTCTCAAACATATAGACGTGACGGGAACGGAGCATCTTGCCTTTTGCGATATTATCGGCGATGCTGCCGACCTGTTCGTAAGCATTGAGCAGGCGCTGCTTTATTTCCTCGCCCGACTGCATGGGATAATGCCCGATGAAGTAATTTCTCGGCATAACGACTTCGCTGCACCCCATGTAACGAAGTCCCTTCCTCTTTGCCAGCTTTTTCGCAAGATAGCTCGAAATACCGCTGTAGCCGGCACTGCTCATGATGAAGTATACTTTATCAGAGCCTGTCAGCGGGAGCTTTTTGAGGTAAGCGCTGAGAAAACGAGGCATCTCACATATATATACAGGAGCGCAGATCACAAAGGGCTTGTCGGAAGCGACAGGCGAGAAGTCCTGCTCTTTTATCCTGTTTATGAGGTTCAGAGAACTGTCACCGAGCCTTTTTGAAAGCTCCTTTGCCAGAAATTCGGTGTTTCCCGTAGCCGAAAAGTATAAAACCATATTTTCCCCCTGAAACATTTTTAATCGGTCATAATAACACATACTACATTATATCACCAAAGGGCGAAAGTTTCAATTGTTTTTGAGAAAAATAAACACGGGCGCGGTTTCGACAAATTTCTGTCGGCTGCGGTGGTATAATAGGGCATAAAGAGGCATAAGCCGTCACTGAAAAGGAGGAAAGGCGATGAAAATAGACATAAAAAGTGAGAACGGTTCAGCAGTTGCGGTGCTCAGCGGTGAAATAGACCACCACAATGCAAAGGAACTGCGCAGTGAGCTCGACCGCTACATAATAACAGCCCAGCCCCGTGAGCTTGCCATAGATCTCGGCGGTATAACGTTCATGGACAGCTCGGGCATCGGGCTTATAATGGGACGCAGCAAGCTGATGCGCGAGTGCGGCGGCAGGCTTGAGGTACACAATCCTCAGCCGTACATAAAGCGCGTTCTGAAGCTTGCAGGCATAGAACGCATAGTGAAGATACTGTAATGTAATAAAGCCGTCAGCCCTTAGCCGCAGAGTGACGCTGCCACCTTGCCATGCTGCGGACTGAGCCGTCTCGCTCACTCTGTACGAAAACTTTGATTTGTTTTCGTTTCGGCACGATATGCAAATATAACATGAACTTGCAAATACGGGCTGCCAAAGGCAGCTCCTGCAATAGCTGAAGACTAACGGCTGACTGAAAAAAGGAGAAAAAGCAATGGAAATACTGAATGAGATAAAATTCACCATGCCGTCGCTGTCTGTCAACGAGAGCACGGCAAGGGCTGTCGTGTCGTCGTTTCTGGTGCAGGCAGATCCCACAGTGGAGGAGCTTTCCGATATAAGGACAGCTGTCTCCGAAGCAGTTACGAATGCGGTAGTCCACGGCTACAGGCATAAAAAAGGCAATATCGAGCTGACAGTAAGGCTGCTGCCCGAAAGGATAATATACATAAGAGTAAAGGACAAGGGCTGCGGGATAGCAGACGTGGAGCAGGCAATGGAGCCCCTCTTTACTACTGCTCCCGAGGAGGAGCGCTCGGGACTGGGCTTTTCCGTCATGCAGACCTTTATGGACAAGCTGAAAGTGAAAAGCGCTCCCGACAAGGGGACTACCATAACTATGCGCAAAAGGCTGTCGGAACATGGAGACTGAGACAAAGAAGCCTCTTGCCGAGGAAAATCTGGGACTTGTCCACCTTTGCGCGAACCGTTTCCGCGGACGTGGGATAGAGTACGAAGACCTGTATTCCGCAGGCTGTATCGGGCTGCTCAAAGCTGTGAAGGCGTTCGACAGCGGCAGGGACGTGAAGTTCTCCACCTATGCCGTTCCTGTGATACTGGGAGAGATAAAGCGGCTTTTCAGGGACGGTGGAGTTATCCGTGTCAGCCGCAGCCTGAAGGAGCTGGCTATGCGTTTGCAGCGTATCTGCGAGGAGTTCCGTCAGCGCGAGATGCGCGAACCAACTATAGCCGAGCTTTCACAGCTTTCGGGGGCAGATGAGAGCGACGTTTCAGAAGCGCTTTGCGTTAGCCAGCCGCTGCTGTCACTTACTTCCGCTGATGACGACGAGGGACAGACCGATATCCCTACCGAAGCTCCCGATGAGAACATAACCGACCTCCTTGCACTTCGGCAGATAATGTCACGGCTCGCCCAAAATGACCGCGTTCTGCTGGAGCTCCGCTATTTCAAGGGGCTCACTCAGTCAAAGACCGCAAAGGCTCTCGGTATGACGCAGGTGCAGGTGTCGCGCCGCGAAAAGAAACTGCTGAACTATATGCGTGAGGAGCTGCTGAAATAGGGCGATTGACTTTGGCGCTGTGTGCTGATATAATAATAAAAAATCAGTAAACGGAGGAAACGCCATGTCAATGAAAGAAGCATTCGATACCTACTTTGAAAAAGCCGCAAACGCTGTCATTTTTCTCAGAAAAAAGCCGTATATCGAAAAACTTAGCCATATGGGACTGTATCTGAACGATACTCTTGATAATGAGGGCTATGCGGAATGGACACCCGTTTTGCAGGATAAGCCTGTGGACTTTGCCAAAGCCGAAAGCATACTGGGATTCCGTGTATCCGAACAGATAAGGGAATATTTGTCGGTATACCGGTTTCTGCCCCTTGACGGGCATTTTGACAGCGAGCTCGGCACTATAGGGGTGACTCTTGATATGCTTGTTCCCGATACCGATATATCGGAGCTGCTTGCGGTAAACTTCAATTTCGAGGACACGAATTACCTTAATGAGCACAATTGGCTGAAAATAGGAGGCTGCTCCATAGACGGCGACGACGGATGGCTGGTAATGGCAGATAACGAGTCCGACGAGGTACTGGCAGTTCAGTCCGTTGACAGAAAGTCGGTGCACCTTGCAGATTCCATAGAAGAGCTGTTGATAAAAATGGAGCTGTGATACTCTCTTTTGATTCAAACTTTTTCTTTGCATCGTGAAAATATGATAAAAAGCTGCAATTATTGCGGAAACACGCAAATATCGTTGACAACCGTGTAAAAAGAGGTTATAATGAAGTTATCATATTTTTGCTGAAAAGAGAGGGAAAAAACATGGCAACATCAATTTTAAAGAAGCTCGTTGCATCAGCTTCAGCCGCAGCATTAGTATTTGTTCCTACAGCAGCTCAGAGCGGCGATACTAATGTCGCAGTTGCTGTAGATGACTGTCACGACGACTGGCTCCATGTCAACGATAAAGCACAGATCGTTGATATGAACGGCAACGAGGTATGGCTCACAGGTGTAAACTGGTTCGGCTACAACGTAGGCAGCCAGATATTTGACGGTGCATGGTCGGCAAACGTTCACCACTGTCTTGATCTTATCGCAGATCACGGCTTCAATCTGCTCCGTGTACCTATGTCTACAGAGATTCTTCTCCAGTGGAAGGCAGGAAAGCCCGATCCAATAATCAAGCTCAACGAGTATAAAAATCCTGAGCTTACCATAGAGGGCGTTGAAGGCGGTACACCTATGTACAGCTTTGACATCTGGAACAAGGTAGTTGAATGGTGCAAAGAGGACGGCATCAAGATAATGATGGATATCCATTGCGCTACCACAAATTCCGCTGGTCATAATTTTCCGCTCTGGTACGATAATAACTTTTCCGAGAAGGACTGGCTCGATGCACTTGCATGGTTCGCAGACTACTACAAGGACGACGATACCATTATCGCTATCGACCTGAAGAACGAACCCCACGGCAAAAAGGACGAGGGCAGCTTTGCAAAATGGGACGGTTCCTCAGATGCCAATAACTGGCGCTACGGTGCTGAAAAGGGTGCTAAGGCGTGCCTCGATAAGAACCCTAACCTCCTCATAATGGTAGAGGGTATCGAGGTTTACCCGAAGATCGAAAAGGGATTCGACTGGAATTCACCATCTACTGACTATGCTCACTACGGCGAGTCCGAGTATCAGCCGTATTACGGCGCATGGTGGGGAGCTAACTTCCGCGGCGCAAAGGATTTCCCTGTAGATCTTGGTTCAAGCCAGAGCCAGCTCGTATATTCTCCTCACGACTACGGTCCGTTTGTATATGAGCAGGAGTGGTTCCACTTAACAGGCACAAAGCCAAACTGGACAAGCTATAAATTCGACGAGGAGTCTCTCCTTAAAGAGTACTGGTACGACACATGGGCATATCTTGTTGAGGAGCATAAGGCTCCGCTGCTCATGGGCGAATGGGGCGGCTTCATAGACAAGGAGAATGACCCGTCAGGTGCAAATACTCACTGGCTCACAACTCTGCGTGACTACATGATAAAGAAGCGTATCCACCACACATTCTGGTGCTTCAATGAGAATTCATCGGATACAGGCGGACTTATGTATGATAACTTCCAGAAGTGGGACGACGAGAAGTACGAATTCGTTGAGCCTTCACTCTGGCAGACAAAGAGCGGCAAGTACATAAGCCTTGACCACAAGATACCGCTCGGAACAGCAGGCAACGGCGTTTCACTGGGCGACTTCGTGGCTTCAGGCGAGGGCAGCAATATGGACGGTGGTAAAAATGGCAGTGACCAGCCTAAGATCACTACTACTACCACATCTGCGACTATAACGACTACTTCAAAGCAGACAACTACTACAAGCAATACCACTACTACAAGCAATACCACTACTACAAGCAGTACCACTACAACAGTTACTACCGAGGTCAAGGACGTTAAGCTCGGCGATGCTAACTGCGACGGAAGCGTTGACATGGGTGACGTTGTTCTCGTAATGCAGAGTCTTGCAAATCCTGACAAGTACAGCATAACTGGTACTGAAAAGACACATATCACTGTTCAGGGTCAGAATAACGCTGATATCCCCGGCACAAGCAAGGGAGTTACTACCGAGGACGCTCTGGCTATCCAGGAGTTCCTCCTCGGCAAGAGATCTATCGCCGGAAAAGCATAATTGATACTATGTGTAGGGGCGGATATTATCCGCCCTTATTTTTTATCCGTCAATTTTTTGTATGATTTAATATTTGTTAATTACTATTGTATTATTATTTATTTAAATTTAAAGAACTTGACAAACAGCAATATCTATGCTATAATAATAACTGTAATTTAGTGCACTTTTTACAAAACATACCAATTTTAACATTACTAATTTAAAGAGGGTTTATATCAATGAACAAAATTAAAAGAGCATTTGTTGTTACATCAGCAGCAGTTATGTGTGCGCTTACACTTGCACCAGCAGTATCAAATAATGTATCAGTTTTCAGTGAAAATACACTGACCGCATCAGCATCTGGTAACTATGATACATATTTTCAGCAGTATCCTGAGCCTACAAGAGCAAATGGATACTATAATCCTTACGCTTGTAGCGATGAAGTAAAATGGATTCAGTCAGCTATTAACTTCGTTATCGAAAATCTGAATTTTGACAGAAGTAAAAGGCTGATAGTTGATGGATACTATGGTCCGAACACAATAAAGTCAGTTAAATATATTCAGGCTAAGGTTTATAAAAATATTGGTGCAGTAGATGCTGACGGTTATGCAGGCAGAATTACAGTTCGCAAGATAAACAGACTTATTGATAAAGCTATAGAAGAACATAACAACAGATATAGATAAGTTTTAATAAAAACTGAGGGCGGACTTTGTGTCCGCTCTTTTTTATGCCGCAAAACTCTTTACAAACCGCGCCGTTTCTGTTATAATTATCATGAGTAAATATGTTTTGAAAAGAGGTAAAACATTGGCTAACGATAAGATCAGAAATTTCTGTATTATAGCACATATAGACCACGGTAAGTCCACACTTGCCGACCGTATCCTCGAAAAGACCGAAACTGTCGCTATCCGCGATATGGAGGATCAGCTTCTCGACAATATGGATATCGAGCGTGAGCGCGGCATCACTATCAAGGCTCGTGCGGTACGCCTGAAGTATACTGCCAAGGACGGCGAGGACTATATCTTCAACCTCATCGACACTCCCGGTCACGTTGACTTCAATTACGAGGTGTCACGTTCTCTCGCTGCCTGCGAGGGTGCGATCCTCGTGGTCGATGCTTCACAGGGCATCGAGGCGCAGACTCTTGCGAATACCTATCTCGCTATCGAGCACGATCTCGAAGTCGTCCCCGTTGTCAACAAGATAGACCTGCCCTCGGCTGACCCCGAGCGCGTCTGCAACGAGGTGGAGAACGTCATCGGTATCCCTGCTATGGACGCTCCGCGTATCTCTGCGAAAATGGGCGTGAACATCGAGGAGGTTCTCGAAAGGATAGTTACCGATATCCCTGCGCCTAAGGGTGATCCCGAAAAGCCCCTCAAAGCGCTTATTTTCGACAGCTATTACGACTCCTACAAGGGCGTTATCATCTACGTCCGCGTAAAGGAAGGCAAGGTTAAGGTGGGAGACAATATCCGCCTTATGGCTACAGGAGCTGTTTTCAATGTTGTTGAAGCAGGCTTTATGGACGCTACGAACCTTGTGAACAACGGCAGTCTCGAAGCAGGTGAAGTTGGCTATATCGCGGCTTCTATCAAGAGCATCGGCGACACTCAGGTGGGTGATACCGTTACTAATGACGAGTTCCCCTGCGACGAGCCGCTCCCCGGTTATCGCAAGGTCAATCCCATGGTATTCTCGGGTATATATCCTGCTGACGGCGCTAAGTACGGCGATCTCCGCGAAGCTCTGGAGAAGCTCCAGCTCAACGACGCATCGCTGTCGTTCGAGCCCGAGACCTCTATCGCTCTCGGCTTTGGTTTCCGCTGCGGCTTCCTCGGACTTCTCCACATGGAGATAATTCAGGAGCGTCTTGAACGAGAGTACAACCTCGACCTGATAACAACTGCTCCTTCGGTTATATACAAAGTCACTTTCACCAACGGCGAGGTGCAGTATATCGACAATCCTACCAACTATCCCGACCCTGCGCTCATACAGATCGCAGAAGAACCTATGGTCAAGGCGAGCATACTCTCGCCGTCGGACTATGTGGGCAATATCATGGAGCTTTGTCAGGACAGACGCGGCGTTTTCAAGGACATGAAGTATCTCGACGATACCCGTGTCGAGCTTCACTACGAGCTGCCGCTCAATGAGATAGTGTACGACTTCTTTGACGTGCTCAAATCACGCACAAAGGGCTATGCATCATTCGATTATGAGATGATGGGATATGTTCCAAGCAAGCTTGTCAAGCTGGATATACTCCTCAACGGCGAGATAGTCGATGCGCTGAGCTTTATAATCCATACCGACAAGGCTTACGCAAGAGCTCGTAAAATAGCGGAAAAACTCAAGGAGAACATTCCGCGTCAGCTCTTTGAAGTGCCTATTCAGGCGGCTATCGGCGGTAAGATAATCGCTCGTGAGACCGTTAAGGCTATGCGCAAGGACGTTCTTGCCAAGTGCTACGGCGGTGATATCACTCGTAAGAAGAAGCTGCTCGAAAAGCAGAAGGAAGGTAAGAAGCGTATGCGCCAGCTGGGTACGGTAGAAGTGCCACAGGAGGCGTTCATGAGCGTTCTCAAGCTGGACAGCTGAGAACGGGAGGCTTTATATGATAAATTATATCATTTTCGGAGCGATCGTTATGATATGCTTCGCAAGTATCATCACAGTTGCTGCCGAACCGTTTGTGCAAAGGAATACAAAGGCGGACAGAGTTCTCCGCGCTGTAAGGATAAGGCTGAGGGAGATATCGCTAACAGGCTTCTGTGTTACAGCGGCAGTCCTGCTCATATTCGGACTTGTTTTCGATGAGAATATGGGAGATATATTCGTCGCGCTGGGAGTGCTGCTGCTTACGTTGATAGTGCTCCACCCCGAGGACTTTATAAGTATGTTCAGGACACGCAGAAAGGCTAAGAAAGCTGCTCGCCTTGGACTTACACCAAAGCTTGCAGGCGAAGTTCCGCTGACTAAGCTCGCAAAAGAGCTTGAACCGATAGAAGTCGAGTCCACAGCTGTGGAAGGAAAGGAATAAATATGAGTAGTATATACAACTGCCCATGCTGCGGTGAGAAGACCTTCAATCCGCTGACAAAGGCAATGGCAGGGACAATGAGATCAAAGGGCAGAGTATGCCCGAAGTGCGGAAAACGCTGCGTGAACGGTAAGGGAGCTACGATATTTGCGGCTATATATTTCCTTATTTCATTTATATTTGTAGTCTATGTTTTCATGCACGGCAAGGACAGCGTATGGTGGGATACCCATGAGGTGCCGATAGTAATGGCGCTGATACTCAATATGTATATCGTTCCCAAGATCGTAAACGGTTTCTGCTTTAAAATGATGGAGACACTGCGCATCGACGCATACGAAAAATGAGTCTCGGTATATATATCCATGTGCCGTTCTGCGGCAGGAAGTGTTCATACTGTGATTTTTATTCGGTAAACTGGTCTAAAGCTGCTGCGGAGGGATACGCCGCGGCAGTTTTGCGTAATATACGACATTACGCGGACGATTCACAGCTTGTTGATACAGTGTATTTCGGCGGAGGAACACCCTCGCTGCTTGCGGCTTCGAAGATCGGCAGCATGATAAATGAAATAGGAAAGAGCTTCCGACTTGATGAAAAAGCGGAGATAACTCTCGAAGCCAACCCATGTACGCTCAATGCAGAGAAACTCTCGGAACTGCGAAATATCGGCGTGAACCGCCTTTCGATCGGTGTTCAGTCCATGATAGATGATGAGCTAAGGACGCTGGGACGTTTGCATACTGCGGCAAGAGCGGAGCAGGCTGTGCTCGATGCAGCTGCGGCAGGCTTTGAGAATATATCCTGCGACCTCATGGCAGCTCTTCCCGACCAGAAGCCCGAAGCACTCAGGTACTCCATTGAGCGTCTGGCAGCTTTGCCGATACAGCATATCTCCGCGTATATTCTGAAAACCGAGAACGGAACTGCTTTCGACTGCGAGGAGATAAGAAGCCGACTTCCCGATGAGGACGCTTCCGCAGAGCTTTATCTGCAAATGGTGGAACTTCTTGAAAATCACGGCTTCATGCAGTATGAGGTGTCGAACTTTGCGAAAAACGGCTTCGAGAGCCGCCATAACTGCCGTTACTGGAAGTGCATGGACTATCTCGGCATAGGTCCTGCGGCTCATTCCTGCTATAAGGGAAAGCGTTTCGCAGTCGAGCGTGATATTGCGGATTTTGTGAGCAGTCCCGTGCAGAATGTAACGGTCACGGACGAAAGCCCCTGCGGTTTTGAGGAGTTCGCCATGCTGAGACTGAGACTGAAAGAGGGACTCCTTTTGTCCGATGCGGAGGAGCACAGGGGAGAGATACTGAGAAAACTTCCGCCCCTTTTAAAGGACGGCTATGCAGAAACCGACGGCGAGCGCGTTTGGCTGACGACAAAGGGCTTTCTTATGTCGAACTCTGTCATCGAGTATCTTGTGTTTTGATATTGATAAACAGAAACGGAGCTTTGTATTCACAAAGCTCCGTTTTTGTTATGTGAGATCGTTTACTATTTTGTTGAAAACAGGGAAGTCCTTGTCGTATGTCGCCTGCATATCTTCCTTGCTTGAATTGATGAGATCCTTCGGCTTGCGGATCGCAAAATACAGATCATCAGGTATCTCGGAATCGGGAATGCCCAGACGCTGTGCAAAATCCGTATCCTTCAGATAGAAGTAGTAGTCCTTTACATGGGGATTATCGGGGTATATCTTGCTGAGATCCACAAGTGACTCCTCGGGCACAAGCAGATCGGTAACAGTTGTTTTATCGCCGATAATGACAACTCCGTCTGCATTGTTGAGGAAGGTGGTGAGCTTGTTTGTTACTCCCTTTGTGTAGTTCTGGTACTCGTCGTCGCTGTAGGGGATATAGTATACCGACACGAGGACTTTTCCGTTATTGTTGGAGTCAATGCCGAGTTCCGAGAAATAGCTTTCCAGATATACCGACGAGCTGATAGATTCGTTCGGACACAGCATGAGAATTACCATGTCAGGATTCGGCTTCGACAGCAGGTCGTATAACAGGAACGAGATGAGGAACACGAAGAACGCACCAATACCCAGCCACCACTTGTTATGGAAGAAGAAATTGCCGATCTTTTTAGGTAACGACAGCTTTATTTCCTCGGGCTGTTCCTCCTTGATGGTCTCGCTTTCATCTATGAGCCCCTGCTTCATGCGCATAAGCTCTATGCGTTCATTCTGGAGCTGTTTTTCGTATTCCTCGCGTTTTTTCTTTTCACGCTCGGCGTACTGGCGTTCGAGCTCCTCCTGCTGTTTTTTGAGTTTGTCCTCCTGCTGTTGACGGAGCTCCTTATTGACCTGGAAGACGCTTTTTTGTATATCGAGCTTTTTGTCTTCGCTGTCGGGATCGGGGATATTGGTTTTATCCTTGTCTTTCATAGATATTTCCTTTTAAGATAACAGGCGGCATTAAGGTCAGTGCTGATACAGAAGTTTTTACGTGAGATATTGAGGAAAACCTTTCCTCAGAAAGGTTCCCCCGATAAATTCGTGTAAAGTTTCTGTATAAGCACCATGCTTATGCCGCCCGAGTGTTTTATTCTTCGCTGATTTCCTGTGTATTTCTGCCATTATTAGCAGGCAGGCTCTTCATAGTCGGGAAGAGGAGTACATCTCTTATAGATGCGCTGTTTGTGAGAAGCATAACAAGACGGTCGATACCATAGCCGATACCGCCTGTTGGAGGCATACCGATCTCGAGAGCGCGGAGGAAGTCCTCGTCTGTGCGGTTAGCTTCTTCGTCGCCCTGGCTGAGAGCTTCTTCCTGAGCCTTGAAACGCTCACGCTGGTCGATAGGATCGTTGAGCTCTGAGTAAGCGTTGCACATCTCACGGCCTGTGATAAAGAGCTCGAAACGCTCAACATAATCAGGAGCATCGGGCTTCTTTTTTGTAAGAGGAGATATCTCGATCGGGTGATCCATAATGAAAGTTGGCTGAATGAGGTGCTCCTCAACATAAGCCTCAAAGAAGAGGTTGAGGATATCGCCGCGCTTGTGGCGGTCTTCGTACTCTACACCCTTTTCGTCCGCTATCTTGCGAGCTTCTTCGAGAGTCTTGATCTCGCTGAAGTCAACTCCCGAGTACTTTTTTACAGCGTCGATCATGGTGAGTCTCTCGAAAGGCTTGCCCAGGTCGATCATGTACTCGCCGTAAGGCACGCAGGTAGTTCCGCAAACTTCCTGAGCAACGTGACGGAACATATTCTCGGTGAGATCCATCATTCCGTAGTAGTCTGTATATGCCTGATATAACTCCATAAGAGTGAACTCAGGGTTGTGACGTGTATCAACGCCTTCGTTTCTGAAAACTCTGCCGATCTCGTAAACTCTTTCAAGACCGCCGACGATAAGTCTCTTGAGGTAGAGCTCAAGGCTGATACGGAGCTTTACTTCCTCGTCGAGAGCGTTGTAGTGAGTCTCGAAAGGTCTTGCAGCAGCACCGCCTGCATTGGAAACGAGCATAGGAGTCTCGACTTCCATAAAGCCCTGATTATCGAGGTAACGTCTGATAGAAGCGATTATCTTTGAACGCTTAACGAAAGTATCCTTTACCTCGGGGTTGATGATAAGGTCAGTGTAACGCTGACGGTATCTTGTATCGGTGTCCTTCAGACCGTGCCACTTTTCAGGGAGCGGAAGGAGTGACTTTGTGAGGAGAGTGATGCTCTTAGCGTGTATGGATATCTCGCCCTTGCGAGTTCTGAATACATAGCCTTCAACGCCGATGATATCGCCGATATCCCACTTCTTCTTGAATTCCTTGAAGAGGTCGGCTCCGATATCGTTTGAACGAACGTATACCTGTATACGGTCGGAAGCGTCGCGTACATCAATGAAGTTAGCCTTGCCCATATCTCTCCAGCTCATGATACGGCCTGCGATGCGGATAATATTAGCGTTGAGCTTTTCCAGCTCAGCAGCCTTCTTCTCCTCGTCATCGCCTACAGCTGCGAGTATCTCGGCTTCCTTAGCCTCGAACTCCTTCTTGTAGTCAGCAGCGTGACCTGTTACGTCATACTTTGTGATCTGGAAAGGATCCTTGCCAAGCTCCTTGAGGTCAGCAAGCTTATCCATTCTGTCCTTCTTGAGTATATTTATATCCTGCGCAGGCTCTTCCTCTGCCTGTACAGGGTTGTTTACCTGATTTTCGCTCATTTTAAGTATCCTTTCAAATTACTTGGAGATCTCAATGACCTCGAACTTCAGCTCGCCTGCGGGAGCCTCAACGATGAAGATATCGCCGACTCTCTTTTTCATAGCAGCCTTGCCGATAGGGGACTCATCTGAGATAAGACCTTCCTTAACGTTAGCATGGTTTGTACCAACGATAGTGAATGTCTGTACCTTGCCTGTATCTAAGCGCTTTATTGTGATCTTGGAGCTCATACCGATCTCATCAACAGAGATATTATCGTCATCAACGATCTCAGCATTGTCGATAGTATACTGAAGTTCGTTGATCTGAGCTTCGAGGATAGCCTGTTCGTTTTTAGCTTCATCGTACTCTGCGTTCTCGGAGAGGTCTCCGTAGGAACGAGCAACTTTAAGTCTTTCGGCAACTTCCTTACGTTTATTGATTTTAAGGTCATCAAGTTCTGCAACGAGCTTGTCGTAGCTTTCTCTGGACATCTTCTTTGTAGCCATATCAATACACTCCTTATATTATCATTTCGGGAGAGAAAGAAACCATGTACTTCCCGAAGCTTTAAATAGCATTACATATAATTATACTATATCACGCAATAAAAGTCAATAGCTGTATTTAAAAGTGTCTCACCACATAATATATGACCTCTGGTGTCCGTACAAGTTTTATTTATTGTCAATATTATACTATTGGCAGATGACTCGTTTGTGCAAAGTGTAGAATCTGAAAATTATTTTTTGAAATTCAAGGTGTTTCACTTGAATTTCACATCATTTTGTACCGTTTATGAAAACGCATATTATAAGGGTCAATCTGACAAAAAGAAAATGGGCGGAAAATTCCGCCCATGAATGCATATTTAATGTCCGAGGAGCATATTAGCGACTTCGAGCGCTTTATAGTACTGATCGTCGTCAGATCTGTCCTCGACCTCATCGGGATTATCCACAGGATAATCTGGAGTAAGACCCACGCCGTCATAGCACTCCGAAACGGCAGTGCGGTATTTTGCGACTGTGAGGACAACAGCTCCCTTAGTATTATCAAATTCGGTAGTCTGCTGCATAACGCCCTTGCCGTATGTTTTTCCGCCTACAAGGGCAGCACCTCCCACATCGCGCAGTGAAGCAGCAAAGAGCTCGGCAGCGCTGGCGGTATTTTCATTGACAAGGACTACCATAGGGATATTCAGGCTGCTCTCGTCGGAGTAAACGATAGTCTCGCTGTGACCGTCCTTATACTCGGCGGTGGCGATAACTCCCTCTGGGAGAAGCGGGTCAACGCAGTCCGAAAGAGCCGAGACCAGACCGCCACTGTTGTCGCGGACATCGAAGATTATAGCTTTTGCGCCGTTTGAGGTAAGGCGTTCCAGCGTATCCACGAACTGCTCGGGAGTATTCTTCTTGAAGCTTGTTATCTGTATATAGCCGATGCGGTCGGTTATCATCTCGCCGTTTACGGTTATCATTTCGATAGAGCGGCGTGTGAAGGTGTAGTCCTTGTCGATACCGCCGCGGCGGACGGTGAGCTTTATCTCTGAGCCTTCCAGACCGCGCATAGCTTCAACTGATTCATCAAAGCCTGCTTCAAGTACATCAATACCGTCGATAAGAGTGATGATATCGCCGACCTTAAGTCCTGCTTCGATAACAGGTGAATCGGGCATTATCTCGTCGATACGGATATAACCGCTCTCGTCCTTGCTTAGAGTCAGACCGAGACCGACGAGCTGTCCCTCGTCCTCATTCTGTTCGGCGATATATTCATCAGCCGAGAGGTAGCGGGAGTACTTATCGTCAAGTCCTGAGATATAGCCTTTTAGGATACCGTCGCTGAGCTCTGATTCGTCGATATCGCCGAGGTAGTGTTCGCGGACGTAGGAATCGAGGGTCTGCAGCGAGTTGTATTTTTTACTCTTCTCATTTACATCAATGACTTTTTTATTGAAGCTTTGAAGTGAAAAGAAGGAAGTGAGTATGAACGTTACCGCAGAAGCTATGGCGATAAGGCTCAGTGCCAGACCAAGACTGATCTTCTTGTTCATTTTATCATCGCTTTCTGACAAAAATTCGGGCAGTTGCGTGAACTGCCCTGAATCTGTATATTTTATTGTTATGGACTAACGTATCCAAGCGGATCTACACGGTTTCCGTTGACACGCACCTCAAAGTGGAGATGAGCTCCTGTTGACCAGCCTGTGCAGCCGATATATCCGATAGTCTGTCCCTGTTCAACGTGCTGACCTACAGATACGCAAGCAGAAGCAAGATGTGCATAAACTGTAGAGTATGTACCGTCGTGGGAGATGATTACGTGGTTTCCGTAATTTCCGCAGCCGCCGCACGGACAGCCTGCGTTCTTAGGGTAGTCATAGCTGCATGAATTGTAAACGTATACAACAGTGCCTGACTTAGAAGCAGTAGCAGCTCTGCCGTGGATACCTGCATCACCTACGTCGATACCGCCGTGGAATGACCCCCATCTCGGACCGTAGGTACTGGAGATGTAGCAGCAGCCGGGTGCAGGCCATGCGAAGCCTGAAGCGGAAGGTGCCGGGATATATGACGGTTCTGTATATGTAGGAGTATAGCTCTGTCCCTGCTGAGCAGCCTGCTGAGCGGCAGCAGCGTTTGCAGCAGCTCTTTCCTGAGCAAGTCTTTGCTGTTCTGCCTCATATGCAGCCTGAGCAGCTGCAGCCTGAGCAGCGATTATTTCTTCGATCTTGTTATTGAATTCTGCATTTGCAGCTTCAAGCTCTGCCTTCTGATCGGCTGCAAGAGCTTCTTCTTGAGCGATACGGTCGATCTCAGCCTGAGTCTGATGCATTTTTTCGGTGAGGTTGTCCATTTCGGCAGCTTTTTCTTCCTTACGCTTGGTCTGTTCAGAGACCTTCATTTCGAGAGTAAGCTTTTCGGATTCGAGCTGCTTCTTGTCAGCCTCCATATTGTCGATCTCGCCGAGGATATCGTTTATGAGCTCCTCGTCGTAGGTAGCGATACGGTTTACCATTTCGACTCTTGACATCATGTCATAGAAGCTTGATGTACCTACAACTACTGAAGCGAGGTTGTCGTTGCCTGAAACGTACATCGCGCAAAGGCGCTTCTTGAAGAGTTCGACCTTATCGTCGATAGCCTGCTGCTGATTGTCGATAGCCTGATTGAGGTTTCCGATATTCTCCTGTGCGGAGTTGATATCGTTGTTAAGGGTCTCAAGCTCCTGATTGAGGAGGTTGATATTGTTCTGGATCACAGATATCTGTTCGTTGAGAACAGCCTGATACTGCTGATTTTCAGCTTTATTGCCTGCGAGCTCGTCGAGCTGTGCCTGCAATTCGGAAATTTTACCTTTGTTTGCGTTGATCTGCTCCTGCATCTCAGCGATAGATTGAGCTGATGCGTTGTTGGCGTTCTTGCCTGTTGTCTTTGGGTAGACCGAAACAAGTGCAAATGTAAGAGCTGCACTCATAACACAGGAAAGAGTTTTCTTGAATATGTTTAGCTTTTCCATAATTAAGCTGCGTCTCGGAGATACTCCGAATGCACACTCCTTTCATAAAAAAATTCACATTATTATAGGGTGGGATAACGTCAGACATCAATGTGTTTTCTTGTGCTTATGACACTTCCTAAAGCTCCGATCAGAGCGCCGACAACGAGGTAGGCAACAACTACGTAAAGACGTATATCGGAGAAGGGGATAAGGCTGCTGACACCGAAGGTGTTCATGAGCATACCCTGTTCCTTTATCATATCATAGGCTGAGCGATAGATCGCCCATGTTATGAAGTAAGCGCCTGCGCCTGCAAAGAAACCTGTTACCATGCCTTCAACGAAGAAAGGCATACGAATGAAGGCATTTGTTGCGCCGACATACTTCATTATCTGTATCTCCTCACGGCGGGCGAAAACGCTTGCCTTGGTGGTATTGGAGATAATTATCATAGAGATGACTGAGAGCGCGATTATAATAGCGCCTGCGATGAGAGAAACGACCTTGCGGAGCTCTCTGAGGAACTCTGCTACCTGTGGTGATGCAGAAGCGCTCTGTACGTGAGCGATCTTGCCTATTTCCGTTGTGGTTTCAGCGATCTTATCGGTATCCTTTACCGTAACGCTGAAGCCATCGGGCATAAAGCTTGCATCTGAGCCGATGTACTCATCGAAGATCTTCTCAGCATTAGGAAGATTAGCGCGCTGTCTTTCGAGAGCTTCTTCCTTTGAGACAAATGTTACTTTGTCGATATTGGGCAGTTCCCTGATAGCGGATTCAGCAGTTGAATTTTCGCTTTCGGAAGTACCCACTTTCATAATAACGACGATCTCGTTCTGGCTTCCAAGACCCTTTATCATGGAATTGAGGTTAATATAGAAAAGACCTGCTATTCCGACGAGAAGAAGGGATATAAGGAGAACGCAGAATGTTGCGAACGCCATCATTTTATTTTTCCATATATTTTCTACGCCCTGATCTGCGAGATATTTGATACCGCTTAGCTTCATTTAGCACCTCCCTCAGTTTTTTCTGTGAGAGCTGCCAGCAGTTCCTCTGGGGTAGCTGCGGCTGAAACATTGCTTGCCTCGGAGAGGTCGACGTCGATATTATCAGCGACCTTCGGCATCAGCCTGCTTTCGGCGTCGCTTTTTCCTTCGGGAACGCCTCCGATAGCGGAAATGATATCATCGGCTGTCATATTCTCGATAGGAAGGTCGATAGCCTCCTCGGTATTGACTTCGGCATTATCGGGAGTGTGGTCGTTTATACGTTCAGCCTCACTGATAGCCGCAGCCATAGCTTCGCTTGGTATCTCCGAGTCCATATCGGCGAGAAGCTCGTCATTTGTACCTGTAATGACCTCATCGAATACGATCTCACCTTCGGTGATATTGATTATTCTTCCGCCGAAGTGACGGACGAGGTCATGTTCGTGAGTTACCATGAGTATAGTAGTACCCTGATCGTTGATTCCTTTGAGGAGCTCGACGATCTCGTAGGAGAGCTCGGGGTCGATATTACCCGTAGGCTCGTCTGCGATGATGAGCTGGGGGTCGTTTACCAGTGCACGGGCGATAGCCACACGCTGTTTTTCGCCGCCCGAGAGCTCATCGGGGTAAGAGTTTGTCTTTGCGTGAAGTCCTACGAGACTTATAACGTAGGGGACTCTTTTGCGGATATACTTGATCGGAGCGTCGATAACTCTGAGAACGAAAGCGATGTTCTCATATACGGTCATTGACGGGATCAGACGGAAATCCTGGAATACGAAGCCGAGTGTACGGCGGAATTCGGGGATCTTTCTTTTTTTGAGCTTGTTCAGGTTATAGCCGTTTACGGTGACGACACCGCTTGTAGCGTCTATCTCCTTGAGAAGAAGCTTTATCATAGTACTTTTTCCCGCACCTGATGAACCTACCACGAAGGCGAAGTCGCCGTCGTTGATCTTGAGGCTGACGTTGTTGAGAGCGTCCACGCCGCTGGAGTAGGTCACGGATACGTTTTTAAGTTCTACCAATGGGTTACACCTACCTTAATCTGTAAAAGAGCGGTATACCGCCCGAAAGTTCATATAAGCCGCAGGGCTTATCAGAACTTGACAGGATTAGCAGACAGGTACTTCTTTACCATGAGAGCGATCTTGAAGATAATAGCGTGATCGAACTCACGGAGATCAAGACCTGTAAGCTTCTTGATTTTTTCGAGTCTGTATACGAGTGTATTTCTGTGTACGAAGAGTTTTCTTGATGTTTCTGAAACGTTGAGGTTGTTCTCAAAGAACTTCTGGATAGTGAAGAGTGTTTCGTGGTCGAGTGACTCGATGCTGCCTACCTTGAATACCTCATGGAGGAAGGTCTCACAGAGAGTTGTCGGGAGGTGATAGATAAGACGAGCGATACCGAGGTTGTCATAGCTTACGATAACCTTGTCTGTATCGAATACCTTGCCGACTTCAAGAGCCATCTGAGCTTCCTTGAATGAACGTGCGAGGTCCTTTACACCTACAACTGCTGTACCGATACCAACGTTTACTCTTGTATAGAACTCACTGCTGAGGGTATCAGCGATAGAACGAGCGAGCTTTTCGAGATCCTTGGAATCTACAGCGCTCTTGAGCTCCTTAACGAGAACGATATCGGTCTCTGTGATATTGAAAACGAAGTCCTTATTCTTATCAGGGAACAGGTTCTGGATAACATCATAAGCGGAGATATCATTAGCTGAGATTATTCTGATGAGGAATACTGCACGGCTGATCTCGGCATTGAAGTGGAGTTCTCTTGCCTTGATAACGATATCGCCGGGGAGAACGTTGTCGAGGATAACGTTCTTAATGAAATTGTTTCTGTCATACTTTTCATCGTAGTACTGCTTGATGTTTGAAAGTGCGATAGCAAGAATGCTTGCATACTTAGCAGCAGCGTCGTCAACGCCTTCCACGAATACAGCATAATCGGGCTTTACTCGTGAGCCGAAAGGCTTGTATGTAAAACCGTCACGAATAAAGATGTCGTGTGAATCGCTGAGGTCGAGTGAAACAAACTCATTTGTTGTACCTACGCGGGTAAGGTCGCTGCAAGCGATGATAGTTGCGGTCTCGTCTACTACACCGATAGTAGCATCAATAGAGTCGCGCATCTGATGAACTAAACCTTGAAATAATCTGTTGGACATGATTTACATCCTTTCTCTTAATAAGATCTTATTTTGAGCGGACCTTCAAGGAGAGTCGGGAGAGCAGTTCTCTCCTCAACATATTACAAATTGTAACACATTTTCTGCTTCTGTTTGTTAACAAACTGTTAACTCTCGTCTGAAGGCTCACAAACATGACTTACATATGTGTTGAATTTTGTTTATATTTTACAAAGCAACTGAATTCTTTGTAACCAAGCTGTAATTTTTACGAGTTGAGCGAATAGTTGTCACATCTTCTCGGGTCTGTCGATATTGAGTATCTCGAGGACGTTCCTGAGTGTCTGACGTACTGCAACACAAAGGAGGATACGTGCATTTCTGAGAGCATAGTTCTCTGCGTTCTTTACGCTGCAAGCGCCGTAGAAGCGGTGGAACAGAGTTGCGAGGTCGATAGCGTACTTTGTGATCTTTGCAGGGTCGTAGGTCTTTGCTGCAAGGTCGATCTCCTTCGGAAGTGAAGCAAGGTGACGGATAAGCTCTATCTCTCTTGCATCTGCGAGGAGGTCGAAGTCAGCCGAATCGGGAACATTTATGCCCTCTTCTGCAAGAGCCCTTATCATGCTGCAAATTCTTGCATGAGCATACTGAACATAGTATACAGGGTTCTGAGAAGTCTTTTCGATAGCAAGACCGAGGTCGAACTCGAACTGTGAATTTGCTTCACGGAGATTGAAGAAGAAACGAGCTGCGTCTATCGGTATCTCGTCGAGGAGAGTTACCAGTGTGATAGCCTTGCCGCTTCTCTTTGAAAGCTTGACCGTTTCGCCGTTGCGGACAAGTCTGACCATCTGCATGAGAACTACATCGAGCTTTGTCTCGTCAACTCCGAGAGCGTTGAGAGCTGCTTTCAGACGCGGTACATAGCCGTGGTGATCGGCACCGAGAACGTTGATAGCCTTGTCGAAATTACGTGTGACAAGCTTGTTGTAGTGGTAAGCGATATCGGGTACTATATAAGTATAGAGGCCGTTGCTTCTCTTGAGTACGAAGTCCTTATCCATACCGTAGTCGGTAGCCTTGAACCAGATAGCGCCGTCCTGCTCGTAAGCCTTTCCTGCTTCCATGAGCTTGTCTACTACGAGCTTTGTCTCGTTCTTTTCGTGGACTGTGCTCTCTCTGAACCAGTTGTCGTAAACGATACGGTACTTTTTCAGGTCGCGTTCCAGACCAGCAATATTTATAGGGAGCGCATACTCAACGAGAGCCTTTCTGCGGTCTGTCTCGGAAGCTTCTGCGAATGAATTTCCGTTGATATCGTAGAAGTTCTTAGCGTGTTCGATGATGTCTGTGCCGAGGTAAACGTCCTCGGGCATCTCGAACTCTCCGCCTTCGCCGCTGCCCTCATAGATAACTGAGCAGAGCTTGTCGGTGTCGTCCTTGTACTGAGCGATGAGCTCCTGACCTCTTGGGGAGCAGAGCTGTAAGTATCTGAGCTCAAGGGACTTGCCGAACTTTTCTATCTGGTTGCCTGCGTCATTTACGTAGAACTCGCGCTCTGCGTGATAGCCTGCCCACTGGAGGACACTTGCGAGACAGTCTCCTATAGCACCGCCTCTTGCGTTACCGATGTGCATAGGACCTGTGGGGTTTGCGGAAACGAATTCCACAAGGACTTTCTTGCCTTTGCCGAGCTCAGTCTTTCCGTAATTTTCGCCCTCTTCGAGTACATTTGCAACAACGTCCGAGAACCACTTCCTGCTGAGGAAGAAGTTGAGGAATCCGGGACCTGCGACTTCGGCTCTGTCGAAGATAGTGCCTTCGAGGTCGAGCTTCTCACAGATGAGCTCAGCTATCTTGCGCGGAGGCATTTTAAGAGCCTTTGCGCATACCATTGCGGTATTTGCTGCGAAATCGCCGTGAGACTTGTCAGCAGGGATCTCGATGTTGAATGACGGGAGTGGAACTGCGGGGATCGCTTCGTCGGCAACGAGCTTTCCGAGAGAATCCATTATTATCTCGCGGAGCCTGATCGAAGCGGAATTGATAAGGTCTGACATTTTATCTATCCTTTCTTTTGTGTTCAGTTCTGGGACTGAACTGTCATGATTATCTCGTTATCTGAAAGATACGAGGAATTCAGATCAAGTGTATATTTTAGGTAGAGCCTTCCGTTTTCGGCGAGGGTATTCTCGATAGCGTGGGTATAGACGCCGATCTGAAGGTTGCCGTAAGGAGTTCCGTACTGGCAGAAATGTTTGCGTCCTATTTCAAGGGAGAGGACTGAATTTGCTGTGCCTTCGCGTGTTATGGAGGCGTTCTTGCAGTCATCGACCTTTATGGTCGTAACAGAGCCTTCAAAGCCTGTAGCGGAGGTGTCCTCATAGGAGATGATGTCCCAGCCGTTCTTGCTGGTCAGGCTTGCTTTTGTGAGCAGCTCAGTCTCGCTTTTTTCGTTATCCTGCCACTGGATACTCGTAAGGGAAATCAAAACGTTATTTTTCAAAATAACCTCCTTTATAGCCGCAGAAGTTGTATGATATCATCTAATTATACATCAGCTTTTTGATGGACAGGTGATATCAATATGTTCTGTCTGCGTTATCTACAGCCTGTTCGAGCAGGTCGTCGATGAGTTCTTCGTGTGAGTAGCCCATTTTTTCCATGAGCTTCGGGAAAACGCTGTTTTTTCTGAGTCCGGGCATTGTGCCTATCTTGTTGAGCAGAAGCTCGCCGTCCTCAGTGAGGAAGAAGTCAACACGCGCCAGACCCTTGCAGCCGAGTGCCTTGAAAGCTTTTACCGCTGTATCCTGAACTTTTTTTGTGAGCTCTTCGGGGATATCGGCAGGTATTGTAAGGTCGTCGCCTGTGCTGACGTTGAAGTTATTCGGATCGTAAACAGTCTCTGGAGCGGTTATCTCGCCGACAGGTGAACATATCGGCTGGTCGTATCCGAGGACTGCGGCTTCGAGTTTACGTGCCTTGATATATTTTTCAACAACTACCTTGTTGTCGTTGGAAAAAGCTATTTTTACAGCTGCGAGGAGCTGCTCCGCGTTTTCGGCAAAGCTTGTACCCACATTGCTTCCGCTGTTTGCAGGCTTTACCACAAGCGGGAAACCGAGCTTGCCTGCGATCTCGAGGCAGCATTTGTCAAGACGGTTCAGTTCGCGCTGGGTGATGAGCTCCCATTGAGCGGTCTTTATGTTGTAGTCGTCCATTACCATATGTGTGTGGGACTTGTCCATGCACGATGCTGATGCGAGAACGCCGCTTCCCACGTATGGGATAGCTGCAAGGTCGAGAAGTCCCTGTATAGTACCGTCGCCGCCGCGTTTTCCCATAAGTATCGGCATCACCACGTCGATCTTTCTGACAGTGGCTTCACCGTTCTCGATGGTGATTATGCCTCTGTAGAGCGGGTCGGGGGAGAGCATCGCAGATGTGCAGTCGGGGTCCTGATCCCAGCAGCCGTCTGCTATATCGCATACATCGCCAGGGAAATACAGCCAGCGTCCTTTGCGGGTTATGCCGATACAGACGACCTCATATTTATCCTTTGGTATGTTCTGTATCACCTCAGCGGCAGAAGCCAGTGAAAGCTCATGCTCGCGGGCAGTGCCGCCGAAAATAACGGCAGCCTTTATCTTTGCCATATGTTTCTCCTTTATAAATAGTAGTCCTTATTTTTTATTGTCATTTTCAAGTATCACTATATTTTATCACAATTCACAAAAAACTGCAAGTGTTTTTTGATAAAATGCAGAATCGGACGGCGAATTTCGCAACGAAAGTACATTAACGACAATTTTCAACGCTATGATTTGTACATTTTGACATCAGAAAACTTCGTTTTTCATCATTTTGACGGAATTACCCTTGGTAAAAATGACGAAGGTATTATAGCGTTAATGAACTGCAATATCTGTATAATTATACCACAGGCAGCCTTAAAATGCAAAAAGGACTGCATGGGGCAGTCCTTTCGGTTTGTCAAAAAAACAGTCCACTGGACTGCTTTTTAATTCATTTTGCGAAACACCTGATGTATTTGGTTTCTATGCTTACATTTTTGTACCGTAAGCGAGTACGTGTAGGGATAATTGATGAAGTGAGCGAGTGGAACAAGCGTCAACGTGGCAAGGGTGCAGCGTCACGCTGCAAAAAAGGACTGCGGGAAGCAGTCCTTTTTTATAAATATGAAAGTGAGTGATAATAGAAGATGTCAATATTATCTTATACCGAGGGTGTTGTCCTCGGGCTGGAGCTTGTCGTACTTCAGGATATAGTCATATATCTCCTGAATCGTAGTGAAGGCAACTCCCACATAGCTGTCGGCACAGCCGTAATATATTGCTATGCGTCCTGTTTCTGCGTCTGTGAGAGCAGCGCACGGGAAGCATACATTCGGTACAAATCCGCGTTCCTCGTACCATTCCTCGGGGGTGAGGATATAGTTTGAACAGCGGTGAAGCACCTTTGACGGCTCGTTGATATCGAGGATAGCAGCTCCGATGCTGTAAACGTATCCGTTGCAGGTATTTACCACGCCGTGATAGAACATGAGCCATCCCTTGTCAGTCTCGATAGGAGCAGCTCCACCGCCTATTTTTAGGTTTTCCCACCAGTTGTCCGAGCGTCCCATGACGTGGCGGTGTCTGCCCCAGAACTCCATGTCGGGGCTTTCTGACAGGAATATATCGCCGAAAGCTGTGTGTCCGTTATCGCACGGACGGGAAAGCATCACGAAATTGTTGTTTATTCTGCGTGGGAAAAGCACGGCATTGCGGTTGTATGGAAGATATGGGTTCTCCACACGGGTGAAGGTCTTGAAATCCGTGGTCTTTGCGATGCCTATGGTAGGGCCGAATGCGTCCTGACACCACATTATATAATACGTATCATCGACCTTTACAAGCCGCGGATCGTATGCGTATATGGGCATGAAAGGCTCGCCCTTGCCGTTTGTGAACGGAATCTTTTCTTCGTCGAATTCCCAGTGCAGAGCGTCGCGGCTCCGACCAAGGTAGATATGGGGGATACCGTTTCGCTGCTCACCGCGGAAAACTCCTATGAAGCCGTTTTCGTAAGGCATTACGGCGCTGTTGAATATCCTTGCCACATTGGGCAGCGGATTTCTGTTGATGACAGGGTTCTCAGTGTATCTCCAGACGGGAGCGGTGCAGCCTGCGGGCTTATCCTGCCATGGTATGTTCGGGAGAGCTTCTCCTATCATTTTAATATCCGTCATAACAAACTCCTTTTAATTAAGTATTTGAAATCGCTTAATTAAATTATACTGTATAGTGTATGTTTAGTCAAGGGAAAAGCTAAGATTTAAGTATTTTTGTAAGAATGCACTATTTTGCCGCTCATTATTTTACACTATATAATTTACATAATGTTATAGAATCCAATGGGCATATTAGTGTATAATGGTAAAAAAGGTATTTTTGCCAAAAGACAGGCAGTGCTTTCGGATTTGGCGGCTATCTGCCTGTTTGACGGATCGGCTCTGCAAAAGAGCAAAGCTGCTGGAGCGGCATAGACTTTTAAATTATCGTACATTGTCTTTCAGGGGATATCAGCAGCTCATTCGTTATCGGAACTTACTTAAATTATCTCTTAAAGGAGTTGAGCCTATGAATATTTATGATCTTATAAACGGAATTTCCAACGGGACTTTCGATGAGCAGTTCAGAATGCTGTACGGATGTTCCGAAAAGGCAGCTTTACGTGCAAGGGCGAGATATCTCAGCGCTGTGGAGAATTTCTCGCGTATGTACCCCGAATGTACAGATGTACACGTATTTTCGGCTTCGGGAAGGACTGAAATAGGCGGAAATCACACCGATCACCAGCACGGCTGTGTGCTGGCGGCGGCTGTCAGTCTGGATATAATCGCAGTGGTAAAATTCAACAGCAGCGGAGTTATCCGCGTAAAGTCCGAGGGCTACACCGCTGACGAGATAAGGCTTGACGAGCTGGAGGTACGCGAGGCGGAAAAGGGTACTTCCGCAGGTCTTATCCGCGGTATTGCCGCGAGATTTGCGGAAATGGGCACTGAAATAGGCGGCTTTGATGCTTATATGACCTCTGAGGTGCTCGGCGGAAGCGGTCTTTCGTCATCGGCTGCTTTTGAGGTGCTTGTGGCGACCATTATTAATAAGAAGTACTGCGACGGAAAAGTCAGTGCTGCTGATATAGCTAAGATCGGACAATTTGCGGAAAATGCCTACTTTGGCAAGCAGAGCGGACTTATGGATCAGATGGTATGCGCGGCAGGCGGCTTCGTTTCCATTGATTTTGCCGATCCTGACGTGCCAAAGGTGTCTGCGGTGGATTTTGACTTCGAGAGGGCAGGGTATTCCGTCTGCATTACTGATACCAAGGAAAGTCACGCCGATCTTTCGGACGAATACAGTGCTGTGTCAGGCGAAATGAAGCAGGTCGCGGCGGCTCTCGGCTGCACTGTTCTCCGCGAAGCCGATGAGAGCGAGTTCTACGCGAAGATACCCGAGCTGCGAAAGAACTGCACCGACAGGGCGATACTCAGAGCTGCGCATTTCTTCGCTGAAAATACAAGAGCCGCTGAAGAGGCAGATGCCATTTCAAACGGCGATACAGAGCGTTTTTTTGAGCTTGTAAATGAATCGGGTACTTCCTCGTATGAGCTGCTTCAGAATGTCTATTCAAATGGCAGTCCTCAGGCTCAGCAGATTCCCCTCGCAATTATGATGAGTAAGCGTTTCCTGAACGGCAGCGGCGCTGTCAGAGTTCATGGCGGAGGCTTTGCAGGCACGATACAGGCTTTTGTTCCCAATTATCTGACCAATGATTATGCAAGGGAAATGGAACGCATTTTCGGTACGGGAAGCTGCTATGTGCTGTCAGTTCGACCTGTGGGCGGGTATGAGCTTGTTTGAGTAAACAGTTGGATTTTGTTCGCTGTTGCTGCCTGTATAATGATGTGATATATGTTTCTGAAAGGAGCATAAATAAAAAATGGAAAAAGATTCGGGAAAAATTGAATTATCAGTGTATTCAACCAATAAGTGTGGAAAAGTCCACGATTTTCTGAGAAGTGTGTTTCAGGAGGCGGGCAAGACCTTTGAACCTGACGGCAGACACGCTGCATTTAATGATATAGAGCGGAATTTTATCGGCTTCTGGTGCTTGATGCTCGATAATGAGGTCGTTGGGACGGTGGCTGTAAAAAAACTCAGCGAAACGGTCTGTGAGCTGAAATGCCTTTATGTATATGAAAGATATCATGGTCGCAGGCTTGGTTATAAACTGGCTGAAACAGCTGTGGATTTTGCAAAAGAGATGGGATTTGCTAAAATTGTTCTCGATACTATGCTAAAGCACGATAAGGCATTGAAACTTTATGAGAAAATGGGATTCAGGCGCTGCGAACGCTATAATGATAATGAAATGGCAGAAATTTTTATGGAGCTTTCAATATGAAATGTTTTTAGGTTTTCGTTCGGGAATAACTGCGTTATAATTTAAAATAAGGAGTTGATTTATATGATAAGAGAATTGAACAATGACGATTTTGACGGTTTGATGCGGCTTTATATGGAACTCCACAGTAATCCTTTTCCTGAGAAAGATGACAGAGTAATGTCTGTGTGGAAAAGTATTATTGATGATAAAAATCACCATATCATCGTCGCAGAACTTGACGGCGTTATCGCAGCAGCCTGCGTCTGTGTCATAATACCAAATCTTACGCGAGGTCAGCGTCCGTATGCTCTCATTGAGAATGTGGTGACTTCTGAAAAATACCGCAGAAGGGGACTGGCTTCTGCCTGCCTTGACCGTGCTCGTGAGATCGCTGAAAGCGAAAACTGCTATAAAATGATGCTGCTTACGGGCTCTAAGGAAAGCGGTACTCTTGATTTTTACAGAAAAGCAGGCTACAACAGTAACGATAAAACCGCGTTTATTAAATGGCTTTGAGGAGAGACTTATGTTGACTTTGAGAGAATTCCGTCCTGATGATGCTGCATCAATACTTAGCTGGATAAACAATGAACGAGAGCTTAGAATGTGGAGCGCCGACCGCTTCGGTGATTATCCTGTATCTCCTGAAAATCTGGTCGATCATTACAAAAAGTGCAGCAGTTCGGGCACTTTCTTTCCCTTGACTGCTGCAGATGAACATGGCAATGTGCTCGGACACCTTATTCTGCGTTATACTGATGAAAATAAGAACGAGGTCAGGTTTGGTTTCGTTATCGTTGATAGGTCGGCTCGCGGCAGGGGAGTCGGAAGAGCAATGCTCGAACTTGCTAAATCATATGCCATAGATGTGCTTCATGCCGAAAAACTCTCTCTCGGAGTGTTCAAGAATAATCTTTCAGCGCGTAAATGTTATAAAGCAGCAGGTTTTTGTGAGCTGGACGAAGGCGGTGAAACCTATAATGTTTTTGGAGAAAAATGGAAGTGTATCGAAATTTGTATCTCCCTGACGTGATATTTGCTTTAATTTGAGGTTTTCAACTTGCGTTTTTAGTGGAATAGGTAAAAAACAACTGTTAAAACAAAAAAATATATTTTTACTGTTGACTTTTTGATGTAACCGTGATATAATAATATAGTCGTAAGCGACAATGTTAAATATATCGCGGTGTGGAGCAGCTAGGTAGCTCGTCGGGCTCATAACCCGAAGGTCGTTGGTTCAAATCCAGCCGCCGCAACCAGAAACAAGGACTATGTTGTTAAACATAGTCCTTTTGTTATATGGCTTAGAATAGGCTTCTGCGACCGTGATATCTTTGGAATCAGGGACTATGTTGCTGACAAAAAAGAAAGCTTAATTGAACTTTGAGTATGTTCCGTTTCCGACGATTTCCGTCCTAACGGTGCGAAACCATGTCAAACTGTGGCAATCAATGAACCATGCAGGGTGTCATTTCTACACTTCTTTTATACCTCCACATGACATAAAAAGCTCCTTCCCCATATCGGAGAAGGAGCTTTTCATTACTTTGCTTCTTCCTTTGTGTCTTTGTGCTTAACAGGATTGAGTTTGCTGTCAATCACATCCGAAGCTATCTCGTCAGCAGACTGTATTGCATGAACGTATATCTTACTTGTTGTAGTTATCGAAGAATGACCGAGGCGTTTAGAAACTGCTGGTATAGATACTCCTTCAGCTATAAGAAGCGTTGCATGAGTGTGCCTAAGTGAGTGAGGCGTAAAATGAGGCAGCTTATTGCGTTTTACGAACTTGCTTGTCCAGTCGGTCAAGCTATCTGGATTCATAGGAGTCGTATCATCCTTTATGAAGAGCCTATCGTTTCTTACGGTTTTCGTACTTCCGTCTGCAAGCGTTATGGTGATGAAATGCTCCCAGCGATCAAGCATATCATTTCTGAGCTTGTTCCAGTAAGCCTGATATTCTCCGAGAAGGTCAAATACCATTTCAGAGAGCTTTATGGTGCGGTAAGATGTTTCATTCTTGGGGGACTTGGTTATTATGCCCATGTTCTGAACATACTGACTGGTTCTTTTGATATGTATAACACGGTTGTCAAAGTCGATATCCTTCCATTCCAGGCCAAGAAGTTCGCCTCGTCTCATACCACTGAAAATAAGAAGGTACATTGCCGTTTTCCACTTGAGAGGTTCCTCGTCAAGCAGTTCAAGTACGTGTCGTGCCTGTTCATCATCAAGGAATGCTGCTTCTGAATGCTCAAGTTTCGGAGCTTTCATGTAGTTGCGGTCTGCGATATTTCTTGGAACAAGTCCGTCACGGGTAGCTTCAGCAAGAATTGAACTAATGAGCCTGTGATGGTGAAGTATGGTCTTCGATGATAGGCCAGTCGTTTCGGTGTGTAGCTTAAAAAGCTTATCTGTCTTTCTTCCCAGTGCAGCTGCTATCTTCTCAGCAGATTCTATGCTTATGTGTTCTGCTTTGCAGGCAGCTGAGACAGTCGCAGCGGAAAGTCCTGCTTTGCTGGCTACAGCTTTGATTGTGAGATGCTTTTCTGATATAAGATCTCTCAGCTTATCGGAATGGGCATATGCCCCAACTTGCTTGATGCCTTTCTCACGAAGATTGTTGTAGAAAGCTTTCAGATGATGGGGCTGCAGTTTGGTTAGCTTTGTATCACCGATAGCGAGATTGATATTTTTCAGCAGTGCCTTATATCGTTCATATGTCTTAGGCGCAAGCATAGGCTTGTTGTTTTCAAGCCATGTCTCTGCGTATTCGCTGAATCGTGTATTGTCGTCAAAGTATGTTCCGTTCCTGACAAGTTCCTCGAATCTGATCTTCTGTCGTTCAAGCTCTTTTTCGATTTGGTCAGGTTTCATCTTATCGGGTGGGATCCATGTCATGCAGCGTTCGATATGCTTTCCATTGCTATCATATCCGTCATATGCACGAATATAATATGTAACCTTTCCATCCTTTGATATGTGTTTCTTTGCAGTAGCCATAATGGCCTCCTTTCTATGAATATGGGGCATTCCTGAGAATGCCCCATATATATCGGTCAGGCTGAGATCTTTCTGATTTTTGACTCAGGATCACTTGGCGGCAGTGTATGATTGTCAAGGTATTCCACGAGCTTCTCCCAGTTAACAAGTGTTGAGCGACCGGCTTTAACGCATGGTATCTCACCGCTGTTAACGAGATTGAGAAGTAAACCTCTGCTTATGCCCACACTGTGCTCACAGCAGAGCTTATAAGTTTCGTTGATACTGTTCATCTTTTTCATGATGACACCTCCTTCCTTTATATAGTATATAGACGATTCGTACTACTCTATCGGTTCCTTATCACACATGATATAGCGTTGTTGAACAGGCCGTTCTACTTCACCATACTCAAGTATGTCATTGATAGTATTAATTTGAAAGTTGGTGCTAAGATCAAATGCCTTTTTACTGTTACGTCTTTTAAAGTCGGTTCCAGTTGCTTCAAAAGCAGCTCTTAACCCATCTCTCAACTTATCTAATGCAGCAGCACTGCCATCACTTTTCTCGAACACTTTTGCTGCTTCCTGTATACGTGACTTACAATCGATAATGGCATCATAGTCGATACGCAGTTTATCACTGTATACATTTCCCTTGCCGTATAAGCTGAGGATGTATCTCACAAATGCATGTGGGTTCTCCTGCTCCTCAGCTTTGAGCTTTTGAATGAACTTGAGCTTGATTTCAAGAGTCTTGATAGCAAGCTCGTTAGGAACAAGTATTCTTCCTTCTGGCGAAGAATATCTATATGGCTCACAATCAAATGCGTATGGATTAGCTTTCGCTTTTTTGAATTTATTCAGCTGCTCACAAAGCATATGCTCTATTCGACCTAAATCACCACTGTTGTAATCAGGAATGAGAACCGTGATATTTCGCGGATTCTTCCTGTTAACTCTAACTCGACCTATGATCTGCTGAATGGCAATAGGATCATAAGAGTGAGCGACGATAATCGTCACTTTGTCATCATGAATCGATAAACCGTTATTTGCGACCTTGGTCGTTATCAGTACTGATGAATCGAAGCAGGAGTTCATCGTGATCTTCTCAATCTCCTCGTTAAGCTCGTCATTCAGACTGTCTGAGTAGATCTGCTGTCCAGGCGGATTTAGTAGAGCATTGAACTCACGACCTTTATCGATATCGTTGATCAGCATCAATGTCTTATGACCATCTGCTGAGTTCTTGTTAGTGAAATCAGCAAGCTGCTGCAGATTATCATATGTTTTGAACGTAATGTAGTTATAATCTGACTTCATCAGGTAAAGATGTTGGATGCGCGTATGTTGTCCAAGCCTATGCGTAACAACATCTTTTGATGAAGCATTAAGAATCCCTTTTGATGTAAGAGGTTGATATAAAGAACCTTCCTTGGGCTCAAACTCAAGATCCCACAGCAAAGGAGCTATGTCAGCTGGTGTTCCTGTAACATATATCCTTATGGTTCTGTCACGATTATTCTTAAGCCACCGTATCACTCTCTGAGGATATGATGAAAAGGTTGCATCTTCACTTAAGCAGTGAACCTCGTCACATATTACTATAAGCTTCTTGTCCGTAAACTCGGATTCTCGTCCGACAAAGCTTTGATATGTAGTAATTGTTACCCTCATATGCTTCTGTAGTTCCTTCAGCGTCTCAATAGGAACGCCCATCTTCTCAGCGAGTTCTTTTAAGAACTGAAGGTCATTACATAATCGAGGGGAGAGTACTAGTACATAGTACTCTCCAGAAAGATCAAATGTAATGTTTTCTAATGCATAGCTCTTGCCTGAGCCAGTTTGAGTACATATGAAGCTTGCTTGTCCCCAGATAAGTTCACGTATTTTTTCCTTATCGAAGAAATCTGCAAGATATTTGTTAGAGGGGACTACTGTTGTCTCAACAAGTCCACTCGCGTTAACTAAGGTTTCGTTTGATGTAGCTTCAGCTGCTTCTTTCTTACGTTCAGTAATAAGCTGCGACCATTCTGCGACATCTTTACATCCTACCTTATAGCAGCAAGTCCTGCAGTCGTCCCAATCGGGGTTCAGTTTACACCGCTTTTCTTCTTCAACAAGCACAACTTCTAGATTCTTGCTCATGTGCTTCTCAGTATGCTTGGATTTTACTATCATTGTAGTACCTCCTTTAGACGGACTCCGTAGAAGCCACGTTGGTTGATATTTCCTGTGCGCTTTCTGTCTTTATCTACTCGATGCTCATTTGTCTTGTAGAACGCTTGTGAAAAGGCAGATAGGTCTTTGAACACATCACCACCGTATTTTTTTACGAAAGCCTCATATAACTCTTGCGAGTATATGAATGTTTCAGGATTTGTGAACTCACAGTACTCATTGCTGAACTGACGTACCAGTTCGTAGGGCTGTGTACTCGGTCCGAATGTCAACTCCTGTAGATAAGCGTCCCTGTTGGTGAACTTGTAGTTGTTGTTCTTAAGCTTCATGTAATGCCTCATAGCTTCGGTGCAAACAGCATCTCGCTCAGCCAACAGCTTATTCAATAGATATGGATCCTGTTGATCCTTGGGAACAGAATAATCGAAGGGTATCGGTACGATCCTTCTAGCGAAAGCTTTATCTATTGCAGAGTATGCCATGCCAATGTTGTAGTTGGAGGCAATAAGAATCTTGCAGGACGGTTGAACCTTTACTTGATTCTGGAACTTAACAGGTGCAGATATTTTATCACCACCTGATAGAGATTTCAGCTTACCAATAGCATCTTTACTTATATCTACAGCGCCTTCGTCACCGGAGATGTTTATCCTCTTGTCGGTTAGCTCGCCAATGGCAAATCTATCACCGAGAAGCGTCTTCATTGACTTGTGTTCAACTCCAGAATCAGAGATGAATGATTCAAGCATTCTCAGGAAGGTTGACTTGCCGTTGTCACCGTTAGGACCATAGAGAACGAAAATAGCCTTTGCTTTGGCATCAGGAGAGATGCAGTAACCGATAACCTCATAAAGAAGCTCTATCAAAAGAGTGTCTCCACCAGATATCGTACCGAAGAATTTATCTGTAACAGGGTGATCAAGCTGAACATCGAAACCAAGAAAGTTTGCTTCGACGATCATAGTATGGAAGTAGTCTCCAGGAATTTGGTTCTCATAAAAATCGCCTGTTGTGTTATCAAAGCTACCATTTATAAAGATAGTGTAGCGATCATCGTTTGCTTGAACAGTAACAAGAAATGCACGAGGTATCGCTGATTTTAGGATACTGTGACAAACATCAATAGGTTCAGGATCTATTCCGAATGTAACATGTATCATCCATAGAATCATACGTATGATAAGTATGTCATTGATCGGAACATATCTCCTGTTATAAAACATATATGGTTTCGAGTTATACAGAACTATCCAACGCTCCCTAACGAGCTTTTGCTCTATTTCGTATCGTTGCTCGTCATTGAGCGAGTCCCTTATGTAACTGTAAGAATCTGATGCTGTAGGATAGTATACTCCATTCATCGTCAGCGGCGGTGCGTTAGCAGTGGCTACAGTTACAGCTGTGCTGCTGACGTATGGAAGATTATTTGGTGGAGGTAGATTTCCTACATTCATCGGTGGTGGATTGGCAACGGCACCCATTGCAGCTGTGCCACTGATGCCTGTTGTCGTTTCAGCAAGTGCTTTCCGCTCATCATAACTAAGTTGAGGAAACGGTGGCTGTGTAGGAGGAGAGCCTCCTACACTCAACGGTGGTGCATTAGCAGTGACACCTGTGGCAGCTGTGCTATTATCAGATTGCCCTGTCAGTTGTATGAATACCTCATTAGTAAGAGGATTAACAATGTTAAACGGCGACCGAGGGATTGTTGAATCAGTAGGCACAGGAACTATTTCTCCTTCTGGAGTTATAGCTCCAGCAATTCTTAATGGAGGGCTACTTGTATCAGCTTTAGGAACAATTGTCGCCGATGATGTTGTTCCACCTTCCACAGCTCCCTGAGAAATGCCTTCTGACGATGTGACAGTGAAGCCATTATTGGCCGAGTTGTCGTTCGGATTCATTTAGATTTCCTCCTTCCATATAGCTCTTAGAATACGATCATGGTCAGTCCCGGACCTTCGTTCTCGTCGAGATTTATAGGCTCAACAAGCTCGAATGGAAGACCTGATGCGATTCCCATTGCTGTTGCTTCCAACAATGAAGCCTTTGCCTTGGACGGCTCTTTTGTGTTACTCTCGCGTGTTTGTGACTTTGTTACGTCACGTTTCTTTTTGTTAGTATCCATACAGATACGCCTCCTTTGTGATAGTATATGGGTTTGTGTTATGCCAGCGTGCAGCGTTTTCTTCGACCAATGAGAGGCAAAGTTTACATTTACACCCTTTACCTGCTCCTTGATTTCTGCTATCATAGAGATAACAGAATGAATACGCTGTATCAGCTTGGTATGATTATATTATAAACTACTTGCTTAACAAAGGGGTAGCGGAAGATTCAGAACCTATAAAAAAATTTTTGAGTACGTTCGGAAACTTTCCGAACGTACAGGAGGTATAGTATGAGTAAGCAGATGAGTGAACATGAAAGTGTAAAGATGGAGTGCCTCGAAACACTGATGAAAGATATCTACGGCGTCAAACATGTTAACTTTTATGTTGATGAGAATAATAGTAATGTAAAGACAATCTGTAAGGGCAGACATGGCACAGGCTTTATGGATGAACTTAGATTTACTCCTACATATCAGGCTAAGCTTATGGAAATATTTGGGCTCACTTTTGTTAATCGCCCTGGCACTGAGGTCATGTTTGACCCCACAAGTAAGGATTTCGATGATCTTCACTGCATAGCTAATTTTTGTTCGGCAGTCGGCATCAAGAATGTTGATGTGTTGAATCCACGATACAACTATACATATGTAAGAACGGCAGATTCACCATTTGAAGTACTTAAAACACCAAGTGCATACGCTCCATATGGTGAGATTGTAGTATGCTGCAGTGAAGCACAGGTAGCAACTAGTTGTGAACAGGATCAGGAATGTAGAATTGGAAGTATCCCGTTGTTGGAGTTACTTGAAAAAGATGATATGTATGGAACAGTCATGGCCACAAAGATATATGAGCTTCTTTGCCAAAACTTCATACCACTACTATTTGACATTGATTGTTATAATGACTATAGTTATCTACGTTATAGATTTAAGGAATTATATAAGTACTCGAAACGTGAACTGTTGCAAATCCTATACGGCAGGCGTAATATGATAACAGGTGAATGGGAAGGAAGGCGACTGCATCACCACGAGTTCAAATACATCATTGTCTTAGATAGCAAGTATGAGAAATTTGATGAGGTTGACATGAACTTAGATAATACTTTAGGATGGCACATTATCGATGACATTCTTGTTCCTCCAAGTATATGCATTCCGTCAATGAAGTACAAATCACAAGTTCTTTACCCCAATATTGACATGTCGGATATGATCAAGGCTCCTAAAGACTCTAACTATCGTGTATACTACAAGAGGAATGAGGCGTCAGGTAGTAGGTATTCCCATAGCGAGATTCAAGAATTGATCTATAGTAGGTTTATCCAAGACTACATTGAACAATATCGATGTACTAAGAGATACATAGAAGAACTTATGGAATTGATAATCTCACTGGATCTGAGTTCACTGATACATGAAACTGTTGTTAACGAAGATATGATACAATTGTTCTGTAATAATGAGTATGAACGAGAAAGCGTTGCCCAATCATATATGGAATCGTACATCGAAAACCACTTTAACAATGCTTCATATCGACTGTATACCGAGTTGCCTATGTTGATTGAACCCGAACTCAGTAAGCTTGATAAGCTATATGATGTATTAGAACAAGGCCAAATAGAGGAACAAGAGATCAATCAAGAACATTCATTCAGTGCATCCGAGCTATCATTTGCTTTGTTACAATGGATAGGAGAGGTAGGAGCCGAAATCAATAAATTCGCTAACAGCTTACCAAAGAATTATACTTATTCGACCGCAGATAGCAGTATACAAGAACACGGTAAGAAGATGAAGGAGTATGCCGAAAGCCAACAACTTGCTGGTGCGATTGATGAAATGAACAAAGAGTTGGAGCGTATGGATGAACAGAATGAACAATGTAAGAATGGATACGATGGTCAGGAATCGTATAGGTGGGGAGACTGGAGAAGCTCTCGTTGTAACGTGTTTGAGGAAGTTAAAGCGAGTCTTGAGAGATATATCCAGAAGATCAAGGATATGATGACTGATTTCTAAATGATGTATGAAAACTATCATAGGCGAATGCTGAAAGTACCAGTACAGAGGCTCTGAAGACCCCCTGATTCTGCTAGCATCAATTGTAAGAGGCATCTGCTTACAGTCATACACAGAATGCACTGTAGCTGCATCCAACCTCAATTATCGATCAAGGAGTGATACTTGATGGCAATATACATAGCTTTCGACGTTGAGACACCCAACCGTGCCAATGACCGTATGAGTGCGATAGGCATATCTGCAATCAAGGATAACAGGATTGTTGCCAATTACTACTCTCTCGTCAACCCGGAAACTCACTTCGACTACTTCAACACCCAGCTAACAGGCATAGATGCCGAGAAGGTCAAAAGCGCTCCGAACTTTGCTGAACTGTGGGAGAAAATCGAGCCTATCATGAGCAAAGGCATTCTTGTTGCTCACAATGCTGTATTCGATATGAGTGTTCTTCGTCAATGTCTACGGAGTTACGGTATTTCATGGAAAGCTGCTGCTGACTATTTATGTACGGTACAGATAGGTCGGCGTGTACTTCCGAACATGAAGCATAACCTTGACGTGATGTGCGAATACTACGATATAGCCCTGAATCACCACCAAGCTGACAGCGATAGCCGTGCCTGTGCAGAGATACTATTGAGGTACATGGAGAGCGGCGTAGATGTAAGCCAGTACCTGAGACAGTACTGGTTATAAGATAGACATGAGCATAGAAATCTGCCATGTGCAGTTCCTGAGACTTCCTGTGCAGGCGTTGTTGGGAACTCCCACTTCTACGAGAAGAGCGTTTGAGAGGCATCCATGTATGATTGCCTAAAGATGGCTACATAGCGCACTGTAGAGGCGATTTGAATGACGAGACAAAGTGATTCCCTGTAGCAATCGCCACAGGGAATCTTTCACTTATAGGTTGCGGGTGGATCAATACATAAGTCTGAGCATTCTTTCGTTCTTTTGACGAATGTCCTGTATTTCAGGAGCGATAGGGGTATAGTCTACTCTCGGGAATACGCCAATTAGTGATGCAGAGAAGCCACAGGCAAGTTTTTGCCCGATCTGTGCTGATTCTGCTTCTGAGAGCTCATAGCTTGGCTGAAGTCCAAGTATCAACTCTATGACATCAACGGAAAGCCCTGCATTCAAGGCGTTGAATACAAATGTGTTTCTCAATGCATCGAATACAAGCGGTCTGACATGAGCTGCACGGATCATCTGCTTATACTTTCTTGAAAGACTATACCAAGCCATAAGATCTCCATTCTCTTCAATCAGCATGTACGGAGTATTGCGTATAGCGTGAAGCTCACACCACTGTAAAAGTTCACGACCTGTATTTACAGGAAGAGAAAGTTTACGACAACAGCCAGTTCTTACATAATTAGGCGTGTTACATAGTGGTA
>NZ_JAILNU010000112.1 GCF_024691275.1 Ruminococcus sp. | reverse complement strand
GATAGGGCGCTCATGATAATAAAAAAGCCCTGCAAGTTATGCAGGGAGCGCCCTATCAGAGAAAAATTCAAGCTGGAAGTTTTAGGAAAGGAGTTTGAGGAAGAACCCTTTTTCAAAAGGGTTCTTCCTCAATATCTCACGTAAAAACTTCTGTATAAGTATCGTGCTTAATAAGCTTCCTGTAACGAAAAAACTGAATTTTATCCGTCAGAATCTTTTTTTGATGTCTTTTCTGAGTTCCTCGAGCTGTTCACGAAAACCCTTTACAGGATAAAGCTTCAGCTTAGGGAATGCATTTGCAAGACGTTTGGATGTAAGTGTGCGTTTTTCGAGAAGTTGCTTGTACTTTTCAGCAAGATCATTGAATCTTTTTCTATGTACTTCTGTCTTTTCATCAAGCTCGTTTTTCTTATCCATGACAAGCTCTACTCCGTCGAATAGCTTTTGACCTGTCTTGTCGGATATCTTTCTCATTTCAGCTGAAATATCTTCAAGAAGTTTGAGTTTCTTCTTGATATGGATAATAGCCATGACAGTGATTATCATATCGCTGATGAAGCCCACCATGATAAGTGAAAGTATCACAACGCCGAATCGTTGTGGGATTTTTGAAACGAAGCGTTCCACTGAAGGGTGAATAAGTCTCACTGCCACAAGGCATGCAACTCCCCACAGAAGGGAAAATTTGAGGCAGATATAGCCCTTCAGATTAAATCGTTCCTTAGAGTAATCCCACCATTTCTGATTGAATATTTTTTCGAGCAGAAAACCTGTTAGAAGCTCCAGTGATGTTGTGAGAAGGACTGCTCCGACGTACAATACGATGAGGTTGTCTTTTATTGGTTCGAGTGCATAACAGACTATTATCACTCCGAATCCGTAAATAGTGCAGTACGGACCGTTAAGAAACCCTCTGTTGATGAATTTGCCGTGTTCTACAGCCTGATAGACTACTTCGAGACACCAGCCGAAGAATGCATAGATAATGAAGTAACTTACTGTCCTGAAAACAGCAAGTGAAGTTTCATTCATATATCAGTATCCCAACTCCTCTCCGACGATTATAACCTTTATACGTCCTTTATGGCGCTGGTGAGCTGAAATAAGGTAGTTGCAGCATATTCTACTGTCAGAGGAGCAGCCGTCGCTCATCTGGTGATCCGATCTTGACAGCGATACACATTCGCCCTTTTCCTTGCAGTATGTTGCGCAGTCAAGGCGAATACAGTTTGGAGGTGCAGCCATAGTTTTTACACGTATCTCAGCTTCATGCAGGTCTCTTACTATTTTATTATATCCGGCGATAATTATTACTGATTTTGGACCGTAAGCTATTGCAGCGATCCTGTTGCTGTTTCCGTCAACGTTATAAAGCACACCGTCTTCGGTTATGGCATTAGAGCTGGAAATATATACATCGGCTGAAAAACTGCGTATATAGAGCTCTGAGACCTCTTCGGGAGTCATTTTTGAGCGGTCAAGATAGTTGTATTTTGGAGAGCTGAGAAGCTCTGCAAGACCACATTCCTTCATAGTCATAGTACCGCCGTTTGTGATAACGTCGCCCTCCTTGATAAGGGACTCGACTATCCTGCTAACGTCTTTCGAGGTCGGAGCATAATAGAACTCCATATTATTTTTTTTGAGGTTTTCGCCGACCTTGTTTATTCTTTTTTCTATGATCGTTTTTTTATTAGTATCCATATTTTTGCTCCTATCGTGAAAAAATCAATATGCGGGACATTACGTCCCGCATAGTAAGTTTTAAGTAATATCAGCCTAAATCAGGCTCAAGAACGGAATAGTTTCCGTCGTCACGCTTGTACACAACATTGATCTGACCTGTTTCAGCGTTTGAGAACATGAAGAACTCATGGCTGAGCATATTCATCTGGAGGATAGCCTCGTCGATATCCATAGGTCTCATCTTGAACTTCTTGTGCTTAATGACCTCATAGTCAACTGTTTCTGGAACAGGGTAAGCAAACGCCTCCTTAAAAGCTGTATCCTTGAGCTTCTTCTCAACCTTTGTCTTGTTCTTTCTGATCTGTCTGATGATCTTGTCGATAGCATCGTCAAGAGCAACATACTTGTCTTCAGCAGCGCGTTCTGCTCGGAAAATAATGCTGTTATATTTAACAGTAAGCTCAAGAATGATTTGTGTCTTGATCTCGGAAATTACAATCTTAGCATCAGCATCGTCGCCAAAGAATTTTCCAAGACGTGAGTCAATTCTCTTTTCTGCATACTCCGTAAAATTGGTTGGGATCTGCATCTTCTTAGCTGTAATAGTTGTTTTCATATTAGTCCTCCTTTAGCTTTACAAAAGTAAAGCATTAAGTTTATGGTTATATTATACCATAAAAATAGATAGAATACAAGAACATTTTATGAATTTTGTTTAGGTGCACAAAGCATTTTTTATATTTTGTTTAATCTGACATCAATAATTGTTTTTTAAATTATCAAGCAGTACCTGTGCGACCTGCTCTGTAGTGAGCGAACCGCTTGCCTTATTCTCGATAAGAATGCAGAATGCAACAGGTAATGACGGATCGTCAACAAAGCCAACGAGCAGTGAATTTTCCTTTGCGCCTTCTTCCACCTGAGCAGTACCGCTCTTGACACCGACGGTATAACCGTTAATAAGGTAGGAGTACCTGTCAGCACCATTTGTAAGCATTATCTGTTTTACTGTAGAAGCAGTCTCCTCCGAGAAAATCTTATCGCTGTAGCGTGTCTTGGCTTTTTCCTTGATTTTGCCGTTAAGATCGGTCACATGGTCAATGAAGTAGGGCATGGTCATTTTGCCTGTACCGTTTGCAATAGCGCTCTCCCACATCATGAGCTGTATGGGACTTACAAGCGTATCGCCCTGACCGATACAGCCCCATTGTGTCTTGAACTGATATTTATCTTCAAGGGTAGTGGAAGCCGTTGCGCACTGTATACCGTTGATATCAATATATTGAGGCTTGCCGCCGTTAAGGACATATCCCATTTTCTCATACTGCTTTTTCAGTTTATCGAGCGGCAGGTCATCGTCCTCTACGAGCTGAGCAAAGAATGGATTACAGCTGTTTTCAAAGGCTTCCTGTATGTTCTGGGTACCGTGACCGTAGATATTATGACAGTCGATATCGTTGCCTGTACGATTGGTATATTTTCCGTAACAGGTGTAGCTTTTGGAGAACAGCTGGCTGCTTCCCATTATTTCAAGGGCAGAAATAACAGTTGATACCTTCTGTGTAGATCCTGGAACTGTTCCGTAAAGAGTCTTTGACATAAGAGTAGCATCTTCAAACTGGTTTAAATTGTCATAGCCCTTTGTAACGTCCAGAGAGGGGAGACTTGTGCAGACGAGCATCTCACCTGTTTTGTAGTTATAAGCTGCAACACAGCCGTGCATATAGCCGTATGAGTCATATACAGCGCGGTTAGCTGCATGGTTAAGGGTAGTATAGATAGCTGCCTTGCCGCCCGAATGGCGAAGTCCTTCAGAGAAGCCGTAGTTGTTGAGCTTTTCAAGATTCTGCGCTACGAGAGTATTATCCATCTGACCCTTATCATCGCCTATAATATTTCCGCAGTCGATAAAGTAGTTGTCGGGATACTGTCCCTGACCTGTTCCGTCAAAGAGTACGTCGCCCTTCCTGTCGTAAACATAGCCGAGTTCACGTTTATCCGAGTTCATCATGTAGAAAGATGACTCATGTAGTATCTTCAGTACAAGAAGTGCCATACCTGCGGCAAAAAGCAGTATAATAAGTGTGATTATTCGCTGTGTCCTTTTTATACTTTTCATTCCTGCCACCTCCATGCGGGAACAGGCTCTTCCTGTTTAGTTTGCTTAGGTTCCTTGAAAACAGGGGATTGAGCCGCTATGAGCATTCCCACCATGATCCCGCAGACCATAAGAGAGCTGCCGCCCTCGGAAATAAACGGTACAGTTACACCTGTGAAAGGGATAAGATTGCATGAACCAAAGATATTCAGTGCCATCTGTACGATAAAGGCAGCGCTTATGCAAGCTGACATCGTTCCGTGATAGTATGAACGAGCGGGATTGATAAGCGGAACTGCTGTGATGACAATTATTGTGAGTATCATCATAAGGGAGAAAAACAGTCCCCATTCTTCACTAACTGTTGCGAAAACGATATCATTTTCGTGGGCGAAAACGTTTACGAGAAAGCCCTTTCCGGGACCTACACCGAACCAACCGCCGTTGGCTATGGCGATAAGCGCCTGAGACTGCTGATAACCGTCGCCTGTCTTATCGCTCCATATATCAACGTGCAGACGGTGCTGAACGTAATCAGGAGCATATTTCAGCGCGATGCAGAGGCAGACAATACCTGCGATTATTCCAGCTATGAGCTTCTTCTTGGAGAATTTTGCCTTTGGATAGCAAATACGGAGCAGAAAACCTACAGCATATATGCTGACAAACGTAGGAAGGCTTCCGTAGTCATGAGATTTTACCTGAACAAGACATATTGCAGCCATAATGCCGAATACCACAAGATTATCGTACACAACATTGAACATAAGGACTTTATGTTTGTGCTGCTGGTCTGCGATAGATGTAGCGCAGGCGAGAACGAAAAGCGGTTTCAGGAATTCAGACGGCTGAATTGAAAGAGGACCTATTTCGAGCCACATATTCTCAGCATTCGTGAACAACAGCATTATCAGGAGTATGACTCCTATCGCAGCATAGATGAACTTTTTATTCTTCTGGAGAAGCTTATGGTTCTTGCAGAGGATATAACTACCCTTGCAGGCTGCAAGACATACGATACAAGTAATGAAGTGCTTTTTATCAAAGCCGACTTTTCCGAAGCATGATTGGAAGATCATGCTCATATTCAATACAAGTATGAGAAGAAAATCCAGAACGTATGATGACTGCTTAAAAAAGAGTATTATAACAAAATAGGCAATATCGAGGATAATAACAGCAGCTCCGAGGACAGCGATATCTTTTGTCTCGCTGTAATTTCCGTTGAACCATATATTCACAAGCATTGCCGAATGTGCTATAAGTACAAAAAGACAAGAAAAAATGTATGCAACAGGGTTAGCGTACACGCTCTGACCTCCTTTTTCTGAAAACAAGTCTTCTGTTTCCGAGTTTGATTTCATCATTTTCGTGGAGAGCGGACTCTCGTATCAGGTTGCCGTTTACGTATACGCCTGATTTTGAACCGATATCCCTGATCGTCCATACGCCCTCTGCAACTGTAAGAATTGCATGGTAACGTGAAACAGACATATCGGGAAGACGGATATCCGCAGAAGCATGACGGCCTATAAGAACCTCGTCACAGCCGAGCTCGTATATCCTGTTCTGTTCAACAAGCTCCATATCTTGTGAAACAGTGTGCCATTTCTTTTTTGATGATCTTTTTTCGCAGTAGGCTGTTATGATGAGAATTAGTATACACACGTCAAGAGCAGCTGCTGCAACAGCACAAAGTATCAGGTTTAGTGAATTCAAAAAAACACCTCCGAATTTTTACATCGTTTACTATTATATCACAAGGAATCGAATATTTCAACTCGTATGGGAAGATGAGCAATTTTTGCAAAAAAATCCCGAAGAATCGCATCTTCGGGATAGTTTTATCATGAATCAAGTTCTGTTGACTCGGTGTTGTCATTTTTTTCTGTAGCAGTAGTATCTACAGGATCAGAGAGATCAACGACGAGTTCGCCGCGCATAAGCTTCTCGAAGTCATCTCCGTCGATCTTCTCATACTTGAGAAGGTACTTTGAAAGTGCATGTACCTTGTCTGCATTTGCAGTAAGGAGAGCAACACAGTCCTTGTAAGCCTTTTCGATGATGGAGCGAACTTCTTCATCTATCTGAGCAGCTACCGCCTCGCTGTAGTTCTTGGTATGACCGTAGTCCTTGCCGAGGAATACCTCATCATTGTCGGAGCTGTATGCTACAGCGCCGATCTTTGAAGAGAATCCGTATTTTGTTACCATGTTTCTTGCTGTAGCGGTTGCACGCTCGATATCATTTGAAGCACCTGTGCAGATATCGTCGAGGAATATCTCCTCACTGCATCGACCACCGAGAAGAACGATGATACGCTCTCGCATCTTATTGCGTGTAACGTGCTGATCGTCTGTATCGGGACGGTGAACAGTCATACCGGCAGCCATACCACGCTGAATGATAGTGACCTGGTGTATCTTATCCTGACTGTCAAGCATGAAGCCGGCAACAGCATGACCTGCTTCGTGATAAGCTGTTATGCGCTTATCGCTTTCGGTAACGATCCTGGACTTCTTCTCAGGACCGGCAATAACTTTAAGAGTAGCTTCTTCGATATCAGCCTCTGTGATCGCATGACGCTCATTTCTTGCAGCAAGGAGAGCTGCTTCATTGAGGACATTTTCAAGGTCTGCACCTGTGAAGCCCTGTGTAGTTCTTGCGATCCTCTTGATATCGACATCAGGACCGAGAGGCTTGTTCTTTGCGTGTACTGCGAGTATCTCCTCACGCCCCTTGACATCAGGGTAGTTTACAACGATCTGTCTGTCAAATCTGCCCGGTCTGAGAAGAGCAGGGTCGAGGATATCACGTCTGTTAGTAGCTGCGATAACGATAACGCTCTCATTGCCTGTAAAGCCGTCCATTTCAACGAGAAGCTGGTTAAGAGTCTGCTCACGCTCATCGTGACCACCTCCGAGACCTGCACCTCTGTGACGGCCGACAGCATCGATCTCATCAATGAATATGATAGCAGGTGCGTGTTTCTTAGCCTGTTCAAAGAGGTCTCTTACACGCGATGCACCGACACCGACGAACATTTCAACGAAGTCCGAACCTGAGATAGGGAAGAACGGACAGCCTGCCTCACCTGCAACTGCTCTTGCAAGGAGAGTTTTACCTGTACCTGGAGGGCCGAGAAGAAGAACGCCCTTTGGAACCTTAGCACCGAGTTCAGTGTACTTCTTTGGATTCTTCAGGTAATCAACGATCTCGACGAGCTCCTGCTTTTCTTCATCTGCGCCTGCAACATCCTTGAAGGTAGCTTTTCTTGCACTTGCGCTGTTTTTGAGGTTTGCTTTGCCGAAGGAAGTGTACTTTCCGCCGCCGCCGCTCTGCTTCATCATGAAGTAGAGGATAGCGATTCCAAGCAATATAGTGAGTATAACAGGTATGAGCGAGTAGAGCCATGTCCTGTCAGTAATCTTGATATAATCCTGTTTCAGTGGTTCATCGGGATATTTTTCATTGTATTCCTTACGGTAATTCTCGGTATCGCTGAGGAAGATATTAACATTGGGGACGCTGTAGTGTTTTTCTACCTCTTCGCCTCTCAGCTTGTAAACAAGGTCGCCCGTGCCCAAGTCGAGTTCGTAATACGAAACCTCATAATTGTCAAAGTAGCTGATAATTGTGGTATATTCGGTCTTATTGCCCGTACCGTTGAGTCTTGAGCTTACATATACCAAGCAGCATACAGCAATGATGATAAGCAGAAGGTACGTAAAAATACCTTTATTCTTTTTTGGTGTCAAATTATCCTCTCCATTCTCTTATGATCGTTTTACCGAAATTTTCAGGACAGTTGATGTATTATCATCGGGAGCTACCCGATCGGCAATACCGATGCCCTCCGCGAAGATAGTTCCTTCCTCGTCTTCCAGAAAGTGAAGAGAGGAGCGCATTTCAGGCAAAATCTTTTCATTAATAAGTTTTTTTATGGAAGAAGTGAAATTTCTTCCTTTAAGACGGATCTTGTCTCCGAATTTTCGGCTGCGAACAAAAACCTTTCCTCTTATTTTATCATAATCTATGACATAAAATGTGGATTTTTTGTTAACAGTTTCAAATTTCTTAGAATTATCACATTCAATCACTTCACATACAAGTTTGCAATGGCTAAATATCGCGTTTTCACCGATCACCATTTCTTTTTGTACAAACATTTCGTCATTTTCACGAATTTTTGTGAGTGTAAGCTTACTGCTACTGCCAATAAGAAAAATATCCTTTGAGATATTCAGCTTTCCGCCGTTAATAGCAATATTATCAGCTTCTTCGAGTCTCTGGCGCGAATAGGGAAGGCTGTTCAGCGCAAGAAGTCTTGCGATACAGCGTTTTCGTATAACGCCGTCATACTGTGACAGGTTTTGAAAGCAGTTCCCGTGCAGACAATCAGCCATAGCCTTGTCGGTCATTTTCTCGATCAGTGCATTTTCCTCACGCAGAGTAGCAATCGTACTAACAGATGTTTCAGTCACAGAGCTGTTGAACTCAGCAAGAAGCGGGACTATCCTGTGACGTATCTTATTTCTCGTGTAATCGTCCGAAAGATTGGTACTGTCCGTGACGTAGCTTTGAGACTTGCTGCGAAGAAAGTCTTCGATCTCAGCGCGTGTTACGGTAAGAAGGGGACGGATAATATTTCCGCGCACAGTTGGGATACCTGCCAGTCCCTTGATGCCTGTACCCCTTGACAGATTCAGGATAACAGTTTCAAGATTATCGTTGGCATTATGAGCAGTTGCAATTTTCTTACCGCAGGATACTTTTTCAAAAACATCATATCTCATTGTGCGGGCAGCTTCTTCAACTGACATTCCACTTTTTTCTGCAAGTGACATAACGTCGCATGATACAGCGATGAAGCTGATGCCAAGCTTCTGGCACAGGTCGCGGCAGAACGCTTCATCGCGGTCACTTTCCTCACCGCGCAGACAGTGATTGACATGGACAGCTTCAACAGTGATATCGAGCTTCTCTCTGAGCTCATACATGGACAGAAGCAATGCAACGCTGTCAGCACCTCCTGAAAGACCGCATACGACTGTATCTTTCTCATCAAGCAGGGCATTTTCTTTTATGAATCCGAATATCTTATCTAATATCATCATACATTCTCCGGAGGAGCATTATAATCAGGATTTGAAAAGCGTGTATACTGACCGTCCCAAATGAGTTCGACGGTACCTGTCTCACCGTGACGGTTTTTTGCGACAATACATTCTGAGATATTCTGCCGCTGGCTTTCTTTATTGTAGTAAGCCTCGCGGTAAAGAAAGAGCACTATATCCGCGTCCTGCTCGATAGAACCTGATTCACGCAGGTCTGAGAGCATCGGGCGTTTGTCTGTTCTGCTTTCAACAGCACGGGAGAGCTGGGAAAGAAGTATTACGGGCACATTCAGTTCCTTTGCCATGACTTTGAGTTGACGGGTGATCTCACTGATAACAGTAACTCGGTTGTCTGAGTGTGAAGTTGATTCCATGAGTTGGAGATAGTCGATGATAACCAGTCCGAGATTTTTTGTTCTGCGGAGCTTTGCTTTCATCTGCTGAACGGTCATACTTGCGGTGTCGTCGATATACAGCGGAATAGTGCTGAGATAGCCCGCACTTGTTGCCAGCTTTACCCAGTCATCACCTGATATTCTGCCGTTTCTGAGTGTATTTGATTCAACAAGAGCCTCTGTAGATAATATTCGAGTAGCGAGCTGTTCTTTGGACATTTCGAGGTTGAAGGTTACAACTTCTTTTTCGGAGCGTCTTGCAACGTTGGTCGCAATATTCATGGCAAAAGAAGTTTTACCCATACCGGGTCGGGCAGCAATGATTATCAGGTCAGACTTGTTAAGACCCGATGTTATGCTGTCAAGGAGAGTAAAACCTGTTCTTGCTCCGACATATTTTTCCTTATCCGGACCCGATATTTTTCCAAGTCTGTCATATGCTTCGGCAATCGCCTCAGACAAGGGAACAAGTCCTTTTACATCACGTCCCTGACGTATATCGTATATTTTCTGTTCGGCAGCATCGAGAAGCAGCTGTGCGTCCTGTTCGCCTGACTGTACGTCTTCAAGGATAGACCTTGCGACAAAACTGAGGCTCCTCAGGAAGTACTTATCCGCAACGATCTTGCAGTAGCTCTGTATATTTGAAGTTGACGGAAGAAGATCGCCTATCTCTGCAAGATAACGTCTTCCCTCGGCGGGGCTTTCAAAAATATGCTGCTTTTCAGCTTCGTTCAGGACTGTGACGATATCAACGGGCAGACTCATGGAATTCATCTGGAGCATTATCGAGTACAGCGCCTTATGCTGCTCATTGTAAAAATATTCGGGCTTTATGAGCTCGATAACATCTGACAGAACAGAGGGCTGGGAGATAATTGCTCCTAAAACGGATTGCTCCGCCTCGATACTGTGTGGCAGTTCGCGGGCGGAGAGCAGAATTTCATTTTCATCCATATCCTTCACCAATCAGCCTTCGCTGACTTCAACATCAATAGTCTCGGAGATACCGTTGTAAAGCTTGACAGTTGCGGTATATGAACCGAAGTTCTTGATATCGGTACTGAGAACGATCTTTTTCTTGTCAACAGTTACTCCGAACTGTTTTGCGAGAGCATCTGCAATGTTTCCTGATGTTACAGAACCGAAAAGCTTGCCGTTAGAGCCTGCTTTTGCTGTGATATCAACACGCTTGCCCTTTATTTTTGCAGCAGCTTCCTTTGCGTTCTGCACATCAACGTCAATCTTATGCTGAGCAGATGCCTGAGCGCCTTCGAGCTTGTTCATATTTGCAGCAGTTGCCTCTACTGCATAGCCCTTGGGAAGGAGCATATTGCGGGCATAACCGTCCGCAACATTTTTTATCTCACCTTTTTTACCTGAACCCTTTACGTCCTGTAAGAAAATTACCTTCATTATTATTACCAACCTTTCGTGTTACGATTCAGAACTGCTTTTCTGGCAGTCGTCGATAGCGTATATAAGTGATTTTACAGCATCTTCCATAGAAACGTTCTCCAGCTGGGTCGCAGCCATGGTCTGATGACCGCCGCCGCCGAGCTGTTCCATAATTACCTGGACATTGAGAGCACCAAGAGATCTTGCTGATATATTTAATATATTACCTGTCCTGTAGATAACGAATGAAGCTGCAACATCGGTTATGCTGAGCAGTTCATCGGCAGCCTGAGGTGCAACAAGACGGATATCATCTGATTTGAAGTCGGCAGCTGCAATAGCACAGTTATTATGTATCTTTGCTGAAGCGACTATCTGAGTTTTTCTTCTGTATGAGTCGATGGAGTTGGAGAACAGCAGTTTTACGGCAACGGTGTCTGCGCCGAGCTTTTTCAGGTAAGCAGCTGCTTCAAATGTTCTGACACCAGTTCTCATAACGAAATTCTTCGTGTCGAGCATAATGCCGGCAAGTAAAGCGTCAGCATGGCAGCTTGCGATCTTTTCTTCGTTTTCGCCATCATAATTGAAGTACTGAATGATCTCGGTAACCATTTCAGAAGCAGAAGAAGCATACGGTTCATGGTGGAAGATCACGGCATCGTCGATAAAGTTGACTGTTTTTCTGTGATGATCCACAACGACGATGGACTTTGCCTTTTCGTAGAGCTCATGGCTTTCGATATAGTCCTTGTTATGGGTATCAACGATAATGAGCATATCGTTGGGACCTATCATCAGCTCTGCCTCCGAAGGGGTAACGAACAGACCGCAGTTAGTTTCCTTATCGACCATTTCAATGAGGTTAACAGCAAGGTTTTTGGAGCGGTCTACAGCGATATAAGCTTCCTTGCCGAGTATTTTTATAGCACCTGCAAGTCCGCAGGCAGCTCCTACCGAGTCGAGATCGCCGAAGCGGTGTCCCATAATGAACACCTTGTCGGAGCTCATTATAAGATCCTGCATAGCGTTGGCGATAATCCTTGTCTTTGAGCGCGAACGCTTCTCAACGCCCTTGGATACGCCGCCGAAGAATCTGTAACCGTTCTCGGTCTTGACAACAGCCTGATCGCCGCCTCGTCCCAAAGCCATATCAAGGCACTGTCTTGCGATGCTCTCGCTCTCGGAGAGAGATTTTGCGCCCTGACCCACACCAATGGAGAAGGTCAGAGGATATTTTCCTGCTATCTTGATATTTCTTGCCGCATCGAGTATCTTGAATTTGCCGTCAATGATCTCTTTTATGTGGCAGTTTTCGATAATAGCGTAAAAAGTATTGGGCGAAGTCTTCTTTATGAAGCCGTTTGTCCTGCTCATAAAATTCTCTATGAGCTTTTCGGTCTCAACAGATGTCTGAGCCTTTTCACTTTCCTTTGCATTCTGCATGATATCGTCATAATTATCAATAGTTATGACGAGAACATTCGGGTGCGATTCGTCCATAGCTTTTTTAATGGCATAATAATTTGTATTATCATGGAAGTACAGCACGAGGAACGACATATCGTTCTTGTCGAATTTTTCGGCAGTAACGTTATATATACAGCCTTTTATCGGACATATCGCAGAGCCGTTTGAAACAAGTGAATCAATGTCTATCTTTACAAAGCCTTCAAAATCAAGTCCGTAAACGTCCTGACCAAGTCCGATCTTTTCGGCAAATATCTGGTTGTACCAGACAAACTGCCTCTGATCGTCGATGACCGCGACAGGAGCGGGGAGAGAGTTCATAAATTCAGCGGCGGAGCTTTCAAGATGCTGGTTCATCTTTGAGATGCGCCGCATGGAATTTCTTGAGTAAATGACAGTATATCCTATACTGATAAGTATCAGTACAGCCGTTGAAATATAAAATATCATAAACTTCTGGTCGTTTTTGCCGATCAGAAGAAATGAAGCGACGAGCGCACCGAGAGTAAGAAGGTGCAGGATCATCAGGACTGTCGGGAATTTATTTTTCAACTTTTTGCTCCTTTCGGACAGATCAGGTCTCCATAATGATAGGAAGTATCATCGGGCTGCGCTTTGTTTTCTGGTAAATATAATCAGAAAGAGCATCGCGAAGCTTTCCTTTAAGAGAGTTCCATTCTCTGAGCTCTCCTGAAGAACAATTTGCCAGTGTATCGGAGAGAAGTCCTCTGGCTTCGACCATGAGCTCTTCGGATTCACGCACGTAAACGAATCCGCGTGATATGATATCTGGACCTGCAACGATCTCATTTGTATTTTTCTCGATACCGATAACGATGATGATAAGACCGTCCTGTGCGAGATGTTTTCTGTCTCTGAGAACGATGGAACCGACATCTCCCACGCCAAGACCATCAACGAGAACTCGTCCTGCGGGCACCTGTGAAACTATTTTCATGGTATTTCCGTCTGTTTCAATGACGTTACCTATCTCAGCGATAATGACATTTTCCTTTTCAAGACCCATCTGACGGGCAAGGTCAGCGTGTTTTTTGAGATGCTTGTACTCGCCGTGAACAGGAATGAAGAACTTAGGCTTTATGAGAGCCTGCATGAGCTTTAGCTCTTCCTGACAGGCATGACCTGAAACGTGTACCTCATACATTGCTTCGTATACGACCTCGGCACCTGATTTCATGAGTTCATTGACAACTCGTGTAACGAACTTTTCATTTCCTGGGATAGGTGTGGCGGAAATGATAATGAAGTCCATAGGTGTGATGTTTACCTTTTTGTGGTCGTTCATAGCCATTCTTGTAAGAGCTGACATAGGTTCGCCCTGACTTCCTGTTGTTATGAGGACGATCCTCTCGCTCTCGTAGCGGTTCATCATCTCGATATCAATTATTATACCGTCAGGAACATCGAGGTATCCGAGCTCTATGGCTGTATTTATGACATTGACCATGCTTCTGCCGAATATAGCGACCTTTCTGCCATACTTGACAGCGCAGTTGATGATCTGCTGAACTCTGTGTATATTAGAGGAGAATGTGGCGATTATGATACGTTTTCCTTCGCCCTTCTGGAAGAGCTTGTCGAAGGACTCGCCGACAGTACGCTCTGAATGGGTATATCCTGGGCGCTCGGCATTGGTCGAGTCAGCCATAAGAGCGAGTACGCCGCGGCTTCCGAGTTCACCGAATCTCGCAAGGTCTATTATCTTGCCGTCGATAGGGGAATAGTCCACCTTGAAGTCGCCTGTGTGGACAATAACACCTGCTGGAGTATGGATCGCCATACCGACAGAGTCAGGTATCGAGTGGTTGACCTTGATGAATTCGACAGCCATGCAGCCCATTTTTACAGTTTTTTTCGGCTCGACAACGTTGAGTGTGACTTTGCCCGAAAGTCCCTGTTCCTTGAGCTTTCCTTCGATAAGACCTATGGTAAGCCTTGTAGCGTAAACAGGTACGTTAATCTTTTTGAGAAGATATGCAAGACCGCCGATATGATCCTCGTGACCGTGAGTGATAACGATGCCGCGGATCTTCTCCTTGTTCCTCTCGACGTAGGTGAAATCGGGGATAACGATATCAACGCCCGGCATATCCGCATCAGGGAACGCAAGACCGCAGTCGAGTATGAACATATCGTTGGAGCACTCGAAAACAGTCATATTCTTACCGATCTCATTAAGTCCTCCGAGAGGTATTATCTTGACAGGAGTCTTTTTTACTTCCTTTGGTTTTCTTGTCTGTGTTTTTGTTTTTGCGGGAACTGATGTGTTTTTCTCAGTTTTTGCAGTTTTTTCCTTAACAGTTTTTTCTTTTACAGAAGTCTTTTTTCTGTAGGTTCTCTTAGGCGCTGCAGATGTAGTCTGCTTAGTCTTGCTGCTTTTTTCTTTTTCGTTCACTATATGACCTCACTTTCAGTAATCGGGAAGTACTCCGCATGAACGGTGCGAAGAACTTTTATCAAAAAAGAAGCTTCAGTCGAAACGATCAGTTTTTTGCATTTTTACCGCTTAATGATAAGTATATCTGAGCTCAGAAACAGTATTTTGACGTTTTGAGGCGATAAAAATCCTGACCACATAAAATTCAGGCAAACGTACAAGCTTATTACAGAAGCTGGACCTGTTCAATTATGTGATCTGAAGGTATTCGATTTTTCCCGAAGCAATAAAGCCGCATTTACGCGGTTTTTATATCTTAATGACGATTTTTCGTCATAAAAGCCTATTTTATATTTAACACGCAGCCGTGTAATGAACATAACTATACAAATATAATTATACCGAAATGAAAGCTGTATGTCAATAGTAAAATCACAATGGACACAACATTATGCAATATAAATAAATTTTTGGACAGGGGTGAATTTTTTACAGCATCGTTCGCTTAAACAACGTATTTACGTTTATATTGACAGCTGCTCCCTGACGTTTTTATTTATTGGCAATATCCGATGTTTTTATTCCGCGGGTCACTTTTTTTGACAGCATTATCAGTGCGAGTATGTTCGTGAACGCCATCATACCGTTAAATATATCGGATAGAGTCCATATGGTATCGGCTCTGAATAATGCTCCGACCGACGCTGCCGAAGAAAATATGAAAGCGTATTTTGCAGCCGATGTCTCCGGGAAAAGATATCTGAAGGCAGTTTCGCCGCAGTAGTACCAGCCGATGACTGTGCAAAAAGCAAAAACGGTCATTATACCTGCAAGAAGTATATCAGTGTTCTGTCCTGTTAAAGGAAGAAAAGCGCTTCTTATAGTCAGGTCGGATGAACAGCACAAAACGGTAAGAGCTGTTATCGTGCAGCATATTACCGTGTCTGTAAAGACCTCAAACATTGCGCAGATGCCATATGTATGTGAAGCTTCCGAAGAACTGTGAAGAATGGGAGAGCTCCCGAGACCTGCTTCGTTTGAGAAAACACCACGGCGTATCCCTGCCGACATAGCGCGAGAAATTGTATGACCGCAGAAACCGCCTAACGCCTGCTCGAAGCCGAATGCTTCGTGAAATATCTTGCTTATCACCGTCGGCAGAACATTACGGTTCCTGAAGATCAGCAGCAGGCATATCACACTATACGTGACAGTCGCAGCAGGCAGAAGGAGCTGCGCTGCTTTGCCGATACGCGCAGCTCCTCCGCTGATGACTGCAAAGACAGCGATAAAAATAATTATAGCAAGCATTTGTCTGCTAATGTGAGTGCAGCACATTATGCTCTCGCTCATGGTGTTGGTCTGTGTCATTCCTCCCATGCCAAATGATGCAAGGATACAGCATACGGCAAAAAACACAGCAGCTTTTCTGCTGCCGATACCCTTGCTTATGTATGCCATGGGACCTTTGCAGTTTTTACTGCTGTATTTTGCTGAAAGGATATTTTCTGCGTAAACTGTCGCCATACCGCTGAATGCTGATATCCACATCCAAAACACAGCTCCTGCTCCGCCAATTGAAATTGCAGATGCAACACCTATGATATTGCCTGTACCCATAGCTGTTCCCAGCGACATACAGACTGTGCGGATATGCTCGGAGCGGATATTGCCTTTTGAGATCCTTTTGATGATATATGGGAACATTTTTATCTGTATACCCTTTAATTTTACTGTGTATAATAATCCTGTAAAAATCAGAAGAAAAACAAGTCCGTTTCCCCATACAAAACCATTTATCCTATCAAGCATATACCGCAGGAACTCCTTTACATATGAGCGTAAAATTTACAAATTGTTTTTAATTTTTGTTTTACATTAAGGCTGATTTATGGTATAATGTCTATAAAGTGCCCAAATGGGGAGGGGATCAGGCAAGTGAAGCATTATTATCCTGACAGGCATTGTCTGTCAACGCTGCGTATAATGATAACAGCTCTGTCTGTTATTATTCTTGCTGCGGCGAAATATTTTATTCCCATAGATAAAATAGTGTTTATTACTACCTTAGTTGTAGTTTTTATAGCTTCTTTTGAGATGTTCGTTCATCTGCCTATGTATTTTACATCAATAAGTTATTCCGCTACAGATACAGAAATAATGAAAAGCAGCGGAGTTTTCTTCAAAGTTCATCAATCTGTACGCTATTCATCAATACAATACACCACCATTGTAAGCAGCCCTTTTTCACAGTATACTGGATTCAACTTTATAATATTCTTCGTGTACGGCGGTCAGCTGAGACTTCTTTTCCTGAAACAGTCAGATGCCAAGGAAATAATCAAGTTATCCGGAGGTATAAGTGTAAAGGGGGGCGATTATGTACCGTGAGCATCCTCTGAAAATATTGAAATACTCTGCAAAGAATATATGGCTTCTTATTTTTCCGCTTATTCGCGGCATCTACACTTATCATTTTGACAAGGACTGGTTCTACAGCTGGGTGAAAGGCGCGTGGTTCGATATCGCCGTTCTCGGAGCTATCATTCTTTTCGGATTCATGAGATGGGTCTTTTCAAGGATAGATTTTACACGGGAAGAGCTGGTGCATCGTGACGGCATATTCATAAGGGTCAATACCTATATACCATATAAAAATGTCAGCTCGGTCACGGTTGAAAGACCTGTTTACCTTGCACCGTTCCGCGCAGTAAGATTTCGGTGCGACACAAGGGCGGGCATATTCAAGACAGTAGACCTTAAACTGCTTGTCAGCCGCAAAACGCTTCGTGCAATAATGCACAGTATGCCTGATATTGACGACGAGAAGAAGATCAAAGGGATACCTCAGCCGACATCATTGTCGGTGCTTTTGTTTTCAATATTCTTTTCCAGCGGATTTTCGGGAACCGTTTACCTGGCAACGTTCTTCTTCAAGGGTGGAGACATCGCATATAAGATCATCAGCCGTTCACTGAATATACTCACTGCCGAAACTGAAAAAATAACTGATAATCTGGTGCTGAAGATACCTACAGCAGCAATTTTTATCGGAGTATTCTTCATCGCATCGTGGTTTTTGTCCTTTATCGTGAACATTTTCAGATACGGACGCTTTACCGTTGAATGTGACAAGAAATGCATGAAGGTAGGCTACGGCATAATCGACCACAAGGAGTACCGTATAAAGAACTCACATATCAATTACACCGACCTGAGACAGAACATTATCATGAAGCTTATGGGTGCAGTTGCGGTCAATATAAGCTGTGCAGGCTACGGTGCTTCCAAAAACAGGCTGCCTGTGCTGCTGCCTGTCAAACTCGAAAAGAGCCTCGGAACAAACCTACAGGTTATAGGGATCTATAGCGGTATAAAAAACCAGTACCGTGCTCAGCCTGCGGGAATAGGTTCTTATCTGCTGAATCCGCTTATAGCGGCGGCTGTTATAATACCGCTGCACGATATGTTTGTGAAGCTTTTTCCGCGCTTTGCCGAGCTTTCGTTCTTCGTGGCCGTCATGCTGGAAATACCAGCGGTATGGTTCATAATCGTCAAATTCGTTGCTCTTATGACCAGCGGTGTCACACTTTACGATGACAAAATAATGATAAGATGCTCGTCATGGACAAAATTCCATACAGTTGTCTCGGAAAGAGATAAGATAGTGAAGCTTGAGCTCCATCAGAACTATTTACAGGCTATGAGCGGACGCTGTGCTATGTGTATATGGTTCGAGGGAGAGGAGCACAAACGCTTAAAAATAAAGGCTATGAAGGTCGAGGAAGTAAGAGAGATCGAAAAAATACTCGGTCACAGACTGGGAGAAAAAGTTCGTGCTTGACTTTTTCTCGTAAAAATGTTATTATATTCAAGTGAGCAGACTATGCGGTAGCGGAAACGATCAGTTTACGAGGAAAGTCCGTGCATCATAGAGCAGGATAGCTGCTAACGGCAGCCGAGGGCGACCTTAGGGCAAGTGCAACAGAGATATACTGCCGTCCTTTCGGGCGGTGATGGTGGAAAGGCGAGGTAAGAGCTCACCAGAGTGCCGGAGACGGTACTGCTATGTAAACCCTATCCGATGCAACGCCTATTGGTATCTGTTATCATAACGTCGGCTCGGCGGATAACAGATAATGGCGGCTTGAGCTTATCGGCGACGATAAGACTAGATAAATTACCGCACACGACAGAACACGGCTTATCGGTCTGGTCATAAAAAAAGAGAGCTTCGGCTCTCTTTTTTTCATTATATCTTATTAATCGCGCCACATCTTCCTGTAGGCGAAACAGGTTAGGTTCTCGGCTTTTTTGAATTGCCTTGCAAAATAGCTCTGGTCGTTGAAGCCGCAGAGATGTGCCACTTCTTCAACGGATTTATCCGAAAATCGCAGGAGCTTTTTTCCGTAATTGATACGTGCATTTATGATATGCTGGAAAATGGTCTTGCCGTAGATACGCTTGTATTCGCGGGTAAGATAGTATTTGCTTATGTAAAATTCCGAGGAAAGTTTTTCAAGCGAAAGGTCTTCGGCAAAATGGTCGTCAATATAATCGTGGACAGCAGCAAGCTTTTGCTTTAATGCTGAATCGAACTGCTGCTCTCCGTTTACCGTCAGTGCAAGCGTGAGCAGATCAACGATGAGCTTTGAGGTCATTATTTCGGCATCAGGAGCTTTTTTCTCGTTAATGTCGATTATCTCTGTTATTGCAGACACTACCTTGTCAAAGAAATGCGGTCTGAAAACATTCTTTTGGTTTGAAACGAAATAATCATAGTACTGCTGCGAGGTGCTTCCGTTGAAATGCACCCAGAGTATCTCCCACGGATCGGAGTCGGAGCTTTTGTAATGGTGCGAAAGTCGGCAGTCAATGAACAGGCATTCGCCCTGAGTGAGGGTATAGTTTTCATGACCTACAGTAAGCTCGCCGCGTCCGCTGATAACAGCAAGTATAAGAAAAGATTCAAGATTCTGCCTTTGTGTGGTAGCAGAGTCTTCTTTTTTTTCACAGCCTGCTTCCTGTATATAAAAGAAAGCATTTTTTGCTGATGGACTTGGTGTACTGATGATTCGTTTGGAAAGTTTGTTTTTGTAGTTTGACGGATCGTGCTTTTCCATGACCGACCTCCTTTGCAAAGTTATAAAAGAAATACTGTACTGATATTATACCATGTTACGAGCAAAAAGTCCAGTATTGGGACATAGTGTACGGACATATAATATGATATTGTTCATCTGAGAAGCCAAATGGCGAGTGCTCCCACTGTTACGGCAAGAGCCGAGAATACAAGGTAACGGCGGCGTTTCCTTGATTTTTCAGCGTATTCGCTGCTTTTGATGCTTTCAAGGAAACTGCCTGCTGCTTTTCGGGAAGCAGCCTCCGAGAACATAGTAATATTCGGCTTTAAATACAGTATCGCCTTTTCAAAATAAAGACTGTCGGGATTTTTTATCTCTATGATCTTTCTGTTCACGCCTTTTATCATAATACCTCCGAAAATATCTTTTAGCGAAAGTATTGGCAATATGTCAGGATTTATTCACTCTGCTTGGTGATGCTGCGTATGTAATGGAAAAGATACTGCTGAGCAATGCCTGCGTTCTCTCTGGCAAACTCAGGGAAACCGTCGGGATAATACTGAGCAAGGACTCTTTTGATCCACACATCTATCGGGAAGGCTTCTGTTCTGTACATACCGTACAACAGGACGCATTCAGCAACTTTTGGACCTACGCCCTTGATCTGTTTAAGAGCAGCTCTTGCTTCGTCTATAGGCATCGCAGCGATCTCGCGGAGTTTTGCTGTGCCGTCCGCAGTCTTTGAAGCTGCATCGGCGATGTACTTTGCCCTGAAACCGCTTCTGAGGTAGGCGAGGGAGTCTTCATTTTCCTGAGAGAGCTGTTCGCATGAAGGAAATTTACTGTGGTAATGCTCGCACAGGCGGTCGATTATGCCTTTTATCCTTGGAATATTATTGTTCTGGGAAATAATAAAGGAAATAAGACATTCCCAGCTGTCCTGTCTGAGGAGCCTTATCCCGCCTGCAAAGCTACAGGCTTTTGAGAGAGTTTCGTCTTCGGAGAAACAGCGTTTGAGTTCAGAATAGTCGGTTTCAAAGTCAAAGTATTTTATCCACTTTGAAATAAAATCGTTCTCATCGGTATTATGAAAAATAAAATTTCCTTTTTCTGTCTGCGAGACCATGAGCTTATCATTGACAAAAGAACCTACATAAGTGCAGTCGTGATCCGAGGCTATTTTCTTCCAGCGGAATGCCTGACCGCAGTCGAGGGTCTCGTCAAGGTCAAGATCAGGTTCGTATACGATGATGTCATTTCCCTGTACACGGTAATCCATATTTTCCTCCTTTTATAAGTTCGGAACGTGAAAATTAATGTTTGCACTTGATTTTTCAATTAAATTATACTAAAATATAATAGAGATTACAAGAGCAAGGAATGATTTTTTTGAGAAAATTTTTATCTGCCGCAGTTTTTGCAGCTGCACTGACACTTATAATAAGCAGTTGTTCTTTCAAAGACAGTTCTGATGAAAAGGAAGCACGTACACCGGCTACAAGTCAGCCGTTTACCGAAAGAGAAGTAGAAGATGCAGATGGCACCTATATTTTTGACAACGCAAATCTGCTCGGTCCCGGTGACGGCATAGCCTGCAATGACTATGCTTGCTGGCTTTACAGAAAAAAACTCATAAATACTGCAGTTATCACCGTTAATGATCTTGGAGGTAAAACTCCTTACGATTATGCTCTTGACGAATATAACAGGCTGTATGAAGGCAAGGGCAGCGGTATTGTCGTCCTCGTGAACAACGCGACCAACAATGATATCGTTTTCAAAACAGGAGCCTGTCTGACAAATATTTCTCAGAAAGCTCAGGATAATGCCGTATACTGGGCTACGAAGGAGTTTATAGACGGCAATTACAGAAGAGGTATAATGCGCCTTCTTCAGCTTGCCGAGCTTTGTCCCGAAAATATCGTCGACAACGCAGATGTGTTTGATGGGGAGCAGCTCACAAAGCTGCAAAAAGGTCTTTCGACCTGTGATGGCAGCGTTATGCTGATAGCTTCGTGCAACAACTCCGAAACGTCGAACGAGAATATACTGAAAAGCTATTATGCTCGCAGATATTACAGCGAAAACGGCATAATGCTCATGCTTGAGACAAATTCAAAGAAGATAATAGCATTCTCAGATGATGGATTCACCGAAAAGTTCAAGACAGCACTGGATAAAGCAAATGAGCTTGCCGCCAAGGAAGACTACTACGGTGCTGTGACCGAAGTGATAGAGAGCCTCGGCGGAAAAGTTCCGTCCGAAAAGAAAAAATAAAAACAGGTTTTATCTGACATAACCGTGAAAATATAAAGAAAGGAAATAATATGAGTGAAATAGATTTTTATGCGGAAGCATTTGACAATCTTCCCGCACTTGCCAGCAACAGTGAATCGGTGAAGGAAACGTTTTCACATGTTTTTTATGATTTTCTTCAGCTCCAGCATCTGTATGATTCGGCAATAGAAGTCGTAAAGACATATCTTGGGATACTTGACAACGAGTTCAGCGTAAAATTTCAGCGTAATCCTATACATAATATCGAGAGCCGCCTGAAATCGCCCCAGTCCATAATCGGAAAGCTGCAAAAAAAAGGACTTCCGCTGTCCACCGAAGCTGCACGGAAAAATCTCCTCGATATGGCAGGGATACGTGTTACCTGTTACTACATTACCGACATCTACGCTATAGTGGAGATGCTCGCAAGACGTGACGATTTTACAGTTATAAAGCGAAAAGACTATATAAAGAATCCAAAACCGAGCGGATATAGAAGCTATCATATCATAGTGAATGTTCCCGTGTATCTATCCACTCATAAGGAATACGCTCCGGTGGAGATACAGATAAGGACTATCGCTATGGATTTCTGGGCAAGCCTTGAGCACCAGCTGAAGTATAAGACATCTGCTGCCATTCCGCCGGAGATATCAGAGGAACTGAAACAGTGTGCGGAAAGGATAGCTGAAACAGATATGCAGATGCAGCGTATCTATATGCAGATAAATGATATGGAATAAAAATATCTCATGACATGAGGACTTTTTTCGCCCCAAAGCCGCACAATGTGCCCTTGTTTACGAAAAAATACCCGTTCACATGCTGTGTTCCCGATGTTATAATATATGTACAGAATAACAGAAAGGAGCATAAAAATGTTCGGGATCGTAAAAACAAAAAAACATGAGGTGCGTGACAAAGCTGTATATATGGAGATATTCGGTGATAATAAGGTAGCATACAGGGTTCTGAGCGGAAGAATGGAGCTGTACGGCGATGAGATAATTACATATGGCATTGAGGTCATTGACCATAAAAGCGGCGACAAGGAGATCATATCCGATTTTTCACGCAATATCGAAGATGCAGTTATTTTTGCCGAGGAGCTCATCGCTGCAAAGAGCCGTCCGCGTCAGCTATACGGAAAGGCGCTGGGCTTTTTGAAAGTATCAATATAATTTTTTTGTTTTCGGGTATAGACAAAACGATTTTTTTATGATATAATATCAAATTGAAATGGCGATACCGTCAAAAACGGAAAGGAGATAGCAGTATGGCAGAGCTGAAATATGAGATCACAGAAAAATTAGGTGTTTTATCCGAAAATGCAAAGGGTTGGTCCAAGGAACTTAACCTTGTAAGCTGGAACGAGCATGAACCAAAGTACGATATCCGTGAATGGTCTCCCGATCATTCCAGAATGGGAAAGGGTGTTACTCTTACAGCAGATGAGCTTGCAGAGCTTAAAGAGCTTCTTGCAGGCATCGACCTTGATTCTTTTGATGAATAATAAAAAAGCAGCTCATTGAGCTGCTTTTTTCATTTAACTACTGCTTTTGTGCCGAAGTATAAAAGAACAAGTATTCCGAGGATTATTCTGTACCAGCCGAACACCTTGAAATCGTGCTTCTTTATGTAGTCCATGAGGAACTTGATTACGAAAACAGATACTACAAATGCAACGATCATGCCTGTAAGAAGTACGGCAAGCTCGCTTCCGCTGAATCCGAAGCCGAACTTTACGAGTTTGAGCAGACTTGCACCGAACATAACAGGGATAGCAAGGTAGAATGTGAATTCAGCAGCAACTGTACGTGATACGCCGATGAGCAGAGCACCTACTATAGTTGCGCCCGAACGTGATGTTCCGGGGAAGAGGGCTGCGATAAGCTGGAATATACCGATTATGAAAGCTGCTTTATATGTAAGCTCTGCAATGGTGTTTACCTTTGGCTTTTTTCCCTTGTTCCAGTTCTCGACGATAATGAATGCAACACCGAATATTATAAGTGCGATGGCAACTGTCCACGGGTTATAAAGATGCTCGTCTATCCAGTCGTCGAGAGGCATTCCCACTAAAATAGCAGGTATGCAGGCTACGAGGACCTTGAACCACATGGTAAATATGTCTGTCTTGACCATCTGTCCGAAAGGCGAAGCGTTCAGCGGATGGGCGTTGCCCTCTTTTCCGAACGGCCACAGCTTTTTCCAGAAAATGACAACTACAGCCATGATTGCGCCGAACTGAATGACAACATCGAACATTTCCTTGAAATCATCTGACTGATCGAGTTTAAGGAACTCTCCTACAAGGATAAGATGTCCTGTACTGCTTATAGGAAGCCATTCCGTAATTCCTTCGACAATACCGAGAATGATTGTTTTGATTATTTCCCAGATCATAATATGTTTTGTTCCTTTCAAATAAAATACAAAGATTATTATATCACACATATATATGCGTGTCAATTGTCAGAGTCACGATTTCTCATAAGCTTGAATTTTCTCTTTGATATAGTAAGCACTCCATTATTTTTCAGGCGGGTTATTTCACGCTGTAAAGCGCTTCTGTTGACGCAGAGGTAATCCGAAAGGGCAGTTGTTGAAAACGGTATCTGCGGTGCTTTGCCATTGGGAGTTTTCTCCTCGATTATGCTCAGGCAGCTTATAAGCTTTTCCTCGATAGTACGCTGACTGAGCACCTCAATGCGCTCATTCAGGGATATTGCCTTTTCCGACATGAGCTGAAGCAGGTTTTCGACGACTTTTGAATGACACTGACAGGCTTTTTCGCATCTTTTTGTGATTTCTGACCTTCTGACGAACATAACATTACATTCTGTTTCGGCTACTATCTCGATACCGCTTCTCTGAGAAGCAGTAAATGTAAAATACACGCCGAATATGCTCTGCTCATTGAGTGATTCCATAATGGAGCGGACACCGTTTATATCATATCTTACCATAACAGCCGTACCGCAGAGAATAACACCGAGTTTATCGGGATTGTCAGAATAGTCCATTATTTTCTGTCCGCTCCTGAACGTTTTGATATCTGCATTGAAGCAGGATATCATGCGTTGGCAGTCGGACTGATCTATTCCCTTGAATAATATATTATCCTCAGGCAACATAAAAAATACCTCCTGTGTTGCAATTGCAACAGATTTTTTGCTCTCTTTATGATACAATACATTATGACAAATGTCAACACTATTTTGTATGGAGGTCAAAACAATGAAGATTAATGTTATCGGTGAACAGCTCTCTCAGGACGAGATAAATGCTTACATAGATTACGGCAAGCAGAAATACAGCGACAGAGAGATCATTGGAATGACTGTTAAGGTCGACGGAGAGTATGTAGACCTTAAATATGATTTTGCGAAGGATATACCTTTCGACAGGATCAGAAGGATAACAGGCTATCTCGTTGGTACGCTTGACCGCTTCAACAACGGTAAACGTGCTGAAGAACACGACAGAGTAAAGCACACTGTATAACTGTCCCGTATGTGAACGCAGGTGTTTTCAACGGGCTCTTATAAAAAACACTACGGAGGTAAAAGATTATGAAAACATATGTATGTCCAGTATGCGGCTATGTTCATGAAGGAGATGCACCACCTGAGAAATGTCCGCAGTGCGGAGTTCCGGGCTCAAAGTTCAACGTTAAGGAAACAGGCGATAAGCTTGTATTTGCTTGCGAGCATGAGCTTGGTGTTGCAAAGGCTGTAACAGATCCCGAGATACTTGAAGGACTCAGAGCAAATTTCAGCGGCGAATGTACCGAGGTAGGTATGTACCTTGCTATGGCAAGAGTTGCATACAGAGAAGGATACCCTGAGATCGGTGCTTACTGGGAAAAGGCTGCATATGAAGAAGCAGAACACGCTGCAAAGTTTGCTGAGCTTCTCGGTGAGGTTCTTTCTGCTTCCACAAAGGAAAACCTTGAAAAGAGAGTGGCAGCTGAGCACGGCGCTACCGAAGGAAAGCTCAAGCTTGCAAAGAGAGCTAAGGAGCTGAACCTTGATGCTATACATGATACAGTACATGAGATGGCAAGAGATGAAGCGCGTCACGGCAAGGCTTTCGAGGGACTTCTCAAGAGATATTTCGGCTGATATAGACATTAATAACCGACGTACATAAGTAGGGGACTCATACAGAAACCTTACACGTAATTATCGGGGAGAACCATTCTGAGGAAAGGTTCTCCCCGTCTCCAAATACAATGCCTTTAACACGAATTTTCCGCAGATAGGGCGTTCCCTGCATAACTTGCAGGGCTTTTTAATTGCTTTGAGCGCTTTATCTGAGAAAAATCCATTTCGGAAGTTTTAGGAAAGGAGTTTGAAGAAGGAATCTATATCACGTAAAAACTTCTGTATAAACACTGTGCTTATATCTCGTCAGTTTTTATTTTATAAACTTTTTGCGTAGATTTGTACAAACCGCTTGAATTATTGTGCAAAATTTGATATAATATTATTACCGAAATTTTTTCACAGTGAGGTAATAGCTATGAAAAGAATACTTGATTGGAACAAATATCTGGAAAAAGCTGCACAGACAGTTTCCGAGGGCATCGTTATGCTGAAAAATGAAGGCGGTGCTCTTCCGCTTGATGTAAATGAGACTGTTTCCGTCTTCGGACGCATACAGCTTCATTATTATAAAAGCGGTACCGGTTCAGGCGGAATGGTAAATGTGACTAAGGTCACAGGTATCCTCGACGGTCTCCTCGAAGCAGGAGTAAAGATCAACGAGGAACTTCTGGAAATCTATCGCAAATGGGACGAAGAGAACCCATACGAGCTTGGCGAAGGCTGGGGCGCAGAACCGTGGTCACAGAAGGAAATGCCCCTTGACGACGACGTTGTGAAGAAGGCTGCGTCTGTAAGCAGCAAAGCTGTTGTTATAATTGGACGAACAGCAGGCGAGGAACAGGACGCACGCGCAGAAGAGGGCTCGTATCTTCTTACTTCTGTCGAGCTTGATATGCTGAAAAAGGTAAGAGCTCATTTCGATAAGGTAATAGTGCTGCTCAATGTGGGCGGACTTATAGACCTGAACGACATCGAAAGCACATCGCCTGATGCTCTGCTATTTGTATGGCAGGGCGGTATGACAGGCGGAACCGGAACGGCGGACGTTCTTACAGGCAAAACAAGTCCTTCAGGAAAGCTTCCCGATACCATTGCAAAAAATGTATCGGATTACCCGTCAGATCCGTATTTCGGCAACAAGACAAGGAATTGCTATACAGAGGATATTTTTGTCGGTTATCGCTGGTTCGAGTCTTTTGCTAAGGACAATGTGCTGTATCCCTTCGGATTCGGACTTTCATATACAACTTTCAGCATTGAGACTTCTTCTGTAAGCGGAAACGATATACTGACATTCAGTGTTAAGGTCACTAATACAGGCAGCCGCAAAGGAAAGGAAGTCGTTCAGCTGTACGTTGAGAAGCCGCAGGGCGCACTGGGACAGCCGGCAAGAGTTCTGTGCGGATTTGCAAAGACTAAGGAGCTTTTACCCGATGAAGCTCAGGATCTCAGTATCGTAGTAAAGATGAGTGATATCGCTTCGTATGATGACTCGGGAGCAGCAGGAGAGCCATATTGCTGGATACTTGAAGAAGGAAAGTATAATTTCTGTTTAGGTTCAGATGTTCGTTCGGCGTCTCCTGTGTTCACGAAGGAGCTGCCCGAAAAAATCGTTGTGCAGCGCTGTTCGCAGGCTCTTGCTCCTGTTGAGGATTTTGAACGCATAAAAGCTGTTTGCAGCGGAGATAAACTATCTTATATCAAGGAACAAGCTCCACTCAGCAAGGTCGATGAAGCAAAAAGACTTGCGGAAGGTATGCCTGCCGAAATACCATATACAGGCGATAAAGGCATCAAGCTCATTGATGTCAGAAACGGAAAGAATACGATGAATGAGTTCATCGCGCAGCTTTCCGATCATGATCTTTCGTGTATTATACGCGGTGAAGGTATGGGAAGCCCTCGCGTAACTGCGGGTACAGCTTCTGCCTTTGGCGGTGTTTCGGACACGCTCAATGAATTCGGCGTTCCTGCTGCCTGCTGTTCCGACGGTCCCTCGGGCATGAGACTTGACTGCGGAACAAAGGCGTTCAGCCTTCCGAACGGTACTCTTATAGCATCTACGTTCAACAGAGAGCTTGTTGAGGAGCTCTTCGAGTTCATGGGAACGGAAATGGTGGCAAACAAGGTAGATTGTCTCCTCGGACCGGGAATGAATATCCACCGCCACCCTCTCAACGGACGCAATTTCGAGTATTTTTCCGAAGATCCTTATCTTACAGGTCATATGGCGGCAGCCGAGCTCAGAGGACTTCATAAAGTCGGCGTTACAGGAACGGTCAAGCACTTCTGCGCAAATAATCAGGAGAAAAACAGACATTCACTTGATTCGGCAGCTTCTGAACGAGCACTTCGTGAGATATACCTCAAAGGCTACGAGATAGCTGTCAGGGAAGGAAACGCCGACTCGATAATGACAACATACGGCGCGGTCAACGGTCTCTGGACGGCAGGAAACTATGACCTGAACACTATTGTTCTCCGCAATGAGTGGGGATTCAAAGGCTTTACGATGACAGACTGGTGGGCAAATGTCAATTACCGCGGCGAAGAACCCGAAAGGAGCTTTTATGTTCCTATGGCTCGGGCGCAAAATGATGTGTATATGGTTTGCTCTGACAGCTCATGTGTTGACGAGAGCATCATGACGGCTCTTGAAAACGGCAAGCTCACAAGGGCTGAATTACAGCGTAATGCGGCTAATATTCTCGGCTTTCTTCTTGGCACGAACGCGCTTAAACGTATGGAAGGTGAGGAGGATACCGTCGAAATAATCAACAGACCTGACGGTGACGAGATATCTGACAAGCCTGTTGTGTTCTACGATCTCAACAAGAAGCTTAGCATAGATCTCAGCGGTGTCAGAAGCGTTAAGGGACAGAACTACTCGTTTGCTCTTACAGTCGAACCGGCAGGCTGGTACAAGGTGACCGTTACCGCGTCATCAACACAGAGCCCGCTTGCACAGATACCGATAACGTTATTCTCAATGGGAACTCCGAGCGGTACACTGACATGGAACGGTACAGACGGCAAACCTGTTTCGTATACGACCGAGATACCAATGTTCTCACGCTTTACGGCTATGCGCATTTATTTCGCGCAGAACGGACTTGATCTGCACAGCATAGAATTTGAACTGACACGTACAACAGACAGTATGGACGCAGCTTTTGTCACGGAGGAAGACTGATAATGAATATACAGATATTCGGAACAAAGAAATGCTTTGACAGCAAAAAAGCAGAACGTTACTTCAAGGAACGCGGTGTTAAGTTCCAGTTTATAGATATGAAGGAAAAAGGCATGAGCAAGGGCGAGCTGAACAGCGTGAAGCAGGCTGTCGGCGGCATCGACAAAATGATAAATGATGCTCACAAAGACAAGGATCTCCTTGCACTTCTAAACTATCTGTCAGACGAAGATAAGGAAGAAAAGATACTCGATAACCCACAGATTATACGAACTCCTATCGTCAGAAACGGAAAGAAAGCGACGATAGGTTACTGCCCTGATGTTTGGAAAGAATGGGAGTAAATTTGGTTAAAACAAAAAAATATATATTGATGGGTAAAAATTTGATAAAAAGGTAGTGCATTTTATCCGTAAATATGTTATAATTACAATGTGTTAGTGGAATGCTGACATATTTTTGACGGAAAAAGCCAATTTTCCGTTTAATATCATTTTTTATAGGGATTTTTTCCCGAAAGGAGCTATAATTATGGGTCTTATTCAGGCAGCTCTCGTAGGAGCAAGTCAAACTCTCGCTGATACATGGCAGGAATTCTTCGTTTGTGATTCGATTCCTTCAGATGTACTTGTTGTAAGAGGTAAGAAGCAGCTTGGAAAGCATTCTTCCAATACAAAGGGCAACGAAAATGTTATATCAGACGGAAGCGGTATCGTTGTACATGAAGGTCAGGCTATGATAATGGTCGATCAGGGCATGGTAACAGAGATCGCTACACAACCGGGTATATATAAATATGAAACAGGTACTTCGCCAAGCATCTTCTCCAGCACATTCGGTGCAGGTCTTAAAGAGACCTTCAAGGAAATGTGGGATCGTATCAAGCACGGCGGTACAGCTGCAAAGGATCAGAGAATATACTACTTCAACATGAAGGAGATTCTCGACAATAAGTTCGGAACACAGAATCCTGTTCCTTTCAGAATGACATATCAGGATCTGGGAAGAAGCTTCACAGTCGGAGTAAGATGCAACGGTATCTATTCCTACAAGATCGCTGACCCTGTTCTTTTCTATGTAAATGTATGCGGCAACGTAACAGATCAGTTCAGACGTTCAGAGCTGGATAATCAGCTCAAGAGCGAGTTCCTTGATTCTCTCCAGCCTGCATTTGCAGCTATCTCGGCTTCGGGCATCAGATATGATGAGCTCCCGGGCAGACAGAGGGAAGTAAAGGCAGCTATGGAGAATGAGGTCGATCCGATCTGGAAGGAGAAGAGAGGTCTCAAGATCTGGACAGTTAATATCAATTCCGCTACTATCTCCGATGAAGATACCAAGAGAATTCAGGAATTTGAGGACAGAGCATGGAACCGCGATCCCGGCAATGCTGCTGCTACACTCGTTGAGGCTCAGGCACAGGCTATGCAGAATGCTGCAAAGAACCCTAACGGTGCTGCAATGGGACTCTTCGGAATGGGAATGGCTAATCAGGCAGGCGGTATGAACGCACAGGGACTTTTCAATATGGCTCAGCAGAATCAGGCTGCTCAGATGCCGCAGGCTCCTGTTGCACCTGCTGCACCTTCTGCTGCATCAGCTGATTCATGGAATTGTGAGTGCGGCGCTGCAAATACAGGCAAGTTCTGCTCTACATGCGGAAAGCCAAAGCCTGTTCAGCTCACACTGGACGGTTGGGTATGCGAGTGCGGTCATGTAAACAAGGGTAAGTTCTGCTCAGAGTGCGGAAAGCCAAAGCCTGTCGGCGCACCTCTCTATAAGTGCGACAAGTGCGGCTGGGAGCCTGAGGATCCAAAGAATCCTCCTAAGTTCTGCCCTGAGTGCGGCGATCCGTTTACTGACGATGATATCGTTAAATAAGTACATAAAAACAGACGAGCTAAAATGCTCGCCTGTTTTTTGTTGATGGTATAAGTGATTTTTACCGAATAATACAGCAATCATGCAAAAAATTTAAATATTTGTTTGCGATTGACAAAGCTAAATATTTGATATATAATAAATGTAATGTGTCATAATATCTCTATCGTATGACTATCGTATATATCAAGAATAAATATATGGAGGAAACATTTTATGTGCGGAATAGTTGGCTTTACAGGAAGCACTCAGGCAGCACCTATACTGCTTGACGGTCTTTCAAAGCTTGAATACAGAGGATACGATTCAGCAGGAATAGCTGTACGTGACGGCGAAAAGGACGTTGAAGTTGTCAAGGCAAAGGGAAAACTCAAAGTCCTCAAAGAAATGACAAATGACGGAAGCGCAGTAAAAGGCGACTGCGGAATCGGTCACACCCGTTGGGCTACACACGGCGAACCTTCTGCACTTAACGCACATCCTCATTCAAGTGACGACGAGAACGTCGTTGCTGTACACAATGGTATCATCGAAAACTATCAGGAGCTCCGCGAAAAGCTCAGCAAGAGCGGCTACTCATTCAAGTCTCAGACAGACACGGAAGTAGCTGTTAAGCTTATCGACTACTACTTCAAGAAGTACGGTCTGGGCCCTGTTGATTCCATTGCAAGAGCAATGATAAGGATCAGAGGTTCATATGCCCTTGCTGTAATGTTCAAGGACTACCCGGGCGAAATATATACTGCCCGTAAGGACAGCCCTATGATAATCGGCATCGCAAACGGCGAAACATATGTAGCTTCCGATGTTCCTGCTATACTTAAATATACAAGGAATGTATACTATATCGGCAATATGGAAATTGCAAAGCTTGTAAAGGGCGCTGTCACTTTCTATAACATTGACCGTGAGGAGATCGAAAAGCCTCTCACAGAGATCAAGTGGGACGCTGAAGCAGCTGAAAAGGGCGGCTACGAGCACTTTATGCTCAAGGAGATACACGAGCAGCCTAAGGTAGTTCGTGATACAATAAACTCAGTAATCAAGAACGGCAAGATTGACTTCTCGGATATCGGACTCACAGATGATGAAATGAAGAAGATAAGCCAGATCTATATCGTTGCCTGCGGAAGCGCATATCACGTTGGAATGGCAGTACAGTATGTTATCGAAGACTTCACTTCGATACCTGTAAGAGTTGAACTCGCTTCCGAATTCAGATACAGAAAAATGTCACTTGTAAAAGACAGCCTTGTGGTTATAATAAGCCAGTCCGGCGAGACAGCTGACAGTCTTGCAGCTCTCAGAGAGGCTAAGGATAAGGGCATAAAGACACTCGGAATCGTAAATGTTGTCGGCTCTTCCATTGCAAGAGAGGCAGATAACGTATTCTATACACTTGCAGGTCCTGAGATATCTGTTGCTACAACAAAGGCATACAGCACTCAGCTCATAGCAGGCTATCTCCTTGCAATGCAGTTTGCAGTTGCTCGCGGAGAAATGACCGAGGAGAAGTGCGGCGAGCTTCTTGAAGAGCTCAATACTATACCTGAAAAGATCGAAAAGATACTCGAAGATAAAGAGCGTATCCAGTGGTATGCAAACAAGCTTGCAGGCGCTAAGGACGCATTCTTTATCGGACGCGGCATAGATTATGCTATCGGTCTTGAGGGAAGCCTCAAGATGAAGGAGATCAGCTATATCCACTCCGAAGCATACGCAGCAGGCGAACTGAAGCACGGTCCTATCAGCCTTATCGAAGAGGGTATCCCTGTAATAGGCGTTCTCACACAGCAGGAGCTTTATGAAAAGACTGTAAGCAATATGGTCGAGGTAAAGAGCCGCGGCGCTTCACTTATGGGACTTACAACTTACGGAAACTACAGTATGGAAGACCTTGCTGATTTCACAGTATATATCCCACAGACAGACGCTCACTTTGCAGGAAGTCTTTCCGTTATCCCACTCCAGCTCCTCGGATATTATGTATCAGTTGCAAAGGGCTATGACGTTGACAAGCCGAGAAATCTTGCAAAGAGCGTAACAGTAGAATAATAGAGCGGATCATTTGATCTGAATATAATTCAAGAATATCAGCCATAGCATTTGAAACGAAGATATCAGATGCTATGGCTTTTTAATTGACATATCGTATTATATGCTGTATACTTAATTTAGCATCATTCGCCTGAAAGGACTATAAGGAGAAAGGCATGGATAAATTCGCACTTATAAAAGTTATTCTTGAAAAGCATCGTAATACAGAAAATGCGGCAGCTATGTCAAAATACATGAAAAACAAGTTTGAGTTTTACGGAATTGCCGCGCCTGAACGCAAGGAACTGTTCAAGGACTTTATCAGATCCGAGAAGAAGACAAAAGCTATAGACTGGGAGCTCCTTGACAAGTGTTATGAGGATAAATACAGGGAAACTCAGTATTTTGTCTATGACTATCTCCTTGCAATGAAAAAATACGTATCTTTTAAAGATATCGGTGAAATAAGAGGCTACATCATTACTAAGGCGTGGTGGGATACCACCGACTTTCTTTGCAAAGTAATTGGTGATGTTGGTCTGAGAGATGCAAAAGTCAAAGAGCTCATGCTGGAATGGTCTGTCGATACTGATATCTGGGTCAGAAGAGCAGCTATTCTGCATCAATTGGCGTACAAGGATAAAACTGACTGCGAATTGCTTGAAAAGATAATATGTAACTGTTTCGACAGCGACGAATTCTTCATAAACAAGGCTATAGGCTGGGCGCTGAGAGAATTCTCAAAGACCTCTCCCGAATGGGTGAAAGATTTCATTAACAGACACAAGGACAAAATGAACAGCCTTAGTATAAAGGAAGCAAGTAAATATATAATTTAAGTTCAGGGGATATGTATGAAAACACTTTATTTATCTGACCTTGATGGTACGCTGCTCAACAGCGAGCAGAAAACCACCGACTATACAAATAAAGTCATAAACGATCTTGTTGGCTCGGGAATGAAATTTTCATATGCCACAGCTCGTTCATGGAACACTGCAAGAAAGGTGACAGACGGTATATCTGTCAGTATCCCCGCTATAGTCTATAACGGAGCTTTTGTAATAGATACTTTAAGCGGTGAAAGGCTCATTTCCAATTATTTCGGAAAAGATGTCCACGATGTGATAGATGATATGACAGAAAAAGAGATTTTTCCCACTGTGTACTCAGTCAGGGAAGCTGAAGAAAAATTTACGTTTATCACCGATAAGATAACAGCCGGAATGGCTGATTTCGTCGAGTCGAGAAAGGGGGACAGCAGAACAAATCCTGCATCAGATGTCTCTGATCTTCATAAAGGGGAAATATTCTATCTCACTTGCATCGACGAATACGAAAAGCTGCTGCCTTTTTATGAAAAATACAAGGACACGTATCATTGTGTCTTTCAGCGGGATATCTATTCTAATGAGCAGTGGCTGGAGATAATGCCTTTCAAGGCATCAAAATCACGGGCAGCTCTACAGCTCAAGGAATTTCTGAAGTGCGACAGGCTTGTAGTATTCGGCGACGCGCTCAACGACAAAGACCTGTTTGAATGTGCTGATGAAGCGTATGCAGTTGCAAATGCCGCACCTGAACTCAAAGATATCGCTTCGGCGGTGATTGAGAGCAATAACGACAACGGAGTTGCAAAATGGCTGCAAAGGAGAATGAATAATGGCCGATAAAAAAATATCAATAACAGAACTGGGAGATCCACGTAAGCCGCATGGCGAAGCAGGTGCAGAAATGCTCGAAGGAATGAATGAGCATCATTATGCTGTAACAGGCTGGGCGCTGGAATTTTTTGACTTTAAAGAGAATGATCGGGTGCTGGATATAGGCTGCGGAGGGGGAGAGACTCTTCGCAGAATGTCGGTTATGACTGAGAAAGGGAAGCTCACAGGTGCAGATTACTCTGAATTATCCGTTAAAATGTCAAAAGAGCATAACAAGGCAGACATCGAAAGCGGAAAGATGAAGATAATCGAAGCTTCTGTAGAAAAGCTCCCTTTTGACAACGAAGCATTTGACAAGATAATAACAGTCGAGAGCTTTTATTTCTGGCCCGATCCGCAGGAGAATCTCAGGGAAGTCTTCCGAGTGCTCGCAAAGGGTGGAAAATTTCTTATCGTTGCGGATATAAACGGCGATGCCGAGCTTGATGAGACAGATATTGAAGGAATAAAAAAATTCAGTCTTTACAATCCGCGGTTGGACGAATTCCGTATGCTTCTCGAAAATGCAGGATTCATTAATGTTGCAGTTCACACTAAAGACGGACAGAAATGGGTATGCGCCGAGGGAAATAAATAAAAACAAGGATGAATAAAAGAACAGTTCAATATTTTATCATTACATTCGCTGCATAATGTCGGCAAAAGCATATTACCTTGTATTGTATATCATTCTGTCGGCAATTCGATCGTAAGTTAATGCAATGCCCCGAAGCATTTTGGAATGCTTCGGGGCAAAACTTTTGTATGGGTATATTCACTGTAATGCAGGCTTACTTCCTTCTAAGATATAAGGAACTATATTCGGTACAGAGCCTACCAATACGCTCTCCGCAAGGACAAACTCGAATTTGGAAACAACCTCGAATGAATACAGCGGAGTTGATGAGCTCATTTTCACACGTATCACAGCTGATATCTTATGTACGGTCTGGTTTATGCCCGAATCCTCAAATCTGCTTTGTAGCTCCACGGAAGCAACTCCGATAGGTGCAACTCTTATTCTTACCTTCGGCCCTTTTCCTGTGAGCAAAAAAGAATCCGTCAGCGTACCTAAGGGGATATCCGTATATTTTTTGCCTGATTGTTCAAGCTCCCTGTTAATAAGAAGAGTCAGCTCTGATTGGACTTTATTTATTGTATACGGCAGAGTTTCGATAGAGCTTGCTTTACTGCTGCTGTCGTACAATACACAGGCAAAATCATTATACTTGTATTTGTTTTTTTCAAGATAACCGCAGACAGTTTTCTCTATGATCTCGTTGGCTGTCTTTTCTGCAAAGTGTTCAGCCTGAAGCTGAGCATAAGGACGCAGAGCGCATTCGGTTCTGAACAAACTCAGCAATACGACTGTCACCGTGAGGATCAAAAGGATACATATCTTATTTTTGGGCTGTTTTCTGTGTCGTCTGATGCGCCTCATGCTATCGTTCCTTTCATTTGTCCTATACATATTATATTCAGTTTATTTTAAAGTGTGATATATATGGACAAAACTGTTTTTTTATGATAAAATTATTATAATCAATTATAAGGAGTGATCGGGTGAAGAAAATAACTATAGGCATAACAGCTCACGTTGATTCGGGCAAGACAACTCTCTCCGAAGCGATTTTGTATAAAACGGGAAGCATACGTAAATTCGGAAGAGTTGACAACGGCGATTCGGCACTTGACACCAACTCGATAGAACGAGAAAGAGGTATCACGATCTTTTCGGCTCAGGCAGAATTCAAAACAGAAAATACTTTTTTTACACTGCTCGATACTCCGGGACACGTTGACTTTTCAGCAGAAACAGAGAGAACGATGTGCGTCCTTGACTACGCTGTGCTTGTTATCAGCGGAACTGACGGCGTACAGAGCCATACATCGACCTTGTGGAAGCTGCTGAGCAAGTATGAGATACCTGTTTTTATCTTTGTTAATAAAATGGACCTTATTGGCGCGGATAAAAGCTATATCGTGAATGATCTCCGCAGCCGCCTGTCTGGGAACTTCGTTGATTTTTCGGGAGAACACAGCGAGACATGTGAGAATACAGCCATGTGCTGCGAGGAGCTTATGGAAAAGTTCCTTTCGGACGGAACCTTATCCGATGCAGATATTGCAGATGCAATAAAGACAAGGAAGGTTTTTCCGTGCTGTTTCGGTTCAGCACTGAAGCTTGAAGGCATAGAGGGATTTCTGAAAATACTGGACAGTTATACTGCCGCATCGGAATATCCCGATGAATTCGGAGCAAAGGTTTACAAGGTATCATATGACCCGAAGGGCAGCAGGCTTACTCATATCAAGGTCTTAGGCGGTCAGCTGAAAATGCGTGATGAGCTCACTTACAAAAACCAGAATGGCGAGGACATCTCATGTAAGGTAAGTTCCATAAGGTTTTACTCGGGCGAAAAATTCAGGACTGCCGATATTGCCGAAGCAGGAGAAGTATGTGCGGTAACGGGGCTTACAGGCTCGTTTGCAGGACAGGGGATCGGCTTCGTGAAGAATTCCGAAAAAGCATACCTTGAACCTGTAATGACCTATAGGATAATACTCCCTGCGGATAAGAATGTATATGAAGCATTAAAGGATATGCGGCAGCTTGAAGATGAAGACCCTCAGCTGCACATCATATGGAATGAACAAAACCGCGAGATACACGTTCAGCTTATGGGAAGCATACAGCTTGCAGTGCTGAAAAAACTTATTTCCGATAAATTCAACTATGATGTTTCATTCGCTGACGGTGCGGTCACATACAAAGAAACGATTAGAAATGCAGTTGAAGGTGTCGGTCACTATGAGCCGTTAAAGCATTATGCAGAAGTGCATATCCTTCTGGAGCCTCTGCCTGCGGGAAGCGGTCTTCAGTATGATACCGTATGCTCGGAGGACGACCTTGACAGGAACTGGCAGAGACTTATCCTCACACATATTACAGAAAAGACGCATATCGGAGCTCTTACAGGTTCGCCTATCACGGATATGAAGCTGACTCTTGTCAGCGGAAAGGCTCATCTTAAACACACAGAAGGCGGGGACTTCCGACAGGCAACGTACCGCGCAATTCGTCAGGGACTTCGCATGGCTGAGCCGATACTGCTTGAGCCTTACTACAGTTATGAGCTGGAGATACCCGCAGAAAACGTCGGAAGAGCTATCTCGGACCTTCAGCATATGTGTGCTGATTTCGATACTCCCAGAAACATTGGAGAAATGGCAGTTATAAATGGTACTGCTCCTGTTTCTGAAATAAACAACTATCAGTCGGAGATCATCGCGTACACTCACGGCAAGGGCAGGATATCCCTTGCTCTTGACGGCTACAGAGAGTGTCACCGAACAGAAGAAGTTACTGCTGAAATAGCCTACGACTGTGACGGAGACATTGAAAACAGCGCTGATTCGGTGTTCTGTTCTCACGGAGCAGGTTATGTGGTCAAATGGAACGAAGTGTATGAGCATATGCATTTGCCGCTGTCGCTGAAAGATGACGCTGAATATGAAGAACCGCTCGAAAGCAAGCGTTCCAAAGCTGCAAAATTCATTGAGAAGGCTGTGAGCGATGAAGAGCTCATGGAGATATTTGAAATGACTTACGGAAAGCTCAACCGTGATCCTGTAAGAACTTTCAAAAAGACCAGGGCTGTCGAGCTGAGTGATAAAAAAGTACGACTCCCTCAGTACGAAGGACCTGATTATCTTCTGGTAGACGGCTATAATATCATTTTTGCATGGGACGACTTGAAAAAAATAGCCGAGGAGAACCTCGATGCAGCAAGAAGCGAACTCATTAATAGAATGTGTAATTATCAGGGCTATGCAGGCTGTGAGCTCATACTCGTTTTCGACGCTTATAAGGTCAAGGGCAGACACCGCGATATAGAGAAGTACTGCAATATCAACATAGTATACACGAAGGAATCGGAGACAGCCGATACCTATATAGAGAAAGTTACACATGAGCTGTCAAAGAAGCACAGGGTACGAGTTGCCACATCTGACGGAGCTGAGCAGATCATCATTCTCGGCAACGGAGCTATGAGGATCTCGGCAGCAGAATTCAAAAAGCGGTGCATTGAAGCAGAAAAAGCCATAAAAGAGTATATAGATACTATGAAATAACAAGAAGCAGCCACTCTTAAAAAGAGCGGCTGCTTTCTATTTGGTTAAACCACTTTTAGTTTAAAATAAAAAATAAATATAAATTTGTAAAAAAGTCTGGTAATTTCAGAACAAATATGTTATAATTTTCTTTGATTGGTGTTTTTTTGCAGAATAGCAAAAAAGCTCATATCTGTTCTGATGAACAAACTGTATATTTTATCTGCAATGCAGATTTATTTTTTGAGGAGGCTTGTACATGAAAAAAGTGCAACTGACAGAAACAGTTTTGCGTGATGCCAATCAGTCACTGATGGCTACACGTCTGCCTTATTCGGATTATGAGGGAATCCTCTCCGATATGGACAAGGCAGGTTATTATTCTATTGAATGCTGGGGCGGAGCTACATTCGACTCATGTCTTCGTTATCTCGGCGAAGATCCGTGGGAGAGACTTCGCAATCTCAGAAAGAACCTTCCTAACAGCAGACTCCAGATGCTTCTCAGAGGTCAGAACCTTCTGGGCTACAAGCACTACCATGACGATGTAGTTGAGAAGTTCATCGAGCTCTCTATCAAGAACGGTATCGATGTTATCCGTATTTTTGATGCGCTCAACGATTTCAGAAATATCGAGACTGCTCTCAATGCTACAAAGAAGTATGCAACTGCCAAGACTATCGCTTCAGGCTGTATCTCATACACTCAGAGCCCTGTACATACTGTTGACAAGTACATCGAGATGTGCAAGGAACTCAAGACAATGGGATTTGATACTATCTGCCTCAAGGATATGGCAGGTACAATGTCTCCATACGAGGCTGAGCACCTTATCAAGGGAATCAAGGACGCTATCGGCGACATGACACTCATCCTCCATACACACTGCACAACAGGTATGGCTTACATGACACTTACAAAGGCTATCGAGTCGGGCATTGATGTTATTGATACAGCTACATCATGCTTCTCAGGCGGTACTTCACAGCCTGCAACAGAGACAATGTTCTATGCTCTTCAGCAATACGGCATAGAGTCAGGTCTTAACGAGGATATTATAAACAAGGTCAACGACTACTTCAAGCCGATCAAGCAGAAGTACATCGACAACGGTCAGCTCAATCCAAAGAGCCTCGGTACTGATGCTCAGGCACTCGTTTATAAGGTTCCGGGCGGTATGCTTTCAAATATGATCGCAAACCTTACAGATATGCACGCAATGGACAGATTCGATGAAGCTCTCGCTGAGATACCGAAGGTAAGAGCTGACATGGGATATCCTCCGCTGGTTACACCTCTTTCACAGATGGTCGGCAACCAGGCTGTAACAAATGTACTTGTAGGAGAAAGATACAAGAACATTTCCAAGGAAATAAAGAACTACATCAAGGGTGAGTACGGCAATCCGCCTGCACCTATCGCCCAGGAGCTCGTTGATAAGGTACTCGGCGACAGCGAAGCAGTTGACTGCCGTATCGAGGATCAGAAGCGTACAGGTGAGGAGTTCGCAGCAGCAAGAGAAGCTCTCGGTGATCTCTGCCGCAGCGAGGAAGATGCAATGAGCTACATCTGCTATCCTGACCAGACTCTCAAGTTCCTCAACGACCGCAAGGCAAAGGAAGAGAACGAAGCCGTATATACTATCGAAGAAATGTAAGGAGGCAGAGGTATGTTCAATAATCTGTTGTTTACTGCCGCTGCTGAAAATGTAAAAGAAATGTCTATCGGCGATGCTGCTATCACAGCAGTTTTCGGATACAGTGTCGTTTTTGCAGGACTTGTTATCCTTATGATACTGCTCTACTGCACAGGTGCATACTTCAAGTCGAAAGATGCAAAGGAAAAGGCAGCCGCAGATGCAGCTAAGGCAGCAGCTCAGAAGGCTGCACCTGCCGAAAAATCCCCTGAGGCAAAGACTGAGCTTCCGCTCGCACCCGGTTCAGCCGGTCACGTTAAGCTCTTTGACGTTCCTGATAAGGAAGCTGCAATGATAATGGCTATAGTTGCCGACAAAATGCAGAAGCCGCTCAATGAGCTGCACTTTATTTCCATCAAGGAGGTCAAATAATCATGAAGTATAAAGTTACACTTAACGGTAAAACTTATGAGGTCGAGGTCGAACACGGAAAGGCTGTTCTTCTTGACGAATATGAGGCACTTGCACCCGCTCAGGCAGCTCCTGCTGCTCCTGCTGCAGCAGCAGCACCTGCACCGGCGGCTGCTCCCGCTCCTGCTGCTCCTGTAAATCTTGCAGCAGGCGAGACTGTTACAGCTCCAATGCCAGGTAATATCATCAGAGTCGATGTTGCTCAGGGTGATACAGTAAAGGCTGGTCAGATACTCGTTATCCTCGAAGCTATGAAGATGGAAAACGAGATAGTTGCTCCAAAGGACGGCACAGTTGCTCAGGTCGTTACAAGCAAGGGTTCTGTAGTTGACACAGGCGCTCCTCTTGTTGTAATAGCATAAGGAGGGCACATAGATGGATATTCTTGAAACCCTGAAAACTTTGTGGAACGATTCAGGTTTCCAGAGCTTTTTCGTTGACGGGGGCTGGAAGAATCTTATCATGATATTTATATCATGTGTTCTTCTCTACCTCGGAATCAAAAAGAAATTTGAACCGCTCCTTCTCGTTGGTATCGCATTTGGCTGTCTGCTCGTAAACCTTTCTTACTTCGGTGCAGGCTCAACAGATGCACTTTATCACATGGATCTCTGGGACGAGTTCCTTGATCCGTCAAGCGAATATTACCACAGCTACGGAGCTATAATGGCTCACGGAGGACTCCTTGACATTCTTTACATAGGCGTTAAGGCAGGCGTTTATCCTTCACTCATATTCATGGGTGTTGGTGCTATGACAGACTTCGGTCCGCTTATCTCCAATCCTAAGAGCCTCCTCCTCGGAGCTGCTGCTCAGATGGGCGTTTTCCTCGCATTCTTCGGAGCTGTATGTCTCGGATTCAGCGGAAATCAGGCTGCTTCCATCGGTATCATCGGTGGTGCAGACGGTCCTACAGCTATCTTCCTTACAACAAGACTTGCTCCTGAGCTCCTTGGACCGATCGCTATAGCAGCTTATTCTTATATGGCTCTTATCCCTATGATCCAGCCGCCTCTTATGAAGCTCCTCACAACAAAGAAGGAGAGAGAGGTAAAGATGGAGCAGACTCGTGTAGTTTCAAAGACAGAGAAGATCATCTTCCCAATCATTGTTGCTATGTTCGTTATCCTTCTTCTCCCTTCAACAGCTCCTCTCGTAGGATGCCTTATGCTCGGCAATCTCTGGAGAGAGTGCGGAGTTACAGAGAGACTTTCCGATACAGTTCAGAACGCTCTTATGAACATCGTAACTGTATTCCTCGGAATCTCAGTAGGCGCTACAACAGCTGCTGAGAGATTCCTCTCACTTGAGACTATCAAGATCATCGTTCTTGGTCTTACAGCATTCTGCTTCTCAACGATCGGCGGACTTCTTGTCGGCAAGATCATGTACAAGCTCTCAGGCGGAAAGATCAATCCGCTCATCGGTTCAGCTGGTGTATCCGCTGTTCCTATGGCTGCCCGTGTATCTCAGATGGAAGGTCAGAAGGCTAATCCTTCAAACTTCCTTCTCATGCACGCTATGGGACCGAACGTTGCAGGTGTTATCGGCTCTGCAATCGCAGCAGGCTTCTTACTTGCTGTTTTCAAGTGATAACTTGATGAGTTTATAATTTAATAAGCCGCAGTATTCTGTTACAACCTGGAATACTGCGGCTTTTTATTGACATGGTTCATTGTATCATGTATAATCAGTTTATAAGTTAGATTTACAGGAGTATCTATCATGAGCTTTTTTAGATTCCGTAATAAAAATATATATTATGAAGAGTTCGGCAGTGGTACGCCGCTGATATTTCTGCACGGCAATACAGCTTCGTCAAAAATGTTCAGTGAATTTGCAAACAAATACAGCAGCCGCTTTAAAGTTGTGCTGATTGATTTTCTGGGGCACGGCAAGTCGGACAGACTTGATGTATTTCCTTCTGATTTCTGGTTTTATGAGGCACAGCAGGTCATATCCTTTCTTAGACATAAAAAGTATAAAGATGTGTACATTATCGGCAGCAGCGGCGGAGCTATTGCCGCACTAAATGTCGCTCTTGAAGTCCCTGAGCTTGTTGAAAAGATCATAGCGGACAGCTTTAAAGGAGAAAAAGCAGATAAAAAGTTTGTAGAACGCCTTGTTTCTGACAGAGAAAACGCCTTGAAAAATCCGTCTGCAAGAGGATTTTATGAATATATGCACGGTGACGACTGGTAAAAGATCGTCGTCAATGATACCTCTGCAATTATTAGACATGAAAAGAAAACAGCGAATTTCTATCATAGACCGCTCAGTGATATCAAAGCAGATATACTTCTGACAGGCAGTAAAAAAGATAGTTTCATGTATAGTGTTTATGATGATTACTACGAACAGGTGTTTTCGAAAATGCTTCAAAAAATACCAAACGGCAGAATGTATCTTTTTGAAAACGGAGATCATCCTGCAATGCTTACGAATGCTGATGAATTTTATGATATCAGTATGGATTTTCTTACGCGGAATACATAATACCATACTAATAAAAAACTTTACAAAAAATTTTCCGATTTCTAAAGAAAAATATTACGGAAACGCTTGCAAATTTTCTCAGAATAGTGTAAAATAGTATTGTACGTTGTTAATAATATAACAACAGCTATCAATGTATCTTATTACGAAAGGATGTCATACCAATGGCAGGTTTAAACAAGGTTACTGTAGAAGACATTAACGTTAAGGGCAGAAAGGTTCTCGTAAGAGTTGATTTCAACGTTCCTATGAAGGACGGCGTTATCACAAACGACAACAGAATCCAGGCTGCACTCCCAACTATCAATAAGCTCGTAGAGAATGGTGCAAAGGTAGTTCTTTGCTCACACCTCGGCAAGCCAAAGAATGGCCCTGAGGCTAAGTTCTCACTCGCTCCTGCTGCAGCAAGACTTGGTGAGCTCGTAAACACAAAGGTTACTTTTGCTGCTGATGATACAGTTGTCGGCGAAAACGCAAAGAAGGCTGTAGCTGCTATGAGCGACGGCGAGATCGTTGTTCTTGAGAATACACGTTTCCGCGGAAACGAGGAGACAAAGAACGGCGAGGAGTTCTCAAAGGAGCTTGCTGATCTCGTTGACGGCGAAGTATTCGTTATGGACGCTTTCGGTTCAGCTCACAGAGCTCATGCTTCAACAGCAGGCGTTACAAAGTTCGTTAAGGAAACAGCTGTAGGTTACCTCATGCAGAAGGAGATCCAGTATCTCGGTAATGCAGTAGAAGTTCCTGAGAGACCATTCGTTGCTATCCTCGGCGGCGCTAAGGTAGCTGACAAGCTCAATGTTATCTCTAACCTCCTTGAGAAGTGCGATACACTTATCATCGGCGGTGGTATGGCATATACATTCATCAAGGCTCAGGGCGGTTCTATCGGTAAGTCACTCGTTGACGACGAGAAGCTCGACTACTGTAAGGAAATGCTTGCTAAGGCTGAGAAGCTCGGCAAGAAGATCCTTCTCCCTGTAGATACAGCTATCGCTCCTTCATTCCCTGATCCTATCGACGCTGAGATCTCTGTAGAGTATGTTGACTCTGACAAGATCCCTGCTGATATGATGGGTCTTGATATCGGACCTAAGACAGCTGAGATCTTCGCAAACGCTGCTAAGTCTGCTAAGACAGTTGTTTGGAACGGACCTATGGGCGTATTTGAGAACCCAACACTCAAGAAGGGTACAGTTGCTGTATGTGAGGCTCTCGCACAGGCTGATGCTACAACTATCATCGGCGGCGGCGATTCTGCTACAGCTGCTATCCAGCTCGGCTTTGCTGATAAGATGAGCCACATCTCAACAGGCGGCGGTGCTTCTCTCGAATACCTCGAGGGTAAGGTTCTTCCTGGTGTTGCAGCTATCGCTGAAAAGTAATTTTATAATCAATAGGGCGGATAGAGATATTCGCCCTTGATTGCTAATATGAAAGAGCTTGAAGACTATATAAAAGAAATTGATGGCATACAAGATATTTGTGGCTTAATTATCACACTCATAGTCTTGATCTGCTTCAATGTTTTTCTATTCAAAATGTTATGGTTCGGCTTTCGGAGCATTTTCAATAAAACTCTGAATCTGCCGCCTTCCAGAAGAAAATGGTTCAGAACAAGAGCGGATGTTGTGCAGAATGAGGATACTGAGTTATATCAAACGCGGTATTACTATGATAATGTAGAATATTCGGCTGAAATAGATGGATTCACTGTATATGGCAACAAAGCTATGATATACGTTTCACGTAAAGATCCAACAGTTGTCAAGGAATTCATTCCTAAACCCGCATTGAGCAAGGAAGCAGCTTTTTCATGTATTTTCATCGCTTCCCTCATTATTCTCATCGAATCCATGCTGTTTTTTGGATAGAATATTCCGTATTTTTTCCTAAGGGGGATAATGTTATGAAGAAATGTAATTGTCTATGCAAAATAAATGAGGAGATAAAGAACAGCTCTATAGCATTTTGGCTGTTTGCTGTTTGCAGCTTCCTCATAGGTATCATCGTGGGCTTCTTTATCGCGCCTATAAAGAAGGGTGTAAAAATAGGCTGCAATAACGGCAATAATAATTGCAATAATGAGCCAAAGAAGCTGCCTTATTACGATGATGAAGAAATAAAATTCTGATTTAAGGAGTTAATTACAATGAACAAGAATCTTAGAAAAGCAATCATTGCAGGTAACTGGAAGATGAACAAGACTCGTCCCGAGGCTAAGGAGCTTCTCGAAGCTATCAAGCCTCTCGTAGCTAATGCTGAGGGCAAGATCGAAGTTATCGCTTGCGTACCTTTCACAAACCTCGAAACAGCTATCAATACAACAGCAGGCAGCAACGTAAAGGTTGGTGCTGAGAACGTTCACTTTGAGAAGAGCGGCGCTTTCACAGGCGAAATTTCTGCTGATATGCTCACAGAGCTCGGCGTTGAGTACGTTGTTATCGGTCACAGCGAGAGAAGACAGTATTTCGGCGAGACAGACGAGACTGTAAACAAGAGAACTCTTGCAGCTCTTAATGCCGGTCTCAAGCCTATCGTTTGCGTTGGCGAGCTCAAGTGGGAGCGTCAGTGCAACATCACTGAGGAAGTTATCGCTCGTCAGATCAAGCTTGATCTCTGGGACGTAACTGCTGAGCAGGTTAAGAACGTTGTTATTGCTTACGAGCCTGTATGGGCTATCGGTACAGGTCTTACAGCTACACCTGACCAGGCTCAGGAAGTATGTGCATTTATCCGTGCTCAGCTTGCTAAGAAGTACGATCAGGCAACAGCTGATGCTGTAACTATCCAGTACGGCGGTTCTATGAACGCAGGCAATGCTGCTGAGCTTCTTGCACAGCCTGATATCGACGGAGGTCTTATCGGCGGTGCTTCACTCAAGGCTGCTGACTTCAATACAATCGTTCAGGCTGCTGTAAACGGCTAAGATAAACTGAAGGGCGGATTTTATCCGCCCCTATTTTAACTTCGCATTATGATATGATACTGAAAATAGATTATGAAGTTTTTAAACTTGTCAGAGCTGAGTCTGAAAAGTTTTGGTTTGATCCATATACTTACCTTATCGTTGATAAGGACAGTGATGAGGCCGATTTTATAGAAGATCCCATACCGTTTCCGTTCACTGAAAAAAACGAAGCCGAAAAAGCCTATACTAAGACATTCGATAAAAAGCTGGCAAAGTTTTTTGAAAGTATAACAGATGAAAAGGAATTTCTGAACCGGTTCTGGGGAACTGTTGATGACGGCGGACAGAATCTTACGGATTATCGTATCTTCGAGGATAAATACTCCTTGAAGAAGATCATTGACTGGTGTGAAAAAAACGGCATAAATTATTATGTTGATAAAAGCGATTGGTATTTAAAAAGTTTTATAGGAGGATAAATATGTCAAAAAAACCTGTAGCACTTATAATCATGGACGGCTTCGGCTATAACCCTGATACATACGGCAACGCTATCGCTGCTGCAAAGAAGCCTAACATCGACAAGTACATGGCTGAGTGTCCGAACACAATCATCGGCGCAAGCGGTCTCGATGTAGGTCTTCCTGACGGACAGATGGGTAACTCTGAAGTTGGCCACACAAATATTGGTGCAGGACGTATAGTATACCAGATGCTCGTTAAGATATCCAAGGATATCAAGGACGGCACTTTCTTCAACAACAAGGCTATCCTCGGCGCAATGAACAACTGCAAGGAAAAGGGCAGCGCCCTCCACCTTATGGGACTTCTCTCACCGGGCGGCGTTCACAGCCACATGGAACACCTCTACGGCATCGTAGAAATGGCAAAGAAGAACGGTCTTGACAAGGTTTACATCCACGCTTTCCTTGACGGACGTGACGTTCCTCCGTCATCAGCTGCCGAGTATATGGAAGAAGCTGTAGCAGAGCTCAGCAAGATCGGTGTTGGTAAGATCGCTACGATCTCAGGCCGTTTCTATGCAATGGACAGAGACAACGCATGGGACAGAGTTGAAAAGGCTTATGCAGCTCTCGTTTACGGCGAAGGCGTTAAGGAGTCCGATCCTGTTCAGGCAATAAAGAACTCCTATGCTAACGAAGTTACAGACGAGTTCATGCTTCCTACAGTTATCGAAGGCGGCGCACAGATAAAGGCTGACGACAGCGTTATCTTCTTCAACTTCCGTCCTGACAGAGCAAGACAGATCACACGTTCCTTCGTTGACCCTGATTTCAGCGGTTTCGAGAGAAAGAACGGCTTCTTTAACGTTAACTTCGTATGTATGGCTCAGTACGATGCAACAATGCCTAATGTAACAGTTGCATATCCTCCTGAGCAGCTCACAATGACTATGGGCGAGTATCTTGCTAAGCTTGGTAAGACACAGCTCCGCATTGCTGAAACACAGAAGTACGCACACGTTACTTTCTTCTTCAACGGCGGCGAGGAAAAGCAGTTCGAGGGTGAAGACAGAATACTTATCAAGTCTCCTGACGTTCCAACATTCGATCTCAAACCTGAAATGAGCGCTTATGAAGTATGTGATGCAGTTTGTGAGGCTATCGAAGCTGACAAGTATGATGTTATCATTCTCAACTATGCTAACTGCGACATGGTAGGTCATACAGGAATATTTGATGCAGCTGTAAAGGCTGTTGAGGCAACCGATACCTGCGTTGGGCGCATGGTCGATGCTATCCTTGCTAAGGGTGGTGCTGCACTTATCACTGCCGATCACGGTAATGCTGACAAGATGATGGAAGCAGACGGAAGTCCTTTCACAGCTCATACCACAAATCCTGTTCCGCTCATTGCAGTCGGAGTAGACGGAGAGCTTGCTGAAGGCGGAGTACTTGCTGATCTTGCACCAACAATGCTTGATATCATGGGAGTGCCACAGCCAGCTGAAATGACAGGCAAGAGTCTTCTTAAAAAGTAATATTAAGAGCGGATCATCTGATCCGCTCTTTTGTTGCATTGAGTTTACATTAACGTGTTGCAAATACTAACAAAAGATGATATAATTATTGAAGCTTTAGTTAGGAGAATAAAAATGACCATAAAGAAACTCAACTTGGTATTGCTTACAGCTGTTATCCTTTCGCTGTGCAGCTGTAACGATAAACAGAATACAGGTACTAAAAGCAGCAACGAGGCTGTGACTCGTGATGTATTTGCAATGGACACATACATGAATCTCAAAGTGTACAGCGATGATGCCGAAACTGTTCTGAATGAAGCAGAGGAGCGTATATATCAGCTCGAAAAAGAACTGTCCGTTACTTCTGAAAACAGTGATGTGTGGGTACTGGATCATAATAAAAATGCCGATATATCTGATGATACGGCAAGAATAATCAGGAAGGCTGTTGATATAGGCAGCATGACCAACGGAGCACTTGATATAACACTTTATCCGCTGGTCAGAGAGTGGGGCTTTACAACAGGCGAGTACAGTATCCCGGATAAAAAAAGGATAGATGAGCTCCTTAAAAATGTCGGATATGAACGGATAAAGCTGAACGGCAATAAAGCAGAGCTGTCCGAAAACGCTGAAATAGACCTTGGTGCACTTGCAAAGGGCTACACAGGTGACGAAGTAATAGATATCATGAAGTCTCACGGTGTTAGTTCTGCTATAGTAAGCCTTGGCGGCAATGTGCAGGCTCTGGGAAGCAAGCCTGACGGAAGCAGCTGGAAGGTGGCAGTACGTGATCCGTTTTCTCCTGAAAAAGATATGTGCGTCGTGGAGATTTCCGGAAAAGCCGTTATAACTTCGGGAAATTACGAGCGATTTTTCACAGGAGATGACGGCAGGAACTACTGGCATATTCTTGATCCGAAAGACGGTTTTCCTGCTGATAACGGTATCGTTTCGGCAACAGTCATCGGTGATAACGGACTTGAATGTGATGCACTGTCTACGGCATTTTTTGTAATGGGCTTAGATAAAATAAAGGAATATCTTGCGGATAATCCGGAGAATGATGTTATACTTGTGACTGACGACAGGAAGATATACTATTCAAGCGGACTGAGTGATAAGTTTACCAATATAAGCGATATGCCTGCGGAGGTGACAGCAATTGACTAAAGGGGTAAAAATACTTATCGCAGCAGCAGCTTTGCTGTTTGTCGGCTCATTAGTATGGATATTGCTGAGTTTCAGGGACTCCGACAGTACGATCGTTGAAGTCGTACAGAACAACAAGGTGATATATACTTTCGACCTTTCTAAGGAAAAGGACAGGACTATACGTGTCAATGCTCCTGACGGCGGCTGGAACGACATAAAAATTGAAAACGGAACTATATGCATATCTGACGCAGACTGCTCCGACCACACCTGCGTAAAAACAGGGGTGCTGCGTTCCGAGCAGATACCTATAGTATGCCTTCCGCACCGACTTGTCATAAGATATGCCGATAAGAGGGATTCCTGATATGAAAACAAAAAAACTGACAAGACTTGCGCTGCTTACCGCGCTTGCACTTATCATATTTATAATAGAGCTGCAATTTCCTGATATTGTACCGATACCGGGCGTAAAGCTCGGACTTGCAAATATCATAACTGTATACGCTGTATATAAATACACCGCAAAGGACGTTTTTCTTATCGTTACGACAAGAGTTGTTCTCGGAGCAATTTTTGGCGGCAATATCTCAGCGCTGCCATACAGTCTGACAGGAGCTCTTACCTGCCTTGCAGGAATGCTGCTCATAAAGAGAGCCATACCTGTAAACTTTATATGGCTTAGCAGTATTTTCGGAGCTATCCTGCATAACACAGGTCAAATAGCAGCAGCTGTACTCATGACAGGAACACTGACTGTCCTGTCATTTTATCCGTTCCTTATAGCTGCGGGCTGCATTGCAGGAGCTTTTACAGGCATATGTGCGCAGCTCCTTATAAAAAGAAATATTACAGACGACAAAACATAAAATGCATTGAAAAATGCTGCTTAGTGTGTTATAATATATCAGAGGTGAAAAATAAATGAATCCTATGAACGTATTTAAGCTTAAATCTCTCCTGGAAAGATTCAAGGAGAATCACCCTAAAGTTCCGCTGTTCTTTCAGGCTGCAACAGGAACTTTGCAGGAGGGAAGCATTATCGAAATAAAAGTCATAACGACTGATAACAAGACCATCGTCACTAACATGAAGATCAATTCTGAAGATATGGCACTCTTGGAAGAGCTTAAAAATCTGAAGTAAAAAAAGCCGCAGTATTGCGGCTTTTTTAATATTCTATACCTTTTCTTGCTGTAATACCTTTTTCATAAGGGTGCTTGACGGCTGACATTTCAGTGATATAATCGGCATTTCCCCTGAACATTTCCGATGGCTCTCTGCCCGTCATGACAACTTCGCATTTTTTAGCTGTATCCGAAATAAACCTTTCTGCCAGATCTGTATCAATCATTTTTTTGTTATATGCATCAATAAATTCATCGAGGACTATAAGCTGTACATCACCGCTTTCTATCATTGCAGAGGCTTTTTTAAGCATTTCTGTATGTTTATGGGTCACAGCTCTTTTTTCGCCTTCGTTCATGGCAAACGTGAATTTATTGCATTCTTCGCAGCACATTACCGCGATACTGCCAAGCGACTTCAGTACGCTTATTTCAGAAGAATTCCCGTTTTTTAAAAACTGGAAAAATCCGACATTCATGCCTGCGCCGACAGCCCTTACGGCAAGTCCGACAGCAGCAGTAGTCTTGCCCTTGCCGTTTCCGTAATATATGTGTATCATTTAACTCACTCCTTTATAAAATAATAACATATACCGCATAAAGAATCAATACTTGACAGCTATTTCCTAATAGAATATAATATTGATAGAAAATAATAAGGAGTGTTTTAATGAAGTCAATAATCTTTTTTGATATTGATGGTACGATAGCAACAGAGGACGAAAGGTCGGTCATTCCACAGAGCACCCGTGATGCCATAAGAATTACCCGCGAAAAAGGAAACCTTACATTTATCAATTCGGGCAGAACAGCATTCAATATAAGTCCAAGGGTCAAGGAACTGGGCTTTGACGGATATATATGCGGCTGCGGAACATACATAGAGTATAGCGGTAAAACGCTGTTATACAGGACTATTGAAAAGTCAGAATGCAGAAGGATAGCCGATTTTTTGCGCAAATGCAATGTGACACCTGTTTATGAGCACAGGGACGGCTATTTCTTTGATGATAAGGCGCAAATGTCTGACGGACTAAAAGAATTCATGGAAGTATTCGTGGATTCGGGAATAGATATCAGCGGCAGAGTTGAGAACGAAAACTTCGGCTTTGACAAGTTCGTCATATGGCAGAACGAAAACAGTGATATGGAACTGTTCCGCTCCGAAATAAGCAAGAACTTCTCGATAATAGACCGCGGCGGCGGATTTTACGAAAATGTACCGCTGGGATATTCCAAAGCAACAGGAATACAGGCAATACTTAAAGAACTGGATATTCCAATGGAAAACGCATATGCTATCGGTGACAGTATGAACGATCTTCCAATGCTGGAAGCTGTTCCGAACAGTATCGCAATGGGCGGTGCAGAACAGCTTTATCCGTATGTCGCATATGTCACAACTCCTATCGAGGAAGATGGTATTGCTAACGCACTGAGTCATTTCGGACTTATATGATAAGATGATAACATTATATCAGTCGTTTATTGCTATAATGGTCAAATATTGCGATTTTCACCAATCTATTTTTGGATTTTATACTCATTGAAATGGAAAACCTGCTATGTTATAATAATATTAAAGCCTTTTGGCAAATATTATGAGAGGGAACGGTCAGGTCTGTTGTATCAGTCTGGCTACATTAAGGTTTATGAATATTGCAGTTGCACAGTCAGGAGGTCCTACCTGCGCTATAAATGCCTCACTGGCAGGAGTATTCAGCGCAGCACAGCGTTCGGACAAGATCGAGAAGATCTACGGAGCGCTGAACGGTATCGAGGGCATAATCAGAGATGAAATGGTTGATCTTTCGGAGAAGATCGACAGCGATGTAAGCTATCAGCTCCTCCTCAGAACACCATCTGCTGTTCTTGGATCATGCAGAAAAAAATTGCCTGACCACAGAGAGAACAGCGAAGTGTACGAGCAGATCACAGATGTGCTCCATAAGCGTAATATAGGTATGTTCTTCTATATCGGCGGAAACGATTCAATGGATACTGTTGCAAAATATTCCGCTTATTTAAAGGATAAGAATATCACTGACATAAAAATAATCGGCATACCCAAAACTATCGACAACGATCTTTGCGAGACCGACCATTCTCCCGGATTCGGTTCAGCTGCAAAATATGTTGCGGCAACTGTACAGGAGATCACAAGAGACAGTAATGTTTACAGCATACCTTCTGTAACTATTATCGAAACAATGGGCAGACACGCAGGATGGCTCGCAGCAGCTTCGTGCTGTATCAGAGCCAACGGTGAAAGTGCTCCTCATCTTATTTATCTCCCTGAAACAACATTCAGCATCGAAGGCTTTCTCTCCGATGTTAAGGCAGAGATGAAGAAGCACAGAGCTGTCATAGTAGTAGTTTCAGAGGGCGTAAAGACAGCAGAGGGCAAATTTGCAGCGGAGGAATTCCAGTCGGGTGCAAAAGATGTATTTGGTCACAGCTATCTTGCGGGAATAGGCAAATTCCTTGAAAAGCTCGTAGGTGCCGAGATAGGCTGCAAGGTACGTTCTATCGAGCTGAATGTTATGCAGAGATGCAGCTCGCACATTGCGTCCCTTGAAGATATCCGCTCATCGGAGGCTATAGGAATGTCTGCGGTAAATGCAGGTCTTGAGGGAAAATCAGGCTGTATGATGGTATTTGCACGTGAATCCAATATGCCGTACAGCTACAGGATAGACACAGTAGATGCTTCAAAGGCTGCTAATTCCGAAAAATTCTTCCCGCGCGAGTGGATAAACGAGAAGGGCAACAATGTTCTTCCGCCTGCATACGACTACCTTATGCCGCTTATACAGGGAGAGCTCCACGCTATAATGAAAAACGGAATGCCGCTTAATTTCGTTATCTGATAACAGATCTACCATGTACAAAACAGACAGATATACGTTTGTATCTGTCTGTTTTCTTTTGCTTTTGTTAATTTTTTGTGTACTTTCTTTGTTTTGTTGACTATTTTCTGTTATTATGTTATAATAAACAAAAGTGCAGCTGCCTTAGGCTGCTGAAAAGGAGGAGTTTATGTTAGACCGTGAAAATGCGATCCGTATACTTTCAGAATACGGACAGGAACATATCATGAAATATTATGATGAACTAAACGATGATGAAAAGAAAGAGCTTCTCGGACAGATCGAGTTGATTGATTTTTCTGTTCTTGATAATCTTGATGCTGAGAAAAACAGTAATTCCGTGCGCGGTACTTTTGCACCTTTGGGAGCTGTTACTATAAACGACATTGCCAAAAACAGCGAGGAGTATATAAAAACAGGTCTTGAAGCAATAAAAGCCGGTAAAGCCGCCGCAGTCCTTCTGGCAGGAGGTCAGGGAACAAGACTTGGCTTTGACAAGCCAAAGGGAATGTTCAGGATCGGCGTTGATGAGGAGCTGTATATATTCCAGTGCCTTATAAATAATCTTATGGATGTCGTTAAGCTTGCAGATGCATGGGTCCCTCTTTATATCATGACCAGCGAGAAGAATAACAGCGATACCATAAACTTTTTCAGGGAGAAGAACTATTTCGGCTATAATCCGGATTATGTGCGTTTCTTTATACAGGATATGGCTCCGTCGGTAGATTTTAACGGCAAGGTGCTTATGGAGAGCAAGTCAAAGATCTCTATTTCGCCTAACGGAAACGGCGGATGGTTCTCGTCTCTCGTGAGAGCAGGTCTTCTTGATGAAATAAAGACAAAGGGCGTAGAATGGATAAATGTATTCGCTGTGGACAATGTTCTCCAGCGTATTGCAGACCCCGGCTTTATAGGTGCGGTCATCAAATCCGGACTTCAGTCCGGCGGCAAGGTCGTAAGTAAGGCAGACCCCGATGAAAGAGTTGGCGTACTTTGCCTCGAAGACGGAATGCCTTCGATAGTGGAGTATTATGAAATGACCGAGGAAATGCGTACTCTCCTTGACGAAAACGGCGAACTCGCATATAAATACGGTGTTATACTCAATTATCTCTTTAATGTTTCAAAACTGGAGGAGATATGTGATAATAAAATGCCTGTTCATATCGTTGACAAGAAAATACCGTATATGAATGAAAACTGCGAATTTATCACTCCTGACAAGCCGAACGGTCACAAATTCGAGACACTTGTTCTTGATATGGTGCATATGCAGGACAGCTGTCTTGCTTATGAAGTTGTTCGTGAGAAGGAATTCGCTCCCGTAAAGAACGCCACAGGCGTTGATTCAGTCGAAACGGCAAGAGAGCTTCTCAAAGCCAACGGCGTAAAAATATGATTTAAAGCGGCACTTTTGATATATCAGAAGTGTCGCTAATTATGTGAGGAAAAATAAGCAGGTGATGTAAAAGGCATGAAAGGGTTATTGAAATATCTCAGGAATTACAAGAAGGAGCTGATATTTGGTCCGTTTTTTAAACTGCTTGAAGCTATATTCGAGCTCACTGTTCCTGTAGTTATGGCAAAGATAATCGACAAGGGCATAGGCAATAACGATTCTGCGTATATACTGAAAATGAGCGGACTGATCGTTGTCCTCGGAGTGTGCGGACTTGGATTTGCGCTGACTTGCCAGTATCTTGCCGCAAAATGCGCATACGGTTTCGGGACCGAGCTTCGCTCCGCCCTGTATAAGCATATAAATTCGCTTTCATACAGCAGCATAGACAAGATAGGTACGTCATCGCTTGTGAATCGTCTTACAAATGATTCAAACACAGTACAAAACGGCGTAAATATGTTCATTCGTCTCGCTGTAAGAGCTCCATTCCTTGTTATCGGTGCCGCAGTAATGGCTGTAACTATTGATTGGAAGCTCTCGCTGATATTCTTTGTGGTAGCTCCTCTTATTTCAGCAATAATCTTCATCATAATGAGAAAAACCATACCAATGTATAAAAAGACGCAGCAGAAACTTGACAAAGCAGCACTCCTGACCCGTGAAACACTTGAGGGAACACGAGTTATAAGAGCTTTCTCACGTCAGCAGGAAGAAATGAACGAATTCAGGGAAGCTGTCGATGAAATTTCGGAATGTTCCATAGCAGTAGGCAAGCTTTCTGCGATACTGAATCCTGTAGCATTCATGGTCATGAATCTTGGTATAGTAGCCGTTATCTGGTTTGGCGGCAAAAGAATAGATATCGGAGGACTTACACAAGGAGAGCTTACAGCTTTTACAAATTATATGACGCAGATACTTCTTGCACTTGTGGTGCTTGCAAATCTTATAGTAATATTTACCAAAGCTTTTGCTTCTGCAAACCGTATCAGTGAGGTATTTGCACTTCCCCCCGAGGAACAGGGCGATATCGTCGAATACGATAAAAGCTCAGCAAATATCATCGAGTTCAGGGACGTTTCGTTTGCCTATGAAGCAGCAGGCGACTATTCTCTGAAGAATATCAGCTTTTCAATAAAAAAAGGACAGATGCTTGGTATTATCGGCGGTACGGGCTGCGGCAAATCAACTCTTGCGAACCTCATACCATGCTTCTACAAGGCAACTATGGGAAGTGTTATGTTCTCGGGAATAAATGTCAACGAACTTTCTTCGGAAGAGCTTCGCCGACACATCGGAACTGTACCGCAGAAGGCTATGCTTTTCACGGGAACTATCCGTGATAATATGAAGTGGCGAAAAGAAGACGCTACCGATGAAGAGATAATTGCTGCACTGAAAACTGCTCAGGCGTGGGAATTCGTCAAGAAAACTTCCGACGGACTTGATACACCTATCTCACAGGGAGGAAAGAACCTCTCAGGCGGTCAGAAACAGCGTATATCCATCGCTCGTGCTCTTGTGGGAGATCCCGATATACTCATACTTGACGACTCTACCAGCGCACTTGACTACAAGACTGACCTTGCGTTCAGAAAAGCACTTAACAGTGATCTGCCGAACACAACGGTCATAATGATATCTCAGAGAACGACTTCTCTTAAAGATGCAGATAAAATTATTGTCATGGACGACGGCGAAGCTGTTGGACTGGGTACTCATGAACAGCTTATCGAAAACTGTGAGGTCTACCATGAGATATATCGTTCACAGATGAACCAGAAGGAGGACAGTTCAAATGCTTAAAACATTGAAAAGAGTTTTCTCCTATGCCCGCCCGTATCTTAAATACTTTATTCTGACGGTCATCTGTGCAGCTCTTGGAGTTTCACTGTCATTGTCTGTCCCTGTATTCATCGGTGGAGCGGTTGACTGCTGTGCAGGAAAGGGAAGAGTTGATTTTGAAAAGCTTAGGGATATTATTATCGCTCTTGCTTCAACTGTCATTGCAAGTACGCTTTTTCAGTGGTTCATGAGCCTGTGCACCAACAAGCTTGCCTTCCTTACGATACGCGACCTGAGAGCAGATGTCTTCAATAAGCTTGAAAGAGTCCCTCTGAAGTATATTGACGGACACACAAAAGGTGAGCTGTCAAGCCGAGTGATCAATGATATCGAGATCGTTTCCGACGGTCTCCTTCAGGGTTTTACTCAGTTTTTCAGCGGTATCATCACTATAATCGGTACCCTTGTCTTTATGATGACAATAAACGTAAAAATAGCTGTAGTTGTTGTTATACTCACGCCGCTTTCTTTTATTGCAGCTTCAAAAATAACAAAGGCTTCTCACGATTCGTATATGAAACAGTCGAAGCTCCGCGGTGATATGGTGGGACTTGCAGAGGAAATGGCAGGCAACCAGAAAATAGTCAAGGCTTTTGTTTACGATAAGAGAGCCGAGGAGCGCTTTGAAAAGATAAACAAGGCATACGGAGATATCGGTGCTAAAGCAACATTTTTCAGCTCCATGACCAATCCGACTACACGTTTTGTCAATGGAATAATATATGCAGCAGTTGGTATGCTCGGAGCTCTCGGTGTTATCGGATATTCCTCCTTCCTCGGTACTATGTCCGTCGGAAAGCTTTCAAGCTTCCTTGCATATGCGAATCAATATACAAAACCGTTCAATGAGATATCTGGAGTTTTTGCCGAATTGCAGAACGCAGTAGCTTCTGCACAGAGAGTATTCGATGTTCTTAATGAAAATGAGGTATCCGACGACAGCAGCAAGGACGTTATGAATAGCTGCGACGGAAGCCTGAGATTTTCTGATGTGTTCTTTTCGTATAGTCCTGATGCAAAGCTGATACAAAACTTCAGTCTCGATGTAAGAGCAGGCCAGCGTGTAGCCATAGTCGGTCCTACAGGCTGCGGAAAATCGACCATAATCAATCTTCTGCTGCGCTTCTACGATATCGACAGCGGCAAGATCGAGATATCCGGCAGGAATATCAGCGATATCACACGCGACAGTCTGAGGAGCTGCTTCGGCATGGTCTTGCAGGAAACATGGGTGTTCACAGGAACAGTTGCGGAGAATATCGCTTACGGAGCTCCGAATGCAACTCGCGAGCAGATAATCGAAGCTGCAAAGGCTGTATATGCACACGGCTTCATAAAAAGACTCCCTGAGGGATACGACACTGTCATAAGTGAGGACAGCGGACTTTCACAAGGACAAAAGCAGCTCATCTGTATCGCAAGGATCATGCTCATGGACCCGCCCATGCTTATCCTCGACGAAGCAACAAGCTCTATCGACCTGCGTACAGAACAGCGCATCCAGAAGGCTTTCGCCAAACTTATGGAGGGCAGGACAAGCTTCGTTATAGCTCACAGACTCTCAACGATAAAAAATTCAGATGTTATCCTTGTTATGAAGCACGGAAATATCATAGAGCAGGGAAGCCACGAGCAGCTTATGCGGAACGGCGGCTTCTATTCGGAATTGTACAACAGCCAGTTTGCTTCATAAGCACAGAAAACATTTTATCCCCCCGAAAGCGGATAAGTCATAACTGCTTTCGGGGGGATTTTATGTAATAAGGACTTTAATTATAAAAAATACTTTGTTTAATTCTTGACAAACTGAACGAAATGTTGTAAAATATAAGCGTATTCTTATGTATTGAAAGGAATGATCTTCAATGGGTTTAACTTTAACGGAAAAGATACTCAAAGCACACTTGGTAGACGGAGAGTACGTCAAAGGACAGGAGATCGGTATTCGTATCGATCAGACTCTTACACAGGACGCTACAGGTACTATGGCATATCTGGAGTTTGAGGCTATAGGTGTTCCACGCGTAAAGACAGAGCGCTCGGTAGCATACATAGATCATAACACTCTCCAGAGCGGTTTTGAAAACGCAGACGATCACAGATTTATCGGAAGCGTTGCCAAGAAGCATGGTATTTATTTCTCACGTCCGGGCAACGGAATCTGCCACCAGGTACACCTCGAGCGTTTTGGTATCCCAGGCAAGACTCTTATCGGTTCTGACAGCCATACTCCTACAGGCGGCGGTATCGGAATGATCGCTATCGGCGCAGGCGGACTTGATGTTGCTGTTGCAATGGGCGGCGGTGCTTACTATATCACTTGCCCAAAGGTCGTAAAAGTTGAACTCACAGGCAAGCTCCAGCCATGGGTCGCTGCAAAGGACGTTATCCTTGAAGTTCTCAGAAGACTTTCTGTTAAAGGCGGCGTTGGCAAGGTTATCGAGTACTGCGGTGAAGGTGTAAAGACTCTGTCAGTTCCTGAAAGAGCTACTATCACAAATATGGGCGCAGAGCTTGGTGCTACGACCTCTATATTCCCATCAGACGAGATTACAAAGCAGTTCCTTAAAGCTCAGAAGCGTGAGGAAGTATGGACTCCTCTTGCTGCTGATCCTGATGCAGTATACGATGAGGAGCTTACTATCGACCTCAGCAAGCTCGTTCCTCTTGCTGCCTGTCCTCACTCTCCTGATAACGTTAAGAGCGTTGAGGAGATCGGCAGACTCAAGATAGATCAGGTTTGTATCGGTTCATGTACAAACTCTTCACTGCTGGATATGCTCAAGGTAGCTCATATCCTCAAGGGCAAGACGGTAAATCCTGATGTATCACTTGCTATAGCTCCCGGCTCAAAGCAGGTTCTCAATATGCTGGCACAGAACGGCGCACTCTCTATCCTTATTGATGCAGGCGCAAGAATCCTTGAAAGTGCCTGCGGTCCATGTATCGGTATGGGACAGTCACCTAACTCAAAGGGTATCTCACTCCGTACATTCAACAGAAACTTTGAAGGACGTTCAGGTACTAAGGACGGTCAGATCTACCTCGTATCACCTGAAATGGCTGCTGTATCAGCTCTTACAGGCTACCTTACAGATCCGAGAGAGCTTGGCGATATGCCTGAATTCAAGCTTCCTGAGGAGTTCGTAATAAATGATAATATGATCGTTCCACCTGCATCTGTTGAGGAAATGGACAGCGTAGAGATACTCCGCGGACCAAACATCAAGCCATACCCTGAAACTGCACCTCTCCTTGAGACAATTGATGCTCCTGTATCACTCAAGGTCGGCGACAATATCACAACTGACCACATTATGCCCGCAGGTGCAAAGATACTTCCTCTTCGTTCAAATATTCCGAAGATCTCACAGCACTGCTTCGCTGTATGTGACGAGAGCTTCCCTGAGAGAGCAAAGTCACTCGGCAAGAGCATTATCGTAGGCGGTTCCAACTACGGTCAGGGTTCATCAAGAGAACACGCTGCACTTGCACCTCTCTACCTCGGCGTAAAGGCTGTTCTCGTTAAGTCATTCGCTCGTATCCACAGAGCTAACCTTATCAACGCAGGTATCCTTCCGCTCACATTTGTGAACGAAGCTGATTATGACAGCATCGCTCAGGGCGACGAGCTCGTACTTGCTGACGTAAGAAAGGCTGTAGAAGAAGGAAAGAGCGAGCTTACTGTTGTAAATAAGACAAACGGCAAGGAGATCCCTGTACTCTGCGAACTTTCGGGACGTACAAAGGATATCATGCTTGCAGGCGGACTTCTCGACTTTACAAGAGAGTCCATGAAGTAATATCAATTTTTCTGTAAAAAAGTTTACTATTATGAAATAAATAGCTATCATCAAAGATATCCTTAACGATATTAGTTCGATATGCAGTGAAATAAACCTTTTTCACGCGGATTTACAGACGCTGCAAGAAGGATAGTGATACCAACTAGCAAAAAAGGCTGGATGATCTTTATCGTATGCATCGTTGCATATGTAGCTGCTTATATGGGTGTCAGTGTAATAAAAAAAATATTTCGGAAAAGGCAAGGAGTACCGTAGCTCCTGTAGTTACAGTTGTTGCGGTTTTAATATGCCTGATTGCTGTTGATTAATTAATTTTTGTGGAGGTATAAAACTATGGCTAAAATAACCATGAAAACGCCGCTTGTCGAAATGGACGGCGACGAGATGACCAGAATACTCTGGCAGTGGATCAAGGAAGCTCTCCTCGAACCATATGTAGAGCTCAATACAGAATATTACGATCTCGGACTCAAGCACAGAGAGGAAACAAAGGATCAGGTAACTATTGATTCAGCTGAAGCTACAAAGAAGTACGGTGTTGCTGTAAAGTGCGCAACTATTACTCCTAATGCTGCAAGAATGCCTGAGTACAATCTCACTCAGATGTGGAAGTCTCCTAACGGCACTATACGTGCAGCTCTCGACGGAACTGTTTTCCGTACACCTATCATCGTTAAGGGCATCGAGCCTTATATCCCTACTTGGACTAAGCCTATCACTATCGCTCGTCACGCTTACGGTGACGTTTACAAGAACACCGAAATGCGCGTAAGCAAGGGCAGCAAGGCTGAACTCGTTGTAACTGACGAGAACGGCAATGAGACTCGCGAGCTTATCCACGATTTCACAAAGTGTGACGGTATCATTCAGGGACTTCACAACCTTGATGCTTCTATCGCAGGCTTTGCAAGAGCTTGTCTCAACTACGGTCTTGACCTCAAGCAGGACGTATGGTTCGCTTCAAAGGACACTATCTCAAAGAAGTACGACCACCGTTTCAAGGATATCTTCCAGGAGATATATGACAATGAGTACAAGGAGAAGTACGAAGCAGCAGGCATCGAATACTTCTATACTCTTATCGACGACGCTGTTGCAAGAGTTATCCGCTCAAACGGCGGCTATATCTGGGCTTGCAAGAACTACGACGGCGATGTAATGTCTGACATGGTATCAACTGCTTACGGCAGCCTTGCTATGATGACATCTGTTCTTGTTTCACCTGACGGAATCTATGAGTACGAAGCTGCACACGGTACTGTTCAGCGTCATTACTACAAGTATCTCAAGGGCGAGGAAACTTCAACAAACTCTGTAGCTACTATCTTCGCATGGAGCGGTGCTCTCCGCAAGAGAGGCGAGCTCGATAATACACCTGAGCTCTGCGACTTTGCAGATAAGCTTGAAAAGGCAACTATCCAGACTATTGAGGAAGGCGTTATGACAGGAGATCTTTACCTTATCTCCAAGCTCGATAACAAGAAGAAAGTTGACTCGAAGACATTCCTCGATGAAATAAAGATAAGACTTGACAAATTAATGTAAGAAGAGGGAAGGCATATCACGATGTCAAAGAACTCAATCTCAAACTCTGTTATAAGAAGACTGCCGAGATACTACAGATTTCTCGGCGAACTGGAACACAATGGATATGTCCGCATCTCTTCCCGTGAGCTTTCAGAAAAAATGGGGCTTACAGCATCGCAGATAAGACAGGACTTCAATTGTTTCGGCGAATTCGGTCAGCAGGGTTACGGCTACAATGTAAGCGATCTCCGCATAGAGATCGGTAAAATATTAGGACTGGACAAGCAGACTCCAATGATACTTCTTGGCGCTGGTAATCTTGGCAAGGCTATCGCTACGCATATTGATTTCCATAACAAGGGATTTGATCTTATCGGTGCGTTTGATGTCAACCCTGATATTATAGGTAAGGAACTGGGTGAACTGAAAGTAAAAAGCATTGATGAAATCGGCACGTTCTGCGCTGAAAAGAAGCCGGTGGCTGCTATTCTGTGCGTACCCATGAATTCAGCCGAAAAACTGGTGAATACTCTGATAGAATGTGGCATCAAAGCATTCTGGAACTTCACTCATTATGACCTTAAAGTTACTCATAAAGGCGTTGCAGTTGAAAATGTTCATCTTGGCGACAGCCTGACAACTCTTTCTTACGGTTTGAACAACCTTACCGAAAATGAAAGTGTATGATTTTGAGCGGTGGAACAAAAGCTTGTTCCACCGTCTTTTCACCGAAAGTATGTTAATAAAATATCAAACTTTTTATAGCTTTATATATAAAACAGAATTATGGTATTCTGAATATGCATCTCACTTCGTATGCTTTGCATAAAAAACATACTACAAATTTTATCATTTCTTTTCAAAAGATTTTTTATACATAGCAGTGCATTATCGGGGTATATGCTCATTTCAAGCGACCATACTCCTATAGTAAGTCAAAAACAACAAAAATTATACAGTGAGTTCTTAAATATGTATATATTAAGCACACGGGATATAGAATCAAATATATCATCGGTCTCAAAACGGTGCCACCGCTTTGTTAATTATATATCAATATCAGAATAGCGATATTCTTAAAGTGAATTTGAATTTAATGAGATATACTGGTATACTTATATTGTATACTAATGAAGTAAGGAGAAATATGCCGTGCGGTTTATTTCTCAAAAAAAAACTTGGGAGTGAATATAAAATGGATTACCGTATCGAACACGATTCCATGGGTGAAGTAAAAGTTCCTGCTGACAAATACTGGGCTGCTCAAACCGAGCGCAGTCATGAGAATTTTCTCATAGGTGTCGGCATCGAAACTATGCCGCGTGAGATCACTCATGCTTTCGGCATTCTCAAAAAAGCTGCTGCTCTTGCAAACCATCAGCTCAAACCCGAAAAAATGACAGATGAAAAGCTCTCTGCTATTTCTCAGGCTTGCGATGAGGTCATCAGTGGAGCTCTCAATGAGCATTTCCCGCTCGTTGTATGGCAGACAGGCAGCGGAACACAGTCCAACATGAACGCAAACGAGGTCATAGCAAACAGAGGAAACGAGATAGCAGGTTCAAAGCTGCTCCATCCTAATGATGATATCAATATGAGCCAGTCATCAAATGATACTTTCCCGACAGCTATGCATATCGCAGCTGTGATCGCCCTCGAAGACAAGGTCGTTCCTGCAATTGATACCCTTGTCGAGACCTTCAAGCGCCTTGAAGCTGAAAACGAAGGCATTGTAAAGAGCGGACGTACACATTTGCAGGACGCTACTCCGATCAAGTTCTCTCAGGAGATCAGCGGCTGGAGAGCTTCTCTTGAAAAGGACAAAAAAATGATCCTTGCATCATGTGAAGACCTCAAGGAACTCGCTCTCGGCGGAACAGCTGTCGGAACAGGTCTTAACGCTCCTAAGGGCTTTGCCGAGAAATCTGCTGAGGAGATCAGCAAGCTCACAGGAAAGAACTTTATCACATCTCCCAATAAATTCCACTCTCTTACATCAAAGGACGAGATCGTTTTCACACACGGTGCTCTCAAGGCTCTTGCTGCGGATATGATGAAGATCGCAAATGATGTAAGATGGCTCGCATCAGGTCCTCGTGACGGTCTTGGAGAGATCCTTATCCCCGAGAATGAACCCGGATCTTCAATTATGCCGGGCAAGGTAAATCCTACTCAGTGTGAGCAGGTAACTATGGTCGCTGTTCAGGTAATGGGCAACGATGTTGCTGTTGGTATGGCTGCATCACAGGGCAACTTTGAACTCAATGTGTTCATGCCCGTATGTGCTTATAATTTCCTTCAGTCTGCAAGACTTCTTGCTGAATCCATCATCTCATTCAACAAGAACTGTGCTGTCGGCATCAAGGCTAAGAAGGAAAAGATGCACCATAATCTCCATAATTCTCTTATGCTTGTAACAGCTCTCAACCCATACATCGGCTATGAAAATGCTGCAAAGACAGCTAAAAAAGCTTTCAAGGATAATATTTCCCTTAAAGAAGCCTGTGTTGAACTCGGATTCCTTACTGCCGAGAAGTTCGATGAGGTATTCCACCCAGAGGAAATGGTCTGATCTTTTACGAAAGGAAGCGTACATATGGAAACTTATACATATTACCCGGGCTGTACGCTGAGAACAAAGGCTAAGGATCTTGATACATATGCAAGATCCTCCGCTGAAGCTCTCGGTATCGCTCTTGAAGAGCCTGCTGACTGGCAGTGCTGCGGCGGAGCTTATACTACAGCCAAGGATGAGATAGCTACTAAGCTTTCTGCGGTAAGAACGCTTAATTCCGCAAAAATCCTGAACAGACCGCTCATAACTGTCTGTTCTGCCTGCCACAATGTCATAAAGCAGACAAATTATGATATTGCCAACAGCGAGGAAATGGCAGCAAAGGTGAATAACTACCTTAAACTCGACGAACCATATAACGGCGAGACAACCGTTTATCACTATCTTGAGATGCTTCGTGATGTAGTCGGCTTTGATAACCTTGCACAAAAGGTTGTAAATCCGTTTACAGGCAAGAAGATTGCTGCTTATTATGGTTGTCTGCTGCTGCGTCCTTCAAAGGCTCTTGCTATGGACGATCCCGAAAATCCGACTATTATGGAGGATTTTATCAAGGCTATAGGCGGTACACCTGTTATTTATGCACAGAGAAACGAATGCTGCGGCGGCTATATAACCCTTGAAGATAAAGCTCAGGCAGCAAAAAGAAGCGGAGCTGTTATGAAGTCCGCAGAAGATCAGGGAGCTGATATGATAATCACTGCTTGCCCTCTGTGTCTTTATAACCTCAAAAAGAATTCAGGCTCAGAGCTTCCTGTATACTACTTTACAGAAATTCTGGCGCAGGCTCTCGGACTAAAGGAGGCTAACAATGAATAAGAACCTTCAGGAACAAGTGCTGCGTTCAAGCGGTGTGAATGTCCTTAAATGTATGCGTTGCGGCAAATGCTCGGGAACTTGTCCTTCATATGACGAGATGGAGTACCATCCGCATCAGTTTGTCTACATGGTCGAGCGCGGCGATATCGAAACACTTATGAATTCCAAGTCAATTTACAAGTGTCTTACCTGCTTTGCCTGTGTTGACAGATGCCCGCGTAACGTTGAACCTGCAAAGGTAGTCGAGGCTGTACGCCTTGCTGCTGTTCGTCAGCAGGGAAATAATCACATGAACCCGAACCAGATACCTGAAATGCTCGATGAAGACCTGCCGCAGCAGGCTATCGTTACAGCATTCAGAAAATACATAAAGTAAGGAGGAGATAGGACTATGCAGAGAATAGGCGTATTTGTCTGTCATTGCGGTACCAATATTGCCGCAACGGTTGATGTAAAGACAGTTGCAGAAGCTCTCGGACATGAGCCAGGAGTCGTTATCTCCCAGGATTACCAGTATATGTGTTCCGAATCGGGTCAGAATCTCGTTAAGAACGCTATCAAGGAGCACAACCTCACAGGAGTTGTTGTTTGCTCATGCTCTCCGAGAATGCATGAAAACACATTCAGAAAGGCTGCTGCTGCAGCAGGACTCAATTCCTACATGGTGGAGATCGCAAATATCCGTGAGCAGTGCTCGTGGATACACAAGGATATCGCTACAGCTACCGAAAAGGCTATAATCCTCGGCAAAGCCGCTGTAGCTAAGGTACACCTCAACGCACCTCTGACAGCAGGCGAAAGCCCTGTCGCAAAGAGAGCTCTCGTTATCGGCGGAGGTATCGCAGGTATACAGACAGCTCTTGATATCGCAGAGGCAGGATTTGACGTTGATATTGTCGAGAAGAATCCAACTATCGGCGGCAAAATGGCTCAGATCGACAAGACCTTCCCGACACTTGACTGTGCTGCTTGTATCCTTACACCTAAAATGGTAGAAGCTTCTCAGAATGAGCATATCACTATACACTCATTCAGCGAAGTTACCGATGTAAAGGGATTTGTAGGAAACTTCACAGTTACTATCAAGAAGAAGGCTCGTTTCGTTGACGAGACAAAGTGTACAGGCTGCGGTCTGTGTACAGAAAAATGCCCGATGAAGAAGGTACCCAACGAATTCAATATGGGACTTGACAACCGCTCGGCTATATATATCCCATTCGCACAGGCAGTTCCAAAGGTCGCAACTATCGACCCCAACTACTGCATGATGATGAAAACAGGAAAATGCGGCGTTTGTTCAAAGGTCTGCTCGGCAGGCGCTATCGACTACAAGCAGCAGGACAAGTTCATCGAGCAGAAGTACGGCGCTATCGTAGTTGCTACAGGCTTCAATCCTATCAATCTCGATAAGTATGACGAATTCGCATATAATCAGTGCCCTGACGTTGTTACTTCACTTGAGCTTGAGCGTCTGATGAACGCAGCAGGTCCAAACGGCGGTACTCTGCTTCGTCCTTCCGATAAGACACACCCGCACAAGATCGTTTTTGTACAGTGTGTAGGTTCAAGATGTGACGACAGCAAGGGAAAGCCTTACTGCTCAAAGATATGCTGTATGTACACTGCAAAACACGCAATGCTCATACGTGAGAAATATCCTGATACAGAAGTATATGTATTCTATATCGACGTTCGTACACCGGGTAAAAACTTTGACGAGTTCTACCGCAGAGCAGTTGAACAGTACAATGTTCACTACATCAAAGGTATGGTCGGCAAGGTAACTCCTCGTTCAGACGGAAAGATAGATGTACAGGCTTCGGATCTCCTTGCAAACGAACAGCTCCATATCGACGCAGATATGGTCGTTCTTGCAGCCGCTATCGAGCCTGACAAGACTGCACGTCCTCTCGCAACTATGCTGACAACTCAGATGGACACAAACGACTTCTTCACTGAGGCTCATCCAAAGCTTCGTCCTGTAGAGAGCGCAACAGCAGGTATATTCCTCTCAGGTGCTTGTCAGGGACCAAAGGATATCCCTGAAACAGTTGCACAGGCAAGTGCAGCAGCTGCAAAGGCTATAGGACTGCTGGTAAAGAACAGCATAACCTGCAATCCATGCGTTGCTCATTCAAATGAGCTTATGTGCAACGGCTGCTCGTCTTGTGAAAAGGTTTGTCCTTACGGAGCTATCACATACATTGACAAGGAATTCAGAATGCCTGACAGAACAACTGCTGTACGCAGAGTTGCAAACGTCAACCCTGCTGTATGTCAGGGCTGCGGTGCTTGTACCGTTGCTTGTCCTTCGGGAGCTATGGATCTCAACGGCTTCTCAAACAGTCAGATAATGGCGGAGGTTGACGCGATATGCAAGTAAATGATAATAAAGAGTTTCAGCCGCTGATCGTTGCTTTCTGCTGCAACTGGTGCTCTTACGCAGGAGCCGATCTGTCGGGAACAAACAGACTTAATTACCCTACAAATGTAAAGATCATAAGAGTGCCCTGCTCATGCAGAGTTAATCCCATGTTCATTCTCAGAGCTTTTCAGCGCGGTGCTGACGGTGTAATACTTTGCGGCTGCCACCCGGGTGACTGCCACTACACATCAGGCAACTACTTTACAAGAAGAAGAATGACGCTCCTGTTCAGTATGCTCGATTTCCTTGGTATCGAGCGCGACAGAACAAGAGTAGAGTGGGTATCAGCAGCTGAGGGAGCAAAATTCGCTGCTACTATGAATGAGTTCACGGAAGCTGTCAGAAAACTCGGTCCAAACCGCAGATTGGAGGATTTACGATGCAGGAAGCAATGATAAACAGAGCAAAGCAGCTTTTGGCTGACGGTAGCGTAGATCGCGTTATCGGCTGGAAACGCGGAGAGTTCGTATACGATATCACTCCTGCTGTTTTCACATCGGCAGAGGAACTCGACGCTGATTTTGTATACGATGACTTTACAGCTGCAAATGTTTCCAAATACCTCGTAAAAGAGAGCAAGAAGGAAGGAAAGATACTCGCTTTCCTGAAGCCCTGCGACACTTACAGCTTCAATCAGCTCATCAAGGAGCACAGAATAGTACGTGAGAATATCTATGTCATCGGTATCCCAGGTGGTCCTAAGCTCGATGCCGAGAGGATCAAGGCAAATGGCATCACAGGAATTCTTGGAGCTAAGAACGATAACGGCACTCTCATTATCGACACTGTCTACGGTGAGGAGAAAATGCCTTATTACGAAGCTCTCAGCGTTAAGTGCCTGAACTGCAAGAGCAAGAAGCACGTTGTATACGACGAACTTATCGGTGAAGACGGCGATATACTCGATTCCAACCGCTTTGACATGGTGGAGAAGCTTGAAAATATGACTGCTCAGGAGCGTTACGACTTCTGGCGTGAGCAGCTCTCAAAGTGCATACGCTGCAATGCCTGCCGTAATGTCTGTCCTGCTTGCACTTGTGAAAAGTGCGTATTCGATAACCCTGATTCAGGCGTTGAGAACAAGGCTGCAACAGACAGCTTCGAGGAGAATATGTTCCATATTATCCGTGCGTTCCACGTTGCAGGAAGATGTACGGACTGCGGCGAGTGTTCAAGAGTATGCCCGCAGAACATACCACTTCATCTGCTCAACCGCAAATTCATAAAGGATATCAATTCGCTTTACGGCGATTATCAGGCTGGCGAGGACACAACTTCACGCGCTCCTCTCAACGATTATAAACAGGACGACTGCGAAGCAAGTATCGTTCACGAAAGGGGAGTTGAATAATGCTGAAGATATCACTTGACAAGCTCGGTAAGCTTTTTGAAGCAATTTCAGCTTCGCAGACTCTCTATATCCCTACAGACCGCGAGGACGGCGCTGCTGAGTATAAGAAGTACGAGAGCGGCATGAAGCTCAGCAATAACCTCAATACTCTCCGCAGTGCAAAGGACTTCTTTTTCCCGCAGACCGAGAATCTTGTCGATTTCAAAATGGAAGGCAAGAATATCGAGGTCATCGACGTTCGTGAAGAGTCTGAGGACTTCGTGATCTTCGGAGTTCGTGCCTGCGACGCAAGAAGCTTCACTATCCTTGATAAAGTTTTCCTTGCTGATCCTGTAGACAGCTACTACAAGAACCGCCGCGACCACGGTACAGTCGTTACGATGGCTTGTACACGTCCTGCCGAGACCTGCTTCTGCGGTACTTTCGGCATCGACGCAGCTGCTCCCGAGGGAGATGCTGCCTGCTACAGCGACGGCGAGAGCTTGTTCATCGAAGCTCACAACGAAAAAGGACAGAAGTTCATCGACTCAGTTGCTTCACTCCTCGAAGAAGGAGATGCCGCAAAGCTTGACGAAGTACGCGAAAAGACTAGAGATATCCTCAAGAAGCTTCCTCTTGCAAACCTTACTACAGATAATTTCGGCGGCGACAAGCTCAATGAATACTTTAACTCCGACAAGTGGGGAGAGCTTTCACAGAGCTGTCTCGGATGCGGAACCTGTACATTTGTTTGTCCTACCTGTCAGTGCTATGACATCAAGGACTTCAATACAGGTCACGGCATCAAGCGTTTCCGCTGCTGGGATTCATGTATGTATTCCGACTTCACGAAGATGGCTCACGGCAACCCGAGACTTACTCAGCTTGAGCGCTTCCGTCAGAGATTCATGCATAAGCTGGTATATTTCCCTGCAAACAACAATGGCGAATTCGGCTGTGTGGGCTGCGGAAGATGCCTTTCAAAGTGCCCTATATCCATGAATATCGTCAAGGTAATGAAAGCATTGGAGGTAAAGTGATGAATAACGATACATTGATACCTTACATTGGAGTAGTTACCGATATCAGACAGGATACTCCCGATGTCAAGACATTCAGAGTAGTTTCGCCTGAGGGCGGCAAGGTATTTGAGCATATGCCCGGACAGTGCGCAATGCTTTCCATACCGGGTGTTGGCGAGGCTATGTTCTCTATAACATCTTCTCCTACGAACAAAGAGTTCATGGAGTTCAGTATAAAGAAGTGCGGCTGCCTTACAACATGGCTCCACGCTATGGACGTAGGTCAGCAGATAACTATCCGCGGACCTTACGGCAACGCTTTCCCTGTTGAAACAGATCTCAAAGGCAAGGATCTCCTGTTCATCGCAGGCGGTATCGGACTTGCTCCTCTGCGTTCCGTTATCAATTATGTACGTGATAACCGCGCTAACTACGGAGATGTTCAGGTAATATACGGTTCGCGTTCAATGGACGATCTCGTTGACTATAAGGAAATTATCGACGAGTGGATGGCAGATGCAGGTATTCAGGTAAACCTGACTATCGACAATCCTCAGGAAGGTTGGGACGGTCACGTAGGATTTGTTCCTAACTATGTAAAGGAGCTCAATCCTTCAACTTCAAAGACTGTTCTCGTCTGCGGACCTCCGATAATGATTAAGTTCACACTTGCAGGTCTCAAGGAGCTGGGCTTCACTGAGACTCAGGTCTATACAACTATGGAGCTTCGCATGAAGTGCGGAGTAGGCAAGTGCGGACGCTGCAATATCGGTAATAAGTATGTCTGCAAGGACGGTCCTGTTTTCCGTTTCGATCAGCTCGGCGAACTGCCTGACGAATATTAAGGAGGAGATTTTCGCATGGATAATATGTTGAACGTTTACCTGTTCGGTAAGAAATACGAAGTGCCTGCAGGTCTTACGATAATGACAGCTATGGAATATGCAGGCTATGACCTCGTAAGAGGCTGCGGCTGCCGTAACGGCTTCTGCGGTGCCTGCGCAACAATATACAGAATAAAGGGCGAGACAGAGCTTCACGGTTGTCTTGCCTGTCAGACAGAAGTACAGGAAGGTATGTACGTTGCTACGCTTCCTTTCTTCCCCCTTGAAAAGAGAACTTACAACATTGAGGAGATAAAGCCGGATCAGCAGATAATGATGCAGCTCTATCCTGAGATATACAGCTGTATCGGCTGTAATGCCTGCACAAAGGCTTGTACTCAGGAGCTCAATGTTATGCAGTATATCGCATATGCTCAGAGAGGCGAGTACGAGAAGTGTGCTGAGGAGAGCTTTGACTGCGTAATGTGCGGCGTATGCTCATCACGCTGCCCCGCAGGTATCTCACACCCACAGGTAGCTATGCTTGCAAGAAGACTCAACGGCAAGTATATCGCTCCTGAGTGCGGACATCTCTCCGACCGCGTAAAAGAAGTAAACGAAGGTATCTTTGACAAGCAGATCGAGGAGCTTATGACAAAGGCTGTCGATAATATCGAAGAGATCAAGGATATGTACAACCACCGTGAGATCGAGAAGTAAGGGGGAGAGAGAATATGTACAAAATAGATAAGCTCAATGAACTGGCAAAGGTAGTTGCCGCAAAGAGAGCAGAAAATGCAGCTCTCGAACCCAGAAGAATGACTGCTGAGGAGAAGGACGATCTTCTCGCTCATTTCCACCCCGACTATAAGCAGGAAGAATTCACTGTTCTTTCCGCAGGCGTAAACAAGGGCGATAAGGTTCCTACACAGCTTGCTGCTCTGCTTCAGGGCAAGAGCCGTATCAGCGCTTCCGACGTTGATCTCTCAGCTCCTGATTATGATACAGACGTACTTATAATCGGCGGAGGCGGTGCAGGCGCATCAGCTGCAATCGAAGCTGACGAGGCTGGCGTAAAGGCTATGATCGTTACAAAGCTTCGTATCGGCGACGCTAACACAATGATGGCAGAGGGCGGTATACAGGCTGCTGACAAGCCAAACGATTCACCTGCAATACACTTCCTCGACGCTTTCGGCGGCGGTCATTTCGCTGCAAAGCCCGAGCTTGTAAAGAAGCTCGTTACAAAAGCTCCCGAAGCTATACAGTGGCTCAATAAGCTCGGTGTTGAGTTCGACAAGGAAGCTGACGGCACTATGGTAACAACTCACGGCGGTGGAACTTCACGCAAGAGAATGCACGCTGCAAAGGACTACTCAGGTGCTGAGATCATGCGTACTCTCCGTGACGAGGTCATCAACCGCGGTATCCCTGTTGTTGACTTCACAGCAGCTGTTGAGATAATCCTCGACGAAAACGGTAAGGCAGCAGGTGCTGTTCTTATGAATATGGAGACTAAGGAGCTCCTCGTTGCAAGAGCTAAGACTGTTATCATCGCTACAGGCGGTGCAGGTCGTCTTCACTATCAGGGCTTCCCGACTTCCAACCACTACGGCGCAACAGCTGACGGACTTATCCTCGGCTACAGAGTAGGCGCAAAGCTGCTTTATGCTGATACACTTCAGTATCACCCGACAGGTACAGGCTACCCTGAGCAGATCTTTGGTGCGCTCGTTACCGAGAAGGTGCGTTCACTGGGAGCTAAGCTCGTAAATATCGATGGTGATGTATTCATGCATCCCCTTGAAACCCGCGACGTTACAGCTGCTTCTATCATTCGTGAGTGTACAGAGCGCGGCAAGGGTGTCGAGACAAATCTCGGCAAGGCACTCTGGCTCGATACTCCAATGATCGAGCTTATCCACGGTGAAGGTACTATCGAGAAGCGTATCCCTGCTATGATGAGAATGTTCGGCAAATACGGCATAGATATCCGCAAGGAGCCTATCCTCGTTTACCCGACTCTCCACTACCAGAACGGTGGTCTTGATATATCCGACGACTGTGCTACAGGTGTCGAGAATCTCTACGCAGCAGGCGAGGTAGCCGGCGGTATCCACGGTAGAAACAGACTCATGGGCAACTCACTCCTTGATGTTATCGTATTCGGCAGAAATGCAGGTATATATGCAGCTGCTAAGGCAAAGGAAACAGCTTCACCTGAAAAGCTGACACTTGCTCATATCGAAAAGTTCAACAAGGAGCTTGAAGCAGCAGGCGCTGCAAGCGACGTAGCTTCTCCAATGCTTCTGCCACATTATTCAAGAAAAAAATAAATAAAAAATATGGGACGCTGTAAAAGCGTCCCGAAATATGTTTATAAAAGAAAGTAAAGTGATATATAATGGATCTGTTTAATGGAATTCTGTCAATCCACGGTGTTTCCTTTCTTATGATCTCAGTGATCGCAATAGCTGCTCTTGGATATGTGCTCGGAAGAATTACTATAAAGGGCATTTCACTCGGAACAGCAGGTGTATTCATCATTGCACTGATATACGGCTGCGTCTTCTATAAGCAGCTTTCAGATGAGATCAATACCGACTTTGTCGGCAATGCCTTGAAGATCGTCGATAACCTCGGACTTATTCTCTTCGTTACGGCAGTCGGATTTATTGCGGGACCTAATTTCTTCGGAAATTTCAAGAAAAACTTCAAATCTTATGTTCTCCTTGCAATTATAATCATTCTCAGCGGCGGACTTGCCTGCGCAGGCTGCATTACTGTGGGCAAAAACTTCACTGAACTTACAAGCGAAGAGTTTACTGCAATGCTGACAGGAATTCTTTCAGGTGCTCTTACAAGCACCCCGGGCTTCTCAGCTGCAAAAGACGCTGTTGGAAGCGATCACCTCCAGAGCATCGTATCGGTTGGCTACGCTATAGCTTATATCTTCGGTGTTATAGGTGTTGTACTCTTTGTTCAGATAATACCTAAGGCAACAAAGGCAGATATGACAAAGGAAAGAGAACTGCTTGCACCTGCTTCAAAGAAGAATTCAAAGGAAAAGAAAATGTTCACTCCTATTGAAATGGACAGCTTCGGCATTATGCCTTTTGCACTTGCAGCAGTTATCGGTATCGTTATCGGCTCGTTTAAGTTCGGCAACTTCTCTCTTTCCACCACAGGTGGCTGTCTCCTTGTTTCGCTGATATTCGGACACTTCGGACATATCGGCAAGTTCTCGATAATGCCTAAGGATTCAACATTAAAGGTATTCCGTGAGCTTGGACTCATGTTCTTCCTTATCGGTGCCGGAGTTTCAGGCGGAGCTAAGTTCGTTCAGTACTTTGATGCTGTATACTTCCTCTACGGAATGATAATGACAGTAGTTCCTATGATAATAGGTTATCTGTTCGCAAAGTATGTTCTGAAGCTCAGTCTGCTCAACAATCTCGGTTCTATTACAGGAGGCATGACATCAACTCCTGCTCTCGGAACTCTTATAAGCACCGCAGGCACAGAAAACGTTGCATCCGCATATGCTGCAACATATCCTGTAGCTCTTATCTCTGTCGTACTTGTATCACAGTTCCTTATCATCTTATTCAAATAAGTCATGAAAAATCAAAAGCGCTTCCAACGGAAGCGCTTTTGATTTTTATTTAACACCGTAAGCTTCTCTGTATTCGAGCATCTTATCAAGGTATTCCTTACCGGGAACGATATCATTTTTGATAGCATCAATAATATCCTGCATGGTAACGATTGGGTATACGATAACGCCGAAATCACGCTTGACTTCCTGTACAGCCGAAAGCTCTCCCGTACCTTTCTCCATACGGTCAACTGTTATGACCATACCTGTGACATTGACATCAGCAGCTGTCATAAGCTTTGGCATCGACTCGCGCAGAGCCTTTCCGGAAGTCATAACATCATCAATAATAACAACTTTTTCGCCGTCTGTAAGGGCCTTGCCAACGAACATACCGCCCTCGCCGTGATCCTTGGCTTCCTTCCTGTCAAAGCAGTAAGAAACGTCTATGCCGAATTTATTGCTGAGAGCTACAACTGTGGAAACAGCCAGCGGGATACCTTTATATGCAGGTCCGAAAAGTGTCTCAACAGGGATGTTATTAGCGTTTATGCACTCGGCATAGTATTCACCGAGCTTAGCAAGCTGAGCACCTGTCTTGTAATTTCCGCAATTAATAAAATAAGGAGCTTTTCTGCCGCTTTTAAGCGTAAATTCACCGAATGTCAGAACTCCGCAGTCGACCATAAATTTAATAAAACTTTCCTTGTAAGTCATGTATATAACCTCCGTTTTGATATATTAAATCCTGTAAACAGGTTTAATCCGTTAGATAGATTCAAATATGTATCCGCAGAAAGGACACCGCGGATAGTCTACATCTATTTCCGCGCCGCATTCGGGACAGGCTTTCTTAGGGAGAACATCAATATCATCATCGAAGTCGGCTTTATATTTGCCTGTGAAACCTGTCGGGTGAGTCAGAGGAAATACTCCCATGAGCAGACCGCATTCCGAGCAGTAGTAACCAATGGTAGTATCCACAGGAACTTCGCATATCATTTCATTATCGGAATAGAATGTCGAAACAGGATAGATGAGCGAAGAGCCTTTTGTAGGGATACCGCGTTTCTCGATCTTAAAAACGCCTTTTATCATTTGCTTTCCGCAGTGCATCACGGGCGATCCCTCCTTTGAAATATCATATTTATAATTATAGACTATTTGCCGTAATAATTCAAGTAAATACACGAAAAAAAAGTTAGAAAAAAACACTCAAACTGCTTGCAAAAATCAGATAAAAGGGGTATAATATATGTGTATGTCACTTGAGGTACATATCGGTTTGCCGCTTACCGTTATACGGCAATTCTGTATTGGGCAGGAGAGAAAATGGCTAAAAATAAAAGTATTACAAGAATATCAAATAAAAAACGCGGCAGACCAAAGGTGAGATTCAGCATATGGGGGCTTATTCTCATATTCATGCTTTCTTTCGGCGGCTGCTTTGCATTATATATGATCGCTGCAAACTTCAACGAAAATTTCTTCGAGGATGAATTCGATAATATAGTCGTTGAAGATGGAAAGAGCGGTGAAACAGACGACACACAGTCATCAGGCAGCAAAAAAACTGATAATAGCGATGTTCAGACCGATACGAGCAATAAATCGACCAATCCGATTTCCAAATCCGAGGCAAAGGATAGTTCTTACCTTGAAACGTGCTGCCTTGTTACGGATTCCACGCTGCTCGATATAGGTAAGTACACAGAGCTGAAGGATATCATCGGCAGCGCAGAGCTCAATGCCTCAGGCTGCAATAAAACAAATGTGGAGAGCGTATACGGTAACAATACCGTTTACGAGCTGCTGAAGGCAAAAAAGCCTTCCTGCATATATATCATGCTCGGAAGCGACATCGGAACAAGCAGCGTTAACGATATGATAACGAGCTATACCGAGCTCGTTAAGAACCTGCGCGGTTATCTTCCCGATTCTGCTATATATCTTATGCAGCTGCCGCCTGTTCGTGACGAGGAGGGTGCTGCTGTCAATAACAGCATGATAAACGAGTTCAATACCAAACTCCTTGGAATAGCTAATTCAAATAACGTGTACTGCATAGATACAAATACAGCTCTGAAAGATGTAGACGGCACACTTCCGGAAAAATTCAGGAACAGTGAAACAGGTGCTCTCACAGAATCGGCATACAAAACTATCGCCGATTATATACTTTGTCATACAGTATAATTTTCAACCCAAACACTATATATAGTGTTTGGGTTGATTACATTTTGTAGACTGCCTTGAAACGTCGTTATATCGCAAAAAGGCACTTTTTTAAATAATTTATATACATTTTCTACAATAAGCCATATGTTATCCATCGCTCTCATTGTAGAAAATGCACCATTGACATTGGTTGCATTTTGTTTTATACTTATAAAGAACGAAAGAAAGATAGACACTATATATTGTGGTTGGAGGTATGATCAAGACATGATAATACATATTATTAAAAGAGACGGAAGAAAAGTTCCTTTTAATATAGAAAAGATCGCAAACGCTATCTTTAAGGCTGCACAGTCCCGCGGAGGTACGGATTTCAACGTAGCAATGGACGTTGCCGTAGAGGTCTGTAAGCTTTATGAGGAACAGAATCCGGGAAAGACCCCCACTGTCGAGGAAATTCAGGATCTCGTCGAGAAGGTCCTTATAGAAAAAGGTCACGCAAAAACAGCTAAGGCTTACATTCTCTACAGATATGAGCGTACACGCTCCCGTGAGATGAAGACAAATCTGATGTGCGTACTCAACGAGCTTACTTTCAGTCCTGCAAAGGACAGCGATATAAAACGTGAAAACGCAAATATCGACGGCGATACTGCTATGGGTACAATGCTCAAATACGGTTCGGTATCAGCTAAGGAATACTATGAGATGTACGTCCTTGAGCCTGCACACGCCAAGGCTCACCGCGAAGGAGATATACATATACATGATCTCGACTTCTATACACTCACTACTACTTGTACTCAGATCGACCTGAAAAAGCTTTTCACAAACGGCTTCTCAACAGGTCACGGCTTCCTCAGAGAGCCTAATGATATAGCAAGCTATTCTGCTCTTGCCTGCATCGCTATCCAGTCAAACCAGAATGACCAGCATGGCGGACAGAGCGTTCCAACATTCGATTATGCAATGGCTGACGGTGTTAAGAAAACTTACGCCTCAAGGTATATACAAAACATTGCAAGAGCTTTATCACTTATAGGCGGAGCCGAAAATGAATTTGAGATCGCAGACAAGATAAAAAAAGAATTAGCAGAAAATTACGGACTGAAACCGATACTCGCAAATAATAACGGCTATAAGGAAAAGGAACTTGAGATGCTTCTCAAGTACACAGATAAGGATATTGCCGAGAAGATACAGGCTTTCGCCACAAGAAATGCCGAAAAGGAAACAGACAGAGCAACTTATCAGGCTATGGAAGCTCTTATCCATAACCTTAATACCATGAACAGCCGTGCAGGTGCTCAGACACCTTTCAGCTCCATAAACTACGGTACCGATACATCTCCTGAGGGAAGAATGGTCATCAAGAACGTCCTTCTCGCACAGGAAGCAGGTCTCGGAAACGGCGAAACACCTATTTTCCCGATACACATTTTCAAGATAAAAGACGGTATCAACTATAATCCTACCGATCCTAACTATGATCTTTTCAAACTCGCGTGCAGAGTTTCTGCAAAGAGACTTTTCCCGAATTTCTCATTCATAGATGCACCGTTTAATCTCCAGTATTACAAGGAAGGCAATCCTGATACCGAGATCGCATATATGGGCTGCCGTACAAGAGTTATCGGCAATAATTATGACCCGTCAAGAGAGATCGTAACAGGCAGAGGAAACCTCAGCTTTACCTCCATAAATCTCCCGAGACTTGCTATCAAGGCAGATCACAACGTTGGACTCTTCTTTGAGATGCTTGAAGAAAAGGTTGACCTGGTTATAGATCAGCTCATGCACCGCTTCAAGATACAGTCACAGAAAAGAGTAAGAAACTACCCGTTCCTTATGGGACAGGGTATCTGGATAGATTCGGACAAGCTTTCTCCTGATGACTGCGTTGGAGAGGTACTGAAGCACGGTACACTTTCAGTAGGCTTTATCGGTCTTGCCGAGACATTAAAAGCTCTTATAGGAGCACATCACGGCGAAAGCGAAGAAGCCCGTGAGCTTGGTATTGAGATAGTTTCCGCAATGAGGAAGCGCCTCGACGAAGAATCAAAGAGAACAGGTCTCAATTTCTCACTTCTCGCAACTCCTGCTGAGGGCCTTTCGGGACGTTTTGTTCGTATGGACGCTAAGAAGTACGGCATAATCGAGGGTGTTACAGACCGCGAATACTACACAAACTCATTCCATGTGCCTGTATACTATCCTATAAGCGCATTTGAAAAGATAAAGATAGAAGCTCCATACCACGAGCTTACAAACGCAGGTCATATAAGCTATATTGAGCTTGACGGCGATCCCCTCGAAAACCTCGGAGCATTTGAAAAAATTGTCCGCTGCATGAAGGAGTCGGGAATCGGTTACGGAGCTATAAACCACCCTGTTGACCGCGATCCTTGCTGCGGATACACGGGTATCATCGGCGAGACCTGTCCGTGCTGCGGCAGAAAGGAACATACAAACAATGTTGCTTTTGACAGGATACGCCGTATCACAGGCTATCTCGTAGGTACTCTCGACCGCTTCAACAACGGTAAACGTGCCGAGGAGCATGACCGCGTAAAGCATAACGTTTGATAAGGTGATATAATGGAACTCAGAATTGCCGGAACTGTCAATGATTCAATAGTTGACGGTCCCGGAATACGGTTTACGATATTTGTACAGGGCTGCCCTCACAACTGTGAGGGCTGTCATAATCCCCAGACCCATGATTTTAACGGCGGAACTGTAACGACTACAGAAGAGCTTCTTGAAAAGATAAAGGGAAATCCTCTGCTTGATGGCGTGACATTCAGTGGGGGAGAACCGTTCTGTCAGGCTGAAGCTCTTGCAGAACTCGGAAAGCAGATCAAAGAACTTGGACTCAACGTTATTACGTATACAGGTTATACATTTGAGCAGCTTTTGGATAGCCGCGAAAAAAACTACTGGGGAGAGCTTCTGAAAGTTACGGACTATTTGATAGACGGTCCTTTTATCCTTGCACAAAAGGACTGGGAGATAAAGTTCCGCGGAAGCTCAAATCAACGATATATCGACTGTCAAAAGAGTCTTGAAGAAGGACGGGCAGTCGAAACAGAACCATAATTCTTAAATACCTTCGATGTTTTGTCGAAGGTATTTATTTTTTATAATTGACTTATTTTGACATATGGAATATAATAAACATATAAAATATATTTATAAAGGAGCGCTATCATGCCCAACATTGAAACATCAAACGAAACAAAAACAAAGAAGCCTCGCAGCATCGGAAGGAAAATACTCAGATTCTTTGGTATTTTACTGCTGATAATCCTAATCGCTGTAGCGGTACTCACAGTTCGTCATCACATCAAATGTAAGAGCGACAGGGAGATATTTGCTGACGCATACGGCGAATACTTTACGACATCTCACGGTGAGAAGATCAACTACACCTTCTATGACAGCCCCTCAGATGACCTTGCAGTTATCTTACCGGGGTACGGCTGCTATACTGCTCATTATGAGTTCGACACATTTGCTGACAGACTTAAAGATGACTACAAGATACTCATAGTCGAGCCGTTGGGAGTAGGTCTCAGCGACGGTACTGACAGAGTAAGAAGCGTCGAAAATTACTGCGAAGAACTTCACGAGCTTATGGAGTATCTCGACTACGATAAATATACTCTTATGGCACACTCGCTTGGCGGTCTTTACAGCTTATACTATGCAAATAAATATACCGATGAGGTCGAAGCATTTATCGGTATAGATGCATCAGTACCTCACCAGACAGACGACGCGCAGTGGATAGCAAAGCCCGAGAACACAAATAAATTGTATAAGGTCCTCAGGATCGTTTATGTCAAATCAGGAATCCAGAGACTTCTTACAGAGCTTTCATTCGACGAAATAATGAAGCAGATACCAACTCTTACTGATGCTGATAGAGATAAAATGCTTGCTCTTTATTGTACTGCATCAATGACCGACACACAGATGAACGAAATGGCAGAGTTGGCTGAAAATATGAAAAAATGCTACGATATGAAGTTTCCTGAAGAAGTTCCTGTACTTTACGTTCTTGCAAAAGCCAACTGTGATACAATGCCGTCATGGGAAGGAATACATAAGGATCTGGTTACTTCAGACGAAGGCAAGGTCGTTGTAATAGAAGGCGAACACTACCTGCATCATACAAATCTTGATGGCTTACTTAATGAGATCAAAAGCTGGAAAAGCAATATGATGTCAGAAAAGAAGGCAGCATAACAAAAAAGTCCGAAAGCGATGTAATATCACTTTCGGACTTTTAATATAGATCCAAATAAAATATCCGCCTTGCCGTCATATAGTGCATAAAACCCGCACGAAGCAGGTGGGTAAACGCCCTTATGCTTCTCGCTCCCTTCTTCCGCAGTACGGGAGGTCTGCAGTCCACATACGGAGTCGAATTCCCTTGGATTATGTGTTGGATTATAAAAACTATAATTCACCGAACAAGGCAGAAATTCTTTTGTCTGTATATATTATAGCATAAAGAAATCAAAAAATCAATAGTATTTTTATGTAAAATTATTAAAATTTGTAAATTCTTTATTCTTCTTCAAATGCGTCCTGAAGTCTTTCGAGGAAGAATCTTGATACACTTTCAAACTCATCGTCATCATCAATAGATGCAAGGATCTCCTCGCCATCTTCTTCGATAGATTTAAGTATAACAAGATCGCAATCAGAATTCAGGAAATCATCATCTTCAACCGCAGGCAGCATTGCAAAATACTGTTCACCATTGATCTCAGCAGCATCAAAAAGCTCAAAATGCTTCTTATTTCCTTCTTCATCAATAAGCTCAAAAAGATCGGGAGTATATTCGTTCATTTCGGACATATCATTTCTCCTAACTGGCATTGTACCATATGATATTACTATTATACACTAATTTATCGGAAAAAGCAAGAGGAAAAATCAAGGTGATATTTTTGTTGTTAAAATGCACAACAAAAGATACTCCTCTTTGTATTATACGCCGATTTATACTAAAACTATAAAGAATATTCCAATTTTCTATTGACAATTCACATAAGCTGTGGTAATATATAATCAAAGAAAAGGAGAGATCGAAAGAAAACTCCAAGCTGAATTTACTTGGACTGAGGAGAATACCTCAATGTAAATTACTAAATGCGGAAGGGAGAGTGAGTCCGATGGAAGAAAAGCCAAGTCAGCAGCGTGAAGCCGGCGGGCTTGCTGAGTGAGAAGATCGGATTAAGAGGGAATATAGGCGCAACGCTTGTTCCATTGACTGAAAGTTCAAAAAAGCTTAGATCTGACCACGAAGCTGACGTATTGCTGATTTAAACGGCTTCATGTCTAAACTCAGTTTGAATACAGAGTTATCTGAAATTTCGACAATGAGTCTTTAGATATATCGCAAAAAAATTCTTCCAATAGAGGTTGAGTCCAATGAGATAAAAGGTTTATTACTTTATGAATTGCAAACTGTTCGGATCGTGGTTTCGATGCCGAATAAATACAATATATAGGTGATTCCGATGATGTAAATTTTGCAATGCTTAATTACTTCGACAAAGGATGATGTACAATGAAAAAATGGTACACATTAGAAATCTGATCCGAAAGGGTGAGTCCAAAGGGTAATTTAGCTAAGTGATGAAAGTCGCTTTAAAAAATTGAATAGGTTCAGCCCCGATCATGTGGTCGGGGCTTTTGTTGTCTTCTTATTAAATATTAAAAAAATTTGTATTTTCCTTTGGTTATCATATATTTATCACAAAAGTGCTTATAATAGATATAGTGACTAATTATGGGAAGGATGAGTAAATTGTCAGGTAATTATAACGAAAATGATAATTATAGTTCAGACGACTTGTTCGATAAAAAAAGATACCCAGATACAGATCAGAATATTATTGATGAAACTAAAGACCTTAACACTGACATGAACGGATCATATGCGTATACATCGGAAAATGCAGAAAAAACAAAGAAAAAGAAAAATTTCTTCGCACTTAAAACAGCAGCTGCTTTCCTTATGCTTATTGTAGTCAGCGCAGCTACGGTGCAGGTCTATAAATTCCTCAAGGAAACCCGCGACGAACTGGCTGAATTTTCTTCAAGTGATTCTCAGAAGCCTGTATCAAAAGAACTTCATGCATCACAAGGTGATCCCGTGGAAAAGGAAAAGATTCCAAGCCTTATTGAACTTGCATCACGTTCAGATGCAAAGCCGCTTCCCGACATCGTTGATTCCATAATGCCTTCGGTAGTTGGTATCGCTTCGACCTTTGAGTTTGAACAGCCGCAGACATTCAGTATGTGGGGCTGGAGCAATGAACCCGAGACCCAAAATATAAGAGTTACAGGTACAGGATTTATAATCACTAAAGACGGTTATATCGTAACAAACGCTCATGTTGTCTATGACGAACAGTATAACGCAGGTGAGGCTACAGAGGTTTCGGTGTTATTCAGCGATGAGACCGAACACGATGCAACTGTTATTGCATATGACGCTGAAACTGATATTGCCGTTCTGAAGGTCGATGAAGAAGATCTTAAACCGGCAGTTCTCGGTGACAGCGATGAACTCCGAGTTGGTGAGCTTGTTATAGCAGTCGGCAACCCCTTGGGATTTGATCTTTTCGGTACAGTTACAAGCGGCATCGTTTCAGCTCTTAACCGAAAGATTGATATAAATGAGAAAAAAATGAACCTTATCCAGACTGATGCTGCAATAAACAGCGGTAATTCAGGTGGTCCGCTGCTTAACAGCTGCGGTCAGGTCATTGGTATAAACTCAGCGAAAATGTCTGCAAGCTATAGCAGCAATACTGCAAGCGTTGAGGGTCTGTGCTTTGCTATCCCCATGAAGGAAGCAAAAACGATAATAGATGATCTTATCAATTATCGCTATGTTACAGGAAGACCGCAGATAGGCATTTCTACAAACGATATCAGCGAAGCTAAGTCAAGATACTGGAATCTTCCCGTGGGTGTTTATGTCATAGCAGTACAAGAGGGAAGTGCTGCCGATATCGCAGGCATCGAAGAAGGCGATGTTATAATTGACATCGAGGGCAAGGCAATTTCAAACGCCGAAGAGCTTAACGAAGTTAAAAATACATTCAAAGCCGGCGATACGATAACACTCACTGTTTCACGAAACGGTAAGGATATAAAGATCCGCGTTACCCTTGAAGAGAAAAAGAACATCACCGAACAGAAAAAAGAACCATTCAGAAATAACTCTAAAACTTCAGAAAACTAATAAAGTCACCTTTTACAGCGGTACTTATATATAAGTTTTTACATGAGATATTAAGGTAAACCTTTCTGAGGAAAGGTTTACCCCGATAATATCGTGTAAATTTTTTATATAAGTACCGACCTTAAAAGGTGAACTTTTTTATATGTATTCGACTCCGAGAGAAATAAGCTTATTGCGCTTTTTCTCAAGCTTTTCATTTGAAAATCTACAGCCAATGGCATCTTTTATCATTTTGACTTTGTAACCTGCTTTTACAGCTCCCATTGCCGTTGCGCCAACACATCCGCATTCATCTATCCCACATATAGCGAACTCGGTACAGCCCGTCTTTTTTATATGCTCTCTGAAAAGCTTGGAAGTAAATGTATCGGGAAAATTCTTCTCAAAACAATATTCTGATACCAATTCTACTCCTTTATATAACTCGGCACCTTCTGTACCGCTTATCGAAAAGCCTATAAACCAACGATTCGTGACGATATTTGGAAATACCTGTAAAATATAGATAATGTCCCAGCCATTTCTGCTGTATTCAATGATAGTATCATTTACTTTATTAACGAGATGTGGTGTATCGTAAGCAAACTTATTTTTTCTTTTTTCCCATAGATAATCATTCTGCATATCAATAACCAGTAAAGCTTTTTCAGACATAAGAACACCTCTTTCCTTTTATATAATAACATATTATTATAAAAAATGCAACAAAGAAAGGACTTCCGTACATGGAAGTCCTTTCTTATTATAGCTTTGAATACGTTTTAGCAGTGAATTTCTCACCGTAAACAAGGAATCTTTTGTGTATTCCTTCACCGATGTCGCCTGCTTCATCATAAGCCTTTACCGAAAAAACAAGCTCTCTTCCGTTTATCTCGATGAGTTCTGCTTCAGCACACACCTTCATTTTATTAGGTGTTGCAGAGGTGTGCTTTACGTTCATTTCAGTACCTACAGTAGTTTCATCGCCCTGTAGATAATCGGAAATACAGTTGCAGGCAGCTTTTTCCATGAGCATTACCATAACAGGTGTTGCAAATACTTCAAGACTTCCGCTGCCAACATTTACGGCAAGCTCCTTATCCGAAACAGTAAGTTCAGATGTTCCTGTGATACCTTTTGTAATTTCTTTCATATTGATCTCCTTAGTTGTGGGTTGCAAGTTCTTCCTCAGGGATAGGCGAAGGAGAATACTCCTCCATAACTACTCTGTCTATAGTCAGAATATCAAGCTCGTCATTTTTAGGTGTATCGCTGTCATACTCCGTTGAGTAAACAGGAAGTTTTTCCATAAAATCGTTCATTTTCTCAATAAACTGATCTCTTGGAGCGTCTATGATATTCAATATCACATATGGAATATAGAAGAATGAGATCTCCTTATCGGGAACAATTGACAGATCAGCGTTATAATTGCTCCAGAAGAAATACTTCTGCTGATAAAGCGCATCGCAGTTGTCGCCGTTAAGTCCGAGCTGATTATATACACTTGTTTCGCCTCTGAGAGATGGGAAGTGATCGCCTACAAAGAATACAAGTGTGGGTTCGTCTATATCCTTCAGTTCATTAAGGAACTTTTTAAGTCCTTCATTTGTATGCTGAACCCATGTAAGATAATTGCCGAATTCGTCATCAGGATCCTCGCCCTGATTGTAAGGCTGGTGGTTCTGCATAGTAGTTGTGTGGAGATATATCGGTCTGTCAGAAGTTTTTATCTCGGAGATTATCTGATTGAAAACCGATGAATCGTCAACATATGTACCAAAGTGCTGTATCGGAACTGTGAAATCGGTAGTAGCAGACTGGTCATCATGGTATATCATCTTTTCAAAGCCAAAGTGACCGTATATCCTTGCACGGCTGTAGAAACCGCTCTGGAAAGGATGAACATAAACTGTTTCATAGCCCCAGTCCTTATAATACTGCGCAAGTGCAGGCTGTTCACGGTCTGCAAGCTCACGCTGAGGCATATTAGGAGTATTGATACCTCTTACGGGAAGTCCGAAAAGAAGCTCAAATTCAGAGCGGACTGTCCAGCTTGCATATGTAGGGGTGATAGCAGTACCGCCCTTGCCCTCTGAAATCGCTCTGTCGAAGTACTTATAGTACTTATCGTCTACGTTCAATTCGTCAAATGCACGGAAATCAGCATAAGACTCACTCATAATAACAATAACGTTCGGCTTCTTGCCGCCGTTGAAGTCTTCCTCTGTATCCACAGGTATGTTCATGATCTCGTCAATATACTCCTCGCTGTATCCATCAGGAACAACAAGTCTGTTTTCAAAGCTTTCCGTAGCAGTCTGAATAAGGAATGCAAGGAAGTGGTTGTTCTCAAATTTTTCATTGAGAAGGAACGCATTTGTAGCACTTGTAGTATCAATACCGAAAGCTTTATATACAGGCGAATAGAATTTCGGCAAAACAACAAGTGCAGATAAAGAGAGTACACAAACGCACGAAGCAGTCAGTCGGCGAAGCGGAGATGATTTCACCTTAGGATTGAAGTAGATCGCCAGTGCGAGAAAAGCGATAACGATAAGGTAACATATTATCAGCTTTGGAGTTATCTTGATGTAAGCAAAAGATGTAAGACTCTTTACGCTTTTTACGAGCTTCATATCCGAGAGGATAAGGTGGTTTCCGTTAGTTCCGTACTTGAAAAGCTCCGTGGTGCTGAGCGCCATGAAAATAACTCCGTGAACGGTCATTGCAAGCCAGCCTTTTCTGAAAATCCCCAGCAGGAAAACAAAGATCACAGCTGTCAGGATTATATCAAAAAGAATGACCGACGGTCTTTCGGTAAGAAAGTTGAAATACGATGAAAAATATTTTGACTGAGTTATCTCAGCCATGCTGCATATGAAAACAGGGAAGATAAACATCAGGAATATATTTAACTTACTGTATTTTGTCGAATTTTCATCACGTTTTGCATTGAATCTTTTTAATTTCGGAAAGCGTGTTTTCTTTTCTTCAGCCGGTGCGAGCGCTGCTTCGATCGGATCAGCTGCGTTTTTGAGCATCTTATTTTCAGTTCCGTTAACTGACTCTTTGACGCTCATTTTAGACTTTTTTGACATTAGCCATCATCCTTCTGTTGTTTAGTAATAATATCTATATTAATTGACAGTACACTCTTAATATAGCATAATCAAGCGGTAAGTGCAAGTTCAAGGGAAAAAATATCATCATTTATTCACGAAATTCATCGCTTTAGTAATAGTGTACGTGAAAAACTTGTTTTATTTGTGCATTTTGTCAAAATGCTATTTCAACCAGCCTTTGTCATATGCATCATTGATAACGGCTTTTATAGCATCAGCAATTTCATCTGACACCGAAAAATACGAACGATTTCGTTCAAGTACCTGTTCCTTGTAAACTTCGTGCTCCTGCCACGATATGCCGTTCTTGGTATAATTCAGGAAAAGCGGCTGCATTCTGTCAAGGACAGCTGCAAAACGTGCTTCGGGTGTTTCGGAATCCTCAAATTCACGCCACAGAGCGTAGTATTCATCTCTCTGGTCATCGGGAAGCAGTCCGAAAATACGTCTGGCAGCCTTTTCCTCGCGATCCGCCTTTGTTTTGTAACCGTTTTTATCGTAGCAATATGTATCGCCTGCATCAATTTCCACCACATCATGCAGAAGCAGCATTTTTACGACATGAAATACGTCAACAGGCTCATTTGAGTACTCCGCAAGCATGAATGCCATGATCGCAATATGCCAGCTGTGTTCCGCATCATTTTCTTTCCTGTTCTCGTGAAGAACATAGGTCTGACGGTATAAATTTTTCATTTTATCGAGTTCAAGGATAAAATCCACTTGTTTTTTTAGTCTTTCGTTCATGATAATACCTCCTTAAATCACCATTCCGCCGTTTACAGCTAATATTTGACCTGTTATGTACTCTGCCTTAGGAGAGGCAAGAAATGCAACCGCATCGGCTATGTGACGCGGTTCTCCGAATATCCCGAGGGGGATATCCTCATGTATCAGATCAAGGTCTTCCTGAGAAAAACGGCTGTTCATCTCCGTCATTATGAATCCGGGAGCAACACAGTTCACTCTTACGCCCGATGGAGCAACTTCCTTTGCAAGTGCCTTTGTGAAGCCGATAAGTCCGGCTTTTGAAGCGGAATAATCCACCTCGCAGGAAGCTCCGCACTGTCCCCACATCGAAGAAATGTTTATGATACTTCCGCTCTTGGCATTTATCATAGCAGGAAGAGCCGCTCTCGCACAGTTCATAGCACCTTTGAGGTTGACATCAAGTATACGGACAGCTTTTTCGTAAGGTATCGACGTAAAAAGATCTATCTCCGAAATGCCCGCATTATTCACGAGAAGGTCAAGTCTTCCGACCGATGAGAATGCTTCCCTGACCGAATTCGCGTCCGATACATCGAATCCTAAAGCTTTACCGTTTATTTCTGCCGCAATGGCTTCGGCTTTTTCCCGTGATCTTGAATAATTAACGTATACCATGTATCCGTCAGCAGCCAGCTCACGGCAAATTGCCTCTCCTATGCCGCCTGCGCCGCCTGTAACAAGTGCAGTTTTCATATTATTCTTCCTTTCATCAGCTTTATATTTAATGATTATAACACAGAATAATTTAAAAATCCAGTATTGTACTTGAAATTCATAGCAAATCATGATACAATGAAAATATATTTATCTGGGAGTGTTTAATTTTGGATCAGAAAAAAATCGACCGTATAAACGAACTTGCAAGAAAAACAAAGGCTGAGGGACTTACCGAAGCCGAAAAAGCTGAACAGACCGAACTGCGCAATGAATACCGCAGAGCTGTTACGGGAAACCTTGCTGCACAGCTCGAAAATACATACATCATGACACCTGACGGCAAAAAGCGTAAGGTCGGCAAAGGAAGGTGAAGCCATGACCAATGAGGAGCTCTTTGCGGCTGCTGTAAAGGCTGCTGATAATTCATATTCAAAGTATTCGGGCTTTTCTGTGGGAGCGGCTCTCCTTACAGCCGATGGGAAGCTTTTCAAGGGCTGCAATATCGAAAACGCTTCGTATTCGCTGACTAACTGTGCGGAGCGTACCGCTGTATTCAAGGCAGTTTCCGAGGGATATACCGATTTCACGGCTATCGCCATCGCAGGAAGCCCGAATAAGGACTTCTCGAAGCCATGTTTTCCCTGCGGAGCGTGTTTGCAGGTCCTCAGTGAGTTCTGCGGGAGCGATTTTCGCATTATACTTTCCGACGGCGAATACAGGCTTTCCGACTTTCTGCCCAGGCGTTTCAGCGAGGACAGTATGAAATGAACTGCATAACTGAGATCACATCAGGCAAAGAACGTTTTATGGAGCTTCTGCTGATCGGTGACGAGCAGGAAGATATGATAATGAAATATCTTGACATAGGCAGACTTTTTGTAAAGACAGCCGATTCGGCTCCATGTGCTGTATGCGTTGTGACCGACGAAGGCTGCGACACACTTGAAGTCAAGAATATAGCAGTTCTGCCGCAGTATCAGAGATGCGGCATCGGACGTGAGATGCTCGAGTTCATACAGAACAAATTTGCAGGAAGATACAAAAGACTTATACTCGGAACAGGTGACAGTCCGCTCACGGTGCCTTTTTACGAGAAATGCGGATTCAGGAAATACGACGTTATCAAAAATTTTTTTATTGATAACTATGACCACCCGATCATCGAAGCGGGCGTTCAATTATGTGATATGATATGTTTTGAAAAGGAGCTTTCCGAATATTATGGAACAGATAGAGAAGGTATTGCCGAAATACGGTGAAAACATAATAGCAGGCGTAATGTACAAGAACCATTTTGAATGGTATGTTGCTCCGAAAAATCTATGGAAAATGGATTATAAAAAGCTTTATACGATATGGAAGATGCTCTATGAACGCACCGGCAGAACATTGTCACAGCTCGAAAACGACATTGGCAGCTATGAAAAATTCTGCGAAAAGCGCTGGGGGATAGAAGTGCTGGACGGTTTTACCGCAAGCCACTTCCTCGCACATCTTTTCAAGTGCAGATATTCGTCCGATGAGCTCCATTTACTGAAAATGGTAGCGCGTGATGACCGTAAAAAAGACTACGATGCATCATTGTATATTGATTTTGACAGAAACAGAATGTATTCTCAGTTCCCAAAACCTGAGAATTTTGAAAATTTTGTCCCTATCGGCTGGAGAGGTGAGCACAGACCATTCATGTCACTTATCCCGTCAGATAAGAGGTTCTGATATCTGGAGGAAATATGCTCAGAGAAAAAATAGAAAAACATCTTCTGGAAGTCCAGAAGCCGTCGAGATACATCGGAGGCGAGGTCGGAAGCATCATAAAGGACAAGTCCGTGATCGACGTGAGATTTGCCTTTTGCTTTCCTGATACATATGACATCGGAATGTCTCATCTGGGAATGAAGATACTTTACTCACTTACCAATGAGCGCGAAAACTACTGGTGCGAACGCTGCTTCGCCCCTGGTGAGGACTTTGAAGCGATAATGCGCGAAAACGATATACCGCTGTATGCTCTTGAAAGTCTTGACCCGATACGTGATTTCGATTTTATCGGCTTTACGATGCAGTATGAGCTCTCATACACGAATGTTCTGAATATGCTTGATCTTGCAGGTATCCCTGTATTTGCAAAGGACAGAACAGATGAGCTGACACAGATAGTCATTGCAGGCGGTCCGTGTGTCTGCAATCCCGAACCGCTCGCGGACTTTTTCGATATATTCGTGCTTGGCGAAGGTGAAGAAGTAAACCTCGAACTCATGGATCTTTATACAAAAATGAAAAAGGAAGGCGCTTCAAAAACGGACTACCTCAGAAAAGCTGCTCAGATAGAAGGAGTTTATGTTCCACGCTTCTACTGCTTCAAGTATAAAAGCGACGGTACTATCGAGAAACTCGAGGTATCCGACGGAGCTCCCAAGATCATACGCAAGAGGATAATCAAAGATTTCGACAAGGTATACTATCCCGAAAACTTTGTAGTACCTTTTACTGAAATCGTTCAGGACAGAGTGTCAGTGGAAGTTCTCCGCGGCTGTATACGAGGCTGCCGTTTCTGTCAGGCAGGCTTTATCTACCGCCCATTCAGAGAAAAGCACACCGAAACGATATCCCGAGAAGTAAAGGCTCTTTGCGAAAACACAGGCTATGACGAGGTATCACTTGCCTCGTTAAGTACCAGTGACCACTCTGAAATTGACCCGATGCTAACAAAACTCCTTGATTATACAGTGAGCGAACGCATAAATCTCTCACTTCCTTCTCTCAGAGTTGATAATTTCTCGGAGGAACTCCTCGAAAAAATAAAACGAGTGCGCAAGAGCGGTCTCACATTTGCAGCAGAAGGCGGCACACAGCGTCTGCGTGATGTTATAAACAAGAATGTCAGCGAAGAGGAGATCATGAATACCTGCCGAATAGCTTTTGAAGGCGGTTATTCCGCGGTAAAGCTATACTTTATGATGGGACTTCCTACCGAGACTGATGAAGATATCGTGGGTATCGCCGAGCTTGCAAACAGGATAATCGACCTGTACTACAGCATCGAGAACCGTCCAAAAGGCAGGGGAGTACAAATATCAATCAGTTGTGCAACATTTGTACCGAAACCGTTCACTCCGTTCCAGTTTGAACCGCAGGATACCCGTGAAATGATAGAACATAAGCAGAAACTGCTGCTTGATTCCGTAAAGACAAAGAAAATCAAGGTCAGCTATCACAACCCTGATGTAAGTATGCTCGAGGCCATACTCGCAAAAGGTGACCGCAGGCTTTGCAAGGTCGTGTACACTGCATGGAAGAAGGGCTGTAAATTTGACAGCTGGGAGGAGCACTTCCATTTCGACAAGTGGCTTGAGGCATTTAAAGAATGCGGTATAGACACTTCTTTCTATGCAAACCGTAGATTTGAATACGATGAGATACTTCCATGGGATCACTTTGACTATCTTGTCACAAAAGAGTTCCTGATACGTGAGAACAAAACAGCTCACCAGTCGAAAACCACGCCTAACTGCCGCCTGAGATGTTCGGGCTGCGGAGTGAATAAGAAAGTCGGGAGGGAATGCTTTTGATACGTGTAAGAGCTACATTTGAAAAGTGCGGACGCGCAAAATATATCTCCCACCTTGATCTTAACCGCTGTATGCTGAGAACATTCAGACGATCAAGGCTGCCGATATGGTATACGGAGGGCTTCAATCCACACCCGTATTACAGCTTTGCGCTGGCTCTTTCTCTGGGATTTGAGAGCAGCTGCGAGATACTTGACTTCAACCTAAACGAGGAGCTGCCTTTCGACGAGATAAAAGATAAACTCAACGCTGTAATGCCCGAAGGTATGCGAATCGTCAAGGTCGCAGAGCAGAAGCAGAAGATAACCGCTATCGCAAAGGCAGAATACAGCTTCTCGCTTGTTTCTGATGAAGCAGACGGACTTTTTGAAGCTGTACAGGAGCTTATCGCAAGTCCTGAGATACTTATCGAAAAGAAAACTAAAAAAGGCATAAAAACCGTTGACATAAAACCTGATATGGAGATCCTCAGCTGCACAAAAGGTGAAAAATCCGTTGATGTCACCATGTATCTGCCCGCAGGAACTCAGACTAATTATAATCCTACGCTTTTTATAGAAGCACTCAGACGCGCTGCAGATATCAGCTTTGAACCGTGTAATATACGCAGAACAGCAATACTCTGCGAAGATAATTTGGTGTTTGAATAAAAATATTAATTTTTAAGTTTTTTCAAAAAAACACTTGCATTTTATGTTAAAGTATGGTATGATATAAAAGCATTTGAAATCCGTTCGGACAGTTATGCCCGAATGAGGGTTAATGCCGAAAGACATTAAATCGGATAGTCCGCTGCCTGATGCTCGTTTATCGAGCCCATGTGCTTAGGTACATTTATTTTATTCCTGCATCTGCCGAATGCTGAACGGTTTATGCGGGACAGGTAAGAATGTTCGGAAATTTTAGGAGGAAAAAACAATGGATGCACTCAAGTTAATCAGCGAATCAAGCATGAAGGAAAATGTTCCGCAGTTCAACGTAGGTGATACCGTAAAGGTTCACGTTCAGATCAAGGAAGGCGATAAGAGCCGTATCCAGATCTTTGAGGGTACTGTAATTGCTAAGAAGCACGGCGGAATCAGCGAGACCTTTACTGTAAGACGTGTTGCACACGGCTGCGGTATCGAAAGAGTATTCCCACTTCACTCACCTGTTGTTGACAAGGTTGAGGTCGTAAGATACGGTAAGGTTCGCAGAGCCAAGCTCTACTACCTCAGAGACAGAGTTGGTAAGGCTGCTAAGGTTAAGGAACAGATCCGCTAACAGGTTGCAGACTGAGTTCAGCCGAATAAAATCGGCTGACTCATCTTCTTTCCTTGAGGGACTTAAAGTCCCTTTTTTGCTACATATTAATATTTAAAAGTCTGGAGGCAGCATTATGGCTGATGAAATCAAAAATACAACAGAAAATACAGAAGTAACAAACGATGCAGAAGAAGTCGAAGGAGTAACGGAAGAAGCTGCTGAAGAAAATGAAAGCGTTGTCGCTGAAGACGAAGAAAATGAAAACACAAACGAAAATGGCAGCGAAAACAGCGAAAGCGATGCAGAAAAAAAAGAAAGCAAGCTCGTTGACGATATCCTTGAGATAGTTGAATCAACGCTGCTTACTGTATTCGTTATCGTTATGATATTTACATATCTGCTCCACCCTGTAAACGTTGTCGGCGGTTCTATGAAGAATACGCTTAAAGAAAATGACAGAATATTCATGACTACCGTATACGGCGGTCCGCACTACGGTGATATCGTCGTTATAAATAACGATATGGCTTATCTCCTCGACGAAAACAACAAGGTCGTTGAAAGAGATATAACAGGTTCACCTCTTAAAGAATGCATCATCAAGAGAGTTATCGCCGAACCGGGTCAGACGATCGAAATTGATGCTGAAAAAGAACAGGTCATAGTTGACGGCAAGGTCCTCGACGAACCATACATCAGGAAGACTGTAAACAATGCATATGAAGCTTTCGATTACCCGATAACTATCCCGGAAGGATACTACTTTGTAATGGGTGATAACAGACGCGAATCTTCTGACAGCCGTGTTTCCGATATCGGTCTTATCAAAAAAGATCAGATATACGGAAAAGCTGTATTAAGATATTCACCGTTCAAGAATTTCAAGTTCCTGCTCTTCTGATGAATTACAGGACGATCCGATAAATCACATATCAGTTACAGGAGGCAATTATGGATAATACCGAAATGAAGCAGATCCAGTGGTTTCCTGGACATATGGCAAAAACAAGAAGGCTGATTGCTGCCAATATCTCTTTGGTAGATGCAGTCGTTGAGATCGTTGACGCAAGAGCTCCGCTGAGCAGCAGAAATCCCGAGATGGATCATATGACAAAAGGCAAGCCAAGACTTGTTCTGCTCAATAAAAGTGATCTTGCCGACGATAAAACAACTCAGAAATGGATAAACTATTTCAGAAGAAACGGCAGCGAAGCCCTTGCCGTTGACTGCAAGTCAGGCAAAGGACTGAAATCCATACTACCTGCGCTTAAAAATACTGTTCTGAAAGAGCTTATGTCTAAAAGAGCGCAGAATGGTATGTCAGGCGCGGCAATAAGACTGATGATCGTCGGTATCCCTAATGTGGGAAAATCATCGCTTATTAACAAGTTAGCAGGCTCTAAGCGAGCTAAGGTCGAGGACAGACCGGGCGTAACACGTACAAAGCAATGGGTCAAGCTCGACAATAATACAGAGCTTCTCGATATGCCCGGAGTGCTCTGGCCAAAATTCGAGGATCAGGAAGTTGCTGTACGACTTGCATTCACAGGAGCGATCAGCGACGATATCCTCGATATAGAGACACTTGCAATGAAGCTTCTCTATTATCTTGCAGAGAATTATCCAAATTCACTCACAGAACGCTATAAATTAGTGCTTTCAGGTGATGAAACAGGACTTGAGCTGCTGGAAAACGTGGGAAGAAAACGCGGCATGATGATCTCAGGCGGCAAGATCAATACCGAACGCGCTGCCATAACCGTACTTGACGAGTTCAGAAGCGGCAAGCTTGGCAGGATAACGCTTGAAGCTCCGGAGCAGAGGGAGAAATAATGGCAAGAATAATCCTTCATCAGGAACTTTTCGATCATGATACCGAACTCCGCAGGGAATATCCCGTTATATGCGGAGTCGACGAAGCCGGCAGAGGTCCTCTGGCAGGGGACGTTTATACTGCCGCAGTGATACTCAACGACAATACACTTATAAATTACCTTAATGACAGCAAAAAAATCTCCGAGAAGCGGCGCGAACTGCTCTACGACGAGATAATCGAAAAAGCTGACGCTTACTGTATAGCAACAGCCAGTGTGCAGGAAATCGACGAAATGAATATCCTTCAGGCAACTATGCTCGCCATGAAACGAGCTGTGAAGGGTCTTGGCATAAAGCCTGATCTGGCTCTTATAGACGGCAACCGTCTGCCTGAGCTTGACTGTGAAAGCAGATACGTCATTCACGGCGATGCCATTTCAGCTTCGATCGCCGCAGCTTCTGTGCTTGCAAAAGTGTCCAGAGACCGATATATGCGCAGTCTCGACGAAAAGTATCCGCAGTACTGCTTCTCGCAGCACAAGGGCTACGGAACCAAACTGCACTATGAAAAGCTTGCTGAATACGGCATATCCGATGTCCACAGGAAGACATTCCTGAAAAAGCTCTATGACTAACAACGAAACAGGAAGGCTCGGTGAGGAAAGCGTATGCAGCTACCTTATCGAAAGAGGTTATACCATAACGGCAAGGAATTACCGCATAAAGGGCGGCGAAATTGATATTATTGCCGAAAACGGCGACTATATCGCCTTTGTCGAAGTAAAATCCCGCAAGCCTGACAGCATGGTAACAGGCTTTGAAGCGGTGAACAAACGAAAACGAGGTCTTATAATAAAGACCGCAGCTGATTATTGCTGCAAGCACCCAAATATGCTTCAGCCGCGATTCGATGTCGCACAAGTCATCATCGCAGAGGGCAAGGTGCTCAGCATTGATTATATCATAAATGCCTATGACACAACAGGCTACAATTTCATATTTTAAAGGGTGATAATATGTTCTATAACAGCACAAGAAACAGCGATGTCAAAGTAAACAGCGCTGAAGCTATTACTCAGGGTATTTCTGTTGACGGAGGACTTTTCGTTCCGGAAAGCATTCCGCAGCTTACTCTTGATGAGATAAAAGCTATCGGCGATATGAAGTATGCTGACAGAGCTGCTTATGTATTCGCAAAGTATCTCACTGACTTTACTGATGCCGAAATACATTATTGTACTGACAATGCTTATAGCACCGCAAATTTTGAGACCGAAAGCATTGCTGAGATCGCTCATCTTTTTGACGGAACATATATGCTTGAGCTTTGGCACGGTCCGACCTGTGCATTCAAAGACATGGCACTTCAGATACTTCCTTACTTCCTTACAACATCTGCAAAGAAGATCAAGCTTGACAAGAAGATCGTTATTCTCGTTGCAACTTCAGGCGATACAGGCAAGGCTGCACTCGAAGGATTCAAGGACGTTGAAGGTACATCTATACTTGTATTCTATCCCGAGGACGGCGTAAGCCCGATGCAGAAGCGTCAGATGAAGACACAGGAAGGCTCAAACGTGGGAGTATGCGCTATCAAGGGCAACTTTGATGACTGCCAGAACGGCGTTAAGGCTATATTCACAAATGACGATGTCAAGAAGGCTCTTGACGACAAGGGTATGATGTTCTCAAGTGCGAACTCTATCAACTGGGGCAGACTTGTTCCTCAGATCGTTTACTATATCTCCGCTTACGCAGAACTGGTTAAAGATGGCGAAGTAGAGCTGGGCGACAAGATCAATATCGTTGTTCCGACAGGCAACTTCGGTAATATCCTTGCTGCTTACTATGCTAAGCACATGGGGATCCCTGTAAACAAGCTTATCTGCGCTTCAAACATCAACAACGTGCTCACTGACTTCATCAATACAGGTATCTACGACAGAAACAGACAGTTCTATGCAACTGTTTCACCTTCAATGGATATCCTCATTTCAAGCAACCTCGAAAGACTTCTCTACCTCATGACAGATAAGAACGATGCTCTTATCCGTGAATGGTTCGGCAAGCTTTCATCTGAGGGAAGGTATGAGGTAAGCGATGATGTAAAGGCTAAGCTCAAGGAAGAATTTTCGGCAGGATTCTGCGACGACAGCCAGACAAAGGCTACAATTCACTCAATCTATGAGAAGTATTCCTACACCTGTGATACACACACAGCTGTCGCTGTAAAGGTATACAAGGATTATAAGGAAACGACAGGCGATACAACAAAAACTGTCATCGCTTCAACTGCAAGCCCTTATAAGTTCAGTGCAGCTGTTCTTGAAGCTCTTGAAGGCAAAAAGTCCGATATAGACGAATACGACAAAGTTGACAAGATCGCTGAGCTTTCCGATATCCCTGTTCCGGCAGCTCTTGCAGACCTTAAAAACAAGCCTGAGCGCTTCAATGACGTAATCGACAAGACAGAGCAGAAGGATTATGTGCTCAGAACACTGAGTGTGTGAGCATGAGCTTGTTCGTACTTGCTGATCTGCATCTGTGTCAGGGAAATCCCGAAAAGACCATGAGTATCTTTTCTGGCTGGCATGATTATCAGGAGCGGATCGAAAAGCACTGGCTTGAGCTTATAAAAGATAATGATACGGTAGTGCTTCCGGGAGATATCTCATGGGGAATGTCTCTTGCGGAAGCTGCTCCCGATTTCCATTTTATTGAAAGGCTCCCCGGAAGGAAGATCATCATAAAAGGAAACCACGATTACTGGTGGACAACTATGAAAAAAATGGAGGATTTTCTTGCGGCGGAAGGCTGTGATTCAATAAAAATATTGCATAACAACCACTATAAATACGGTGAATACGGCATATGCGGCACCCGCGGCTGGGTAAATATGCCGGGTGAGACTCAAGACGAAAAGGTGCTCAGAAGAGAAGTCCAGCGTCTTGAAACTTCAATAAAGTCCGCACTTGCAGAAAATCTTATCCCGATCGTTTTTCTGCATTATCCGCCTATTTTCGCCGCAAACTTTAATTACGACATACTGGAGATACTTTACCGCTATAAGATACGTGACTGCTATTACGGACACATTCACGGTCGGTCAGCTCATGAATTATGTGTTACTAATACATATGATGATGTTAATTTCCACTTGATATCAGGTGATTATCTACAATTTATCCCTGAAAAAGTTCTGTAAATTGTGCATTGCACAGAAGTGTGGAAAATCAGTAGAAAAAAATTCTTAAATGTGGTATAATATACCAAGTATGTTATATAAATATTGGAGGACGTATTAAAATGAGTTTAAAATCATCAAACAAAACAGATGTGAATACTACAGAGCTGGTTATTTCTATTGATGCTGCTGCATTTGAGGCAGCTGTTGAAAGAGAATATCAGCGCCAGAAGAAGAACATCCAGATCAAGGGCTTCAGAAAGGGCAAGGTTTCCCGTAAGCTTGCTGAAAGAGAATTCGGTGAGGGCGCATTCTATGAGGGCGCTATCAACTCTCTCCTCGGTCCTGAGATCGACGCTGCTGTAAATGAGACAGGTCTTGTTCTCGTTGACAGACCAAATGTTGAGATCACTTCTATTGATAAGACAGAGGGCGTTGAGCTCAAGGCTATCTGCGTTACAAAGCCTGAGATAGAGATCACTGACTATAAGGGTATCAAGGCTCCTAAGGAAGTTAAGGAGATCACTGACGAGGATATCGACAAGCAGATCGACATTATCAGAAAGAAGAACGCTCGTATAGTTTCTGTTGAAGACAGAGCTGCACAGCTCGACGATGAAGTTATCATCGACTTTGAAGGCTTCTTCGGCGATGAGGCATTTGAAGGCGGCAAGGGCGAGGATCATCCTCTTCGTCTTGGCAGCGGTCAGTTTATCCCCGGCTTCGAGGATCAGATCGTTGGTCATAACATCGGCGACGAGTTTGACGTAAACGTTAAGTTCCCTGAGGATTATCAGATGGCTGACTATGCCGGCAAGGACGCTACATTCAAGTGCAAGCTCAAGGCTATCAGCTATGAAGAGCTCCCTGAGATCAACGACGACCTCGTAAAGGACGCAACAGAATTCGAGACAGTTGCTGAGTACAAGGATGACATCAAGACTAAGCTTGAAGAGGCTGCTGTTCAGCAGGCTGAGTCTGGTTTTGAGAACGCTGTTATGAACGCTCTTATCAAGAAGGTTGACTGCCCTATCCCTAATTGTATGTATGAGCAGAGAATCGACGCTCTTATGAGATCCTTCGAGCAGCAGCTCAAGTCTCAGGGCATGGATCTCAAGCTTTACTTCCAGTACACAGGTATGGACGAGGATTCCTTCAGAGAGACTTACAGAGACAGAGCTGTTAACGAAGTTAAGCTCAGACTTGCTCTCGAGAAGATCGCTGATCTTGAAAATATCGAGGTTACAGAGGAAGACCTCAACAACAGCCTTGGCGAGATCGCTGCTGCTAACAACATCGACGTTGATACAGTAAAGAGATTTATCCCTGTTAATGAGTATACTACAGACCTCAGAGTTCAGAAGGCTGTAGAGCTCGTTAAGGAAAATGCTGTTGTTGACAACACTGTTGCTGAGGAAAAGGCTGAATAATCCATTATTCGACAAATAATCATAGACTTAATGTTGTCCCGCAGCTTTTTTGTGGGACAACTGTTTTTAAAGAAAGGACGATGAATTATGAGCGTATTAGTACCTTACGTCGTTGAACAGACCAGCAGAGGAGAAAGATCATACGATATATACTCGCGTCTGCTCAATGACAGAATCATCATGCTTTCAGATCAGGTAAATGATGCAACAGCAAGTGTAGTAGTTGCCCAGCTTCTTTATCTTGAAAGCCAGGATTCTGAAAAAGATATCTCATTATATATTAACAGCCCCGGCGGATCTGTTACGGCAGGTATGGCAATATACGATACAATGAACTATATCAAGTGCGATGTTTCGACTATATGTATCGGTATGGCTGCTTCCATGGGTGCTTTTCTGCTTTCATCAGGTGCTAAGGGAAAGAGAATAGCTCTCCCCAACAGTGAGATAATGATCCACCAGCCACTCATCAGCGGAGGCCTCGGCGGTCAGCAGACAGACATCATGATACACGCTAAAAATATGCAGAGAACAAGAGATCGTCTTGAAGAGATCATGGCAAACAATTCAGGCAAGAGCGTTGAAGAAATGCACAATGCCTGCGAAAGAGATAACTACATGAGTGCTCAGGAAGCTCTTGAATTCGGACTTATTGATAAGGTAATAACAAAAAGGTAAGGTAGGGGTAAAATAGATGGCTGAAACGTTTAAATCGTGCAGCTTCTGCGGCAAAGGGGAAAACAGGGTACGCAGTATGTTTTCAGCAGGCTCATCAAACATATGCGATGAATGCGTAACGTATTGCTACGAGATGCTCTATGGTCCGGGAGTAGCTAAAGCACATAGAAAAGCTGCAAAATCAGAAAAAGAAAATGATATATCTTCAATAAAGCTCATGAAGCCTGTGGAGATCAAAGCTTATCTGGACGAATATGTTATAGGTCAGGATGAGGCAAAAATATCGCTTGCTGTGGCTGTTTATAATCATTATAAGAGAATAATGAGCCAGGAAAACGATAAAGACGGTTCTGAACGCGACGGCGTAGAGCTTCAGAAGAGTAATGTCCTCCTTCTCGGACCTACAGGTGTGGGTAAAACTTTCCTTGCCCAGACACTTGCCAAGCTTCTCAATGTACCTTTCGCAATTGCAGATGCTACTACAATTACAGAAGCGGGTTATGTAGGCGATGACGTTGAAAATGTACTCCTCAGACTTATTCAGGCTGCTGATTTTGACATAAAAGCAGCAGAAAAAGGAATAATATATATTGATGAGATCGACAAGATCGCAAGAAAATCTGAAAATACTTCTCTTACTCGAGATGTAAGCGGTGAAGGCGTTCAGCAGGCTCTCCTCAAAATAATTGAAGGAACTGTCTCGAACGTTCCTCCTCAGGGCGGCAGAAAACACCCAAATCAGGAAGTTATCCAGATCAATACAAAGAATATACTCTTTATCTGCGGCGGTGCCTTCGATGGTCTTGAAAAGCAGATACAGAAGCGTATCGGCAAGGCTCCTATAGGATTCGGCGGTGAAATAACTGCTCACAAGGAAGAAGCCAATAACATCTTCAAGAAGGTCGTACCGAAGGATCTTGTTAAATTCGGCATGGTGCCTGAGTTTGTCGGCAGACTTCCGGTTATATCAGTACTTGAAGAGCTTGATGAGCCTTCTCTCGTAAGGATCCTCACCGAACCAAAAAATGCTCTTATCAAACAGTATAAGAAGCTCTTCCACTACGATGATATCGAGCTTGAAATCGACGATGACGCACTTATTGAGATCGCTAAAAAGGCTATTGCTCAGAAAACAGGTGCGCGTGGATTACGCTCTATCCTCGAATCTATCCTCATGAAGACCATGTTCACAGTTCCTTCCGACGGAAGCATCGCAAAGGTAACTGTTACAGCTGATTGTGTTATTAACGGTACACAGCCGCTTCTTATAAACAGAAGGAATCAACTTCTTAAAGCTGAATAAAATTCAGGGACTGCGTATGCAGTCCCTTTTTTGTTATATCAGCAGCCACAGCCGCAGCCGTTATTGTTGCCGCAGTCACAGCCGCAACCATTATTGCCGCAGCCCGAAAAAAGAATAACGAAAAGAAGAACTAAAAGAATGATGCACCAGCAGTTATTTCCTCCAAAACATGAATTACACATATAAGACAACTCCTTAAAAATGATGTATTTGAAACGTTTTATCTGCGTTTCATAGTACATAATATGCTGCGCATAAAAAAGTGTTACTTTTTTATTCAAGTGTTTCCCTTCGACAATTATCGCAGTAAAAATATGGCATAATATATACAGAACTAAGGAGGGATCAACTGTGTCATACAATGATAAATTCTCTAAAAAGGCTTCCGCTGTGATCGACGGAGCCGTCGAATACGCATCAGAACTCGGACACACCTATGTCGGAAGCGAACATATTCTTTTGTCGATCTCGGGAGAAGGCACTACCGAAGCAGCTGAGCTGCTCATAGAAAGCGGTATCTCCTTCGACGACCTGAAAAAGGAAATAATAAGTATGGTCGGTAACGGAACTCCATCTATACTGAATCAGCGATTCTTTACAACGGCAACAAAGAATATCCTCGAAACAGCGTACAGATCAGCACATAATACAGGGAAAAAACAGGCTGCCACGGAGCATATTCTTGCTGCGATAATAAAAGAAAGCTCCTGTACAGCCTGTACGATAATGAAAAACCTCGGAGTCGATATTATAAAGATATGTGAAAGGCTGGAGCTGCTCACAGATGATGAGTTATACAAAAGCATGAGAGAAGCAAGTGAGCCTAAACAGTCAAAGTATCCTAATCTATTCAGATTCGGAAGAAATATGACAGATATTACAGCTGTAAGAAAAAATGATCCTCTTATAGGAAGAAACAAAGAAGTGAAAAGGGTCTTGCAGATACTATCACGAAGAAACAAAAATAATCCATGTCTTATCGGTGAAGCAGGTGTTGGAAAAACAGCTGTGATCGAAGGCGTTGCCGAACTTTTTACAAGAAATCTTGTTCCCGACGGACTGAAAAACAAATATATCTTCTCCCTTGACTTCGCGGCATTGCTCTCAGGCGCTAAATACCGCGGAGATTTTGAGGAGAGAGTCAAATCCTGTATTGACGAGGCTGTAAATTCGGGAAATATAATACTATTCATTGATGAAATACACACCATAGTTGGTGCAGGAGCAGCTGAAGGTGCCATAGACGCTGCAAATATTATGAAGCCCCAGCTCGCAAGGGGAGAGTTACAGCTTATAGGTGCGACAACTTTCGACGAGTACAGGAAGTCGATAGAAAAAGATCCCGCCCTTGAACGCCGCTTTCAGCCCATAAAAATCAATGAACCTGATACAGAAAGCTGCATTGAAATAATAAAAGGGCTTAAACGCAATTATGAAAAGTTCCATGGGTTGCATATAAGCGACGATATAATAAGGAGCTCTGTTTTGCTCTCAAAGCGTTATATCACAGACCGTTTTTTGCCTGATAAAGCCCTTGATGTACTCGATGAAGCCTGTGCCTGCGCCAAAATCAGGTACTGTGACCGAAAGCTTTCCCATAACTCAGGATATATAGGGATAGAACATCTGAAATTGACAAATCTCAGCAAAGCACTCGAAGACAGCTGTGAGAATGCTGTTTCTGAAAAAGACATAAACGATGTGATATCCATGAAAACTGGGATACCGATAAATAAAATATGCATAGAAGAAGCCGAAAAGACCGCAAAGCTTCGGACAGAGCTCTCAGAACACATCATCGGACAGGAAAAAGCTATCGAAAAAATAACAGAAGCCGTTTATCGCGCAAAATCAGGTCTGAGAGATGAACGCCGACCAATTGCATCATTTATGTTTGCGGGTCCGACAGGGGTGGGCAAGACTGAACTTGCAAAGGTCCTTGCAGAATATCTTTACGACAGCGAGAACAGTCTGATACGCATTGATATGTCCGAATATATGGAAAAGCACTCTGTTTCAAAGCTTATCGGAGCTCCTCCCGGATACACAGGATATGATAACTGTGACAACAATCTATGCGAAAGAGTGCGGCGTAATCCGTACTCGCTCATTCTCTTCGATGAGATCGAAAAAGCCGAGCATGATGTGCTGAATATACTCCTTCAGATCCTTGATGACGGTATTATCACCGATTCATCAATGCGCCGCATCAGCTTCAGGAACTGCATTATAATAATGACATCAAATGCAGGAGCTTCTAAGCTTACAGCAGGAACTGCCATAGGTTTCACAGAAAATGACGAAAATACTGGCTATAAAAGGTCAGTTGAGACTATAAAGCGCAGTTTCTCTCCCGAGCTTATCAATCGCATCGACGAAATAATAGTCTTCCGTCCGCTTACAGATGAAGACCTTGTCAAGATAAGCTCTCTTGCACTGAGAGAACTGCGAAAACGAGCTGCATCGCTGGGAATAGAGATCGAATTCACAGAAAACGTTACAAAAACTATCGCCGAAACCAAAGAGACAAAAAAATACGGTGCAAGATCCATCAGGCGCAAGGTTTCTGAGCTTATCGAAAACCGTCTTGCGCAAATGATAGTTGATTCGGAACTTTCGGACGGAGATAGTGTAAAGATAGATATTGAAAATGGCAACCTCAGCATAACAAAAACTGTTACTGTATAAAGCAGAGCCTCTGAAAAAAAGTCTGTAAAAAGTCAGCTAACTGTGATAAAATAGAATTAATATCACAGGAGGCTGATTTTTTATGGCAAGAAGAAAAAGAGAACCGATGAGTGAGGGCAAGAAGAACATCATAGGAATGCTGCTTGAGGAATACGATATCAAGTCGGCTAAGGATATTGAGGATGCCCTAAAAGACCTTCTTGGCGGCACGATCCAGGAAATGCTTGAGTCTGAAATGGACGAGCACCTGGGATATCAGGAATATGAGCGTTCCGATAATCCCGATTCCCGCAATGGTAAGAAAACAAAGAAGATTCGCGGAAACTTCGGAGAAACTGAAATTGAAGTGCCGCAGGATCGTGACGGCAGTTTTGAGCCAAAGGTCGTAAAGAAGCGTCAGAAAGATATCTCCGGCATTGAGCAGAAGATAATTGCT
>NZ_JAILNU010000111.1 GCF_024691275.1 Ruminococcus sp. | reverse complement strand
CTTATACAGAAGTTTTTACGTGAGATATTGAGGAAAACCCTTTTGAAAAAGGGTTCTTCCTCAAACTCCTTTCCTAAAACTTCCAGCTTGAATTTTTCTCTGATAGGGCGCTCCCTGCATAACTTGCAGGGCTTTTTTATTATCATGAGCGCCCTATCAGAGAAAAATTCGTGTTAAAAGTCTTTGGAAAGGGGTACGGGGGAGAACCTTTCCTCAGAAAGGTTTCCCCCGATAATTTCGTGTAAAGTTTCTATATGAGTACACCGCTTACGCCGCGGAGCTTTTCTGTTTAGTATTATTATTTCTCGGGAACGAGACTGTCTATCTTGTGAAGGAGATACTCCTGTATGCGGAGCGCATCATTAGCTGTAAGTCCTTCGATTGATTTATCAACATCAGCACTTGCAATTCCGAGTTCACTGATGTGGCTGTCTGCCGTACCGTTCAAGCCGTACTTGTTTGGATTAGCCAGTGCCTGCATAATGAGTACAACGTCTGACATATCTACCTTATCATCGCCGTTTGCATCACCGTATGTCTTGACAGTAACGGTTTTTCCATTTGTAGTTGTTGAAGTTATAGAAACAGGAGCTGTAGTGGTAGTAGTTGTAGTCGTTGTCTTAGGCTTTGTTGTTGTGGTAGTTGTTACCTTTGGTTTGTCGCCTGTACCGCCGAGACCGTCAGCCTTTGTGCCGTCAGGCTCTTCGCCGTAATAAAGCTTACCGTTTACGTATACAGGTACGTAAGGAGTAACTACGCCCTTTGCAGAGCCGTCTGTGCCTGTAGTTGTCTTTCCGAGATCCTTTGCGGAGAAGTCATTCTTTGAATCCCAACCGCTGCCGTAATCAGGCATTACAAGCGCAAGGAGTATCTCGCACTGCTGCTGTCCTTCGGAAATAGGAAGAACTACTCGTCCGTCAGGAAGATTTACTTCGATATAGTAGATATTGCCCTCATACTGGATAGGCTTGGATATCTCAGCTTTCTTGTAGCCCTTGCCTGAATACATCTCAGACTGGTCACGGTCGCAGCGGATAACGAGTTCCTCAGGCTTCTTGCCCTGTGCAATGACTTCGCTGAGGTCCATATAGTATCTGAATGAGATATTGTCCTGTACTCTTGCAGGCCATGCAGAGTGGTTAGTCGCCTTAAAGCTGATGGTCTGTCCGCTTGAATCGCCGCCCTTTGAGAGCACTTCAACATAGAATTCAGGACCGTCGTGTACTTCTTTTTCAGGGAAGTTCGGGTCTTTAGTTCCGCCGTACTTCTGTACCATATTACAGAGCATTGCTGTATAACCTGCATTGTAGTCTGTAGCTACCTCGTTGTTGATGAAGTCCTGACGGTCATCATTGTAAGAGCCGTCCTCATTAGGACCGCCTACGAGTGCGCCGTAGAGGATATGTCTTGTCTTTGAAGGAACTTTAAGGTCGTTCTTCCATGAACCGTGAGCTGTACGGTGGTGCGGATACTGTGGATACTTGTCGCCGAATCCTACAACATAGCTCTGATTGTCGGGGTTGTCACCGAGAGCAAAATTGAGCTGTGTCTCTGCGAATTCTGTGTATCTGTCAGCCTCAGACTTGAGGATAGTATCAGCTGCAACTGTTGCAAGAAATCCTGCTGTGTTTGCGTATCTCAGACTTCCCCAGTTGCTCAGCCAGCGAAGTCCGCCTGCGATTTTCTTAGCCTCATCGCCGTTTACCCAACGGTCGCAGTGCTTCTTAACGTGTGCTATAGCGCTTGAATCGTTTGTATTTAAAGCGTAGAGCAGCATACCGCCCTGTGTATTATCGTCCCAGCAGTGTGCCCAGCCGTAAGCTGTACAGCTTTCACCGCGCATCTGCGGGAGCTTAGGTAAGAACTCCTTGGCATCATTGAGGTATGCGCTGTCGCCTGTTGCTATGTAGAGCCAGTTTGCAGCGTAGAAAAGCTGATCGTAATAATGCTCGGAACGATAGAAGCCCTTTGCATCACTTGCATTATATACTGAATCGCTTGGAGAAGTCTTTGCTATCTTATAGATATTAACAGCGTGTTTTAAGTAGCTTTCCTTCTTTGATGCGTCTATATCGCCGTCAAGAGCTGCCGCACCTGATGCGAGAGCTGCTGCCATTTCACCGAATACTGCGGTACAGCCCTCTGATGAAGACAGTGCTGCACGACATTTTTCTACAGAATGTGAGTTGTCCTCCATACCGTACTCAAGAAGGTCAACAGGGCCCCACCATGTGTGGTCGTCCTGACCTATACCTACCTGATAAACTATCTCGTCGCCCTTGTCGCACTCCGCAAGGTAATCGAGAACGAACTCCAGATTGTTTTCATAAGTCTGTTTGAGTCCTGACTTTTCAAGTCCGTCCGGATACTGATAAAGTCCCCACGCAAGCATGGAAGCTGAGTAAGCCATTGGAAGATTGAACTTTACGTGGTCACCTGCATCGTACCAGCCGCCGAGTACAGGGTCCTTCATAGTGGAATCGCTCTTCCACTCAACTCTGTTCCACGAAGGGAGCGGACCTGCCTGCTGCACCTCATAGAAATACAGCGACTTGTCAAGAGCATCAGCATAGTTAAACTTGCTTTCAGCAGCAACAGCTGTATTCATTACCCCTGCGGGCAGAGCTGAGACTGTTGAGGTAGCAAGCAGGGCAGCAGAAAGAACACTGCCCATCATTTTTTTCAGCATAGTAAAACTCTCCTCTCATAAATATTTTTCCCGAATACACGGGAAATCCTCACGAGTATACCATAGCTATACATGTAAATTATGCCATAAATAATATTATATGTCAAGCATATTTTTCATTTTACAGCGTGGTTAAGCCATTTTATGTGAGTCAACTCTTTTCTCCGTCAACAGAAGTATCGAGATTGTCAATAGAATACTTCAAACACTGTATTACCAGTTGATTCAATGAAAGATTATTTTCAAACGCAAGTTTTTCAAGTTCGTCAACAAATTCCTTTGGAAGTCTGAAAGTTTTAGTGACATATTCCTCGTAACCTTTTTGCAGTTTAAACATATTCTCACGCTCCTTATAATCATTATCTAACATTTTATTGTGATTTTATACAATGTTGTTGCAAGAATTTTATATTGTATTATCATTGCAAAATCATTAATTACATGATATAATGATTATAAGGTCAAAAACCTAATTTAATGAATGGAGAATGTATATGAATGAAACGAATAACTCAAAATTTCAGCCGCAAGCGCTTATAAAAAACAAACTCGTTTTATCAATTGTCGTTTCGGTTCTTGTTTTGATTTTCGGAATCGGAATCGGCGCAAAAGCTTTCAGCAAGCCTAAAAAATTAACCGCACCTATAAAAAAAGAAGCAACTGTTTCTTCCATAACGCTTGAAGAGATCCTTTTGCCTGCAAGCGACCTTATATCCATGAAATACACTTATACCGACGTTGATATTTACGAAAACAGCAAAAAGGCTTTTGGTGTAAAAATACCACTGACTACCGATAAAGTCATTTTCACATACAGCGGCATAGTCAGTGCTGGAATCGACCTGTCACAGCTAACATATGACATTAATAACACAGAAAAGAAAATTACCATAACACTTCCGGAACCACAGTTTATGTCTCACGAAATGGACGAATCAGGCTTCAAATTCTATGATGCAAAAAACTCCATTTTCACAGAAACAAAGCTTGAAGATTACACTACGTTAATGAGCAGATTAAAAGAAGCAAAAGAGGAAAAGCTCAGAAACGACGGTGAATTCTTCCCGTCTGTTACCGAAAATGCAAAAAATGTCCTTAACGACCTTTTCAAAATTTCAGAATTAACAAGCGAATACGAAATAATCTATAATTAATGCAAAAAGCTCCCCAGACGGGAGCTTTTTTGCAACATGAACGCTACATCACTCTGCAAAAAAGACTGCCGCAAAAGCGACAGCCTTTCATTATCTGTATGTGCAAATATAATTACTTGTTGAGATTTGCTTCGATCATGTCGAGCTCATCGTAAAGTGCCTGTGGGATATTACCGCCCTTAGCCTTGATGTCCTCGTCATAGTATCTTCTCATCTCAGCGATCTCCTTCTTCCACTCGTCCTTATCAACAGTGAGGAGCATTTCGAGAGCAGAAGGTGTTACCTCGTCCTCGATACCCTTGATGTTGATATCTTCAGCCTTTGGAAGGTATCCGATAGGAGTCTCAACAGCGTCAACTTCGCCGTCAACTCTCTTGATGATCCAGTCAAGAACTCTCATGTTCTCGCCGTAACCAGGCCAGAGGAAGTTGCCCTTGTCGTCTGTTCTGAACCAGTTAACGTTGAAGATCTTAGGAGCCTTGCTGCCGAGTCTTGCGCCCATTTCGAGCCAGTGTGCCCAGTAGTCACCTACGTTGTAGCCGATGAATGGCTTCATAGCCATTGGATCGTGACGGAGTACGCCTACAGCACCTGTTGCAGCAGCTGTTGTCTCAGAAGAAACAGCTGATCCGATGTATGTACCGTGTGTCCAGTCGAATGACTGATATACGAGAGGAGCTGTTGTAGCACGTCTGCCGCCGAAGATGATAGCAGATACAGGAACGCCCTCTGGGTTGTTGAACTCAGGAGAGATGCATGGGCAGTTCTTTGCAGGAGCTGTGAATCTTGAGTTTGGATGAGCAAGCTTCTTGCCCTCAGCTACCCAAGCCTCACCGTCGCACTTGATACCTGTCCACTCTGTAGCGTCCTTAGGCGGATTCTCGTTGAGTTTCTCCCACCATACAGTGTTGTCGCTGTTGTCGAGAGCAACGTTTGTGAAGATAGCGCCTTCCTTTGTACAAGCAAGAGCGTTGTAGTTAGACTTAGCATTTGTACCAGGAGCAACGCCGAAGAAGCCGTTCTCAGGGTTGATAGCGTAGAGTCTGCCATCCTTGCCCGGCTTCATCCAAGCGATATCGTCGCCGACTGTGAATATCTCATAGCCGTCCTTCTTGTATCCCTCAGGTGGGATAAGCATAGCAAGGTTTGTCTTGCCGCAAGCTGATGGGAATGCAGCTGTGATATACTTAACTTCGCCGTTTGGCTTCTTGAGACCGAGGATAAGCATATGCTCAGCCATCCAAGCCTCGTTCTTGCCCTGGAAGGAAGCGATACGGAGTGCGAAGCACTTCTTGCCGAGAAGAACGTTTCCGCCGTAAGCAGAGTTGATAGACCAGATCGTATTCTCCTCAGGGAACTGAACGATATATCTCTTTTCAGGATCAACGTCAGCCTTTGAGTGGAGACCTCTTACGAAATCATCGGAAGTATCACCAAGGTTCTCGAAAGCCTGCTTGCCCATACGTGTCATGATGTTCATGTTGAGAACAACGTAGATAGAGTCAGTAACCTCTACACCTACCTTAGCAAGAGGAGAACCGATAGGACCCATTGAATATGGGATAACATACATTGTTCTGCCCTTCATAACGCCGTTGTACATAGGTGTAAGGAGAGCCTTCATCTCGTCAGGAGCCATCCAGTTATTTGTTGGACCTGCACCCTTCTTTTCCTTAGAGCAGATAAAAGTTCTGTCCTCAACACGAGCAACGTCGTTAGCGCGTGTTCTGTGGTAGAGACAGTTAGGATACTTCTCCTGGTTGAGCTTGTACATTTTGTCCCAGCTGTCATCAGGGAGTGAAGTAACTTCTTCTGTGAGGGCATCGAGCTGCTCCTTAGAGCCGTCGATCCAAACTACCTTATCAGGCTGGCAGAGAGCAACCATCTCGTCAACCCACTTTAATACATTGGGGTTCTTTGTCAATGACATTGTATAATACCTCCTAAAAAATTATCATCTTATATGCGGAATATGCCGCGTAACAGGATATTTGACAAAAATCAAACATTCCTCTAATACTATTATATCTATTTTTTGTCAATGTGTCAATAGCGGCAGGGTATATTTTAACGGTATTTTTTCGGAATAGCAATATTACCTATAGTTATTGCATTTATTGCTTTTACCGCGGAAAGACCCCTGTCATTACGCTGTAGACCGTTGCCGTGATATATAAAAAACGGAACGTTGTTATATTTTTGTCAAGCTCTCCGCGCTGCATTTGCTATTTTAATTATAATGTGGTATAATATTATTCAGGATAAGTTAACCGCAATGCAGGTGCGTTTTCCAAGCGCCCGTCGATACGAATTTTTTCTGGTATTGGAACGCCGAGAGCGGCGTTCCCTGCATTGTTTTATGTAAATCACGGGCTGTCGGAGACGGTGTGAGTGTCCAGCGGACACCTCTGCAAAGCAGAAACACCGACCGAACCGAAAGGTGAGAACAGCCCCTACAGGCTAATCGCTACAAACAGGAGGTATTTATGAAGCTTCTCGCAATAGACGGTAACAGCATTCTCAACCGCGCATTCTACGGCATAAAAATGCTTTCCAATAAAAAGGGTCAGTTCACCAATGCAATTTTCGGTTTTATGAATATATATTTGCGCAATGTCAGCGATGTTGCTCCCGATTCCGTTGCAGTTGCTTTCGACCTGCGCTCCCCTACGTTCAGACACAAGGCTGTCGAGACATACAAGGCTAACCGTAAGGGTATGCCGCCCGAGCTTGCCGAACAGCTCCCCAGAGTTAAGAAGCTCCTTACGCTCATGGGAGTAAAGGTCGTAGAGTGTGAAGGCTTTGAAGCAGATGATATCCTCGGCACTCTCTCAAAGCTCTGCTCTGACAGCGGAAATGAGTGCTATGTTCTCACGGGCGACCGTGACAGCCTTCAGCTCATCGACGATAAAGTCACTGTTATCCTTGCTACCAATAAGGAAAACATATACTACACTCCAGAACGCTTCAACGAGGACTACGGCTTCGAGCCCATAAAACTCATCGACCTGAAAGCTCTCATGGGTGACAGCTCCGACAACATCAAGGGCGTTGCAGGTATCGGCGAAAAGACTGCTTCTTCCCTTATCAAGGAATACGGAAGCATCGAAAACCTCTATGCGAACTACGAGGATTCTTCCCTTACAAAGGGCGTGAAGGCTAAGCTTGCCGCAGGTGTGGAATCAGCAAAGGAGAGCAAGTGGCTTGCAACTATCGTCCGTAATGCTCCCATAGATAATGACCTTGAAAGCTACAAATTAGGCACTCCCGACAAAACTGCTATCGGTCAGATGCTCACTGAGCTGGAAATGTTCAAGCTTCTGGACAAGCTGGGCATAAACGCTGCCGAGAGCGCTAATGCAGCTCCCGAAGTCAAAGCCGAGGAAGCTCCTGTAATCGAAGCAAAGGTCAGCGAGCTTACTGCTGATATTATTGAAAAGCTCACCGAATGTGAGTACCTTTTCCGCGGCGAAAAACTCTCTGTACGTGACGGCGATAACGTCTATACCACTGACGACGAGAAGCTCATACTCGTATTCTTTGGTTCGGACTGCGCTAAGTCCACCGACGACGCAAAGGCACACTACCGCTGGGCTATGGCTCGCGGCGGTGAGCTGAAAAATATAAGGAACGACGCTGCAATATGCGGTTATCTGCTCAACAACTCCGCCTCCGAGTACACTGTCGATAAGCTCTGCGCCGAGTACGGTGTGCATTTTTACAGCGAAAACGGAGAGCTTGCCGAGCTGCTGTCGCTCAGTGCCCTTGTAAAGAAGCTCCGCGCTGAGATAGACTCCGAGGGCATGACCGAACTCCTTGAAAAGATAGAGCTGCCGCTCACGGAGGTGCTTGCTTCCATGGAGGACAGCGGCATACTCATCGACAAAAAAGGCGTTGAGGATTTCGGCGTATACCTCTCGGAAATGATAGAGGAAACTCAGCAGATGGTCTACGACGAAGCAGGTCATGAATTCAACATCGCCTCACCAAAGCAGTTGGGAACAGTTTTGTTTGAGGAAATGGGACTTCCTGCAAAAAAGAAGACAAAGAGCGGATACTCTACGGGCGCGGAAGTCCTTGAGGAGCTCCGCAGCTACGCCCCCATTGTCGATAACGTTCTGAAATACAGGCAGTATACAAAGCTGAACTCCACTTATGTCGTGGGACTTCTCGACAAGATAGCTCCCGACGGACGTATACACACATGGTTCAGGCAGACTGAGACCAGAACAGGCCGTATCAGCTCCACCGAACCGAATATGCAGAATATCCCCGTCCGCACAGAGCTGGGCTCACAGATGAGGAAGTTCTTCACCGCAGCCGAGGGCAGGACTCTCATAGACGCCGACTACAGCCAGATTGAGCTGCGAGTAATGGCACATCTCTGCGGCGACGAAAATATGACCGAAGCCTTCACATCAGGCGAGGATATCCACACCTCAACTGCGGCACAGGTCTTTGATATGCCGCTGTTTATGGTAACTCCCGAAATGAGAAGCGCCGCAAAAGCTATCAACTTCGGTATACTGTACGGAAAAGAAGCCTTCTCGCTTGCGAAAGAGCTGAAAATATCAAAGCCCAAGGCTCAGAAGTATATCGACGATTATATGGACAAGTACTCAAAGATAAGCGGCTTTATGAAGGAAACTATTGCCAGCGCTATGGAAACCGGCTATGTTTCCACAATGTTCGGCAGAAAACGTGTTATCCCCGAACTGATGTCCTCGAACAAGAATATCCAGAAAGCAGGCAAGCGCATCGCTATGAATACGCCTGTTCAGGGAACTGCCGCTGACCTTATCAAGATAGCTATGATAAATGTCTACAACCGCCTCAAAGCGGAAAAGCTCGATGCAAAGCTCATATTGCAGGTACACGACGAACTTATCATAGAATCGGATATTTCCTGCGCGGACAAGTGCGCAGAACTGCTCAAAGAGGAGATGCAGAACGTTTACGATATGCGCGTACCTCTCGAAGTTGACGTGCATCAGGGAAAATCATGGTATGATGCCAAGGGCTGAGCAGCGTGACGCTGTACCCCTGCCGCTCATTAATCCCCGCTCCCGAATCATGTAACGAAGTTCCTGCAAAGGAGGGAAACGATGAATAATTCTCAATTCGATATCCTTGATTCTCAGTTCAATGACGATATTTTCGCACAGCTCTCCGCTCTCGATAAGCTCTGCGTGGGAGCTGACGGCTGGTCGGCTGAGTCCTTCCGCTCGGAAACTCAGAAGGATAACGGCATAGTGCTGTACATCATGGACGATAAGAGGGTGATCGCCCTGCTGTCGGGATATACCGCTCTCGGTGAAGCCGATATCACCAGCGTTGCCGTCCACCCTGACTATCGCAGGAAGGGGCTTGCTCAAAAGCTGCTAAAGCGCTTTGCAGAGCTTCTCCCGAAGGATACAGAGAGCATATTCCTTGAAGTACGACAGTCCAACGAGGGAGCTATCGCTCTTTATAAAAAATTCGGCTTTGAAGAATTGTCTGTGCGCAGGAACTTTTATGCCGATCCGCGTGAAAACGCTGTAGTTATGCAGAAAAAACTGATATAGATCATTCATAAAGGAGTAAAGTATGAATATCATTGTAATAGATGACGACAAGCTTGTAGCCCTTTCGCTGAAGACCATACTCGAAAGCACAGGGAAAATAAAAGTTGCCGAAATGGGCTCCAGCGGCGAGGAAGCCATAAGGCTCTACAGCAAGATCAAGCCCGATGTAATGCTTATGGATATTCGCATGGAGGGAATAACAGGTCTTGAAGCAGGCGAAAGGATACTGAAAAGCTATCCCGATGCGCGTATACTCTACCTCACCACGTTCTCGGACGATGAGTACATCATAAAAGCTCTGAACATGGGGGCAAAGGGATACATACTAAAGCAGGATTTTGACGGGATCGCTCCTGCTCTCGAAGCTGTAATGGGCGGTCAGAGCGTTTTCGGCAACCAGATAATCACTAAGCTGCCTGAACTCATCAAGCCCCGCGAGACTTACGATTTTGCCGCTCACGGCATCAGCGACAAGGAACGCGAGATAATCGAGCTGGTGGCAGAGGGACTGAGCAACAAGGAAATATCGGGAAAGCTCTTCCTCGGCGAAGGCACTATCCGAAATTATATAAGCGGTCTCCTCGACAAGCTCGACCTGCGCGACAGAACTCAGCTTGCGGTATTCTATTACACCGAGATAAAGGCATAAAAAACACGCCAATGCTGTAAAAAGCATTGGCTATTTTTATATCATATAGTGATTCAGCCATACGCAGAGGAAATGCGTATGGCTGAGAATGTATTATTATTTCTCGGGAAGAGAAGGAATGATACCAAGGAGATAACGCTGTATCGCCTGCGCATCAGCAGTTGTAACCCCCTTTTCACCTGAACAGTCTGCGTTTGTCAGACCCTGTCTTGTGATATGCGTAGCCTCTGTTCCGTTCAGACCATACCTGTTTGGACTTGCAAGGCTCTGCATGATAAGAACTACGTCTGAAAGGTCGATGGAGCCGTCACAGTTAGCATCACCGAAAACTGTCTCACCATATGTCGGAGGCTGTGTAGTAGTTGTAGTCTCTACAGGCGGCTGAACGCTTCCTGCTTTGTATACAGCTCTGATAGAAACGCCTTCGCTTACAGGAACTGTGATCTCGTCAGAGCTTGTATTTGCAACGGTCGCACCTGTTACCTCCCAGTGGTCGAAGCTATAGCCTTCCTTGGCTGATGCCTTTACAGTTACCGGATAATCAGTGAAGTATTTACCTGTGTATGTGCTTTCGGAATCATCAAGTTTTATGGTATTGAACTTTACAGAACCCTTGCTGCCGTCGTTGCTTACGGATACGCTTGCAAGACTGCCTGTAAGTCCCATATAGTTCTTCATCTGGCTCGTAACGTTGCTGTATCTTGTATTGTAGAAGGTCTCAAGGAGCTGATAATCCTCCTCAAAGGTCTGCTCGTTGTGAGTATGCTTCGATGACGGGAAGCGCTTATATGTATCGAGTATCTGCTGCTTGAAGCCCTTGTAGTAGCTGATAGCAGCCTTTGTCTTCTTTGTATCGAAGTTATAGTTTGCCATATCCATAAAGCTGAGCTCGAACTGCTTCTTGAACTCTGCGTTCTTCATAAGGGCTGTGAAAGCTCCGCTGAGCGAACCGCCGCCCATGCCGAAACCGAAGCCCATTCCGCCGCCTCCGCCGAACTGGCTGAAGCTGTTGTAGGTAGGACCTGTCTCGTTTATCTTATCAGCAAGGCTTGAAGCGTACTCCGTATCAAACAATACCATACGCCACTTGCCATCTGCGTAAGGATTGCTCTCGTCAACAGTCTTTGCTCTCCATGCAGCGGTGTTGTTGTTTGGCCAGTCCTTGTTAGCCCAGTAGATCTGTGCTGCAAAGTAGTCGATGAAGCTCTGGATATCGAGCTTTTGGCATATCTGCTGATAAGCTGCATCGCTGGTCATATCTGCTCTGGATATCTCGCTGAGGAGGTTGTTCCAGTCGCTGAGATCCTGATCGTCGCCTTCTTCGAGCTTGCTGTTCTTGACGAAAGCAACATCGTTCTTCTTAACGCCGTAGTGAGACTTGAAATAGTCGGAATTGTACTTCTCCATGAGCTGATAGATGCCCCAGAACTCGCCGTCAATAAAGAGGATACACTCGCTCGTAGCCTGTGTAGCCATATCTCTGTCGCCTACGAGAGACTGGTTCACGGAATCACGGAAGTAGCCTGCCATGTTGTCGTTTCCGCCGTTTCTTATGGTGAAGCCGTCGAACTTGTCGATGACCTTGTTATTCTTTTCCTTTGTAGCCTTTCCTTCAAAGAGGTCATACTCCACGCTGCTCTTGCCGTAGTCCTGACGAGCGAAGATGTTGAAGCTCTTCTGCGGCCATGCACGGGAAGCTGCACCCTTAGTTCTGATACCTACGTCCTGTGAAAGAACGCTCTTGCCGTTCTCGAATACCTCGATATTTGCGGGACGCTCCCACTCAGAGCCCTTCTGGTTGTAGTTTGCCTGGGACATAAATGCCATATCGCCCATATCAAAGCCGAATCCACCGCCTGCGCCCGGCTGAGCACCAGGCTGACCGCCGAAGCCGCCGTTCTGACCGTTCTGACCGCCCATATTCCAGCCGCCCATGTTCCAGCCGCCGTTCTGCTGACCGTCTTCATCTGCCATTACCGCAGGGCCGCCTGCTCCGCCGAGATTTAGGTTGCCCCAATCGCCCATATTCCAGCCGTTCTGACCATTCTGACCGTTCTGGTCGCCCATGTTCCAGCCGTTCTGACCGTTGCCCCAGTCTCCCATACCCGGGAATGTGAAGCCTGTGCCGCCCTCGTCGTAAACCTTACCCTTTACGTAGATGCCTTTCTCGTAATCGAAAAGGTTATCGGGATCAGTAACGAGTGAGATGACCTTCATTTTTTTGTATCTCTCAACATTGGCAGAACCAATGAAGTATGTCTTTGTTATCACGGAGCTCTTTCTGCCCTGTGAGTCAACCGCTACCGCACGTACAACAGCTGCCTTGAGAACGCCCTCGTCAGGAGCTAATATATCTGTATAAGCGGTAACATCGGTTCTTGCGCTGTACTTATTAGGCTCACTTGTCATATCCCTGACAGTGATAGCGCCTGTATATTTCTCGGATTCGGTTGAAGGATCACTGCCGTCAGTAGTATAGTATACCGTAGTTCCCTGCGGAACGTCGATAGTGAGTGCGAAGCCGTTGTCGTAGAAGCCGCTCTCTGCCGAGAAGGAAGGTGTCCTTACAGCGTTAGAGCCCTCGGGAGCTGCGTTTGCAGCATCGGGAGTTCCGCTGAGAACATAGAACTCGCCGCTTCCGTCGGGATACTGACCGTAGGAAGTATCCTTTGCCATTGCATCAAAGGTTACCTGTGATGCGATATTGCCTGAATTATCCGTAAGTGTAAGAGTCTCGCCGCTTGTAGAAAGACCGAAAGGTGCGATAGCCTTATTGTTCTCGCCTGCTGTACCGTCGCAGAAGAACACTTTTCTTCCGCCTGCGGGTATAACAGTTCCCGACGGGAAAGTGAAACGGTAAGGTGTCTCAACTGTATCCGTGAAGCCCCAACCGCTTATGTCCACAGCACTTCCCGAATTATTGTAAAGTTCCACCCAGTCGTACTTACCGCCGTCAGGGGCAGCATATGCAGTATTCTTCGGGCAGACTTCATTGATCGTTACACCGCTTGCAGCAGCAGCTTTTGTTTCAGGAAAATAACCTGCTGTACCGAGCAGGAGTGCAAGGCTCATTATACCTGCTCCTGTTCTGCGTGCATTTTTCTTTAACATTTCAATCCCTCCATATGATCTTTCATGTTTTTACACACTGTATTATGTGCATTGTTTTCGTCATTCGGTGTAATTATAATATCTGTCCAGTCTTAAAATAATCTTAAAGTAAACTTAAACAACACAGCACCGAAATATGTAACTAAAGTTCACTTTTTGACGATATCCCGTAGTTTCAGTATAACGCTTTGCACAAATTATGTCAACTGTATCCGCAAAAAATGAACAACATATGCAAAGTCCGCAAAAAGTGGTATAACTTTCGTGCTATTTTGTGCACGAAGACAACATTTAATGCCGTTACTATGACAATAATAAAAAAACTCTTGACTATCAAGCAGTTTTGTTATATTATAATAGGTGAGACATTTGCCATAAAGTAGCGGTTTGTGAACCCCCAAAGTCCCCTTCCGCCGCTTTTCGGCACAGGAATGAGATCATTTTTCATTCCAAAATAACTAAAGAAGGTCATTATATGCTCATACTCGGAATAGAAAGCTCCTGCGACGAGACTGCCGCAAGCGTTGTGGAAAACTGCCGCGAGATACGCTCGTCGGTCATTTCCACTCAGATAGAGGAGCATCGGAAATACGGCGGAGTAGTCCCCGAGATAGCTTCGCGCCGCCACTGTGAAAATATCCTCGGCGTTGTTAGTCAGGCGCTCGACGAAGCTAAGGTGAGCCTCGCCGATCTTGACGGCATTGCCGTAACATACGCTCCAGGACTTATCGGAGCGCTTCTTGTGGGAGTGAGCTTCGCAAAGGCTCTTGCAATGTCATCAGGCAAGCCGCTCATTCCCGTCCACCATATAGCAGGACATATCGCTACGAACTACCTCACTTTTCCCGAGCTCGAACCGCCTTATCTCTGCCTTGTGGCAAGCGGCGGTCACAGCCATATCATCGAGGTGCTCAGCTATACAAAGTTCCGCGTGGTCGGACGTACTCACGATGACGCAGCAGGTGAATGCTTTGACAAGTGCGCCCGTGCAATGGGATTCCCGTATCCCGGCGGCGTACATATCGACAACGCTGCAAAAACAGGTGACAGGAACGCTTTCAGGCTCCCTCACCCTGCCGTTGCGGGAAGCGAATTCGATTTCAGTTTTTCGGGACTGAAGACCAATGTCATCAACCTGCTCCATAATGCCGAACAGAAAGGCATAGATATAAACAAAAACGATCTTGCAGCAAGCCTTCAGGGCACTATCGCAGATATACTCACCGATAAGACTATCCGTGCAGCAGAAGCTCTCGGATACAAAAAGGTGGCACTTGCAGGAGGAGTTTCCGCTAACACGGGGGTACGTGCAGCGCTCTCCGAAGCTTGTGCAGAACGAGGATTCGAGTTCTATATGCCCGAAAAGAAGCTCTGTGGCGATAACGGCGCTATGATAGCCTGTCAGGGCAGCTATAACCTGCTCGCGGGCATTACAGCCGACGAAAGCCTGAACGCTGTCGCAACTCTGTCAATGGAGGACATCTGATCCTCTGTCGACTGCATAAGCATGATATAAAGGAGAATCATTATGGGGTGCTTGGGTAATATCATATGGCTGATATGCGGAGGTTTTATCAGCGGTCTCAGCTGGTTTTGTCTGGGACTGCTCTGGTGTCTCTCCATTGTCGGCATACCTGTCGGAAAACAATGTTTTAAATTCGCAAGTCTGTCGTTCTGCCCATTCGGCAAAAAAGTTGAATACGACGGCGGTGTGGTAAAGACTTCTCTGAACATAGTATGGCTCATATTCGGCGGACTTCTCATGGCTCTGCAATATACAGTATGGGGGATTCTGCTATGCATTACTGTCGCAGGGATACCCTTCGGTATGCAGATGTTCAAGCTGGCAAAGCTCTCGCTCATGCCGCTGGGGGCTAAGATCAAATGATATTTATTTGACAATCATTGCCGCAGGAAGGGGTATACTATGGAGATCATCTTTGAAATTATACTGGAACTCTTTCTGGAAATCACAGGAAAAGGCATATATGAAGCAAGCAAAAGCAGCAGGTTACCAAAACCGCTGCGTTTGATACTGAAAGCCATGATACTCTTATTCTTTGCCGCTTTTATAGGAATGTTTTTCCTTATCGCATTCCTTATGTTCAGGAATGATAACGTGATCCTCGGTATTATCATGGCACTGGTCGGTCTTTGTTTTCTTTTTTTCTTTATCAGAAAACTCAGACAGGCATATTCAAGTAAAAAGTGATAATGCGGCTTTTCAATAAAGCTCATCACAAAGGAGAATAATATGAAAACTATCAATATCGCAATAGACGGTCCTGCAGGTGCAGGAAAAAGCACCATCGCAAAAATGGTATCGAAGGAGCTCGGCTATATCTATGTCGATACAGGTGCGCTCTACCGCACGATCGCGCTCTATATAACCGAAAACGCTATCCCCGACGATGAGATAGCTGCTTCCCTTGAAAAGGCTGATGTTTCTCTCAGATTCATCGACGGTGTGCAGAGAGTATTCCTTGGTGACAGAGATGTTTCAGACCTTATAAGAACTCCCGAGATATCAATGGCTGCTTCCCGCACATCTGCTATCCCTGCTGTAAGAGCTTACCTTTTCGACACCCAGCAGAAGATCGCCCGTGAGAACAACGTCCTCATGGACGGACGCGATATCGGTACAGTCGTTCTCCCCGATGCAGACGTTAAGATATTCCTTACAGCTTCCGCCGAGGAACGTGCCAACCGCCGCTACAAGGAGCTTGCAGAAAAGCCCGACTGTCCGACGTATCAGGAGATACTCGATGATATCATCAAGCGCGACTATCAGGATATGCACCGTGAAACAGCTCCTCTGAAACAGGCTGACGATGCCGTTCTCGTAGACACCACAAAACTCAATTTAGAGGAATCCGCTGCGGCTATCGTAAAGATCATCAAGGATAAGCTGCAATAAACGACCTGAGCGGAAAGGAGCATACTATGGAAAAGAAAAAAGCGACTAACTGCGAGACCTGCACGAACTACGTCTACGATGACGATTATGACTGCTATGTGTGCATGGTGAATCTCGATGAAGACGAGATGTACCGCTTTTTGCAGGGCACGAACTATGCCTGTCCATACTATAGGCTCGATGACGAATACGGCGTTGTGCGCCACCAGAACTAATAAATTATTCGGCTTCCTGCCGTACCGTCACTGTTAAGCTCTGTTACCTCAGCACACTGTCCCGTACAGAGCTTTCCAAGCACAGTTATTACATCACATTCAGGAGATATCCCTTTTTTCACCGACTGCTCAGCCATTCCTCTGAGCTGTTCCGCACTGTACTCATCAAGGAGCTTCACGCCGTCAGAGCTGTATACCACCATGCATGACGGTGATACCTTCCAGTTGTTCAGCATATGCTCAAGAAGCTTGCAGCATTTCGTGCCGTCAACTATAAGGAGATCGGTATACCCCGTGAATATCGGTCTGCCGTTTTTCAGCTCAGCGCAAGACCTTGCCGAGTCGATATCTTCTCCCTGTGCCGAGATAACGCCTTCATCGTAAAACGAAAACGTCACAGAGCTGTTATCAGCTCCGCTGACCGCCGCTGCTCTGAGGTAGCTTCTCTCGTGTATCCTTCCCGAAGCACACCCCGAGCTCGCAGCAAGAGCTAAACATGATAATATCATAAAAATACTTTTCAAAATAGCACTCCTTTTTGCAATTCACCGTTTATTCACATAAATATGCTAAAAATTCAACACTGTTTCGCATAAAATATGTTAATATTATATTGAGAATTTGTAGGAGGTGAGCCAATGAATCTCACTGACACCTCAGAAAAAATGATTATTAATGTTGTAGACCAATTCGATTATTCTACACAGAATGATGTCTATAATGAAAGCTTCAAAACATGGCGAAAAAATAAACAGAACCCCTACGCTTTCAACTTCAAGCAGAACCGCAAGGAAAGTGTCTTCGTGGACGGAAAGGGGTTTGAATCAAAGTCAGCCGCAGCTGCCGAGCGTGACTGCATAAGCAAAATAATGTATATTGCAGGCATCGCAATGCTCATGTGGATAGTCATAGATAATATAATAGGCAAGATCATCGTTGGTATATTCGACTTCATGGGTTTCGACATACATACTTCCATGTTCAGCACCTCATGGTACGGCGGCAGCTCAGAGATAATCTCTTCTCTGATGGGCATAAGCTTTGTGAAGCTGCTCGTCCCGTTGATATACCTTCATAAAAAGCTGAAAATGCCCCGTCAGGTAGAGCATATGAGCACTCTGAACCACACTCCCGACCTGATAGGCGCTATCTGTATGACCATGGCTATAAGCGCTGTTGCGAGCCTTCCTAATATCTATACCAACAGAACATGGCAGCTTTTCAACTACTTCCGTTCCATAAATGCTGATATCTCAGTCTGGAACCAGGAACAGTTCGTGGTTTATACTATTTTTGACATTATAATCATTTCAATAATGACGGAATTACTTTTCCGCGGCGCTATCTTCGGCGCTCTGCGGCAATTCGGCGACAGATATGCCATAGTCATCACTTCTGCCATGGCAGGATTGCTTGTACAGGATTTCCGTGAATTTCCTGCCGCTGTCCTTATATCAGCAGTTGCCTCTGTGTCAATGCTCAGGAGCGGCTCTATATTCACATCTATATTCGTACAGGTCGTATTCAAAATGTACCGCCTTGCACTGGTGCTTCTGGAGGAAAATTCGAGCGATCCCGCATTCCTGAGAAGAAACTCTTTCATACTCATAGCATTCGTGTCAGGAGCGGCAGGAGTAATCATACTTTACCTCATAAGAGGAACAAAGTACACAAGGCTTGCAGTCTACAAGTCAGAGATAACCTGCAAGGAAAGGCTAAATATCGCCTGTAAAAGTTTCCCTGCACCGGCTGTGATATGCCTTTGTCTGCTCTCAGCTATCATAAAACTCATATTTTAGGTGATCCCAGATGGATAAATACATGAGCCGTGCACTTGAACTGGCAAAGCTCGCATTCGACGAGGGTGAAGTCCCTGTGGGCGCTGTTGTGGTGAAAAAGACCACGGGCGAGATCGTCGGCGAGGGAAGAAACAGACGCGAGAACGCTAAGAACGCTCTTGCTCATGCCGAGATCATCGCTATCGACGAAGCCTGCCGAACTCTCGGCGGCTGGCGGCTTCCCGAGTGCGCGATATATGTCACTCTCGAACCATGTCCGATGTGCTGCGGCGCAATAATCAATTCCCGCATCGACAACGTTATTTTCGGTGCATACGACCTCAAAAGCGGCTCTGCCGTTTCGGTACAGAAAATGTTCGACTATCCTTACAATTACCGTCCCGAAGTCACGGGCGGAGTAATGGAAGAAGAATGTGCAGCTATACTTTCTGATTTTTTCAAACAGCTGCGTGAAAAGAAAAGCCGCAAATAATACGTTCCCCGCCGCTGCTTCATGCAGCGGTTTTTTTTGCGCACAGAGGTGCCGCCGCCATTGCAGCAGCTGCCGCAGCAGCGCGAAGGAGCACAAGCGGCTGTGACGGCATAACTACAGCAGCCGCCACTGTAAGAGCTATCACCGCCGTGCTCCGCCACTTTGTGAACCGCGGAAAGAGCTCACTGATGATATACGCGCCTGTCATGACCTGCAACGAGACCGAAAATACCGCAAACACTACAAATACCACAAGGAACAGCGAATCTATGCGCTGTGCATCAAGGGGCTGGGAAAGCTGCGCAGCGGTTATCACAGGAAAATCAGCAAGCGGCATTATGCCTCCTGCGACAGAGAGCACTGTCAGCAGCACTATGACTGCCGCAGCTGCTTTTACCGCAAAATAGCCTGTTACCGCCTTTATTCTCTCTCCCCTGACATCACCGAGCAGCACTGCAAAGCTGCCAAGTCCGCTGCTGTATGCGAATCCGCGCACGAATTCACTTATAAAGCTCCTCTTTTCGGGGAGCTGCACATTATGCCATTCTGCATTGAATACCGCACTTGCAAAGTCGATGAGAAGGCAGGCTGCTCCAAGAGCTCCCACTATCACCGCCGCACGGGCTACTGTTTTTATGCCTGTTGATGAGCTGTAAAGACATACGGCTGCAATAAGTCCTGCTGTCATTAGCCTTCCCCATATGCCGTGACTGCTCTCATAAGGGATATATATGACACTGCTTGTCTGCCAGAGCGCTGAAAAGAGCGTTCCTCCGCAGAATACCACATACACAAGGTACAGCCACTTCACTTTTTTGCTGAGTTCTCCGCCGCGCACTGAAAAAACAACACCAAACAGGTACTGCACCGCGGCTGCTGCAAGAAAGCCGTACAGCGTCATAAGCGATATCATTCCGCCGCAGCAGAAAAGTCCAAAGAGATCCGTTATCATCAGTAATGCTGTAAACTGGCTCTTTGAAACACTATTCATGATATTCCTCCACTGTAAATCCTCTGTCCTGAAGCTTCTTTATACCGCAGCGCACTGCCGTATCCGACATACCTTTTCTCCTGAACGGCGAAAGCGGTGCTGTGTACGGGAATCCGTAGTCCTCAGTAGCGCATATATTCACAAGTACTGCACAGGCAAGCAGACTTATTCCAAATAGTCCAAGCATACCGCCTGCAATGACAAATGCGAAACGCAGTATCGTTACCTGTGGGTTAAGGTCGGGTACAACAAGTCCTCCCAGTACCGAAAGAGCTGTCATAGTCAGCAGCGGAGTGCTCACAAGTCCCGAATTGACTGCCGCATCGCCTATGATAAGTCCGCTTATGATGCTGACCGCTCCGCCTACAGGCTTAGGCAGCCTCACTCCAGCCTCGCGTATGACCTCGTACATCAGAAGCACGAACATCGCCTCTGTCACTATGGACAGCGGTGCCTTTTTCTCTGCCTCCACCAGCAGCATGAACAAGGTGCTGTTGAGAAGTTCAGGGTGATACATCACAATAGCAACGTAAAAGGACGGCAGCAGGACTGCTATGATGAATGCCAGATATTTAAGCCAGCGTATGAACGTGGCATAGTAAGGCTTGAAGGCATAGTCATCGAGAGTCTGGAAGCTCTCGCAGAACAGCCGCGGTATAACTATGGCATAGGGTACGCCGTCCACAAGGACAGCCACTCTCCCCTCGATAAGCTTCGAGCACAGCACATCGGGACGCTCGGTGATGCCCGTAGAGCTGAAAACCTCGAAGCTGCTGTTTTCCACAAAGGGGCGTATATGTCCTGTGGAAAGTATTGCCTCAAGACGTATATCCTCCAGTGAGCTGCGTATCTGCGCCATTAGCTTTTTCGGAACGCGGTCCTTCATATAACACAGGCATATATCCGTAAAGCTCTTTTCCCCCTTGACCATAAGCTCCATAACAAGCTCGGGACTTTTCAGCCGCCTGCGTATCTGGGACATATTCGTGCGTACAGTCTCCGTGAAGCCCTCATGAGCTCCCATGATGTTGCCCTCGCCTGACGGCTCCTGCACACCGCGGGAGCTGTATCCCTGAACGCCGAATGCAAGTCCCTTTTCCATGCCCTCGGCGATAAGGACAGCAAATCCCGAATCCACATACCTGAAAAGCTCATCATAATCCGTTACCTCAGGTCTGTCCGTGGACAGCAAAAGCTCCTCGGAGATATAGTGAAAAAGCTCCGATGCGCTATCCTGCTGCGGTATATCCGTCACAGGCTCAAATATCATCTCCGTTATCACGGACGTTGATACCATTCCCTCACAGCAAAGCAGTGCGCAGTGTACTCCGCCTGTCACGAACCTGTTGATGAGCAGATCCGACGAACCGCCCGATATCCGCTTTATCTCATCTATGCTCTCATCGAGCACGGGCAGCAATCCGCTTTGTTTCATATCTTTTCACCTCTCGCCTATTATCTGCCGTATCGCAACGATTATTCACGTATCTGAAAGTTGTATCCCATTAACGATATGCACAAAACAGACTTGCCTTTTTCGTGAAAAATATCCTTATGATATGAATGACAAAAATCATAAAATATGATATAATTATGTCAGACATGCGGTTTTTTATCCGTAAAAGTCAAATTATGATATATGGGGGTATATCTATCCATGAAAAAATTCAAGAAAATCATTCCCGTTATTTTGCTCATACTGAGCATACTCATCATTCCGCTAAGTTCAAGAGCAGATTTCGGCGATTTTTCCGGTGACTCCGACTACGGCGGAGGCTGGGACAGCGGCGGAAGCAGCTGGGACAGCGGTGGAAGCAGCTGGGACAGCGGCGGAAGCTATTCGGGCAGCAGCAGCGGCGGCGGTTCGGCAGACCCAGCCGAAGTCATATTCATACTCATAATATTTGCCGTTCTCTACATTATCCCGAAGATAACCGACAATCAAAAGCGTAATAAACACATAAAGCAGATGATGAACGCTCCAAGACCTTCTTGTACAGCCGATCTGCGCAATATGTCTTCGTATTTACAGACAGACCCGTCATTCTCTGAATCAGAGTTCAGAGAAAAGCTCTCAAACCTCTATGTCCGTTTCCAGAACGACTGGCAGGCTAAGGATATACATGAGCTGCGTCCTTATCTTTCAGACAGCTTCTATGCACAGATGGACAGACAACTCGATAAATACCGTCAGAGCAACCAGACCAACCGCGTTGAGCGCATTGCAGTTCTCGGCGTTGAGCTTAAAGGCTGGAAGCCCGAATACGACCACGATGTAATAGTTGCGGTACTCAACACACGTATCGTTGACTACGTTGTTGATGACGCTACAGGCAAGGTAGTCCGCGGAAGCAATACCAAGGAAAAATTCATGAAATATGAATGGACTCTTATCCGCAGCAAGGGCGTAAAGACTTCACGCTCTACAGGCACTACTGCACAGACCTGTCCGCACTGCGGCGCTCATATCGACATCAACCGTTCGACTGTATGCGAGTACTGCGATTCTGTTCTCACAACAGATACCTTCGACTGGGTAATTACAAACATCAAGGGACTTTCACAGCAGACACGATAAAATGAAACTGATACAGAATACCGCCGCTTTCATAGTTATAATAATATGCGCAGCTATGATAAGACTCGCTGCAAACTTGCCGGAACAGTTCCTCAGCATCAGCCTGACAATTTTCTTCTTAGCTTTTGCATTCGCGGGAGCAATATACATTCTTTTTCTCAATACACCTGCTCCCGCTCCGAAGCAATACACGGAAGACAGCTCCAAGCTTAAAGATATGGCTTCATATCTCGACGTTGATATGACGTTCTCACCAGAAAAGATCGAAAAAAAGCTTTCAGGCACGTATACGCTGTTCCAGAAATGCTGGCAGGACAAAGACCTGTCTCCGCTGAGAATGCATATGTCGGACAGTCTGTATTCCCAGATGGATATGCAGCTCGACCAGTACCGCAAAGCTCATCAGACCAACCGCCTTGAACGAATGTCGGTACGCAGGGTAGAACTGCTGGGCTGGAAACAGGACGGCGATTACGATATTGTACTGGCAGAGCTCGAAACAAGAGTCATCGACTATGTTACAGATGATATCTCAGGTGAAATGATCGGCGGGAGCACGGAAGAATTCAAATACTCAACATACAAATGTACATTGATACGCAAACGGGGAGGCTCTGTTGTCACTTCACGCCCTGAGCTGAAAAAATGTCCTCAGTGCGGTGCTTTGGTTCGTATTAACTCGACCGCAAAGTGTGACTACTGCGGCTCGGTCATCACTAATCTCGCAAAGGACTGGACTCTGAGCAATATCGAGCTGCTCAATCAGCGCAGAGTTGACAAGAATATTGTAAGGGTGAAAAAATGAAAAATAAATTCAAACTGCTGCCATTAGTTATAATGATAATAAGCCTGCTCGTGATACCTCTGTGTACACACGCTGACTTCGGAGACTTCGCAGGCGATTCCGATTACGGCGGAGACGACAGCAGCTGGGACAGTGGCGGAAGCTGGGACAGCGGCGGCAGCAGCTGGGACGATGATGACGATGACGACCGCGGCAGCCGAAGAAAAAGCCGCCCCACAGAACCCGATGACGGCATTCTTACCGAAGACGAAAAACTTGAAGGAAGAGTTATAATGGCTGTTGGGATATCAATATTCTCTGCTATAATAATCGGTATCATCTGGTCCATCATAACAAGTATAATACGCAAAAAGAACTCGCATTTCTTAAAGCATGACCCAAACAAGACGATCGTGATAAATACAGGTTCCGAGTCTCTGCGGAGTATGACAGAATACAACGAGATCGACCCTTCCTTCTCCTCAGCAGAGCTCCAAAAAAAGATCGCCGACCTTTACGTCCGCTTCCAGCACAGCTGGCAGGCTAAGGATATCTCCGATCTGCGTCCGTTCCTGACAAGTACTTACTACTCTCAGATGGACAGACAGCTCGACAACTACCGCAATAACCACCAGACCAACTGCATCGAGGAGATAGAAGTGATAGGCGTTCAGATGAAGGGCTGGCGTAAGGACGGTCACAACATCGAAATGGTCGCTACACTCGATACAAAGATAGTTGACTACGTTATAGACGACAATACAGGTGAGATAGTTCGCGGCAGAAGGGATCAGTACAAGCTCATGAAGTATGAATGGACTCTCAGGAGCGATCCTGCTATAAGAGCTTCACGCCCGTCAGAAGGAACTATATCCAAAAAGTGTCCTAACTGCGGCGCAGAGCTTGTCATCAACCATTCGGGAACTTGTCCGTACTGCGGCTCATTAGTTACATCAGACAGCTTCGACTGGGCAGTCTGCAATATCAAGGGTATAGCTCAGCGCACAAGAGATAAATAAGACAACGAGCTTCCGATGCTTCGGAAGCTCTGTTATTTAGGCTACAGGGAGAAAAATGGAAAAAGATCTGCTTATATGCGACGATTCTGCCAGCCTTGGCAGACTTCTTGTCCGTCGCTTCATAAACCTCGGAATACGTTCCGAATGCTGCCGAAGCTCGCTGAATCAAATACAGAAGCTCACTTCAGCTTCCGTATACCACGGCATTCTGCTGTTCGCATTTCAGCCTGACGAGCGGCTTTTCAGCTTCATAAAAAAGGCAAAACAAAACGGTACTGCCGTCTTTGCCTGCCTTTACACATCATCTGCATCAGTTCACGAAAGCTTCCGCAAAGCAGGAGTTATACGCTGTTTTACCATGCCATGCTCTGTAAGTGAATTATGCCGCTCGGTAATGCTTCGGCTCAATGCCTCCGAGGAGCTTCTTACTCAGATCGAGATAGTACTCGAAGAAGCAGGCTTTCCGCCAAAGCTCAGCGGCTTCTATTACCTTGCAAAGGCATGCGAGCTGTGTATGAACTCCCCCGAAAGGCTCTGGGGAGGCTTGATAGGGATCTACAACGAGATCGCCGAGAACTATTCAACAAAGCCTTCTCTCGTGGAACGCTCAATGCGTAACCTCGGCGCTCATATATGCCAAACAGATACCCTTTCTCAGATCACGGACGGCAGACTGACCGAAAAACCTACCAATACTGAAATGATATGCGCCGTCTGTGATATGTTCACTCGCCTGTAATAAGCAGTGATACGCAGATTATTGAAATAAATATGCAGTATCATAACATTATATTCAAAATTTCGTTATTTTTGATTGACTTTTTCACCGATTTGAGTTATAATTAATTTAATATACTACACGCTGACTATTATATACCCCCTAACTGTAATATACATCTTTCAGCGTTAGGTCAGGCTGTCACATCAGACACGCTAATTATCGCACTGTATGTAGGAACAGCAACAATGTTTGATACGGAAGGAAGGTATTAACTATGGCTAATGAAAAAAATCCAAAGGTACTTATAGTTGACGATGACAAGAACATTTGCGATCTTCTCAGACTCTATCTTGAAAAAGATGGCTACAGCGTACTTCTGTGCCATGACGGTGACGATGCTGTTGTTAAGTTCAAAGCTCTCAGCCCCGATATGGTGCTTCTTGATATTATGCTGCCGGGTAAAGACGGCTGGCAGGTATGCCGTGAAATAAGAAAGATATCCAATGTCCCGATCATTATGATAACCGCTAAGGGTGAAACTATTGATAAGGTCATCGGTCTCGAACTCGGTGCTGACGACTATATCGTAAAGCCCTTCGACGCAAAGGAAGTTATTGCTCGTATCAACGCAGTTACGCGCCGTGTCGGAACAGGTATGGCTGAGCCCGAATCAAAGGAAGTCCATTACGATAAGCTCTCTGTCAATATGGACAGCTATGAGCTCAAGGTAAACGGCAAAAATATTGATACTCCGCCAAAGGAGCTTGAACTTCTCTATTATCTTGCCTCCAATCCCAACAGAGTATATACCCGCGACCAGCTTCTCGACGAAGTATGGGGCTTTGAGTATTACGGCGATTCAAGAACTATCGATGTACATATCAAGCGTCTTCGTGAAAAGCTCGAGGGTGTTTCCGATAAGTGGACCCTCAAAACAGTATGGGGCGTGGGATATAAATTCGAGGCTGAAGAAGAATAAATTCTCAGTAACTAAAAAAATCATCAAGGGGACGCTCTGTCCCCTTATTTTGTACAGAGGTGATCTGACTTGAAAAATAAAAAAAGCTCATACGACAAGCTTTTCCTTTTTCTGGTTTTCATTATTCTCTCAATAAATATACTTCTCGGCGTTGTACTCATCACTATCAGTTCAACGGTATACAAATCCAACAAGCTCAGCGAGTTACAGTCTATCGGCGATTTGTTCATAAACTGTGTGAAAAAGGATTACTCTGCCACTATGGACACACGCTCAACTGCGACAAAAAATCTGCATGAGGAGTTTTCACGCAAGTACCGCCTGATGATATACCTCTATGACGAAAGCGGCAACTGTGTGCTCTCTGATGCTGATTATAAAGAGAATCCAAAAAAGGTTGTAAAAAACAGCGACAAGATGACCGCCGCCGAGCTGGAAAAGCTCAGCAGCAACGACTATCTTGCCCTCGAAACAAAGAATATCTCCGCCAATGAGCCGTATATGCTCTATGGTACCTGCTTTTTCCTGAAAGGCGAAAACGACGTTGTTCCCACACGTATGTTTGCAAAGATATACTGCAAGTCCGACGGTATAAATACCTTCTCTGTGAAAATAGCGCTATTCTACACTCTCTTCTGTATGCTCAGCTTTACCGCACAGTTCTTCCTGATAAAATACAGGCTGAACAAACTCTCGGATTATGAGAACGAATTCAGGCGCATCACCGAACAGTTCGCAAAACGCGACTTCTCGGAAAATATCCCGACAAATGTTCCGTATACAACTCCCGAGATCGCCGATTACGTAAATACCGTAGCGGCTGATGTTGCTAAGAGCGAGGAGACCAGCAAAACATTCATAGCCAATGTCTCTCATGAGCTGAGAACTCCAATAACCACTATAGGCGGCTTCGTGGACGGTATCCTCGACGGAACTGTCCCCAAATCACGCCAGAACGAATACCTTGTACTTGTATCCAAGGAAATAAAGCGCCTTCGTATCCTCATATCGTCAATGCTCAATATGTCGCGCTTTGAGACAGGTACTCTCAGACCTAATTTCCGCGACGTCAACCTCACCGAAATAGTTATTCAGACCGTTCTCATGTTCGAGAAAAAGATCGAGGATAAAAACCTCGAGGTCGAAGGTCTCGGAAGCGAACGCATGACTGCCGAAGTCGATGCAGATCTTATTCAGCAGGTCATCTACAACCTCGTCGAGAATGCTGTAAAGTTCATAAATACAGGCGGTACGCTCTCATTCAGATTCGAGCGTTCTATCACAGGTACTTGTACCATAGGTATCAAGAACACAGGTGAGGGTCTGAAAAACGATGAGATAACACAGGTTTTTGACCGCTTCTATAAGACGGATTCTTCACGCGGCAAGGATACAACGGGTCTTGGACTCGGTCTTGCAATATCACGTAAGATAGTCCATCTCCACCACGGACATATCGTCGTTAAAAGCGTTTACGGAGAATATACGGAGTTTCTCATTCAGATACCCGAGAAACAGCCGAAAAAGAAAGGATAAACAATGGACGAAAGAGATAATTACCAGCAGGGAATGCCTGATTCCTCTCAGCAGCCCCGCGAAAACGCTCCCGACAACAGCAGCTCGGAGATCACCTCTGCTCCACAGCAAAGTGCCTCCGATCAGCAGGGCAGCTTTTACGGGCAGCAATACAACAGCGCTCCTCAGCGCCCGAATAACTACGGTCAGCCTCAGAACTCGGCTTATGACCAGCCGCGCAGACCCGTATACGATAAATTCATGTACGAGCCTATAGGCTTTGAGGGAATGAATGAACAGCATTATCATTCAGAAGAAACAATAAAAAAACGCCGTCCTAAAGGCGAATCCGCAACATTGATACTGTTTGTCATACTTATAATTATCTCATTATTTCTTGCAGTTTTCGGTATAATCCACGATATCACCAAAAGCGATGAGCTCGTAAAAATGATCGGCTCTCCAAAACAGGTAGTGCTCTACAAGGAATCAAAGCCAAAGGGTGCGACCGACCTCAAAAACTTCAAGGACGAAAACGGGAAGTACACTCTTGAGGGCGCAGCAGCCCTTGTGCGCCCTTCGATCGTAAAGATATATACCTATGCCGACTATATGTCATACAGCGCAAAAAAGGTCGTAGGAACAGGCTCAGGCATCGTTCTCAATGAAGACGGCTACATCGTCACCAACGCACACGTACTCGAAGCTACAGGCTATCACAGAATCGAGACTGTTGACGGCGATTTCTACGACGCAAAGATCGTCGGCAGAGATGTAAAGACCGATATCGCTGTTATAAAGGTCGATGCCACGGGACTCTCCCCTGCTACTCTCGGCGATTCGGACGAAGCCGTAGTCGGTGAACAGGTGCTCGCTATCGGCAACCCTGCAAACCTTTCCAGCACGGTTACAAACGGTATCGTTTCTGCCGTGAACCGTAAAATAAAAACCGATTCCACCGGCTTTGAAATGGACTGCATTCAGACCAATGCCGATATAAGCCCGGGGAACTCGGGCGGTGCGCTGGTCAATATGTACGGTCAGGTCATCGGGATCACCTCTTCCAAATACGTCAGCGCAGAATTTGAAGGTCTCGGCTTTGCCATTACCATAAACGAAGCTTCTCCTGTTATTGAGCAGCTCATAAAGAACGGCTACATTTCCGGACGCTTCAAAATCGGCATACATCTCATTGATATGGAAAATTCCGATAAGATCAAGCTCATCGAGAAAAAGATCGGTCAGTCTCTCCCTGAGGACTTCAAGGGCGTTTATATCGACGCTATTGACAAGGAGTGCGACATCGCAAACACTGACCTTCAAGCAGGCGACTTCATTACCGCTATAAACGGCAAGACTATAACCACCTACTCTGAGCTTTATGACACCATAAGCAGTCAGTACGGCCCCGGGGATACGGTTCCCGCAACCTGCGCACACATCGACGAGAACGGCGAAGTAAACTACTATGAGATAAAATTCAAGCTCATGGAGGACACTTCGGGCAACTATTGATAAAGATATCTCGGGCGTTTTGAATTAACGCCTGCAACTCCTCCTGCTGCACCGAAAAATGCAAGCAGGAGGAGCTTTTTTATGCCCGCAAATTCGCCTATAAATACGTGACCGCAGACAAGTATCAGCGCGTACATTATCAAGCCGCAGAGTATACCGCCTGCCATTCCATAATTTCGCCTGTACTTTCCGCGGATATACGAACCTGTGTAAGCTCCCGCTGCAAGTGAGAAGCCTGCAAGCATTCCTGCAAGTCCCATATCCTTCAGCACAAAGGCTATAAGGCATGAAAACAGTGCTACCGATGCTGCTGAACAGGATATCCCGATCAGGACCGCGGCACACATACTCAGTATACCGCTTGACCATACATATCTTTGTTTTCTGCTCATTTAACGCCCTCCGAAAATGTATTATTATCTATTCTATTCGGTTTACGCTGTTTTAGAACAAAAAAGGACGCTCCTGCACTCAGCAGAAACGTCCTTTATATTCACAGTGTGACGGGATCACTCTTCCTCGTCAGCCTTCTTTTTCTTAGCCTTTTTCTCCTCAGCATTATCATCAACTACGGCTGCTGCTTCAAGACCGCTGCTCTTCTTAGCAACTGAAGCCTTAGCTTCCTTTATACGCTCAGAAGCTGTTACGTTTTCGGTGATAGCCCAGTTCTTTATTCTGAGCTTGTGCTTAGCGCCGCCTGTTTCGATAACGACTGTGTCCTCGCCAACGCTAACAACGATACCAACGATACCGCCGCCTGTTACGATCTCATCGCCGACCTGAAGGCTGTCCTGCATCTCCTTGAGCTCTCTGTCGCGCTTTTTCTGTGGTCTGATAGCGATAAAGTAGAGGAGCACGAACATTATAGCGAGAGGGATTATCATAGATGCGATAGAGCCGCCTACCTGAGGCTGAGCATTTGCATCTGATGCCGATGAAGCTGCCTGAGCGTCATCAGCGAATGCTGACATTGCAGTATATCCTGCCATAGCAGCTGTAGAAACTGCTGCGGCGATAGAACTGAAAACTTTCTTATACATATTTTTTTCTCCTGTCCTGATTGGATTTTTCATACAATGGATATTATAACATATCTCAGGTAGTTTTGCAAGTACTTTTCAGCGATTTTTCGCAATTTCTCTATGAATAAAAGCCGCTCCCATGGTGGGAACGGCTTTTATTAAATATCTGCGATCAAACGAGCTTGATGATAGCCATTTCAGCAGCGTCTCCGCGACGTGGTCCGATCTTAACGATCTGTGTGTAACCACCGTTTCTCTCAGCATACTTAGGAGCGATCTCGTCGATAAGCTTCTTAGCAACGGACTCCTTTGTGATATATGAGAACACCTGACGCTTGGAGTGCAGATCATCATTTTTACCGATAGTGATCATTTTTTCTGCAACTGCACGTACTTCCTTAGCTCTTGTAACGGTAGTTTCGATCTGACCGTTCTCAAGCAGGAAAGTTACCATGCCTCTGAGCATAGCCTTTCTATGATCAGATGTTCTGCCCAGCTTTCTTGTACCCGGCATTGTATTCACTCCTTTTTATAGTGGTGCGCTGTACGCACGTTTTATGGTTTATTCCTCCTCGGAGGAGAGGTCAAAGCCCAGTGACTGGAGCTTTTCCTTTACCTCATCGAAGGACTTCTTTCCAAGGTTTCTAACCTTCATCATTTCTTCCTCAGACTTATTGATCAAGTCATCTACGGTATTAATACCTGCACGTTTCAGACAGTTGAATGAACGTACAGATAAGTCAAGATCCTCAATGGTCATCTCAAGGATTTTTTCCTTACCCTTTTCGTCCTTTTCAACAAGGACCTCAGCAAGTCCAGCTTCCTCTGAGAGGTCGATGAACAGCTTCAGATGCTCGTTGAGGAGATTGGCTGCCTGTGATAAAGCTTCCTTTGCGGAGATAGTACCATCTGTCCATACCTCCATAGTAAGCTTATCGTAGTCAGTGACCTGACCGAGTCGTGTATCCTCTACGGTATAATTCACCTTCAGAACAGGAGTATAGATGCTGTCTACAGCGATGACATCAACTGGGAGGTTGATCTGCTTCTTGTTTCTTTCTGCTGAAACATAGCCTCTTCCTCTGTCGATAGTGATCTCCATGTAAAGCTTTGCGTCTTTACCAAGAGTAGCGATATGCATACCAGGATCGAGGATATTTACCTCTGAATCCGTCTTTATATCGCCGGCAGTGATCTCACATTCGCCCTCTGCCTCTATATATACTGTCTTTGGGCCTTCGCCGTAAAGCTTAGCCGTCAGTCCTTTAATACTGAGGATTATCTCCGTGACGTCTTCTTTTACGCCAGGAATTGTTGACAACTCATGGTGTACTGTACCATCTTTGCCGGAAAGCTTTACAGATGTTACAGCAACGCCAGGAAGTGAGGAGAGCAGCACACGTCTGAGGCTGTTTCCAAGTGTAATACCGTATCCACGCTCCAGCGGTGCTAAAACGAATTTGCCGTATTTGCCGTCACTTTTAAGCTCGACAATGTCAATATCAGGCTTATTAATTTTTTCCAGCATAAAAACCCTCCTATTTCGCAATTAATGTTGATTTCGAATACTGTCTCTTCAAGCAGATCCGATATCGGATTACTTGGAGTACAGCTCGACGATGAGGTGAGTAGCTACCTCGTAGTCAATATCCTCAGCTAAGGGGAGACGGTTTACTGTAGCGGAGAAATCGTCCTTCTTTGCTGTAAGCCATACAGGAACGAGTCTGTCCTTAGTTTCTTCTACAGTAGCCTTGAACTTTTCAGTAGTTCTGTCCTTCTCCTTGAGAGCGATAACGTCGCCAACCTTAACTCTATAGGAAGGAATGTTTACCTTCTTGCCGTTTACTGTGAAGTGGCTGTGTACAACGAGCTGTCTTGCTTCTCTTCTTGTGAGAGCGAGGCCCATTCTGTAAACAACACTGTCGAGTCTGGATTCGAGAACAGTGATAAGGTTATCACCGGCCTTGCCTTCCATCTTTTCAGCGATTGAGAAGTAGTGTCTGAACTGCTTCTCAAGAACGCCGTAGATAAACTTCAGCTTCTGCTTTTCCTTGAGCTGGAGACCATACTCAGAGATCTTCTTTCTGTTGTTAGCGTTCTTGAAACGGATCGACTCCTTCTTTGAAACGCCCATTACAGCAGGGCTGATGCCCAGATATCTGCACTTTTTAAGAATTGGTTCTTTCTGTACTGCCATTTTAATACACCTCCAATTTGATCAGACACGACGTCTCTTAGGCGGACGGCAGCCATTGTGCGGGATAGGTGTTACGTCCTTGATCATTCTTACCTCAAGGCCTACTGTCTGAAGTGCTCTGATAGCTGCTTCACGACCTGCACCGGGTCCCTTTACGTATACTTCTACATTCTTGAGTCCGTGCTCCATAGCAGCCTTTGCAGCTGTTTCAGCAGCTGTCTGTGCTGCGAAAGGAGTTGACTTCTTTGAGCCTCTGAAACCGAGCTCGCCTGCGCTTGCCCATGAAATTGCGTTTCCGGCTGTATCTGTAATAGTTACGATCGTATTATTGAAAGTGGACTGAATATGAACTGCGCCGCTTTCGATATTCTTACGTTCTCTACGTCTTCTGATAGTAGTAACTTTTTTACCTTTCTGCTGTGCCAAAGCTCATAACCTCCTTACTTCTTCTTGTTTGCGATAGTCTTTACAGGACCCTTACGAGTTCTTGCGTTTGTCTTTGTTCTCTGTCCTCTTACAGGGAGACCCTTACGATGACGAACGCCTCTGTAGCAGCCTATTTCAACAAGTCTCTTGATGTTAAGAGCAACTTCACGGCGGAGGTCACCCTCAACTGTGTAATGCTCGTCTATATAGTCACGAAGCTTAGCTACGTCCTCCTCAGCAAGATCCTTAACTCTTACGTCAGGATCAACGCCTGTTGCTGCGAGGATATTTGTTGCAGTCTGACGACCGATTCCGTAGATATAAGTGAGACCGATTTCGATTCTCTTATTCTTTGGAAGGTCAACACCGGCTATTCTTGCCATATTATAATTGCACCTCCATTAATGCGTAGGGCTATCAACCCTGACGCTGCTTATGCTTTGGGTTTTCGCAGATCACCATGATTCTGCCTTTACGTTTGATAACCTTGCACTTTTCGCAAATAGGTTTTACTGAAGGTCTGACTTTCATTGAAAATACCTCCTTTAGCGGATAACGGATATACTTGATATCCTGTATTCTTACTTAACGCGCCAGGTAATACGACCCTTTGAAAGATCATAGGGTGACATTTCAAGCTTTACCTTGTCGCCTGGAACTATTCTGATATAATTCATTCTGAGCTTACCCGAAACGTGAGATAATACCTCATGTCCGTTCTCAAGCTGAACCTTAAACATTGCATTTGGCAGAGCGTCAGTTACAACGCCCTCAACCTCGATTACATCTTCTTTTGACACTTGCATAACCTCCTTTACTCAGCTTCGCTGAACTGTTTCAGCGCATTCCTGAGTTTTTTATCAGTTATATCGTTTAGATCGATCATACTGTCTGTAATGCGGATATGTTTTATATTCTTACGCTTGGGCTTGTCGAGCTTTCTGCTCTTGCCGTCTGCGATAAAGCAATATTTTTCATCAAAGTCTGTGACTGCGAAATATCCTCCGCCGTCCCGACCTGCCTCCGCTCTTACAACAGAGCCTTTAAGCAGCTTCACTGTTATTCCCTCCGTCAGGGCTGTGTCAGAATGACGGGACCGTCAGGAGTTATTGCGATCATATGCTCAAAATGAGCTGAAAGTGAACCACTTTTTGTAACGACTGTCCAGTTGTCTTTCATAACTTTGACATCGTCGCCCTTGACATTTATCATGGGCTCTATGCAGATAGTCATTCCCGCTACCAGTCTGGGTCCGTGACCTGCCTTACCCCAATTCGGTACTTCGGGTGATTCGTGAACTTCTCTGCCGATTCCGTGGCCGCAGTAATTTCTTACGATTCCGTAGCCTCGTGAAGCACAATACTCTTCTACAGCATGAGAAATATCTCCGACCCTTGCGCCAACCTGAGCCTTAGCGATACCTTCATACAGGCTCGCCTCTGTAACCTCAAGCAATGCCTTAGCTTCATCAGAAATTTTACCCACAGGGAAGGTCCAGCAGCTGTCTCCATTGAAGCCCTTGTACGCTGCTCCCGTGTCGATGCTTACTATATCGCCTTCTTTTAATCTGTGGCTTGCTTTAGGGATACCGTGGATTATCTCCTCATTTACTGAGATACAAGCATTCCCTGGAAATCCGTAAAGACCTTTAAAGCAGGATTTGCTGTCGTGACGGGCAAAATACTCGCCAACCAGCTTATCAACATCGAGTGTTGACATTCCCGGCTTTAATCTTTCGCCCGCATACCATATTGCGCCGCAGGTAATCTTACCTGCTTCACGCATTATGGCGAGTTCGGACTTTGATTTTATTGTTATGCTCATTACTTCTCTACCCCTACTGCTGCCAGTGTGAGCTTTGAAGTTTCAGCGACCTCTTCCTGACCGATAACAGTAACAAGCTTGCCCTGCTTCTCGTAATAGTCCTTGAGAGGAGCTGTTTTTTCGTGATAAGTTGCGAGTCTGTCGAGAACGACTTCCGGCTGATCGTCCTTACGAACGATAGTCTTGTCACCGCACTTATCGCAAACACCCTCGACCTTAGTAGGCTTGTATTCAACGTGGTAAGAAGCTCCGCAGCCCTGGCAGACTCTTCTGCCCGAAACTCTCTGCTTGATCGTTTCGTCGGGAACATGGATCTCGATTACCTTGTCGATCTGGATGTTCATTTTATCAAGAGCTTCTGCCTGAGGTACCGTTCTTGGGAAACCGTCGAGGATAAAACCGTTCTTGCAGTCGTCCTCAGCTATTCTCTCCTTCAGGATACCGATAACGATATCATCTGATACGAGAGCACCGGCATCCATTGCAGCCTTAGCTTTGAGACCATACTCAGTGCCGTTCTTAGCAGCTTCACGAAGTATATTACCTGTAGATATCTGTGGGATATTCAGTGCATCTGAAACTACCTCAGCCTGAGTACCCTTGCCTGCGCCCGGAGCGCCTAAAAAGATAAGGTTCATATTGTCGGTCCTCCTTTACTGTAAGAAGCCCTTATGATGACGCATCATAAGATGTGATTCAAGTGTTCTTGTTGTTTCAAGCGCAACGCTTACTGCGATAAGGATCGTCGTACCGCCCATTGAAAGTGTCTTGAGCGATTCGTCTGCCATCGAGATGAAGATCGGGATAACAGCGATAATGCCGAGGAAGATCGCACCAACGAGAGAAATCTTATTGAGTACTCTCTGGATATAGTCAGATGTTGGCTTACCTGGTCTGATACCTGGGATACCGCCGTTTGACTGACGAAGATTGTTAGCGATCTCAACAGGATTGTACTGGATCGAAACGTAGAAATAGTTGAACGCTATGATGAGCAGGAAGTAGATTATTGCGTAGCTCCAGCTTCTTGTGCTGAAGAAATCACAGAACTTGCTGTAGAAGCTGCCGTCGTGTTTATTCGGCTTAATGATCTGGATTGCTGATGGAAGAGACATAAATGACATAGCGAAGATGATAGGCATAACGCCGCTCATGATAACCTTTATCGGGATATGTGTCTTCTGTCCGCCGTACTGCTTTCTGCCAACTACGCGCTTTGCGTACTGGATCGGGATACGTCTTTCTGCCTCGTTCATGTAAACGATGAAAGCGATCTCGGCAAGTATAAAGAGATAATATGCAATAGTTACCCAGAGGTATTTACCATTCTGATTATTTGTTATACTTGTCTTTGTAAGGTTTATAAGAAGAGCAGCATCGGTAGGGAATCTTGCAGCGATACCTGCAAAGAGGAGAATGGAAATACCATTTCCGATACCCTTGTCGCTTACTCTGTTACCCATCCAAACAACGATGAGTGCGCCTGCAACGAAGCAGGTGATGATTACGAACGCAGCAAATACGCCTTGTCCGCCGCTCATATATTTAAGAGCGTTGCCGATAACATTTCCTTTTTTGTCTTCAACATTTGTCATACGTTTTAATGTAAGATAATATGCGTAAGACATGAATACCGCAAGTACCATAGCAACGAATGCCGTGATCTTGTCGATCTTCTTTCTTCCCTCTTCACCCTCGTCGCGCATTCGCTCAAGAGGTGGCAGTGCATAAGTAAGCAGCTGCATGATGATGGAAGCATTGATGAATGGTGTTATCGAAAGCGAGAAAACTGTGGCCTGTGACATAGCACCGCCGGTGATCGTATTCATGTAATCGAGAAAGCCGCCGTCCTTAGCGTTTGTCTCCATCCATGCCTTTACGACATCAGGATTGAGGAACGGAACGGTTACAGCGCTTCCGAATCTGAACAGTATGATCATGAGTAATGTGTATAAGATCTTTTTACGTATCTCGGGAACTCCCCACGCCTTTCTCAGGGTCTGAAACACATTACATCACCTCAGTCTTTCCGCCTGCCTTTTCTATCTTCTCAACAGCACTCTGTGAGAATTTTGCAGCTTTAACTGTCAGCTTAGCGGTAAGCTCTCCATTTCCGAGGATCTTTACTCCGTCGTAAACCTTCTTTACAAGACCTGAAGCTACGAGAAGCTCTGTGTCAACTACTGTACCGTCTGTGAACTTGTTAAGATCGGAAACGTTAACGATAGCATACTTTGTAGCGAAAATGTTGTTGAAGCCTCTCTTAGGGATTCTTCTTGCGAGTGGCATCTGTCCGCCTTCAAAGCCGATTCTTACGCCGCCGCCGCTACGAGCATTCTGACCCTTATGGCCCTTGCCTGCTGTCTTTCCGTTACCCGAACCATGGCCTCTGCCGATACGCTTTACAGGCTTATTGGAATCGAGTGCAGGTGTTAATTCATGAATTTTCATTTGATTGCACCTCCTTGTTTACGCTTCTGTAACCTCAACGAGGTGTGAGATCTTCTTTATTTTACCGTTTGTCTGCTCGTTGTCGGGCTGTGTTGTAACATCTCCGACCTTCTTGAGGCCAAGTGACTGAGCAGTAGCGATCTGGTCCTTCTTTCTACCAATGAGGCTCTTTACGAGCTTGATATTCTTTGCCATTTCTTACTGCCTCCTTAACCTAAAATTTCCTTAACAGACTTGCCTCTCTTAGCAGCTACATCCTTTGCAGATGTGCAGTTTACGAGGCCGTCGATTGTAGCTCTTACTACGTTGCAAGGATTGTTTGAACGAAGTGACTTTGTTCTGATATCCTTTATACCTGCAACTTCGATAACGGCACGAACAGGGCCGCCTGCGATAACACCTGTACCGGGTGCAGCGGGCTTCATAAGAACTCTGCCTGCGCCGAATGCGCCAACGATTTCGTGAGGGATTGTTGTTCCCTTGAGAGCAACCTTTACAAGGTTCTTCTTTGCGTCCTCGATGCCCTTACGGATAGCATCGGGAACTTCTCCTGACTTTCCAAGTCCGAAGCCGACTGTACCATTTCCATCGCCTACAACAACGAGTGCTGAGAACTTCATGATACGACCGCCCTTAACTGTCTTTGATACACGGTTGATAGCTACAACCTTCTCAACGAACTCAGGAGCCTGTGTTTCAATATTAGCCATTGTTTTACCTCCCTCTTAGAACTTTAATCCGTTTTCACGTGCGCCCTCTGCGAGTTCCTTGACTCTGCCGTGGTAGAGGTAGCCGCCTCTGTCGAAAACTACTTCGCTGATACCCTTATCAGCTGCGTTC
>NZ_JAILNU010000091.1 GCF_024691275.1 Ruminococcus sp. | reverse complement strand
GCAGCTATTGCAGCTACATTCGTACTTCTTGCCGGAGGTATCGGCGGAACCATTGCGCTCGGCAAGCATGTGAACAATAACAAGCGCAGTGATAACAAGCTGGCGGCAGCAGCTGTTGAGATCACAACAACAGCTCCTGAGTCAACAACAGCAGCTATGACAACAACTGTTACATCAACAACTACTCAGGTAGTTACAGATGCAACAATAGCTGAGATCGTAACATCAGCGGCTGAAACCGAGACATCAGCTGCTGAAACAACTGCCGCAACAGAGGCAGCAACAGTTACAGCTGATGACAGACGTGATCCCTCCGACCTCGCTGCATTCGCTGAGGAGTGGAAGGATAAGTATGAGGAATATATATGGAAGATAAATTGCGGTGCTGTTGAGCACGAAGAGAGTGTTGTCAGCTTCAAACTGGCTGAAGGCTCTGTACCGGCAGTGCTCGAAGCATGGAAGGTAACTGACGAGAAGTTACATTCAGCTGAATCTATAAACAGATTTGTGTATTCAGTATGGGCACCCGGAACGAATGACGATGTAGCAATACCTGATCTTACAGACAAGATCGACAGCGGAAAAGCTGAATACACCGACGTAAACAGCCTTTTATTCGTCTATAACAATGAGCTTTACAGAGTAGCTTCAAATACTGGATTAGAAGGCGAAAGATTTGACCTCTCAGCTGAGAAACTGAATGACAATGAGATGCTCATTCATTGGACGCTTGGTTATGAAGGCGCTGGTGAGGAGCAGTCCTTACACCTTGTATGGGTAGCCGAGTACAACGACTGGCGCATTGATGATCTTGTATCCGGAAGCAAGTATTTCGGCAAGCCCATACAGGGAGAGGCAGAAGCCGTTGCTAAGGAAATGCTCAGCGGCTACAAGGACGTTTATAATGCTAAATACGGTATCGGTGTCGAGTATGATGAAAACGACCAGATCAATTTTGCAATGCACTCCAATAACCCCTCAGACGGTGAATGGTTTGTATACTATGCAAAGGTTACTGACAGCAGATTTGCTAATACAGATGATCTGAAAGCTTATTTCGACACAAAGTATACCGATAAATCATCAGAGCTTTACAATGTTATCGGCGGAGACCTCAGCAAATATCCTACCGGTTATTCATTCAACCTCGATGCAGAATACAAAGAGTATACCGACAACGCATATATGAACTTAACAAACTATATTATGTACAACGGCAGCCTCTATGTTCGCTATGACTGCTTCCATACACATTTCTGGGGAGCACAGAATGTATGTGAGTACTACAAAATGCAGAACGATCCTGAGATAACAGCTGTCAGGGTAGCTAACGGAAATATGATAGTTGTCAAAACTAACGATGATACCGTAGAATATGAGAACGACTGCAGAGAGTACACTATTTTCAGAGATGACAGCGGTGAATGGAGAATACAGCTCACTTCAACTTGCAGCAAATGAGTTCAATAATGGTATCCTGCCTTAACGTAATAATCGAGCAGCCCCGAATGGGGCTGCTTTGCTTTTTTGAAGGAAACGTAAGCAGTTTGTTGATCAGAACAGCTCGTCGCAATATGGATTTTTCTCTTTGATATACCATCAGGAGAGCCTTTCGGCTCTCCTTTTTGAACCAGTTTAAGTTGACACGCCGTGTGGCGAATCAACTAAAACTAAGTCGAATATATGGCTTAAAATAGCCTTTTGTAAGTATATTATATCACGCGTTTTCTATTTGTCAAGTACAAGTTTAAGATTTGTGGAAAAAAGCCGGAGCGTTCTGTGATTTGGTGAGCGTGATGCAAAAACTCTGTTCAAAGATGAGATAAAATATACAATATCCACCTATTATTCATTTTATGGGTTGATGATGAGAGAGCCGGAGTTGTATAATTAAGGCATATTCAGGAAAGGAGTTTTCTTATGGGGATAAACTTGATCAAACGCATGACCTCTCTCGGGGTAACTGCTGCTATTGCAGCCGGTTTCCCGAATCTCATTTCACCGGAGCTCGACACCGCGGCCGCTTCATCAAAGATACAGGATTTCGCGCTGTCTGATGTAACGATGAAGGACAATTACAGTGTCAATGCTTTTGAAAAGGAAATGGATTACCTTCTTGCATTTGATACTGAAAAACTGCTTGCCGGCTTCCGTGACAATGCCGGACTAAGTACAAATGGTGCAACACGTTACGGCGGCTGGGAAAATACAAATATCGCAGGTCACTGCGTCGGCCACTACCTCACTGCGATCGCGCAGGCCTATCAGAACCCGAACATTACCTCTGAACAGAAGGACGCTCTTTACAAGCGTATAAAGACGCTCATTGACAATATGAAGATATGTCAGCAGAATTCAAAGGGAAAAAGCGGCTTCCTGTGGGCAGCACCTGTTCCGTCGGACCGCAATGTTGAGCGGCAGTTCGACCGTGTTGAGGTGGGCAAGGCAAATATCTTCGATGACGCATGGGTGCCGTGGTACACAATGCACAAGCTCATCGCCGGCCTGGTGGATGTCTACAATGCAACCGGCTATGGACCGGCTAAAGATGTCGGTTCTGCTCTCGGCGACTGGGTGTATAACAGAGCAAAGGGCTGGAGCGAGCAGACCCGCAATACCGTGCTTTCCATAGAGTACGGAGGCATGAACGACTGTCTGTATGACCTCTACCTTATCACAGGCAAGGACAATCATGCTGTTGCTGCTCATTACTTTGATGAGACCAGACTTCACGAAGCGGTCCTCAAAGGCGGCGCGAATGTTCTCAACGGCAAACACGCAAACACTACTATCCCGAAGTTTCTCGGTGCGCTCAAGCGCTACATTGCTCTTGACGGCAAGACTGTAAACGGCGAGAAGATAGACGCTTCACGCTATCTCCAGTACGCCGAAGCATTCTGGGATATGGTCGTTACACACCATACCTATATCACAGGCGGAAACAGCGAGTGGGAACACTTCGGCATGGACGATGTCCTCGACAAGGAGCGTACAAACTGCAACTGTGAGACCTGCAACTCCTACAATATGCTCAAGCTCAGCCGTGAGCTCTTCAAGATAACCGGCGATGTGAAGTATATGGACTTTTATGAGGGAACGTACTACAATTCCATTCTCTCGTCGCAGAATCCCGAGAGCGGTATGACGACCTATTTCCAGCCTATGGCTACCGGTTACTTCAAGGTCTACAGCACACGCTGGGATAAGTTCTGGTGCTGTACAGGAAGCGGTATGGAGAGCTTTACAAAGCTCGGTGATACTATCTATATGCACGATGATAATACGCTGTATGTCAATATGTATCAGAGTTCCATACTCAACTGGGCTGAAAAGAATATGAAAATAACGCAGGACAGCTCTATCCCTGACGGAGATACCTCGAAGTTCACCATAGACGGCAGCGGTGCTGTTGAGTTCCGTTTCCGTATCCCCGACTGGAAAGCCGGAAATATGACTGTAAAGGTCAATAATGAGAAGTACAATTACAAGACGATAGACGGCTACGCTCAGGTCACAGGAAACTTCAGCAGCGGCGATAAGATAGAGCTTACTATTCCCGAAGAGGTAAAGGCATATCCTCTCCCGGACAAGAATACCGTCTACGGCTTCAAGTATGGTCCTGTTGTACTTAGTGCAGAGCTCGGCAAGCAGAATATGACCACCGGTTCGACAGGTATGTGGGTAACCATTCCGAAAGAGCCTGTGACTCCCTCCGAGAATATCCGCATATCCGACGACAAGACCTCTGTCGGAACCTTTATGTACAATATCAATGACAATCTCGTCAAGGACAGCTCTTCTCTGAAATTCACTCTCAAGGGTACAGACCACGATCTGACGTTTACACCTCATTATCGTCAGTATCAGCAGAGATACGGCATCTACTGGAATTTCCAGAGCAGCAGTACAGATGTTGAAAAGCCTCCTCGTTCAAAATCAACAGTTACTGATACCGTACAGCCGGGTTACGGTCAGTATGAGAACGACAACCTCCACAATATGCAGGAGTACAATACAAAGGGCGTTACTGATGACAGCACTTACCGTTATGCACTTGCAGGCGGCAGTTTCAGCTATCGTATGGCTATCGATCCGGAAGCAGATTACACTATGCTCACAGTAAAGTTCCGCAAATCCGACAACGGCAAGACGATACGCATAACTGTCGGAGACAAGATACTGTATGCCGGTACGCTTGATTACAGCGGCAATGAAGATGTATACGATGTCAAGTTCGTTATCCCTCCGGAGCTTATCGAAAAGAACGCTGAACATATTACAGCTGACGGAACTGAATATGATGTGCTTACAGTAGGTTTCTCCTCGAATGACGGCAAAGAATCCGCAAAGGTCTGCGATTTCATCTATATGACAGCTGTCAAGCCTCTCTATGAATATGACAGCAGTATCGCGTACTTCGTTGACTGCGGCGACCAGGACACTTCAACCCTCACAGGCAGAGACAAGCTCGGAAGCTTTAACAGCGTTACAGAACAGCTCTACGGTGCTGATCCGGTAACAGGAGCTGTATGGGGACTTATTGACGATCCGACAGACCAGTACAACGGCAGTTCAAAGGGCGGCGGTATCTACACTGCAAATACATGGTGCGATGAGTACAACGCAGGTGACGGAAGAGACAAGACAGCTTCGTTCCGCTACACCAAGAACCAGTATGAGAACAACATCGCACGCCATCTCGTATACGGCTTTACGCTTCCCAAGGGCAGATACGAAGTAGAGATGTGCTTCAGCAACCCGTGGAGCTGTTCAACAAAGCCGAAGGTAACTCTTGACCCCGGAACATCTTCCGAAAAAGTTGTTATGGAAAACTGTGCAACTGACGGTAAGACTCCTTCGACCGGCGAGATCACAGTTGACGGCGGCAGTATAAGACTTGCCATCACATCTGAGGATAAGGCTATCAATGTGAATTACATCATCATTCGTCCGATAGAGATCGCTCCTCTTGCTGATGCTGAAAAAGCATTACAGCCTACTCTGAAGGGCGATGCTAACCTCGACAACAATGTTAATATAGCTGATGCCGTTCTTGTAATGCAGGTAGCTACTAACCCAGACAAATACGCACAGGGCAAGTCGGGCTCCAGCATCACAGCACAGGGCGAAGTAAATGCTGATGTTGACGGCAAGAAAGGCCTTACCAATTCCGACGCACTTCTCATTCAGAAGTTCAAGCTCGGACTTATCAGTTCATTCGATGAATAATACTGCAACAGGATAAACTAAAAGCGGGAATGAAGTTCAATACTCCATTCCCGTTTCTCATTGTTTAACGATCTGTAAAATGCTTGAATCCGTGATATTTGTATGCTATAATAAAACGGTGAAGAAGCAGCATTGGAAAGGAGCGGTGAATTATGGTTGTTTGGAATCCGTGGCACGGTTGTCACAAGATAAGTCCCGGATGTGCGAATTGCTATGTTTACCGCCGTGATGAGAGCATAGGCAAAGATGCTTCTGTCGTAACAAAGACCGGCGATTATGACCTGCCGCTTAAAAAGAACCGTCAGGGACAGTACAAACTGACAGCTGATGACGGTATAGTTTTTGCCTGTATGACCTCTGATTTCTTCCTTGAAGATGCTGACGAATGGCGGCAGGGCTGCTGGGATATGATGCGTCAGCGCAGTGACCTTCAGTTCTATATCATTACGAAAAGAATAGACCGTTTTGCAGATTGTATGCCCTCTGACTGGGGCAACGGCTGGGATAATGTAACGATATGCAGTACCTGCGAAGATCAGGTGAGAGCTGATTACAGACTCCCGATATTCCTGAAGCTACCGATAAAGCACAGGGAGATCATCTCAGAGCCTATGCTCGGTGAGATAGATATTGGAAAGTACCTTGCGACAGGTCTGATAGAACACGTCAGCTGCGGCGGTGAATCCGGAGATAATGCACGTCCCTGTGATCTGCGCTGGATACAGGAAGTCCGCCGTCAGTGCATACGCTGTGGTGTTCCATTCACTTTCCGGCAGACAGGAGCGGTTTTTATCAAGGAAGGCAAGGTATACCGTTTGGAGCGAAAACTCCATATCCCACAGGCTAAAAAGTCGGGATACAGTTATACGCCCGGAAGTAATTCAGGTGCTGCCATAAAGTATCAGCTGCCCGACAGGAATGAGCTTTTCGCAAGACTGAGCCGTTCTGATTTCAGGAGCCGTTTCCATCTTACTGAAAAGGATAAGGCGTATGTCAGAGAAAAGGGTATGGACACTATCCGAAGTCATGCAAGGGACTTTGTTGAAAAGCGCTTGTCATCCGAAGCACCCGAAAACGACGGCAAGCAGACTCCGATGAAAGGACATCCGGTCTTCATCGCCCAGCACGCAACTGCCTGCTGCTGCCGCGGCTGTCTTGAGAAGTGGCATAACATTCCCTCCGGAAAGGTGCTTACACAGGCAGAACAGGAATACATCACCGATGTGCTTATGGATTGGATAAAAAGAGCGTTATAACAGAAAATGAGCCTCCCGAAGGAGACTCAGACAGAAGTTTCAAGCATATTATATATGAAAACAAGTCCTCATAGTTTTGGTGCTATGAGGACTTTGTGTTATATGGAGGGCGATTTCTGTTATAGTTACGGTTGATAATAATATGATTTGAGTCAAAGAGGATAGAAGAGTGGAGTGCTTTATTTGAAAAAGAGTTTTATGAAAAAAACGATGTGTTCAACGATCTCCATCATGATCTCGTTTTTTCTCTCGGGCTCTCTGTCGTAGAGCTGTATCATCAAAGCAATAGGCGCACTGTATAGCTGTGCCAGGCGTTCCGGATCACAGGGTTCTAACTTCCCTTCATTCATGAGTGAAGCGAATATTCTTATGAACAGGCTTGTTATCGTGCTATTATATATAGCTGAATCGCTGCCCATATGGGCAGCGATTTGAAGTAATGTGAATGTGATAAATACTTTCCCTTTTTATTATGATAAAAATCCGTTTGATAGCCGTTTAAGAGTTACTTTACAGCTGTTTCAGTAGAATTGCCGGGATAATCGCTTCCGCAGACAATATTGTCAACGCGCCAGTCATTGAGTTCATCTACCCATACAAGGTGCATAGTCTGAGGTTCTGTTATACCTTCCCAGCCGAGATCCCAGTGAACGAGAATTTCGTTGTCGTTCAGTTTTTCGGCGGAGGGAGAAGTTCTTGTGCCTTCGACGCTTGAATTACCTGCGGTTCTGTAAAGTTCATTCTTATAGGTGAAGTATATACTCTTTGTGAAATCAGTATACTCAGCTGTTTGGCTGTCGATCTTCTCTGTGAGATCAGGAACTTTTATATCATCCTTGCTTCCGGGAGCCCAGAAAGCGTGGAGATGCTCGTTTATTGCGTCAGCTGAACAGTATTCTTCATCAGTTATTTTCCATGCATCCACTTTATCAACATATGTGCCTTCAGCCATCTTGAAGCTTACAGTATCTTTTTCGTGCTGAACTGCTCCGTTCGGGATCTTTAACCATACATTGTAATTGTCGATCCATTCCTGAGCGAATGCATCAAGGTCTGCGGGAGCGTGCCTGTCGTCAACGGGTGTTGTTGTCTCAATGACAGAAGTTATTGATGTAGAAGTTACCTCTGTTGCGGCTGCTGTGCCGGGCTTGCTGTTCTTTTCCATATGCTTGCCGAGAGCAAAACTTCCGCCTATTCCTCCAATGAGGAGAGCGAATGCAGCTGCAACTGCTGCATATCTGTGGTTAGCACGACCTGTGCGTTTGTCGTTATTATTATTTGCATTATACTTATTGATACTCATAGAAAACATCCTCTCTTTTTCATCATTTGTTAGTTCGGTGATGCCGGCTGCATTACGCTCCATGTTCATCGCCCCTTATTGATTGCTTTGCTTTGTGATACGTATCATCGCTTTCATAATATACAATCGCAGACAGAATTTCAAATCAGACATAAAATTCAAAAAATATTTTTGAGCTTTAAGAGGAGGGTAAGTTGTCAGAAAGCGAGTGAGAAAAAATGAGTTAAGAACATTTTTCAAGGAATTTCATTTATATCACAAAAAACTATTGACAACTCAGTTATCGACACGTCAGGTTCAATGTCACCAACGCTTATCGGAAAGGCTCTTGGAGCCTGTTTTCTCTTATTCTTCAATAGCTCATGTGTTCAAAAAATAAGACATCACTTCTGTTATAATATAATCAAAGAGATTACAAACTGATTAAAATTGCAGGAAATGCTTGACAAAGCGCAGGAGGTGGTATATAATGATTCCATATTCTACGAAAGGACGGTGAACACCATGAAAAACAACTTTAAATCACAGATGCCAAAACTTAATATTATTATAAAGCATGGAGTTTGCCCGAAGTGTACAGCCATGTGCTGATTTTTCACACATATGCAATTATCAAGCACTCCTGCGGGAGTGCTTTTTTATGCGCTCGGGCAACTCGGAAAGGACGAAATATGATCGAATTAAACGGAAAGTACAGCTCCGCAAAGATATTCACAGACGTTGTCGACCAGAGTGCAATTTCTCAGATAATCGAACTTTGTAACCAGCCTATGAGCGACGGTTCGCAGATACGCATAATGCCTGATGTACACGCCGGTGCTGGCTGTACGATAGGTACGACTATGCACATTACAGACAAGGTTGTACCTAACCTCGTTGGTGTAGACATTGGCTGCGGAATGGAGACTGTAAGACTTAAAGAAAAGCATATCGAATTACAGAAGCTTGACAAGCTCATCTATGAGAAGATCCCCTCGGGATTTGCTATTCGCGACAAGGCACACCGCTATAACGAGCAGATCGACCTCACAGAGCTTTATTGTTATGACCGCATTAATCCCACTCGCGCTGAGCGTAGTATAGGTACTCTCGGCGGAGGCAACCACTTCATTGAAGCAGACAAGGGTGAAGACGGCAGCATCTATATCGTTATCCATTCTGGTTCTCGTCACCTTGGCGTAGAAACTGCAAAATACTATCAGGAGGAGGCTTACAAGCGACTCAACGGAAGCTCAAAGAAGGATATTGACGCACTTATCGAAAAGATGAAGTCCGAGGGGCGCAATAAGCAGATCCAGACTGAGATAACAAGGCTCAAGAACACAAAGTTCACTGATATTCCCAAGCACCTTGCATACTGCGAGGGTGAGCTTTTTGAGCAGTATATCCATGACATGAAGATAGTGCAGCAGTTTGCAATGCTCAATCGTCAGGCAATGATGGATGAGATAATCAAGGGTATGCATCTCCACGTTGAGGAGCAGTTCACAACGATACACAACTACATTGACACAGAGACTATGATACTCCGTAAGGGAGCCGTGTCTGCACAGGCAGGGGAGAAGCTGCTCATACCGATAAATATGCGTGATGGCAGCCTTATCTGCACAGGTAAGGGAAATCCTGACTGGAACTGTTCCGCACCTCACGGCGCAGGACGTATTATGTCGCGTTCACAGGCAAAGGAAAGCTTCACAGTGTCGGAGTTCAAGAAGCAGATGAACGGTATCTACACCACATCGGTAAACGCTCAGACACTTGACGAGTGTCCTATGGCGTATAAGTCTATTGACGACATTGTTGGTAATATCTGCGATACCGTCGAGATAAACGAAATAATCAAGCCTATCTACAACTTCAAGGCAGGTGAGGAATAATGGAGAAATTCGTATCTTTTGAGAAAATGAGCAAGAAAGAACAGAAAAAGATCAACTCCGCACAGCGCCGGGACTGGAACGGTATCAATCCTGTCACCCGTGTCACTCAGGAAAACAAGAAGGCTTACAAGCGCAATCCAAAGCACCGTAATTCACTTTTTGCAGAATGAAGAACAGAGTCGATCCCAAATTCTGTGTAAACGAAAAATAGTGTAATAAAAGAGTGTATGATGAGACCGATTGTGAAAGCAGTCGGTCTTATCTGCATATTAGCACATGATTGTTAAGTCGAGATCACAATTAAATGCGAGTTGACAGATGAGATTATATTTTGGGCAATATTGATGCATATAAGAATTCAGGAGAGCCTTGCGGCTCTCCTTTTTGAACTATGTTTTAGTTGACGCGCCGTGACCGGCATCGAGTACGATAATAGGCGTTTTTTCTGCCGGGAGAGCCGAGACTGTTACCGAGTCCTCACTCTTTCTGTTATCTGCCTTTGAGCCGGCAGCTGCTGCACAGAGGACGCACACAGAGATAACGACTCCTCCGATGATTTTTCTTTTTGGATTTTTCATAGTGTTGCTCCTTTGGAAAAGTGTTTGTACATTATACGCCGGCAGTGTGCGCAATATGCTGTGAAGGAGAAGTCGAATAAAAAGGAGAGCCGTCAGGCTCTCCGCAGTCTGTCAATAAACCTCATTCTGTCGGGCACACGAAATGCGCCCTTACACGAAACAGCAAAATTGCAGGGGCGAGTTTCGCTCGCCCCTGTTTGTATGCTGTATTATCAGTCCTTTGCCTGGAATACTGCTCTTACGAAGCAATATAGGCTCGAATGGATAGAGTCGTCACCGTGGTGACCGCCCTGAACAACGTGCCATACATGAGGAACGCCGTTCTTTGTGAAGTTGTTATGGTAGCCCTGAGGTGTGCTGAGTCCTACAACGTCGTCCGAAGTACCTCCGGTGATGAATACCAGATAAGGAGTTTCGTCCGGATTGTTCCACTTGAATGCTCCCGATGCACCGGGTGCAGGGCAGATAGCTCCGACATAGCCGAACTTGTCGCCGTACTTCATACCGATCTGGAGTGACTCCATACCGCCCATTGAGAAGCCGGTAACAGCTGTGTAGTCTCTGCCGGTCTTGACACTGTAAGTTGACTCGATGTGAGGCATAAGGCTGTCAACGATATCGTCAACAAAGTTGTTGTAGCCTTCAACTGATGCAGCGTCGCCAAATCCGGTAGCGCTCTCCTTTGTTGCACTTGTGAAGATGAGAGGACACACAACGATCATATCCTTTGCCTCGCCGGAAGCGATAGCATTTCCGACGATCTGACGTGTATACATCGTACCGTTGCCCTTTGTTATCATACGATCCTCGTTCTCGAAGAAGCCGTGGAGCACATAGAGAACGGGATACTGCTTGCTCTCGTCGTAGTCGGCAGGAAGCAGGATATTATAGGGCTTGTTCTTGTTTGCCTTCTTGGAGAAGTAGGTCTTTTTCTGGATAGTTCCGTACTTGACGCCGGCTTTCTCAAGGTGTGAGTCGCTGGGCTCAGTGTTCACGAGCTCGCTCTGAACCTTTTCGGTGAGCTCCTCCATAGTGTACTTGACCTGTCCCGGAGGCGGCTCAACTACGGGGAATTCTTTAATTCTGCCCATAACGTATTTAGTGATGAGTATCACATCGGCTGCCTCAAAAGTACCGTTGCTGTCGGCGTCGGCTGCCTTGAGAGCCTTTTTGTCGGTGATGCCGTTGATGAGTCCCTTTCGTGCGAGGATAACGTCAAATACATTTATTACGCCGTCGTAGTTTATGTCGCCCTTGCTCATCTTTACAGCCTTGGGCGGCTCGCTTATCTCAGTACCGCTCTTGGCGCCGACGACCTCGTCCACATAGAAGCTGCATTTGCTTTCTTTTGTCTCGACGTAGAGCTGGATATCAGTTGCTTCGCTGGGAATGGTAAAATCTTCGTTTTCAAGATGTGCCCATTGTCCTTTTTCGGCGGTGATCTCTGCGATCTTCGGGTACACAGCAGTATCTCCGTCCTTGTACTGGAGTGTCAGATAGAATGTTACAGGGGATGTGGTATCCTCGGTCATAACGTATGCACTGAATGCGTAGGACTGTCCTGCCTTGAACTGGGAACCGAGCGAAACGGTAGCGCCGTTCCAGTCAGCTTCTCTTCCGCTTGCCATAAGTGAGCTTTCTCCGGAGCGTGAGATGCCGGAAACCGTTTTTACAGATGCAGAGCCGCGTCCGGACCACTGTTCGCTTCCGCTCTCAAAGGTACTGTGCAGCAAGTAATCCGAGTCGGCTGCTGATACCGGCAGAGATGCAGTAACAGAAAGAGACAGTGCGGCTGCAGTGATAATGGATACGATTTTTTTCATTTACAAACCTCCTTTTTAATATCCGTATCATATACCATGATACTCATAATATCATATTCATTTGCTCCGCGTCAACCCATAAAATGCAGACTTGATATTTTATATATCAATTATTGCGGAGTTGACCGCTGATTGCCCAAAAGTTGATTTTTGTATGGTGCATTTTGCGGATAGCTGATAAAAATTTCAAAAAGCACTTGACAAATTCTTCTTATGCGGTCAGTATTACTTCAAGTGCCGCAACAAGGGGATAGTCTTTACTCCCGAAATGGTGCAGGAGATACAAGAAGTACGGCGTCGATCCCAAGACGAAGCTGCTTCTGTTCAGCGACAGCCTTGACTTTGATCGTGCCCAGAAGCTCTATGAGTATTTCTGTAACAAGACCAAGGTCTCATTTGGCATAGGAACGTTCTGCTCCAACGATACCGAGGAAAATGCTCTTAATATCGTCATCAAGCTCCAGTACGTCAACGGCAGACCTGTCGCAAAGCTCTCCGACGACATCGGAAAGGCTATGTGCCGCGATGCAGACTACCTCGAATACCTCAAACGCTCCGTTGAGTTCAGGCTTGACAGGGAAAAGAATAAATAGTATTTGTCAGGAGAGCCGAAAGGCTCTCCTGAGACTGTCAAAAAAGTTTCGGGACGCCGAGGGCGGCGTCCCCTACAAATACATTTACACAGAATAGCTGAAATGTAGGGGTGGGCGCCCTCGCCCACCCGCGAATTCTATAATAAACTAACCTTTTTCAACAAACAGAGGAGAGCCGAAAGGCTCTCCTTTTATTCTGCTTTACATCTTGCCGAGGTTATGATATAATTGTAGTACAAGCCGGAGCGCCGGCAAGGTGCTTACCAAAAAGGAGGAATAAGCTATGCAGAATTTCGATTATATGACACCCACCAGACTCATCTTCGGAAAGGACTGTATCGGGAAGCTCCCCGAAGTTATGGAGAAGATCGGCAAAAAAGTGCTGCTCACCTACGGAGGCGGAAGCATCAGGAAGATCGGTCTCTACGACAAGGTTAAGGAGCTGCTTTCTGATTTTGACATCATTGAGCTCTCAGACATTCAGCCCAATCCCAAGTACGATCCGAGCGTCCTTGACGGCGTAAAGCTCTGTAAGGAGAATAATATCGAGGTCATTCTTTCAGTTGGCGGCGGAAGCGTTCTGGACTGCTCAAAGGCGATAGCGGCAGGTGCGATGTATGACGGTGATCCGTGGGATCTCATTTCGTACAAGGTCAAGGCAAAGGCTGCGCTTCCGATAGTTGATATCATCACGCTTGCAGCAACAGGCAGCGAGTACGACTGCGGCGGCGTTATCTCCAGAACTGAAACAAATGACAAGATAGGCTATATTGACGAGCATCTCTATCCGGTCGTATCCTTCCTTGATCCGACCTATACGTTCACAGTATCCAAAAAACAGACCGCAGCCGGCTGTGCCGACGCGATGAACCACATTATGGAGCAGTATTTCTGCGAGGACTCGTCTATTCTCAATGACGGCTTTATGGAAGCCGGTCTGAAGAGCCTTATGGTCAATGCAAGGAAATGCCTTGCTGATCCGGAGGATTATACCGCAAGAGCTGAGATGATGCTCACCTGCACCTACGGCTGCAACGGCATTTATGCTCTCGGCAACAGCTACACCGGCTGGCCCTGCCACGGTATGGAACACGCGCTCTCCGCGTATTATGATATTACGCACGGCGAAGGTCTCGCTATCATCACGCCGCGCTGGATGAAGCATATCCTGAGCGATAAAACTGTCAGCCGTTTTGTTAAGTACGGCGTGAATGTGTTCGGCATCGACAGCGGCCTCGGTGATTATGAGATGGCTGAAAAAGCAATTCAGGCGACCTATGAATTCTTCGAGTCTATCGGTATCCCGATGCACCTCAGAGATGTCGGCATAGATGAGAGCCGTATAGGCGAAATGGCTCGCCACGTTGCAGAGAACGAGGGACTCGAAAATGCTTGGGTACCGCTCTCGGAAAAGGATATCGCTGATATCTTTACAGCTTCTCTTTGATATTAGATGCATTTTTACAAGTCCTCACACTTATGTTGTGAGGACTTTTTTAACAAATTAGTAAAACCAACCAAAAGTGGACAAAATTATTCTACATATCCGATATGTGCAATGTTGCTAAAATTTGTTGACTCGATTTGAATGATATGGTAGAATAAAATTGACGCAGTGTACGCAGACACTATTATATTATTTTTAAGGAGGATGATCACGATGAAGTCATTCATCAGAAGGACCGTCAGCGTCGCTGCAGCGGCAGCCTGTATGCTGACCAGCTTTCACTTCACAAACGTCTCTGAAGTTACGGAAGCTGGCGCTGCAAGCGGTATGAGTGCCTTTGACATTACCCGCGAAATGAAGATAGGCTGGAATTTGGGCAACAGTCTCGATGCGACAGGCGGTGACGGCAACTACGGCTTGAATACCGAGATAAGCTGGCACAATCCAAAGACAACTCAGGCAATGATAGACACAGTAAAGAAGAAAGGCTTTAACACAGTCCGTATCCCGACAACGTGGTACCCTCACCTCGACGGCAGCAACAACGTCGACAGCGCGTGGATGAGCCGTGTCAAGGAGGTCGTTGATTACTGTATCAAGGACGATATGTATGTTATCCTGAACGTCCATCATGAGGACTGGGTAAACGTCCCGACCTTTACGGACCAGACCTACCGCAATGCCGAGACTAAGCTCACGGCTATATGGAAGCAGGTCGCAGCGACCTTCAAGGATTACGACCAGCACCTCGTATTTGAGGGCTTGAACGAGCCTCGTCAGACCGGAAATTCCTCCGTCAGCCAGTGGGGCAACGGCGGTGAGGACGGCGGCTACTCTTGGAACTACATAAACAAGCTCAATGCGAAGTTTGTTGAGACCGTCCGCGCACAGGGCTCCTCCGCAAATAAGGAGAGGCTCCTTATGCTGCCGGGCTACTGCGCTTCATCGGATATGAAGGCTATCAGAGCGGTATCCTTCCCGTCGGGCTGCGGAAATGTAGCATATTCAGTACACGCTTATCTGCCTTACTATTTCACTATGGCAGAGGATCAGTACGCTAACCACAACTATCCCGGTCAGAGCGGCTGGGGTGAGGACTACACCTCGAATATCAACTCTTTCTTCAGCGGACTCAAGCAGCTTGAGGACGAGAAGAATATCCCGGTAGTCATCGGCGAGTTCAGCGCGTCGAATTTCAATAACCTCAGTTCACGTCAGGCGTGGGCAAAGGACTACATCACACAGGCTAAGAAAGCCGGTATCCCGTGCATACTCTGGGACAACAACGTTGAGGGCAACAACGGCGGTGAGGCTCACGGCTACCTCAACAGAGGCGCTAATTCATGGTATTCAGCGTCTGAACCGGTCATTGACACTATGATGTCTGTAATTAACGACAGCTCTATCCTCTGGGCTGGCAAGCAGCCTCCTGCAACAACGGCATCAACTGCCGCAACTACGACGACTCAGCCGGCTGAGCCCTATCCCTATGACGACTACTTCAAAAACGACTTCGAGAGCGGCACCGATGAATGGAGCGGCAGAGGAAGCGCAAAGGTCGGAACTGACAGCAAAAACTACTACTCAGGTTCTTCTTCGCTTTATGTTTCCGGCAGAGAAAAGGAGTGGAACGGCTGTGCAATAACTCTTGACAAGAGCCTGTTCATTCCCGGCGAGACTTACAGCTTCTCGGCAGCAGTTCTCCAGAAGAGCGGCTCGGCAGGAACTATACAGATGTCCCTCCAGCAGAACGACGGCAGCGATGCTTCCTATCACAAGATAGCTTCCTGCGACGCAAAGAGCGGCGAGTGGACAAAGCTCGAAAATACCGAATTCACTATCCCTACAGGAGGGAATGACCTCGTTCTCTACATCGAGACTCCTGAGGGCTCAGGCGACCTTTTCGACTTCTATGTTGACACAGTTAAGGTATCAAAGCCCGGTATAGGTTCATCAGTTGAGACCGGTAAGGGAACCGTTGACTCCTCGGGTTCTCAGCCCGGCGGTGACGTAAACAAGGACGGCGCGATAAAGATAATGCCGATTGGTGACTCCATAACCTTTGGCTACGGTCACACCGGCGGTTACAGAAAGTTCCTCGACTACTACCTCAAGGACAAGGGCTACACAAAGGTAGATATGGTAGGCCCTGAGGGCTCTGCGAGCGCGAGCTTCAGCTTCAACGGCAAGACCGTATCATATGATGACAACCACGCCGGCTACAGCGGCTACACCATAAAGCAGAAGTATCCTGTCCCGAGCTGGGGGGAGAACGGTCTTCTTGAAAAGCTCAAGGACAAGAACGCGGTTGCAAGCGCTAAGCCAGATGTCGTGCTCCTCATAATCGGTACGAACGATATGACTGCAAACCGCAGCCTGAGTGAATGCGAGAGCGATCTCCACGATCTGCTCGACTATATCCTCGCTGATATGCCGTCCGGCGGAATGGTATTTATGGGCTCTATCCCGGAGTTCACGGCTTACGGTGGTAATTCTGACAGAGTTAAGAATTACAACGCTACTGTTAAGAAGGTAGCTGAGTCTTATCAGAACGCAGGCAAGAACGTCAGATTTGCAGACGTTCACGGCTGCCTGAACGGTATGAACGATATTGATAACGATCAGCTTCACCCCACCGAGAACGGCTACGAGAAAATGGGCAAGTTCTGGGCAGGTATCGTTGACGAGTACGTTTCTTCACTGTCAAATGAGACAACTTCGGAAGCAACAACGGAAACGACTACAACTACCGAGCTCAAGCCTACTGTCAAGGGTGACGCAAATCTCGATACTATCGTTAATATTGCGGACGCGGTGTTGGTAATGCAGGTCGCAACGAACCCCGACAAGTACGGACAGGGAAAATCGTCAGTCAGCATAAAGCCTCAGGGTGAGGTAAATGCAGACGTTGACGGCAAGAAAGGTCTGACTAACTCAGACGCTCTCTTGATACAGCAATTCAAGCTCGGACTGATCCAGGACCTGTAAACGTATAGCAGCCATAGAGAAGCAGAGTTTCTCTATGGCTGTTTCTTTCTGTAAAAAATTTCGTAAAAACAGCTAAAAGGTAATATATATATTTATTTTATCTATTGATTTTAGTCAGCATTTATTGTATAATATAATTGTAATTTGTACTTATTTATCAGAAAAGATGATTGAATATCTAATACTGCCGGATATTATCGACAAAAGTTTTGATACAAAAGCGGCAGTTCGGAGAGGTGAAATTGACGTGGCGGACATTAAAGAGCTGATTTTTACTAATGATAAATGCGTGGGCTGCAATAAATGCATCAACGTTTGCAGCGCTATGGGTGCCTGCATCTCTACGGAAGCAGATGAGACGGGACGTTCCCGTATCAATGTTGATCCGGAGCGCTGTGTTGCCTGCGGAGCGTGTTTTGACGCCTGCGAACACGGTGCAAGAGAGTATGCAGATGATACAGACGCTTTTCTTGCTGATCTTGCTGCCGGCGAACAGATCTCCCTGCTTATCGCTCCGTCATTTCAGGCGAACTATCCTGATGAGTATGAGAGAGTCATAGGCGGACTCAAGGCTATGGGCGTCAAGCACATCATCAATGTGGCTTTCGGCGCTGACATTACCACATGGGGCTATCTGAAGTACATTCAGGAAAATGGCTTCATTGGCGGTATATCGCAGCCCTGTCCGGCTGTTGTTACATATATCGAGAAGTATCTCCCGGAGCTTCTGCCGTGTCTTTTCCCTGTGCAGAGCCCGCTTATGTGCGCTGCGATCTATGCCAGAACACAAATGGGCATCACCGACCGCTTTGCGTTCCTGAGCCCCTGTATTGCGAAAAAGCTGGAGATAAGCGCTCCGGCAAATGAAGGTCTCGTACAGTATAACGTTACCTTCAATCATCTGATGAAAAAGTTCCGTGCGCAGGATCTTTACGGTGAACCTGCCAGCGATGAGGTCGAATACGGTCTGGGAACTATCTACCCTATGCCGGGAGGTCTGAAGGAGCACGTCAAGTGGTTCCTCGGAAGCAAAGCCTTTATCCGTCAGATCGAGGGCGAGCGTCATATGTACGAATTCCTGAAGGCGCGCGTTCAGCACATTGTTGACCGCGATATTCCTTTCCTGTTTATAGACGCGCTCAACTGTGAGAACGGCTGTCTTTGCGGTACCGCGACCGAACCGGAGCTGTCCTCGGACAAGGCTCTGTATACACTGTTCAATATACAGGAGAGAGTCAAGACAGATACCGGCGAAACTGACGTTTCAAATATGCTCACACCGGCAGAACGTCTCGCGGCACTCAACAAGAGGTTCGAGATGCTTGAGCTGTCCGATTATATGCGCACCTATCGTGATCTTTCCGCAAGCTGTATCGTGCATAAGCCGGACGGCGAAAGTCTCGAGGAGATTTATCAGTCTATGGGCAAGCTGACCAATGCTTCGCGCAATATAAACTGTATGTGCTGTGGCTATAACTCCTGCTACGATATGGCGACCGCTATCTATAACGGCTTCAATCACAGAGAGAACTGCGTCTACTACCTCAAGACCACCGTTGAAAAATCACAGCACGACGCTATGCTCGGTATATATACCCGCAGCTATGCGCTTGAATTTCTCACTAAATCGGAAAACAAGTGGGTGGATTTCTCTGTCGTTATGGTGGATATCGACGGTTTCAAGGGTGTAAATGCGACTTACGGCCACGAAATGGCAGATGATATACTGATTATGGCGTCAAAACGTCTCCAGAACCTTGATTTCGGAAAAAGATGCATACTGGCGCGTTACGGCGGAGATCAGTTTATGCTTATTCTTGAAACTTCCCTTACGGAGCACAGTCCTGAGATCGCGATGATACGCGGTGCCTTTGAGGAACCTTTTGATCTTGAGAGTGCTGAACTGAAACTGTCTGTCTGTATTGGAGTATGCAATTCCGGTGACGATATGAGCGTTGAGGAACAGATAAACAACGCTGAGGAAGCTATGTTCGTTGCTAAACTGAACGGTATGAACAAGTTATTCTTTTACAGCCGTGAATTGCAGTCGAAAGCTGCGGAGGAAAAAGTCATATCCGCAAAGATACTCGATGCGCTGGATAACGACGGATTTTATATGGTTTACCAGCCTAAGGTCGATGTACAGCAGCTCAGGCTCTCGGGATTTGAAGCTCTGATCCGTATGAAAGAAGCAGGAATGGGACCGGCTAAGTTTATTCCCGTTGCCGAAAAGAAGGGCTGGATATGGAAGATCGGCCGTCTCACAACTGAGCTCGTTGTGCGTCAGCTTGCAAAATGGCGCGATGAAGGACATAAATTGTACCCCGTCTCTATCAACTACTCCAGCCACCAGCTGAGCGACGACGGATATGTTGAATTCCTCGAAAATCTGCTTAAAAAGTATGATATAGAACCGCAGTATGTTGAGATAGAGATCACAGAGGGAGTTCTTCTTGAGCAGACAGTTCAGGCAAATGAGCTCTTCAAGCGCTTTATGGAGCTCGGTATACGCCTTCTTATGGACGATTTCGGTACCGGATATTCGTCTCTGGGCTACCTGACTTATATCCCGGTAGATGTTGTCAAGCTGGATAAGTCCCTTGTGGACAATTATCTCGTGGAAGGCAAGGCACACTTTATTGATGACGTTATCCGCCTTGTTCACGACCTGAAAAAGGAAATGACCATAGAGGGTGTTGAAGAAAAGTGGCAGTATCTCTGCCTGAAGGACTTCGGCGCGGATACCATTCAGGGCTACTATTTCAGTAAGCCGCTTCCGGCAGACGAAGCTATCTGCTTTACTCCGGCGATATCTTAGTTTATGCTATAAGCTCCGGCTTTTAAAAGCCGGAGCTTTTTATTTTAAAATAATTATTCAATATACAGCACACTTATGTTGCTTCTTTTGAAAAATTAACAAAACATATCAAGAATTGGCATATTTTTATATAGAATTATTAAAAATATTGGCGTATAATATTAACATAGAACATTATATGACAGCGCTTATCGGAAGGGGAATAAGTGCCGCCTGTTAGTGTTCACTTGCTTCGGCCGGGCTGCCAAACCGATAACTGCCGGAGCAGGGGAATGAACGAATAGAGGTGAAGAAACGATGAATAATGATACTATCAATGCCGCTAATACTTTCGCTATCCAATTGCTTGAGTCAAATGCTTTCATCTCTCCTGAGGATACTGTCTGTTCTGTCAGAGCAAGATCCGGAAGGATCTTTACCGGTGCAAGTCATATGAATGTACACGCTGAGGTTGAAGCTATACAGAATATGCCGGCTGCCGGAGAGGGAATAGTCGATGAAATGGTACTCATCAGTACACAGACAAGAGTACAGCTTTTGCCTTGCAATAACTGCGTTGGTTATATTCTTTCCCTTCATCCGGAGAACGTAAACTGTGCCGTTATTATGCCTGACCGTGCTATCAGGCTTGCTGACGTCGGAATGTTTGCTTCACCGCCGCCGGGTATGATAAATCAGCCTTTTCCGGGCGGTCCGGGTATGGGTATGAACGGAGGTACGATGATGCCTCCGCCGGTGAACCCTTTGACACCGCCTCCTGTCAATCCTGTTCCGCTCAGACCGCAGACTCCTGAACCCGAACCTGAGCCGGAAGAGGACGACGATGATGACGAGATCGCTGCTGCAAATACAGCAAGTGCCAGCGGTGATATTCTGAAAAGCAGAGTAAACAGTCTGCTGAGAGTCGCTTCTGACGATGACGAAGAGATAGACAGAATTACAGCGAAGAAGAAACGCTTCGGCATATTTAGAAAATAATGAAAGGAAGAATGTACTATGAAAGGTTCTAAGAAAATATCAACGCTGAATCTCATTCTTGCTATTCAGCTTGTTATTATGATAATACTATCTATTACGTTAACTGCTACTGTAACGCGGTCTACCAAAAAGAACGCGATAGAGCATATGCAGACTATCACTGACGAACGTGCTAACATTATCCTTAACTACGTTGAAAACGCTGAGAAAATACAGTAAGGCTGAACAGGTGACAAACCTCCTCAGCGATCCGGATAACGCCGATTATGTTGCAAAGGCTCAGGCGTTCACCGAGGATTATTCCAAGAATGTCGATAATATCGAAGGCCTTTGGATAGGTACATGGGAGACTAAGTGTCTTGCCCACACAAACCCCGGTACCGTAGGTATGGTTACAAGACCTAAGGATAAGGTTCCCGAGAAGCTCAAGGAGCTCCAGGACGCTATGCTTGAAGCAGGCGACGGTGTTTATAATATCGGTATGATAATCTCGCCTGCAACAGGAAAGCAGATCGTTTCAATGTACAAGGCGCTTTATAACAGCAGCAATGAGCCTATCGGCTTCGTCGGACTCGGTATCTATACAGATCAGCTCGTTAATACCCTTAACTCCCTCTCTATCAAGGGTATTGAGAATTCGTCTTACAGTATGGTAAACGTCAAGGACGGAAGATATGTGTTCAACGACGACGCAGAGCTCATCGACAAGGCTTCTGAAAACAGCAAGATCAGATCCCTCTGTGAAAAGTATGCAGGTACCAAGACTTCTGAGGACGGCAACTTTGAGTATAAGAAGAGTGGTACAAAATACGTTTCTATCTATTCCTATATCCCGCAGTACGGCTGGCTGCTTATGCTCGACGATACCCGTAAGGAGGTTTACTCGCTTACTTACTCGCTCAGAATTTATATGACGATCTTCGCAGCTGTTATCGTTGGTCTTATGCTTGTTTTCGGTATTATCAACAGAAAACAGGAAAAGGTCAGCCAGAAGCTCGCCTCCACTATCGTAAAGAACAACAAGACCAAGGAGTCGCTTTACACAGCGATGTTCAAGGACGTTCTCACAGATGTCAGCAACCGTATATCGTTCTCGATGGATGTTGACGAAATGAAGGCAAAGGGTGCCAAGCCCCAGTATTTCGCAATGTTCAATATTGCGGAATTCAGTCAGGTCAACTCCAAGCTGGGCAACGATACAGGTGACTGGCTCCTCGTAAGAACCGTCGAGGTCCTCAAGCAGAACTTCAAGGGAAGCAAGATCTACCGCACGGGTTCTGATGAATTCGTTGTGATCTCTAACGCTGACTCAACAAGCAAGGATGCTTTTATGAAGAGTGTGAACGAGGCATTCACTACTCTCACTTCCAAGCAGACTACTCCCGTCGGCAAGCACACCTTCAAGTTCAAGGCTGCTGTTGTTAAGAAGAACAAGGACTTCAATACTTCAGTCGTTGCAGTTCTGAAGGATATGCTCAATAACTTCAGCGGCAGTGTGAATTATGAGGAATTAGACCGCAGCTGATACAGGACACTCTCTATGGACCGGTGCTTAATTGCACCGGTTCTTTTTATGCCTTCGCAAAAAAAGCGGCTCTGGTCGAGAGAACTCTTCCAGAGCCGTTGTTTAAGATCATATTATGAGACCAGATATTATTTGATGTAGTCACCAAGCAGTTTAGCGTTTGTGTATACAAGTTCACTCGGTGCACTTTCTCCGACAACAGAACTTGCATCAGAAGTGCTGAGCATCTGTGCCGTAACCTTGATCTTATAGTTTGCGTACATAAGACCTCTGCTTTCAAATGAACCTAATGCTGTTCCGTTTTTTGTTATAGGATCACCGTTACTGTCAACAGGAGCTATCGAGCCTGTATATACGTCAAAGCTGATCGGCAGTTTCATATAGTTTGTCTTGCCGTCTTCAGAATCATCAAGAGATATCACCTTATCTCGCGGAACTATAAAGGTATATGTTGTTGAAGGTGTTGTTGATGTTCCGTCGCTTGATTTTGTAACATTGGTCAGATCCATTTTTACATCATAGAGATATGCGTCAATATCGGATATAGCTTGATAATCTGAGTAATTGAATCCTGATCTCTGCGCTTTCTGCTGTAATTGCAGCGTGAATTTAACGTAGGCGGCGTTTTTAACTTCTGCCGCGATCGGTCTGACATCGAATTCTGCTGCTGCTGAAATATGAACTCTGCCAGTATTGTCAGGAAGATCATTTGCATTGATTCCAAGCTGACCGTATCTCTGACCATCAGAAGAATATGCGTAAATATCCAGCGTTGGTTCGTTCTGAGACATGATGTAGTATCTATAGTTGGTCTTACCGGTCTCGGGAGATGCGTCTTTCTGATTTTTGCTTAACGCAGTTTTTCCTGCCTCAAATCCTATATTTGAGTAAGCAGATACGTCTGCATATTTATTGACGTCATCATCATCGCCCTTATGAGCAGGGAACTGTGCTTCCTGCTGAGCTGTTGATTCATAGGTTATCACAGCTGTCGCTTCGATCGTGGCAACAGCAGGTGATTCTGATGTGCCGCCTGTAATGTAAGGTCCGATAGGAACGTTTGAGCCGATATCAACATAATCCAAACCTACCGCTGCGTATTTATTATCTGCTGAATGAGTCAGTGTTGAAGGTGATGCAGTACCATTGTTTGAACTGATCGTAATATCAGCATATGCAGTAGGATTGCCTAATATCGCACGGTCATCGTCGCTTCCATCGTGTTTTGTCAGGTAAACAAGGAAGCTCTGATACATAGAAACGGCTGAAAGCTGACCGCTAACCGCGGTTTTAGCTTCTGGTGTCAGCTGGATCTTAGCTTTTAGCTTGATTTTTACACTGTTCATTACACTGTTGATCTCTTCCGGATCTAAACCAGAATCAGGTTTGAAGTTTTCTGTATAATAGGTTACTTCTGTCTGATCAAACAGGTTTGCGAACAAGATCTGCTTTGTATCTGGAGTCTGAGTATACTTTGCTTTTACAAAGCCGTTTTCAAGGGCATCGGAGGTGACATTGTAATAATGAATAGCTGTTGTGAGTGCTGGTTTTGTTGATGTTGGAGTTTCGTTTCCTTGTGCATAGTATGATTTGTCTGTGAAGATAGAGAGGTAATACCGTTCTGTAATGTCTATATCATCTGAATCTGAAAGAGTGTTGTCATCTTTGTTCTCATAACTGTTAACAACTGTCAGAACATACTTTGTTGTATCACCACTTTCTGCTTCACGGAATTTTGTTTTTACACCGTCAAGATATGCTTCAACAGTAGCTGGGTTGGAATCACCATCAGTATATTTTGCGTACTTTCCGCTGTTGTTTTGTTCTGCGGTGATATAGAGCAGATCATTGAGCGTTACCGGAGTGAAACCAACATCCGTGGATGTATGCGTATTATTGGGGTAGAATGTGTAGGTAGTTGGAGAGTTGGCACTGAAGAGCGTTAGTTTGTTATTGGACATTGCCTGTCCTACTGTTGAGTAATACTCTTTTCCTCCGCGGTTTGCATCAACAAGTATCAATTTAGTATCTGGTGGGAATGCCTTGAGATTGTCGCTGGTGTTGATTGGAGCTACCGATAAAACCTTGTCATAATTGACCAGGAGGTTTTCATTGAAATTCAATGCGTCCTGCCACTCTTTCTTTGTACGGTGATAGGTGTACTTGAAATACAATGTGCCGGGTGCGCCGATGTTCTCAGCCAGCAATGTACCTTGGGCAAAGCGGTTATTAGTGGTGTACCATTGAGAGTTATAAGGCGTTCCGTTACCGGTTGCCAGCTCAAAGGAGTAATTCAGCAGCTTCTTCGTAATAACTGGTACATAGAGGTGATAAGCGGGAGTGCTTGTAGAAGTCGGATCGAAGAATGTGACATCGATCAAGCTGAATGTAGGATCATTTTCAGATGTGTCTACATCGTTACTTGTGCTGCCCATAAAGATACGATTTTCTCCATCTTTTCTCAAGTGTACATTATTAGTTGATTTTGTAAAGACTTTGTTGTTACCTGTACCCTGAAGCTGCATTTTGTAAATGGCGACACTGTAAACTTTGCTCACATCAGTGCCGAAGTTATAGTTGGTATTGGTGAGCAGCTGCAAGTAGCTGTTTATTTGTTTGTGTGAGTCATCATGAGAAGTTGTCTCAACGGTCAGCACTGCAAAATTATTGTCTGTACCGAGCTGGGCGGTTGGCCATTCAGTATTGAAATCTGACAGTCTGAAATCAGCTAATGAGCTGATGCTATTTGATACAGTGTAGGCTTTGTTTGGCTTTCCGGTCGTCATATTCTTATCAGTAAAGATGTTCTGGATTGGAAGAGCAGCCACGCTGTTAGCCATACCGTCGCCGGTGAGCTGGTTTGCGGAATCAATGTCTACGCGCGGGTTTACTGTTGCGTAAGGAGACTTAACATATGCAGCGCCTAATTCCGTATTGTTGCCGAGTTTGGGAGCAGAGCCGCTTCCTGCTGTGCTTGCTGTCGGGAGGTTTGTGCCGTTGTAGTCAGAGAAGATGATGTATTGGTTGGAAGAGCTTGATGCTGTTGTGAATGTGGCACCTGCGATCATCTTATCTGTTGGTGTTCCATCACGATGGAAGCCGACTGTTTTCAGATCTCCAACCGAACCAGTGCCTATCAGATCTCCGCCGTAAGAGGTATTGGTGGTCGCATTGATCGTATAGTCTGTGTTGTTGTTGGTTTTTACCATGTTATTTGTAATGTCTTTAACGACAACGTTGTAACCTGTGACGCTTTTGCCGCTGTTATATCCGATAACTCCACCCACAGGTTTGAAACATTCTCCAGACAGTGTGCAATCTGAAACAAAAACATTTTTTAAATTTAGATTAGCTTCTGTTCCGCCAACAACAACACCAAGCGTATTAAAACCTTTTTTGTAATAATTACTATTTGTGTAATAGTCACTCTTTAGTTCTGTAACATTATCAAGAAGATTTTTATGAATTGTATAATTAACAATGCTTACATTTTCAAAAGATGAAGTACCGATTGCATATCCAATAATACCGCCTATGGCTTCTTTGCCATTGCCTTCAATAACGGCAGTTCCTTTGCCATCTAATTTTACATTAGTTATAGTATATTTATTATTACCTCCTCCTGCAATACCACCTGTTCTTTCACAATTTCCATTGATTGAGAGTTCTTCGATCTCGCAATTGTCAATGGTAATTTCTGAGCCGCCGTTTCCACAGCCTACGATGCCGCCCATGTAGGTACTGTCATCACTTCGATATATTGTTCCGTTTTTAGGCATTCTGTTATCATAAGTAATTAAACCAGAAGCCCCATCAGCAGTAGACTTTGTGACTTTAATGTACTCGAAATTCATATTACCAGCAGTTCTTCCTACCAATCCGCCGCCACCTGTGTATCGATTATTTTTTTCGGTTAGATTTGTTCCGCGCATTTGCTGGGTGATACTATAAATTGTAACTGTTGACTTTGTAGTATCACTATCAGATGCTCTGCCAGAAATTGTACAGCCGTCTGCGTATCCGAGTAAACCACCTGTATCAAAACGGCCAAATACTTTGATGTTTTGTGCTGTGCATTTTTTTAATATAACTGTTTTTGCTGAACCAATAAAACCACCACAGTTTTTTCCTGAGTGGATACCGTCGCCTGATGTATCAATTTTGATCGTACAGTCACTCAAAGTTAGTGTGTTAGCATCATTTTTTCTTCCTGCAAACAGTCCACATGAAAGTCGTTTGCTTGCGCTAATTGTTGAACCATATCTTCGAGGCCAAAGCGGATCAGTATTGTTATTACCATAATCTGAGAAGATTTCGCCATCGCTTTCACTGTAATAATCAGAAAATATACTTCCAGAAATAGTTAATCCTGAAACAGTAAGTTCTGCTGATGCTATAAACGTATTGAATAAACCGAATCCATTTTCTGTTGTTGTATAATTATCTTTTGTTTTAACGTAAGCGGTAGCTACATTAGAAACATTATCAGATCCATATTGTTCATGCCTATACGCCTTGAATAGCATATTCAGCTTTATTTCAGTATTATTTGGTGTGATATCTGAAATCTTGATATTGCAGTCAGTATTGATATCGGTAAGTGCTGAACCACTGTCATACGCATTGAAACCACCAATTCCGCGGTAGCCTTTATCGAGCTCCCAGATCAAATCATCTTCATCGGTGTCGGCAGTGTTCATCGTGATAGCATATGCATTAGTCGTACGCAGCCAAGTAGTTCCGCTTGTGGTGTATTTATACATAAGATAAGGAACGACTTTATCAGATGATGTGCCGGTTTCAGCGCCAGCAGTAAAGATAAGTTTATCAGCATCTGAAAGTGTGGAAGCTGTTTTCGTGTTCAGACAGCCGACATCTGTGTAATCACCCAGGTGGCGCGCCTTACTATCCGAGTTGATGTACAATGTCTTGTCCGACATTGTGCCGCTGTTTACAAGGAGAGAAAGCACAAACCACGACTGTGCATTTTTTGCTGTTATAGCGCTGTTTGTGATCGTCAGCTTATCTGTAAGCGAAGAATCAAGGCGTGAAATGTAGTAGTTCTTGTCACCGTTATCAAGTTTATTGCAGTCCTCACAAACAGCGTATCCGTTAAGAACTCTGCCTATGATCGGGTTGCGGTAGAGATACTTTTTGTTTGCATCTGTCTTATACGAAGCGATACCGTTCTTGTTTGTTACATTGTCCATGTTACGGAAGAACAGTCCGCCATTCAGAATGACACCGACGTAGCCGCCGACTGGCACGATGTGCAGCCATGAACCCGATGAAGGATTGGTCGGTTCTGCAAACGTGACGCCTACATTATCAATGATATTGTCGCCACCCATTATCTTGTTGATGACACCGCCATAGGCTGGGCATCCTGAACCATAGGTGAACTGTGTCTTTGTTCCGTCTGAAAGTGTGAAAGTTGTTTTATTGAAATTCAAGTTTTTGATTACGCAGCCGTTACTGTTGTATACAAACGGAACACCATTTGTCAAAGTAATAGTCGGATAATCAGGATTATTCTCGGTTCCATTATTTTTGCCAACAACTACGCCGCGAAACGCATAATCGCTGGTATTACCAGCACCCATTCCAGGAAAATCATTCGCAAGAACAAGGTCATCATCAATCAGGAAATATGCGCCTGCCAGATATTTACGGACTTCCTCTCTTGTGTATGTTGTACTGCCATTTGTGAATTGAGGTGTTGACGCACTGTTAAGCCGGAACACTGTATGCTCCGGCGTGTCGCCAGTAGCAGGATAGCACCAGTGTTGATTGTCTGCAATGCTGGAAGGCAGATTGATCTGGAATGATGTGTCAGAAAATGTTGTAGTTTTAATCAGATCAGCCGCCGAATAAAGCTGCTTAGGAGTTTTAATTACATAAGGATCATTGTAAGTGCCGCATCCATCTGTCAGGTTTACGACCGGGATATTGACACGAAGCTCATGAATATCATCGCCTTTTACGCTGCCAATGTTTGCAACATAAGGAATGAAATATGTTGCGAAATTTCCATATTCACTTGCTGCGTTATTGTTGGTAGGATGTGTGAATTTATCGCTTCCGAAATAATTACGCTGCTCACTCTTATTGGTTGTAGCATCTCTGTTATCAACTGTGTTATCAATTTCTGCACCGTAAGTTACATGGTGCTGATTGTTTGTCCAGTCTTCATCCCAGCGATAATTATAGACTCCTTTGGAATCGGTGCCGCTGTAGATATACTGCTGAAGCAAAGTCGCATTGCTGAAAATAGACTTTGTCGAGCCGTACACCGTGTTAAAATTCTGAGCTGAAAAGTCGTTTGCATTTCTTCTGGCATCTAATGTTATATCGGAGAACTCAATGTTCATACCGCTGTCAGAGGCATCACTTGCTCCGACATTACCGATCAAGCTGGAAGCAGCGTAACCGCTAAAATCTGTATATCCGGTTGATGAAACCCCTTTGATTTTAAGGTCTGCATTCGTTCCAACAGAGTTGATCAGTAATGGTGCATAGCTTCCGGATGTGATAGCATTGCTGCCAGGATAAACATAGGCACCATTAAGCGTGATGCCTGTATCTGAAAACTTGCTTGGATTAGAAGAATCACCACCAAGCTTTCCGCTGATAATAAAGCCTGAGCCGCCGTCGTATTTGCCGACATTTCCGGAAAAAGTTATAGTACCAACTTTGACATCGGTTGCCTTTGCATTCCGGAACAGTCCGCAGTGCATCATATAGTGCTGACTGGTTGAGTCAACTGTGCTGCGTGCATTGCTGTCACTGTCGCCCGTTCCGCTTTCACCAGTTTCAATTTCTTTGTTGTAGAATGTTAATGAGAAATTCCTGTTATTGAACGGGAAAGAGCTTACATAGTCGATCGTATAATATGAAAGACCTGTCATATCCAAAGAAGTTCCGGAAGGGGTAAAGCTCGTTCCGAAGTAGTCCTTATTGGAAATACTGCTGTGTGCATAACAATTTACGCTCCAGAGCAGCAGCTTTTCAGCATCTGACTTGCTTTCATTAGCGCGGATCGTATCAAGATTGTAGTAATAACGAGTATTACCGTTTGTCTTAACTGTGTTTTTGCCGTATGTAGTTTTATTCTGATAGGTGTTGCAGGCAGAGCCGGTCATTGTTACGCCAGTGCCGCTGCCGTCAGTATTTATAGAGACAACTGCGTTGCCATTGTCTGTAATGCCGATCGAGTCATCTGGGTTCACGCTATAAGCTGCAATCTCATCAAATACAGAAGGAGAACCGGAAATTGCTGCACCAGAGGGATCATATTTCGCCTGATTTGTTAATTCAAGATATAGAGCAGCTTGTTTATCCGCAGTATAAGTTTCATCGTCCTTGCCGAGCAGAACTTCATTAAATGCTCTTGTTACCAACAGACCGAGACTGCCGCTGCCGCTAAAGGTCGAAGAAGCAATGGTCACTTTATCATCTGTTCCGGTTCCACAAACTGTCCAGTGTCCTGTTGCGGCATAAACAAGACCGCCAAGATCACCCAATCCGCCGTTTGCAGTAACAGAAGAACCAGTAACAGCAAGTCTGGGTATGGATACTTCAGCATCATACCAAGCATATCCCAACAGACCGCCGGCACCGTTTGGACTGCTGCCGCTGAGGGAAGAACTGATTATCAAGTTGTTTGCTTCAACATTTGTAACATTGATAGTTGTTGCGATGCTGTGAGCGTTTGTTCCGCGAACAGCACCGATAAGTCCGCCATATATCGGGCGTGTCTTTGCTGTTGAATTGGTGTAGTTAGGTGTAGCTGCAGCACCGCCGCCGATTGTACATTTTGCAGTGTTTCCGAAGTTGATAGTAATAGCAGGTATCGAGCCTGAACCCTGTCGGTCGACCAAAGCTATATATCCGCCGAAATAGTTGTTTACACCGGTTCCGTCAGTAATTTTAGCAGAACTGTTACAGCCATTGAATGAAAGCGTACCGGTTGCAGTATCAGAAACACCGCCGATCATGCCGCCGATCACACCGATAGCATTGCCGTTGCTTTTTATCGTACAGTCAACAGAACTTGTTACGTTTGTGAGTGAGGTTGCACTTGAGCCTTTATATAAAGCAGTAACGCCGCCAAAATAATTCTTTTCACCATTTGTCATCGGCTTTTTATCACAAGTACCTGTCACAGTAAGGTCGGAAATGGTCGCACCATTGATCGCGGAAAGCAGACCGCTCCAACGATGTTCGTAGATCCTTCCTGTACCCTCAGAACCGCCGGCAACGCCATAAGCCTCACCGACAGCAAGCGTGATGTTGCCGCTTGTGATCGAACCGGTGAATTCTTGCGGTGATGAACCGCCGTCTCGTGTAAGTCCGGTGAGACCGGTATTTGAAAGGTTAACTGTTCCAAATGCGTGAGTGCCGGACAATAAAGTGCTGCTCAGATTGGCGTTCGCAGTATTAACTGCCAGCGCCTCACTGGTTGTTCCGGTATTGTGCTGAATATTCAGAGCAACTTTGGCAAATTTAATAAGGTCAGTATCTCCGGTAGAAGCTGCCGCAGCTGCGAGGCTTACCTTATGGTTTGTTGTAAAACTCGTTTCATCGATGATAGTGCCAAGATCGGCTGTGCGAATGACCTCGCCCCATGAACCTATATCATCTTTGTTTAAGGCGTTTGTTGGGCGTTTGAGAGTCCATTCAGCATTATTACCTGTTCCATTAGAATAAACCAAAGCTGAGTCACGGCTGTTAAGGATCATATTGCCGGAAGTAAGTCCAATCAGATCCGTTGTGCCGGCAAGACGCAGTACGCCATAAGACATTGATGAAATAATTCCGGCTATACTTCCGCCAACCACTTTGTTGTAGCCAGTTACATCAACAAAAGCGCCCTTTGTATCAGTGCTTCCTGCTGTGCCGATCATACCGCCGCCCTTGTTACCGGTGGTATGTGCCTTTTCTATCTTTATATAGGCAGCAGAAGTTGTGTCGTCGATTTTACCGATCAGACCGCCTATTGTTGCTCCCGCTGTGCCGGAAAGCGAAGTATAGACATCGGTGATGTGCAATGTATTTTTCAGGCTGCTGGTTTTGTAGACACCGATCAGACCACCGTTATTGCTGCCGGAAAAATTAAGTGTCAGATTTTGGGTTCCGGTGTTAGATGCACCTGTTACGCCCGCTCCGCCATTGATTGTAAATACAGGGCTGGAAGCTGCAGATGCTGCTGCTGTTGATGCAAATTCCAATTCGCCTATAAGACCGCCGGAATTTCCTTTTGTTGATTTTACAGTCAGATTATTGAGACCGCTCAATGTGATAGTACAGTTCTTATGAGTTGTGCTTCCGACTGTTACATCTGATACTTTGTAATAGCCAAACAGATGACCGTTTCCGGAAGTGCCGTTCAGTTCAGCAGTCGCTGCTGTTTTTACAGCGGAGTCGATCGTCATATTTAACGGATATACAGAAGAAGGAATTGTGCTTCCAATATATGCATTTTCTGCATAGCCGACAAGGTTTCCGCAGTAGGTTCCGGAAACGTTATGTGCAACGCTCTGAAAACCTGTGTTTTCTCCATTGTTTATGACGAGTGCTGATCCTGCTTCCATTTTTCCTACCAGACCACCGGCAGAATTATCTGAGCTTTTGACTTTATAACTATTGTTGGTTCCGCTTTGGATATTTGCTGTCAGAACGGAATTATCTTCCATTGTACCGCAAAGCAGACCGATAGGTCCTGAGCCTGTTACATCTACGATATAATTTGTTCCGGAGACGATACCATTGTTTGTTAAATTGAGCTTTAACGACGCACCATCGTCAATGGTTCCGACAATGCCGGAAATGTCTTTTTCTTTGACATTCTGAAGGGATGCAGCTCCCACGCATTCCAGTTTTACGGAGCATTCCATTTGAGTGGTCGAACTGGAAGGATTTACTATTTTGTTTGCCAGAACAGAATGCGGTGTAGGCATTGTGTATGAGTCACCTGTATAACCCATAGAACTCAGGAATGTGATCTCTCTGACATTTACTGTGTTATTTCCGGAAGGAAATTGATCTAATATTTTCGTGCTTTGATTTACAACACCAAAGAACGGCTTGAACACGTAAAATGTTGCAAGTGAAGCTGAGGTGATCTGGATAGTTCCGTTAAAAGGCCGCTCCTCAGTGCCGATACTTGCAAACCCTTCATGGAGATCAATGTAAGGAACGCTGTTGTAAGAAGAGGATTCTGCCATTGAAATGTTTACATTGATCGTGTTGTTTGGATCACCGTATTTATTATACCACCACGAGAATTTCTTTAATTCATCAGCATCATTGATGGTTATTAACTGACTTTGATCAAATAGAACTTCTGTAATTCCTGAGGGCTCAGTGTCTACGGGGATAGTGTCTTCCGCTAAAGTCACAGAGTCAGTGTAAAACGGTTTGAGCTTGATATGAAATCCGTCTGTAAATTGCGGAAAAGGTATGCCTGTTACCATTATTGTTGCCGAGAGCATTGCACTGACAATTCTATTTATAATTTTAGGCTTAGTCTTTTTTCTTTTCATAGCCATTCTCCTATCATATAACACACACATCAAATCCGGTTACGGACTCGTTGTTTCTGCAAAAGTATAGGTTACATATGCTTTTAAATCGCCCCATGTAGATGCCGGGTCAGTTGTTCCTGTCCGGTAAAACTGAGTATCATAGCGGCTTATATTATTAGAGTCGACACTAAATACCAGTGTGTCGATCTTAGGATCTGCGTTTGAGGCTGCCGGAGTATATGTTCCTCCGGACGCTGTTATGAAATCTTTATTTAAAGAGAGGTATTGGCTTTTCCAGCTCAGTGTGAATGAACCTTCGCCGACGCCTTCTATGATGTAATTAAAACCTTCATAAGTTGTGGGTAAAGCAGTATCATCCGATGCAGTCTTGGCATCATCATCGCTGAAATAGCCTTTCCATGTAACCGGAGTTACAGTTCCGTTTAATTTAAGATCAAGTCTTGCTTGTATTTTTTCAAGATCAAGGTAATTGTCCGGAGGAGTAGGTTCAGCAGTTATTTCCAGATACAGCTTTTTAGGTGCAGACTGCGGAGCGTTTGAAGTTAATGCAGTGACCTGATCTGTGCTGTAAGTGACCTTGATCGTATCTGTTGACGCTGTGTTGCCGGCTAATGAGCTGGGTATGGCAGTCCAGTCGCCGAGATTGGAATATGTGGCGCCATCTTTGCCGAATGTGTACGTTGTATCGTTGAATTCGGCTTTAATATAGCGGTCACCGACAATTGCTTCTGTTGCAGGGACATAGTCTGTATCATTATAATACACGAGCCGCATTTTCAGAACATATGTGATCTGTCTGTTGTAGGGATCTCCGGGGTTGCCCTGTGCAAAATTGAATATTCGCACATAATCGCCCGGCTCGGTGTCTGTTTCATTGACATAGACAGGTACGCTGACAATAGTTGAGCCGCGCTGCAAATAATTGGAGGAAAAATGCTTTCCGAGCGCGCCGACACGAGCTACAACACTTTTGGCAGTGCTGGTCTTGTTATACGAAGTATAGGCGACGTTGACGGATATAAGTGAGAGTGTTGCGATGACGATCCAGAGCGATATCCAATACTTCTTAAGAAAGTTTGTCAGTTTATTCTTGATGGATTTTTTCATAATACTCTCACTTCCTTTCCGCATAAGAGCTACATTATGTACCTGTACTGCTTGCTACCGAAATATAAATCACATCTGTTTCGCGGTTGTCAGTAAAGGTATCGCCTTCATCTTCGATAGCTTTTTTGGCTTTTGCCCAGTTTACTTCGAGAATATAATAATCTGTCAGTTCTCTTGTTGTAGTGTCCATACCTGATTTTATTCCGCGGGCCTGCCAATACAGCGGTTCAGCACAATCCTGAACATTCTCTGTGCTGACTGTATTTCCGTATGTATTGACATGATAATCAATAGTGCCCGATGTGGTTTTCTTTGCTTTAATTAGATCTCCGTCTTTATTCAGAAAACCGGCTGAGATCGTATGAGCTGTTCCTTCTCTTGTGATCTCAGTTCCATCTATTATTCTATGTGCATCAGCAGCAGGTGTATTCTCTGGCTGAGCTGTTATCACTGAGGCATCAACTGTATAGTAGTAATTGCCGGATGTACCGGTTTCACTATGTGCAGTGTACGGAACAAATGGCATTGGTGTTACAGCCGGAGCTGTTCCTGTGTTTTCTTTTGCCGGATAGAGAAAATATTCAAACTGATTATTGGTCGTATATGCAAGCTGAAGATTATAGTAAGTAGCGTTGCTGCCGGTTACGGCAAATACATAGTACTTAGCTGTATCAGAGGTTGCAGTTACCTGCACGTTTGAGAGATCAATATACTGCGATTCTTCGTCGTGACCGGCTCTGATATAGAGCTTTGACGGAGAGTTTACATATTGCAGATCTGCCAGCTTACGCTGGTTTGTGAACCATGCCGCGACCGGAATGGAAAAAACGAGTGCGGCACTCAGTACAGAGGCGACTCCGATGCCTGCTTTTTTACGGCGAGACAGTGCTTTAAATTTTGTTATCAGTTTTGGTTTCATACTGTCTCCTCCTTTGTGAGAATTATGGCACACTTGCAGTGATCTCAGTAAAAAGTATCTGTACGTTTTCGCCTATGATCTGATCGGAATTATTGTATCCGTTATTCAATGGCACAATATCGTCAGGATTTGATGATAGTCCTGCGATCAGAGCGGCTATCTTGGAAGCTGCGGTCTCAGTAACCTCACCGCTGTCCGGATCGATCGTATCAGAAAATACTGCGTTAGTGCTTTCAAAGAACAGATCGCTGTGTGAAGCGATATAAGCTATCATCTTTTCGCGCGGTGTCTGACCGCTTATGGCAGGCTGTGTGCTTCCGAACATTGCGGCGTCACGCTCGTTGAGGTAGGTGTTGCCGTTATCGAGAACGATCTGAGCAAAAGTGTTCGGCCAGATCCAGTACAGAGTGACGGTAAGTTCTTCTGTTCTTGCCGCAGTCATAGTTCCGGCAACGTCATCGGCAGTAAACGTGTAGGTGCGGTCAAAGCCGATCTCAGGATCAATAAAATCGGAGTAATACTTTGTTGAACTGCTCCAATTCTCAAAAAACAGGATATGCCCTTTCAGAAACCTTGATGCCTTTGGACTGTTTGCGACATCTTCACGGGCACTTGCGAGCTTTTCACGCTGTTCCGGAGTCGGAGACGAAATGGCTTCGAGTTCTGAAATGATCCCGGACTGTAATTCTGCGTAGTCCGCCAGAGAGTAGAACACGGGAACACTTTCTCCGTTAACAGTTGTGTTTTTCAGGATGTTTGGCTGAAGAGCGCCTGCGTTATCGGTTTCAAATTCTGCGTGATAGCCGACAGCGGCTATGTCGAAATGAATAGTGTAAGTTCCGGTGATCTTTGGCTTTATCATAAAGGTTATACTTCCATATGAGCCGGGCTGCATTCCTCGCATAGGGTTGGTAGGATCGGCGGTCGCGTCGTTCATCAGGCACTTGATTTCACCGACATTGCCGCTGGTTTCGTGTGCGGAAGTGTTGTATGAAAGCTGCGATTGCAGCAGCGAGGAGTAATCCGGGGAATTTGTGTAGGGAGCTGAAACTGCTACCTCAAACGGCAGATCAGCGGTCGTCACACCCATTCCGTTTCCGTCAACGTCCTTGTTCATCGAGAACCACGCGATTGTAGTAAATCCCAAATAGATGACGCAGCCGCAAATGGCTATAAATAGGCATATTTTTGACGTGTATTACCTGAAAAGAAATGATAAAAACCATAGATGACGGAATATCGGGAAATGCCTAAAAACCGTCACAAAGAAAAAGTTTATGAATAATTTGTAAACAATTTCTATTTACTCCTGTTCTGCAGATGTTACTGATACTGATACCGTGGGGATATTCTTTAAACAACAGCTCATTTCAGTTTACATAATAAAACAGCAGCCCACCAGATAGCTCTCCTCCTTACGAAATCCATCGTAACTTGGATGCTTACCCAGTGGGCTGCTTCATTATTATATTTAGTTTTGAACATTATCCCTAATTATGTATCAGCCTCGTAAAAGAACGATTGCCGCACGCAATCAAAATATTAAAAGGAATAATGTGGCGAAATCTTTAAATCTGCCGTTTGGAATCGTAGAATCGATAATCACGGCTACTCACTTCGCCGAAACTCGGCAACTTTCTGTGCTGTCGTCAGGTCAAACACAATCATCCTGTGCTCTGGCATCGCTATACCCTTGATGCGGTACGTGTACTTTTTATCCCACCCACAGGTCTGAAATATGAACTTAACCATGTCCATGCTCTTTATGTCGTAATGCTCCCGTGTCATCTTCTCCGGCAGTTGATGAGAACCTTCCGACTTATAGCCGCAGCATTCGATCCCAAACTGCTTGTGATCAATATCAAGCAGGAAGCGAAAATACGGAGGATAGTTCAAAGCTTTTAAAGTGGTCTTGAATATAGTGATTCTACCGGAAAAAGCGGCTAAGCTGATACCAAGGTCATTGGAATTCCATACTGCCTGATCCATCTGACACCTCCGGTTCATATATTTTCCCCCCATCAGGGCGCACTTCGCCCGTTGGCTGCGCATTGACAATTTGCTCGTGTATTTTTGATGCATATACGGCAGGAACATCAGAAGTCGCAGAGTCAGTCTCCGGCAATAACTGTTCTCCATCGCCATCCACAGGCTTCTTTCCACCTGTGAGCGTAGCTACATTGATATACCCCTTCTCTGCGGTTATCTGTGTCTGCTTCCTATGTTCCTCTAAAGGCACACCGAAGGTTCTGGCTATATCTTCGGAATAATAGCCTTTTCTGGTATCTACAGGCTCAGTAACAGCCTCGCCCTTCTTCGGTTTCTCATGGAAGATCTCTGTTACACTCAGGTCAAAGGCATAATAGGTCTCACCGTCGAAGTCAACCTTATACCCCAGTATCTTATAACGGCACTTCGGATCCCAGCCCATCATGTTATACAGTTGTTTCGTAAAATCAGGGCAGGTCATCTTTCGGCTCTTGCGCTTGTCAGGCTTTGCGACACACCAGCGCAGAGCATCCTTGTCGTTTTCCCCACAGCCTTTGACCGCAAACATCTTCTCGTCTTCACACAGTAAGAGCTGGACATACACAACATCCTCCAATCCGTTGATGCAGGCCGTGTTGAAGGTAATGTTTTCATTTCTGATTACAACCGCAGGATCACGCAGATGAGCGAACAGTTCCTTGCGGACAACCACAAATCTATAGCTACTGAAGGCCTTTTCAATCTCCTGCCTGCGCAGCTCTTTTGCTGTAAAAAGTTCATCTGTTGTTACCTCTTCACTCAGCAGATTCATCTGCTCCGTCATTATTCTCCCATCCTTTCATAATTGCTTCAGCTTCCTCCATAAGCTCTGCAAGCATGTTAGAGGAAAGTACATTCATTTCTTCGATTACTTTAGCCGGTCTGAGAACATCCCAGTCACCGCTGTAGTGCTGCTGTGTCAGCAGACTACTGTGAACAATCGACAAAATCGGCATTCCGAAAGTCGCTGCCCATGAAGGAGGATATACCTTCACAGTTTCCTCAACTACAATTTCTTCGGCATTTTCGTCACTGTCTTCGGCACTCTCAGGAACTATCACCTGTTCCACAGTTTTGGTTACTACAGGCTCGTCAAGTTCAAACACAAGAAGCTTATCGGTTCCATTTGTGTGAAACTGCCCCTTGAATCTGTACTTACCCTCGTCCTCCCAGGACATCAGACTGAATAGGACCTTAGACAGACCACGGCAGCTCATACAGTTCACGATCCACTTGTCCTCTTTGAGCCTGCCCCAGTGT
>NZ_JAILNU010000089.1 GCF_024691275.1 Ruminococcus sp. | reverse complement strand
TTTGGTCACCAGACAAGAAGATGGAACCCGAAAATGGCACCATACATTTTCACAGAAAGAAACGGAATCTACATCATCGACCTTCAGAAGACTGTAAAGAAGCTTGAAGAAGCTTATATGTTCGTTCGTGACATTGCAGCTCAGGGCGGCGAAGTACTTTTCGTAGGTACAAAGAAGCAGGCTGGAGATTCAGTTAAGGAAGAGGCTACAAGAGCTGGCGCACACTATGTAAACGCAAGATGGCTCGGCGGTATGCTCACAAACTTCAAGACAATCCAGACAAGAATAAAGAGACTTGAGCAGCTCCACACAATGGAAGAAGACGGTACATTCGCACTTCTCCCTAAGAAGGAAGTTGTTAAGCTCAACCTCGAGATCGAGAAGCTCGAAAAGTTCCTCGGCGGTATCAAGACAATGAAGAAGCTCCCTTCAGCTCTCTTTATCGTTGACCCACGCAAGGAAAAGATCGCTGTTGCTGAAGCTAAGAAGCTCAATATCCCAATCGTTGCTATCGTAGATACAAACTGCGATCCTGATGAAGTTGATTACGTTATCCCTGGTAACGACGACGCTATCAGAGCTGTAAAGCTTATCGCAGGCACAATCGCTAACGCTGTTATCGAAGGCAGACAGGGCGATGACGCTACAGTTGCTGAGGAGGCTCCTGCTGAGGAAGCAGAGACAGCTGAGGCTGACGCTGAATAATCATAAAACATTTAGAACAATCAAAAACCCGAACTAACACTTCGGGTTTTTGCGGATTTAATAATAAATAGGAGGTTATAACAATGGGAAAGGTTTCCGTTGCAGAAATTAAAGAACTTATGAAGTCCACAGGCGTTGGTATGATGGACTGTAAGAAGGCTCTCGAAGAGAACGATGGCGATATGGACAAGGCTATCGAGTTCCTCAGAGAAAAAGGACTTGCTACACAGGCTAAGAAGAGCGGCAGAGCTGCTGCTGAGGGCGTAGTTACAGCTGTTGTAAACGGCGAAGTAGGCGTTCTCCTCGAAGTAAACACAGAGACTGACTTCGCTGCTAACACAGACGATATCAGAAACTTCGTTGCTAACGTAGCAAACACAATTATCGAAAAGAACCCTGCTGATGTTGAGACTCTCAAGGCTATGCAGATCAGCGGCGGCAGCAATACAGTAGGCGAAGTTCTCACAGAGCTCGCTGGTATGAAGATCAGAGAGAATATCGTTATCCGTCGTTTCGTAAGACTCGAGGGCAAGCTTGCTTCTTATATTCACAATGGCGGCAGCATCGGTGTTCTCGTAAAGATGGATACAGACCTTGCAGCAGATCAGGTTGCAGTTATCGGTAAGGACGTAGCTATGCAGTCCGCAGCTCTCAATGCTGCATATCTCTGCCGTGAGCAGGTACCTGATGAGGTGCTTGAGAAGGAGAAGGAGATCATGATGGCTCAGATGGCTGAGGATCCTAAGATGGCATCTAAGCCTGAGCAGGTTCGTGCAAAGATCGTTGAAGGTAAGGTTGGCAAGTACTACAGCGAGAACTGCCTCCTTGAGCAGGCATTCGTTAAGGACGACAAGCTTACAGTTCAGGGCTATGTAGATGCTGAGGCTAAGAAGCTCGGCGGCTCTATCAAGGTCGTTGACGTTATCCGTTACGAGCGCGGCGAAGGTGTTGAAAAGAAGGAAGACAACCTTGCTGACGAAGTAGCAAAGATGATAAAGTAATTTAATAATGAAAGGGCAGCGGCGTATATACGTTGCTGCCTTTTTGTTATATAGGGTGTTGGTATGAGGAAAATAATTGGCGGAGTATTTTTGGTGATCGTGCTGCTTGGTGTACTCGTTTCAGTTGTCGGGTTCAGTGATGCGGCAATGTATATGAGCGGCAAAATGCTTGGGGTTAATAGCGCGGCAATGGAAGATCTTGAAAAGGAGAGTCGCGCAGAAGCTGATATCACGTATGTTGACGGCCATTTTGCAACTTGCGAGGAAATGGACGGTAAACTTGGCATCAGCGGAGATACTCATGAAGTATATTATTACATTGTCGAAAACATAAGCGCTGATGATATGAAGAAGCTCATTGACGGTGAAATGTCAGGGAATATTCGTAATTATTTTGCCTATGTAGTTTCTGTTTCGTCATTTGATCTGAAGGAAAAGCTTGATAAGAATTATCGCGGCTGGACTGATTATTTTAACGGGAACACCAATGAAATGCCTGAAGCTGTTCATATTGAGGGGAAGCTTTGTGAGCAGCCTAAAAGCAGCGGATATATAAAGATAAGGAATAACGCTTTGAAAGAGATAGGCATTGATGCTTCCGAAGTTGCCGCACTCAGACTAATTGACGAAAAGCCCGATACTATGTCACTTGCGATGTTTGGCGGCGGAATAGGTGCTGTATTGGTCGGAGCAGTTGGCGAAATATGCTTGTATGCATCGGCAAGAAAAAAGAAACGAGAAGAATTCTATTACTGATATATGCAAAAAACCCGAAAACAATTGTTTTCGGGTTTTATAACAACATAATTATTTGTGGCGCTCCCAGGAACCTGTTCCGCCGAATATGCCGCATGACAATGAAACTGCACCTGCCTGGAAATGACCGAGCAGATTGCTGTGCTTGTCGAAGAACAGGAAACTTGTATAAACGTTTGTGGCGTTGACTTCAAATGAGTGAGTTTCTTTTAAAAGTCTTTCGATGTCGTCCGTATAAACATCACCTATCAGTGCGCCGCCGCCTACAGAACCGATACCGCCTGCATTTCCTGTAAATTTAGCGCCATAGACTTTGTCATCAATATCACAGTATACTCTTGAATACAAGAATACAGTGAGGATAGAGCCTGTTGCGTGATATTTTGTTTCGGTAAGCTGCATTTTCTGAAGTGCTGCATCGAGAACTCCATCGTCCATTTTGCCTCTGTGTTCTTTTTCGATTCCTTCAATGATTTGTGCTTTTAATTCGTTGCTGTCCATAATAATACCGACCTTTCTGAGTTTAAGTGTGTGATAATTAGAGTACAACTGCTAAATTTGACTATATATAACATTTTATATACACAAATGATATATAATAATCATAAACCGCGGCAAACAATTGTATATATTAACTATAACATATATTTCGTGATAGCGCAAGTGACGGAATAAATGAAAATATGTTGCCATTGTTGTGCATAACTAACTATAAGTATATGAAATAATTGATAATTGAAGCTGCTGTGAGGAGAAAGTGGTTCAGCTCAAAAAATATATATATAATTTTCCACACAAACTGCTTGGCGTTATTGTAAGATGTTACAATAATACAGACGGATTTTCGTAAGGTTTTTTCTTGCAGTCCTTGACTAAATATGATATAATATATTTAATTGGATAAATATGTTCAGAATTATGAGGTAAAAAATATGAACAGTAATATAAGTAAACTTGCAGGTTCAGTGGGCAGAGTAATTGTCGGCAAAAAAGAGACAGTTGTTAATCTTATTGCGGCACTCCTTTGCGAAGGTCATGTTCTTCTTGAAGATGTCCCCGGCGTAGGAAAAACGCAGCTGATAACAGCTCTTTCACGTTCGATCGGCGGTAAGTTCAACCGTATTCAGCTAACTCCTGATGTTATGCCATCGGATATAGCAGGTTTTACGATGCTTGATTCCGCCAAGGGAGAGTTTATATACCGTGACGGTGCGGTAATGTGCAATTTCCTTCTTGCTGACGAGATAAACCGTGCTTCGCCTAAGGTACAGTCTGCACTTCTTGAAGCTATGGAAGAACGCCAGATAAGTCTTGACGGCGTGACACACAAGCTTCCTCGACCGTTTCTTGTTATGGCAACGCAGAATCCTGTAGAAACTTATGGTACGTTCCATCTCCCGGAAGCACAGATGGACAGATTTTTTATGAAGCTTTCCATGGGATACCCGTCAGTTGAGGAGGAGATCCAGATCCTTGACAGAACTGAAAATAATAATCCTATTGTCAATATCACCGAACCTGTCATGACAGTTGATGATATCGCGGCTATGCAGGAGGATGTAAAAAAGGTAAGAGTTACCAATGAAGTGAAGGAGTATATCGTCAATATAGTAGCTTCGACCCGTCAGGACAGAAATACGATCCTTGGTATAAGTCCCCGCGGAAGTATCGCGCTTTTCAAAGCTGCTAAGGCGTATGCGTATATTTATGACAGAGAGTACGTTACTCCTGATGATGTCAAGAACGTTGCAGCAGCCGTGCTTGCCCACAGGATAATTTTATCCCCGCAGGGCAAGACTGCTTTCGGTACAGGCGAGGCATATGTGGAATATGTTCTCAAGAACTGCAATGTTCCCATGATGAGCTGATTATGAAGTATCTAAAAAGTGTACTGAGTATCCTTGCGGTCGTATTTCTTGTCTACATCTTTACTTTTTACGTGGACGGCGAAATGGGAATAATCCTTCTTGCCTTCGTAGTTTTTGCACCGCTTGTATCCCTTGGACTGACATTGTATGCAATGAACAGCGTAAAGGTGAGCTTCACCTGCGACGCATACGTGAAAAAGGGGAGCAAGCTTCTCGTAACGGTAATGGTCGAGAAAAAGGGACAGCTGCCCACATCAATACTGGAGGTATGTCCGTATGCTTCCATAATATTCGGTCAGGACATAAAGAGCCGTAAGCTGACAATGCTCAATGAAAACAAGAAAACGTTCAGATATGAGTTCGATGCCTTGGTCGGCGGTAACGGGGAAGTTGGTATCAGCGCAGTTTATGCGTGTGGATTCATGGGCTTTTTCAAGATACGCTTAAAGTCGTCCATGCTACAGCCGGTATCCGTAGGTGTAATACCTGAGATACCTGATATTAAAGCCTCTACACAGCTGTTTCGTTCAATCGCAGATGTTGTTCTCACGAGTGATGACGATGAGGAGAATGATACCGCAATGATGTTCTCGGCAAATACTTCTCCGGGATATGAACATCGTGAATACGAACAAGGCGACCCGCTCAAGCGCATCAACTGGAAGCTTTCATCGAAAAAGTCAAAGCTTATGGTAAGACTTGATGAAGCAGCTGCATCTGTACAGCCAGTGATAGTGCTTGATCTTTTCAGGCGAAATACTGTTCCTCCTGAAAATGCCGTAAGAGCGGAAGAACAGCTTATACGTTCCGTGTTCGGACTGCTGTCGCTGCTTGTAAAGCAGGGTATAGCTTGTAATTTCGTCTATAGGTCAAGTTCAGGGGATACGATAAATGAAAGTGTAGACAATCCCGATTATCCTAATCAGCTTCTGCTGAAGGTACTTGCTGTTAAGGTAGTTCCCGATAAGAGGATCGACCTGAAACAGGTGAATACGTCGGTATGTGCCTGTGTAATAGCAACAACAGATGCAGGAGAGGGATTCTCGGCAGTTAGTGACTGCATAGATAATCCTGATAATGTAAGTATAATCGGTCTATCCGTAGCGTCCGCGAACTCTACATCGCTGCCGCTGTGGTATCTTGATGAGGATAATAACTTTATTTTGGTATAAATATGAAAGAAAGCAATACAAAAAATTTCAGTCTGAAGCAATTTCTTGTTAGGACGCTGACTGATCCTGTTCTCTGGTATACAGCGCTGATAATGGCTGCACTGATGTATCATTACCGTGACAGGATAAAGACTGATAATCAGGGGTATTTATTTGCTGTTGGCTGGGGAGCTGCAACTTTTGCAAGCGGCTGGCTGATGTTCAGGATATTCGATTATATGCAGAAGCACCATGTCATAGGATATGGCGTATACGGTGTCCTTGTAGCGCTTTTTGGCATCGGAGTGCGTTATTCGCTGGATAAAGGTTCGGCGAACTACGGTATCTCATGGATGCTCTGGTTCCTGACACCTCAGGACTCTGTTGAATTCAACTACTGGTACACCATGGGATTTTTCCTGCTGTTCCTGCTTTTCATGGGATCGGTAATATACTACTTCACCCGTGTAAGGTACAGGATATTCATGAATTTTCTCATTTTCATAATACCGTTTGCCATATACGGTAAAGAATATGAGAAAATGCCCACAGGCTTTATCATACTTCTCACAGTAGGATATGTACTTCTGATGGTCTACTACCGACAGCTCGCGGACAGCGAAACGTCGATCTTCATCGGCAGAAGGCAGTCGTGGAAAACGATAGCTGCATATGCTGTAGCATTTTCGAGTATAGCTGCCATTATTCCGAAGCCTGCCGTAGAGGCTGACAGGTCATATCTCGAATCTCTCATCAACGCTGAAGCGCTGACCGACAGGCTCAATGATATGCTCAACGTTTTCAGAGATACTACATCAGGTCAGCAGTTCAGGTCAAAAAGTCAGAACTGGTTCGTATATGAAGCGGATGCGCAGGAACCTCTGCGTATAAAAATGGAGACATTTTCGACCTATAACTTCAAAGATGACAGCTGGAAGGTAACCAAAGTCGATGATGTTTTCGGAGAGACGCTTTATTCTGCTCCACTTGATATCGGTTCACCGATGGGAATTGCAGATGCTATTCTCTGTGCGGCAAGTTCCGACAGTGATTTTGCCGAAAAGTACGGACTTACAGAGTATGTCAGCGAAGGTCTCGACCAGCCTGAGATACGTGAGGTCAAGTTCTATTCTTTATACGGCTTGATCGGAATGTCAGACGGTTCACATATGGCACCTGTCCCGCAGGGCGCTATAACTATGACAGAATGTTCACGAAGAAACAAGATGACCAGACTTCGCAACGGCGTTGTTTATGCAATAGATTCGCCGTTCTCGACGGTGGAGAAATTCAAATTCAACTACAGTGCGGATACGTTTTTTTTAAGCAGTAAAAACAGAGCTTTTATTGATAATATCGCACAGTACGATTACAAGCAGCTGCTCGAAGATGCCGATAACGTTCTTTTCTGGCAAAAATACGGAATAAACAGAGATGACACGGATGAGGACACATTAAGAAGTTACAATTATTTCGAGCTCGACTATAAGCTGTATGACGATTATCTTGATTTTTACCTTGATTACGGCAATAATACCAAGATCAAGGAGCTGGCGGACAGGATAACGAAGAACTGTACGACAGAGTATGATAAGGCAAATGCTCTTGAGGCTTACTTTTATAACAATGACTACATATACGATCTGAGCTACAATAAGAAGAAAGGCGAAAATGCCGAGACATTCCTCTTTGATACAAAAAGAGGTGTCTGCTATGAGTATGCAACATCAATGGTTCTTCTCGCAAGAGCTGCTGGCATTCCTGCAAGATACTGCGAAGGCTACAATATGACAAAGCCGAGGGAGAACGCTATAAATCCCGGAGCAAATTATGTTGTGACTACAAAGGACGCACACGGCTTCCCTGAGCTCTACATCAGAGGCTACGGCTGGCTCAGCTTTGAGCCGACGATAACCGATGAAGTTGTCGAGAAGAAAAAAACGACAGCTACAGATATGCTGTCAAGAGCGGGATTATACATACTTGCGATCGCATTATTTGCCGTCCTGTTCTCATTTGTATATCCTTTCCTGGCACATAAGATATTCATTATGCGCAGCAGGAAGCGTTCACCGCGCGAGACTGTCAGGGCGATAATGCACAGGATATGCAGGCTCTATGATATCGAAAGTGCCAATACCTCGTCTGAGGTCGGTGTTATCGTACATGATACATCGGGGGCTGATATCGGAGATATCGTGGAAATGTTCGATAAATCCGCATACGGAGGCATCGAGCTTTCTGAAAATGAAAAACAGGCAGCCATAGAAGAATACATAAAGGCATATGATGCTTTAAGAGAAGCAAAAAAGAATAAACATACACGAATTGACAAGGTGTGAACGGAGTTTTTAAAATGCAGTCTTTAAAAGATAAAGGAATAATTAAGCTCCTGCTGGCATTTCTTGTATTCATAGGAGTGTTTGCAGGAGCGTTAAGAACAGAACATAATGTAAGAGCAGCTGAAGATTTTCGCCTTTGGCGGCAGCTTGATGACCGATGGGGGAATACAGCTATCGGCGGTACTACTCTGCGCAGATCGGGCTGCTATGTGACTTCTATAGCAATGGTCGCAGCCGCATCGGGAGCGAGGAACACTGACAGCTTTGACCCCGGTGTATTTGCAAGGCAGCTCAATAGTATGGGCGCATTCAACAGCGGCGGCGGTCTGATCTCGTGGGCATCTGTGAACAGAGCTGTGCCCGAGATAAATATAGCAACTGCGAATATCAGCTTCAGATCTGGGGATCAGAGCGGTAAGGCAAGGGAACTGAAGGAGTACCTTGACAAGGGAATGTACGTTATATGCAATGTAGGCGGACACTGGGTGTATATCGACGGTGTTATCGGTGACGATGTATATATGGCTGACCCTGCAAAGGACGAGATACTCATGTTCAAGGCGTACAACAACAGCAGCATAACCTGCTATCAGGCGCTCAGCGGTAAAAATCCATATAAGGGCTTTGTGCCGCTCAATGCAAAAACTGCTGCGGCTGCACCTCTGACAACGACTACAGCAGCTACAACAATTTCGGCAGCGACAACAACTACGGCAGTTCTGCCGGATCAGGCTCCTGTGGTATACAAACCTGGAGAGTATTATTGCGGCAGCAGTGAAAAAGTTGATATACTGGCTGATATAAAAGACGAAAAGAGCTCTTTCGCAAAGCTTGATGACGGCGGAGTCGTTAACGTATTGAGCGTCAGCGGCGGATACGGCGAAGTTAGTGTGAGCGGCAAAAAGGGCTGGGTCGATCTTTCGCCGCTCAGATATGCCGAAAGTGCTGAAAAGATCACGCCAGGCGATGTCAACAATGACGGAAGAAATGACGAGTACGACCTTGCACTTATAAATGAGTACATTTCAAAAAGCGAGAGCCTTCCCGAAGGTATTTCAGCGCTTACACAAGCCGAGAAAAAGGCTGCTGATCTCAGCGGCGACGGCAAAATAGACAATACAGATGTGCTTTTATACCTCATGCTCATCTGTAAATAAGGAGAAAATATTCAATGGAATGGACAGAAGTCAATATTTATACGACCACAGAAGGAATAGAGCTGCTTTGCTCGAAGCTGACCGATATCGGTATCAAGGGATTCTCTATTAAAGACCCCGAGGATTTCAAGGAGTTCTTAGAGAACAAAAACGGTCAGTGGGACTACATTGATGACGATCTTATGGGTCTGTCGGAATGTGAGACTTGTATAACAGTCTATATCCCGTCAAATGGTCAGGGAGCAGAGATGCTCCTCACTATAAAGTCAATGCTCTCGGAGATGAAGGCTGCGGACATTGACGGAGCTTACGGCAGACTTGAAGCTGAGATGACAAGTATCCGTGAAGAGGATTGGGCAAATAACTGGAAACAGTATTTCAAGCCTTTCAAGGTGGGAGAAAAGCTTGTTATCAAGCCTTCGTGGGAGGAATACGACAACTCCGACGGCAGGATAATCCTTGAAATTGATCCTGCGTCCAGCTTCGGAACAGGAAAACATCATACCACAAGACTTTGCCTTGAAGTGCTTGAAAAGTATCTGAACAAAGGGGACAAGCTCCTTGATATGGGCTGCGGAAGCGGTATCCTTTCCATTGGTGCAATGCTTCTTGGAGCAAAGAGTGCAGTTGCGGTAGACATTGAGGAAAACGCAGCGGTAACAGCTCTTGAAAATGCAGTCAAGAACCATATCTCACCTGATGTATACAAGACTTATTTCGGCAATATCCTCACAGATGAGAAACTTGCCGATGAGATAGATGATAAGTATGATATTATAGCAGCAAATATTGTTGCAGATGTTCTTATCGCAATGAAAGACAGCTTCAGACGTTATCTCAGAGACGGTGGTATACTGCTTGTTTCGGGTATCATCGAGGAGAGAATGGACGAAGTTATCGAAGCGCTGATCTCGGCAGGCTTCAAGGAGCCCGAGCCTGAAGTGCGCGAAGGCTGGGCGGCAGTCAAGTTTACAGTTTAAAATTATGCCATGCATATTTAATAATTATTCATAAGGAGAATAGAAAATGGGAATTTTTAAGAAGAAGAACAATCAGAAGGAAGATGTAGCTGCAACAGCTGCAGATCCGAGAGAGGATATCAAGAAGCTCGTCCTCGATGCGCTCAACGCAAAGCTTAACGGAACACTTTACGATGACTGCGTAATAATGCCTAAGGGATTTACAATTGATGTTCAGGTGGGCAGATTAGAGGAGAACGAAGGTATCCAGATCCTTCAGACTATCTTTATTGTAAGACATGACGACTTTGACGAGCCTCTTATCGAGCCTGTAGATTCACAGGGACAGACTCTCGAAGAAGCTTCATCAATGGCTGTTGAGATATTCCACGGCGGCGTATGGCACCCACTCGACCAGTCTATGGTCAAGAAGAACCCACAGCCTGTTTCAGTTGATTTCCTCAGACAGCACTATGATTTTGATATGTACTGCCAGTCAGTTGTAAGAATAGGCGTAAAGGACAAGCAGCCAACTATGCTCGTAAACTTCATCAGAAATGAGATACCAAAGTATCTCGGCTCAAAGAAGTATTACTGGCTCAGGATCTACCTTGCAAAGTACAAGGAGAAGAAGATAATCGAGGTAAGAATAAACGGTTCAGTATGCGTTGAGCTCTCAAAGTACTTCAATGAGTATGTTGAGAATGAGATGAAGGCTGACGAGGTGTTCGTTTCAGAGAAGCAGTATGCTATATTCGTTCAGCGTGAAGACGATAAGTGTCCATTCAAGAAGGAGCTCGTCATGAACGCTGCAAAGGAAACTATCAATATGATGGTGAACATCAAGTCCCGTGAGGAATACATCGAGATGACAGAAAAGCTCGAAAAGCTTGTTGACGGAGACAAGAACATCGCTGCCGAGATCAGAGTATTTATCCCTGAGATATTTGCAAAGCTCACACTCGGCTACCGTGAGGGCGACAGCCTGTTCCTCCTCGAGGGTGAAGGCGAAGAGCAGCAGAGCATCGAGTTCAAGAAGACACAGCTCCGTACATATTTCTACCTCCAGCAGGCAGTTCTTGAATATATGAGCGGTAAGCCAACACAGGAAGATGTTTCCCGTATCGTAACAAACAGCGTGGCTTTCAGAGAACTCAGAAAGGCTATCGACACAGCTAAGGAAAACGGCAAGGAGCTCAAGCCTGACGATCTCTATGTACCAGGTACATCATACAAGATCGGTCACGAGGGCTACAGAGTCTGGTAAGATGATCATACTTCCCCTGTACTTTGCAGGGGAAGTTTTTCTGAAATATTGAAAAAAATGCTTGACAAAGCCCGTACTTTATGATAAAATATTATTGCCGCTTGTAAACAGGCTCAAAAAGTTGTATTATACACGCCTGTAACAGCGAGTTTATTGAAAAGGCAGGTGCCACAATATGTACGCAGTTATTGAAACCGGCGGAAAGCAGTATCAGGTAAACGAGGGAGATATCATCTTCATCGAGAAGCTCGCAGCAGAGGCTGATGAGACAGTTACTTTTGACAAGGT
>NZ_JAILNU010000063.1 GCF_024691275.1 Ruminococcus sp. | reverse complement strand
ATCTCCATTGCTATTGCCACTCCTTGTTCCTCCTGTACACAAGCTCTTTCTCTTATTATACAGGATTTTTATTTTAGTGGCTCATTTTTTTATTATCATTTTGAGGCTAACTGGCTCAGTTTTATTTTAGCATACATATTCCGGCTTGAATTTTTCGCAGATAGGGCGCTCAAAGCAATAAAAAAGCCCTGCAAGTTTTGCAGGGAGCGCCCTATCAGAGAAAAATTCGTGTTAAAAGTCTTTGGAAAGGGATACGGGGTTGACTCCCCGCAGTGCGGGGAGATGTCACGCAGTGACAAAGGGGAACGCCTCGGTCAGAGGAACCTTTCCTCAGAAAGGTTTCCCCCGATAATTTCGTGTAAAGTTTCTATATGAGTACGCCGCTTATTCTGCTGCGGCTTTTTTACTGCAAAAAAAATATCCCGAAAGCAGCTTCTGAACCGTAATCGGGATATCATTCATATACTGTAAATTGAAATAGGTAAGAAGAAATGTGTAATACAGCCGCAGCCGTTATTCCTCAGACTAAGGCAACTCATTGGTTAATAGCTAAAGGCTTAGTTCTATGATAAGCATGAATTAAAAAATACTCCCCCATTTCATTTATTACTGCTTCTTATTCAGCCGTATTGAGGATAGCTTTTTTAAGCTCTACAAGATCAAAAACATCAACACTTCCGTCGCCGTTCATATCTGTGAGCATAAACTGTTCCCTGCTGAAATCATCTGTGCGTTTGAGGAGATAATTCTGAAGGATAACTGCATCACTGACGTTAAGGACTCCGTCGCCGTTCAGGTCACCAAGAAGCGGCTTGTCTTCCGCGATCGTGAACTCGCTTGTAACAAGGTAATATACCGTGCCGCTTGTATCCTCAGCTGTTATCTTATATGTGTATTCCCCTGACTTGAGAACGCCAAAGATCACATTATTGTCAAAAAATGTCGACAGATCGTACTTTTCTGTATTCGGAGCTGCTTCAACGCACTGGCTGGTAGCCTCACCGTTTCGGAAATAAACGCCTCCGTAGACCTTCTTTATGGGCAGAGCCGAGGTTATTACGCCTCTGATGCTGAACGGCTTTCCAAGCTCAAGCTCGCCCTCGGGAGCTGTTACACCGGTTATCTTCATATCCGACTTTATCTCAGGATTCTTCTCTTTAAGCTGCATATAATCCATGGAAGCAAAGCCTTTAACTCCGTTATACTCTACGTGAGCCCACTTGCCGTCGCCCATTGTGACTGTAAATACAGCATTTGCGGGGATTGTTCCCACAACAGCGGAATTTGTGCTGTGGTCAGCTCTTATATTAAGGTAAGTAACTACATTTTTCGTTGTGTATGTTCCTGCATACTTGTCAGAACAGCTGCACGACGGAGTTTTTTCATTCGGGATCTGTGCACCGTTATTGTTCTCACCGTTGTTGTCGGAATATGTAAAATAAGTGAGCGGGTCATAATAGGTACGTGCAGGATATCCGCCCACGAGAGTATTACAGACACCGAAATGTATGTGATTTCCAGAGGAATTGCCTGTGCTTCCAACCTTTGCAATTGTATCCCCCTGCTTCACCTTAGCACCTGCACTTGTAAGCACCTGTGATGCATGAGCATAGAAGGTATATACACCAAGATCGGCATGATAAAGAATTACCAGATATCCGTAGTCGCCCTTCCAGTCAGCCGAGATGACCTCACCGCCGCAGGCTGCATAAATATTGCTTCCTCCCGCAGCTTCGATATCAATGGCATTGTGATATCCCGAATTATCATTTGAATTTCTTGCAGGATCAAAATATGTCGTGATATTTTTGTACTTCGGTTCAGCAGGCCATACAGCATAAACTGCTGCATGAGCATCTATATTTGAAGGTATGTATAGTTGAACTGTAAAGATAAAAGCTATGGACAAAAGAATAGCAGATGCCCTCATGAATAAATTCTTCATAATGTTTTCTCCTTTACAAAACTAAGAATCAAAACGTTATATATATTTTACCATATTTCAAATCAAAAAGTCAAGTCAAAATCGTAAAAACTTACAAAATTTTACTCGTTTTATCACAATCAGGCAAACTAATAGTATCCCCAACAAACATATTAACTTTCTGTACTAAAAGCTTGACAAAAAAATCCAAAAGAGGTAAAATATATATGTCAGCATAATCTAACAATTAGGAGCTGATAATATGATAAAGACTGTCATTAAAGTTGAAGGTATGATGTGCGGAATGTGCGAATCTCACGTAAATGACGCTATACGCAACGCTTTCAAGGTTAAAAAGGTCGAATCCTCCCACAGCAAGGGACAGACCGAAGTCATCTCAGAAGAAGCTCTTGACAGCGCTCTTCTGACCGAAACAATCGAAAAAGACGGATACAAGGTTCTCGGGATCACATCTGAGCCATACGTGAAAAAAGGACTATTCGGCAGAAAGTAACAGAAAAGGCAGTTCGTTCGGAACTGCCTTTCTTTTTATTCTTTTATGAAGAAATCCTGTATCTTTTTCATTGCTATTGTAAGATAACGCAGACAGGGTTCAGCGATTATGGAGAAGTTCACGCAAAGAAGGATACATCTGTTTGACATTGATGTGATGTCAAAGAGCTTGCTGACGAATATCATACAGCAAACAAGTCCGACTCCGCAGAGTATCCACATCCACATCTTGTAAACGTCCATAGGCTTGCATATCTGCAAAACTATCATCATGCCGACGATACTCATAAGTATGGTCGAAGCAGTTGCGATATCGGTAGGCGCTACGTTGAATATATTGCCGAAGTACACCATCGCACAGACCACAAGTACGTCCGTGAGAGCAGCAGGAAGCGCTTTCAGCAGGATATTCATGATAAATCTGCCTTTGATAAGTTCACGGTTCGGCATCTGTGACAGGAAGAACGCCGGAAGACCGATCGTAAACATACTTATCAGTGATATCTGCGCAGGCTTCAGTGGGTAAGCAAGTCCGAAGAATATGAACAGTACCGAGATTATCAGCGAGAATATATTCTTTACTATGAACAGACTTCCCGAACGTTCAAGATTATTTACGACCTTTCTGCCCTCAGCAACAACATCAGGCATCTTTGAGAAATCCGACTCCAACAGCACAAGCTGAGCTGCCTGAGCTGCCGCGTCACTTCCCGAAGCCATTGCGACCGAGCAGTCGGCATCTTTGAGTGCGAGAACGTCATTTACACCGTCACCTGTCATTGCAACGGTCTTGCCTGCTTTTTTCAGTGCCTTCACGAACTTGCGCTTCTGTTCGGGAGTAACTCGTCCGAAGACTGTATAACGCATAACAGCATCCTTTATAGCCGCATCATTTGTCAGGGTAGTTGCGTCAACATAGTCGGCAGCATTTCTGATACCTGCCTGCTTAGCGACCTCCGAGACAGTTACAGGATTGTCGCCTGATATAACCTTTATGTCAACGCCCTGATCTGCAAAATACTTGAATGTTTCGGGAGCGTTCTCACGGATAGGATTTGACATCATAATGAAGCATAACGGCTTTACAGGAGCTGTGAGAGCCTTTCCATCCGGTACGCCCTCGTACTTTCCAAAAGCTATAACACGGTTTCCCCTGCGGCTGTACTGATCTATAATATTGCTGTAATGAGCTATCTCTCCCTTGAGAATGAACTCGGGAGCACCCATTATAAATGATCCGCATTCAAATGTTACACTGCTGTATTTGAATTCCGAAGAGAAGCCCGTTGTTGAGATAGCTCCTCTGCCCGTAGGACTGTGGAAGTAATTCTTCACAGCCGCCATAGTCTGATTGTCTGCGTCCTGAGAAGCCGCAAAATCACTGAGCAGTCCCCTCACATTTTCTTCCGTATAGTCATCGCTCACCTTAACAAGCTCGGATACGGACATCTCATTTTCGGTGATAGTTCCGGTCTTATCGACACACAGTACATTTACACGGGCGAGAGTCTCTATACACTTCATGTCGTGAACAAGTACTTTTCCGAGAGCAAGCTTCATTGTACTTATAACAAGTGTAACGCTGGCAAGAAGGAAAAGTCCCTCAGGTATCATGCCTATAACCGCAGCGACCATGGACTGAACACTTGCGCGAATTGAATCATGGTTTAAATAGTATGCCTGATAAAAAAGTATGCTTCCGATAGGGATTATCGCAAAGCCTGCAAACTTAACGATCCTGTTGAGCGAACGTATCATTTCGGACTGCTCGCCCTTTCTGGACTTTTTAGCCTGCAATGTGAGCTTGGAGATGTATGATTCCTTGCCGACCTTTTCAAGTCTTGCACGACATGATCCCGAAACTATGTAGCTTCCCGACATAAGTTTATCACCGGGCTTCTTGGTAATCTCGTCCGATTCGCCTGTGAGCAGGGATTCGTTTACCGCTACATTTCCGTCCACAACTATCGCATCAGCGCTTATCTGATTTCCCGCCTTGAATACGACAATATCATCGCGTACAAGATCCTTTGAGGGAACCGTTTTGACTTCTCCGTCACGAACAACAGTTGTCACAGGTGCATTGAGCACTTTTATCTTATCAAGTACCGACTTTGAACGAAGCTCCTGTATAATACCCGTCAGAGCATTTGCAATGATTATAGGCATAAAGGAAAGATCACGGTACGAGCCGACAATTATGAGCAATACTGAAAGAATGACGAATATAAGGTTAAAATAAGTGCAGAGGTTATCAATAAGTATTTCCTTGACCGTTTTAGACGGGGACTCAACAGGCTTGTTGTCCAGCCCTGCCTCAACTCTTTCCTCGACCTGAGCCGAGGTGAGACCCACATTAAAATCAGCTTTGATACGATCAGGGATCACCACATCACGGAATTCACTGGTTTTCATTATTAGAGAAATCACCTTTCAAAATTGTATTTATATATTATTATAACACATAAATTTCAAAATAGCAACATACGCGAAAAAATCTTTCCGCTGCTTTGAACTTCGCCGCAAAAAAGACGGCGCGGACTCCGTGATTATAACATAAAAATTTCAAAATAGCAACATTCACAAAAAATCCTTTATAGTATACGCAATATTATCGTCAACCTATTTCGAATTTAAGGTTGACAATACTTGCTTCATGTGATATAATGTCATTAAAGGAGATTTTGAATATGAGCGAAAACATATCATCGAACGGCAGTAAAAGCCGTTTCACCACAAAAGAACTTGTACTTACTGCGTTATTTGCAGCCATAATAACAGTATGTGCATGGATATCAATACCAATAGGAGCCGTCCCCATAACCTTGCACACCTTCGGAGTATTCTGCGCCGTCGGAATTCTCGGTGGAAGAAAAGGCACATTTTCATTTATCGTGTATCTTCTTCTCGGTATCATCGGACTTCCCGTATTCGCAGGCTTCAAAAGCGGTATAGGAGTTATTTTAGGGCCAACAGGCGGCTATCTTATCGGATATCTGATCCTATGCCTCATTTACTGGTTTGGCACAAAACTTATAAGCAGCAAACTCGTTGTCCGTGTCATATTAATGACCATTGGACTTGCTGTATGTTACCTGTTCGGCACACTCTGGTTCGTGTACGTATACTCAAAAGGCGACAACGGAATATCATTCTACAGCGCACTGAAGATCTGTGTTATCCCCTTCGTTCCTTTCGATCTGATAAAGCTCGTTTTATCGCTTATCATCTCGGACAGAGTAAAAAAATACATCAAAATATAACAAACAGACCTGTTCAAAGCGAACAGGTCATTTTCATTTATTCCTCGCTGATACCGAGGAATTCCTTTATCTTTCCCAGATTCTCATTTGCGACGCGCCTGCCGATGCGATACACCTCCAACAGCACCTCGGGATCATGCTCAATATGACCTATAGGAAGTGTCTCAGGCGGTGCAATGACCAGCGCTCTTCCCTCTTCCTCGGCACTTCTTATGTATTTCAGCTCGCTGTTGTACATTTTATGGCGTTCAGCCACCGCTCCGATAAATTTCGGAAAGCTCCGGTATTTCATCTTAATGAGCGGCAAAATACTCACAGGCTTTTTTACATAATCACGCGGCTGAGTGAGCACGACCACGTTCTTTTCGCAATTGCGGCTCTCCATGAACTTCAGCGGGATCGAGTCTGCCACGCCGCCGTCCATAAGTCTGTAGCCGCCCACCTCTACTATACGGGCAGCTAATGGCATGGAAGCAGAAGCACGTATCCATTCCAGCTCGTCGTGGTCGATAGGGCCGCATTTATGGTATACCGCCTTGCCTGTATTCACATCGGTACATACTACCCAGAAATCCATAGGCGAACTGTTGAATGTCTGAAAGTCAAATACATCAAGCTTATCGGGGATAGTGTGGTAACAGAACTCAGCCCCGAACATATCTCCTGTTTTGATAAGAGAGCGTTTGCTGCAATATCGCTTGTCCTTGCAGAAACGTGTATTATAGCGGATAACACGGCGTATCTGCCCCGACTTGAAATTGCAGCCGAAAGCTGCACCTGCTGAAACTCCTACAGTTGAATCGAATTTTATATCATTTTCCATGAGGACATCAATAACGCCTGCGGTAAAAAGTCCGCGCATTGCGCCGCCCTCAAGTACAAGTCCGTATTTCATCTCGTTCTTCCTTTTACAAGTTATTAGTGATCAATATTTATATCTTATTTTACTATCAATTATATCGTTTAATTCATTTAACACATTCAAAAAATCCTCTTTTTCTATGCTGTCCAGTTTTAAAAGCGAACCTTTATCTTCATAGAATAATATATGAATAAAAACAGATCTACAGAAAAAGTCAGGTATTGTATTACAATACTCCTTAAGAGCATAGTCCAATAAAATAGTTTGGATCAAATATTCATCTTCATCTAAATGACACTCTATATAATCATCATAGTTTCTTGCAATATTATTATAATCCAACTCTCGTTTGCATTCTTCAAAATCTAAATATAACAACTCTTTAAAAGTATTTTTTATTTTAAAGTATCCATCTTTCTTCAAATCCATTGCATTTCTCCCGTTATACTTTGCGATCAGCAAAGGAACTATACACTAAGAACTAATCAGAAAGGAGCTGCAAAAACAGCTCCTTGTATCGTCAGTTATCACTCAAGTCGTAGGAGGGTTCTTCGTTTGAAAGAGCCACTTCGATGACCTTTCCGTAGAATCCCGCAGGATTGAGAAGTATCTTTTCGCCAATGAGCTGCGCCTGAGCAAGATCAGGGGCATAGAGCTTCAGATCCATGAGGTCAAAATTCGAGTCTATGCATCTGACGTGGGTATAATAGCCGTTCCCCACAGGTTCGTACTCTATTTTAAGCTCTTTTTCGTACTGGATACGCGCAAAATACCTGAGTGCAGCAAGTACGAGCCTGTCCCTGTAGGACTTCGGGGCATAATTTTTGAGCTGCTTAGCGCATTCTCTGCCCTTTGGCTGCAAAACATAGCACTCCTCGCCGTTCTCGTTCTTTTCGGCAGTGATATGGCCGTTTTTCAGCAGGTATCCCACAGAATCCTGATAGTAGAAATAGTTTATGACACCTGTACCGATAGCAATATCATAGAGCTGATCGGGACTTAACGGTCTGTCGATCTTATACAGCAAGTAGCAAAGGAGTATATTGAGCGTGGGGACATCTTTTATCTCGATGTCGGCACGTTCTGCCATTTTCATTATATTTTCATCCTGCATAACAAGTCACCTTAACAGAAATTAGGATAATCCAACATATGTGAAAGCAGAGCAATGTTCACAGCCGCCTCAACACACGGAACAGCCGCTGGAACACTGCATGGGATATGCTTTGTGCTGTCAACGGTCTCCGTCATCATTTTGCGGTAGTTCACTGCGTCCTGCTGACCGCCCACAAACTCAGAAGGCTTGAACGCAACTTTGAGAGTAATAGGCATTCCCGACGAGATACCGCCGATTATACCGCCGTGATTGTTCGTCTTTGTGAGCACATGACCGTGATCGTTCACATAGAACTCGTCATTGTGCTGACTGCCAACCATTTTTGCGGAAAGGAAGCCTGCACCGAACTCCAGTCCCCTGACATTGGGGATACCGAAAATGAGCTGTGCAATGTTGTTTTCAAGTCCGTCAAATATAGGCGAACCGATACCCGCAGGCACATTTACAGCGGCACACTCTATGACACCGCCCAAGGACTCGCCGCCCTCCTCAGCCTTGTTTATATCCTCGATCATAGCCCATCCCTTGCGGTCGTTGATAACGGGGAAATCCTTGTTTCTCACGCTGAGAACGCCGTCACGGGTAATATTTACAGGATCGAAGGGATTATCCTTAGTATTATGTATCTGAAGTATATGCGCACCTGTGTATATACCGCGCCTTTCAAGTATCTGAGCGCAGACAGCTCCTGCAAAGCAGAGCGGATCGGTAGCGCTGTCGGAAAAGTGACCGCCGTCACGAACATCATTGAAGCCTCTGTATCTCACAGTACCTGTATAATCAGCATGACCAGGACGCAGAAGCGGATCCTTCGGTTCGTGCTGCGGAGCAGATGCGTTCCTGTTCTGCAACAAAGCACAAAGAGGCGCACCTGTAGTACGTTCATTGAGTATACCGGATAAGATATGAGGCATGGAATCTACGGCAACTCCGCTGCCGCAGGAATATCTTCTTGCCATGAAGCGTGAAAGCTCCTCAGCGTCTATAAACTCTCCCGAAGGCAGATTGTCCACGGTAACACCGATAGCAGGACCATGAGCTTCGCCGAACAAAGAGACAGATATCCGATTATTCCAGAATGATGACATTAGCTTTACCTCCGAGCATTTTGTAGTCGTCAAAGAAAGCAGGGTAAGATTTTTCAGCGGCTTCAGCGCCTTTTATGACCACTTCTCCGTCGATGCGCGTTGCAGCAATAGCTGCCGCCATGACTATTCTGTGGTCACCGAAACTGTCGACCGTTCCGCCGTGCATTGCGCCTGTAGGGTGGATAATAAGTCCGTCATCAGTCACAGTGACACTTCCGCCGAGACCGTTCAGCAAAGCAGCTGTTGTCTGTAAGCGGTCGCTTTCTTTTATTTTAAGTCGTTTAGCGTTGTATATTACCGAATCGCCGCTGCCGAAAGCTCCCAGAACAGCCAATATCGGCACGAGGTCAGGGATATCCGAGCAATCGGCGTTATAATGTCCGATATTGTTATTATAGCACATATTATTGATAATTTCAAGGATTTTCTTATCACCTTGAACACTGTTTTCGTTAAGATTATGGAGCTCGACCTGTGAACCCAGAGCATTTGCAACACAGAAAAATGCTGCCTGAGAGTAGTCTCCCTCGATCTTTTCGTCGTGGGGAGCATATTTCTGACCGCCCTTAATCCTGAAGCCGTTCTCCGACTCGTCTACCGAAACTCCGAATCTTCGCAGAGTATCAATGGTTATGTCAACATACGGACGGGATTCGAGGTGTGATGTCAGGACTATTTCGGAATCGCCTTCAAGCATCGGCAGCGCAAAGAGAAGTCCTGTTATGAACTGCGAGGAAACATCTCCCTCTATCTCAAAAATGCCGCTTTTAAGCCTGCCCGAAATAGTGAACGGCATGGTATTGTGATAATCAAACACAACTCCGTTCTTTCCAAGCTCCCTTGTGAAGATATCTATAGGACGCTGAGGAAGTCTTCCCCTGCCGCGGAATTCGGTAGTTTTTCCGAGAGCTGCTGCAACAGGTATGATGAAACGAAGGGTCGAACCGCTCTCGTTGCAGTCAATAACGCTGTCGCCCGCAGGTCTTCCGCCTGCGCCTTTGACTGTTATATCTCCGCCGTCAACGGTGAATTCAGCTCCGAGAGCCGTCATTGCTCCGATAGTAGCTTCGATGTCCTTTGACATGGTAACTCCGCTCAGGTGTGAAACTCCGTCAGCAAGTGCCGCACATATTATAGAGCGGTGAGCGCAGCTCTTTGAAGCGGGAACGCTGAGCTTTCCGCGCAGCACCGAAGGTCTGATAGCTATATCCATTCTCAGCCCTCCATAAGTCGGCAGAATTCGGCAAAAGGTACCTTTACGATCTCGCTCTTGCCTATTTCATTGCATATTATGTAGTTTATGTTCTTAGCTTCGTTCTTTTTGTCCTTGACACAGAACGGGAGAAGCTCACTCATAGGGATATCGCTTCCTGTGGGGAGCTTATATGCCGCAACACACTTCTTCAGTCTCTCCGAAAGCTGAGGTGCAAGCTTGTCAGTTATCATGCACATTCCTGCTGCGACACCGTTTCCGTGGGGATAATCGGTATAATTGTGCCAGCCCTCAAGCGCATGGCCAAGAGTATGACCAAAGTTGAGGATCATTCGCTCTCCCCTGTCAAACTCATCATTCTCGACTACCTGACGCTTGATATCTATGCAGGTGTATACCATTTCGTCCATAATATCATCAATATCTTCAATATTGTGTGACTCCATAAGCTCAAAAAGCTTCTCGTCGCGTATCATGCCGTACTTTATGCACTCACCCATTCCCTCGGAAAGTATGCTCTCGGGAAGAGTTTTAAGCGTATCGCTGTCGCATATTACAAGCGCAGGCTGCTTGAAGGCACCTACGAGATTCTTTCCGCCTGCAATATCTATAGCTGTCTTTCCGCCGACAGATGAATCCACCTGTGAAAGCAGCGTAGTCGGTATCTGTATGAACTCAACTCCCCTGAGATAAGAAGCTGCCGCAAAGCCTGTGATATCGCCTACAACACCGCCTCCGAGAGCTACTACGATATCACTTCTCGTGATATTGCTCTCACAAAGGAAATCATATATTTTTCCGAGAGTTGCAAGGCATTTCGACTGCTCTCCGTTCGGGAAAGAGAATACTGTACACTCAAAGCCTGCCGCTTCCATTGACTCCCTGACCGTCTGCAAATGGAGCTTTTCAACTATATCATCGGTGATTATCGCAGCCTTTCTCGAAGCTGTTACCTTTGCGATATATTCACCGCTCTTTTTTATGCCGCCTCTCTCGATAAGAACATCGTAAGGGTGACTTGTATTCAGATGTATCTTTTTCATAAAAAGACCTCCTATATCAAGAACTCCGCCGCTTTTGCACCAAGCTGCGGTAAAATTAACAAACAGTCAGACCGCCGACGAACTGTCTGCGGTCATAAAAAATTATACCATATACCTTTAATACTGTCAACACTTTTTCACACTAAAACTTTTAATTGCTGAATTGAAATATTGACTCATCGCCATTATCTTTGTGCAGTTGATACAAGTTGCAATAACATTCTTGATAACACTTGTAATATTCACACTATGTTCATAAAATATCAAACATTAACACATTTTATTATGATATAATGTCAATATATAAAAAATCTGTAACAGGCTTATTGTCTGTTCGGAGGGGATATGTATGATCTTTAATGAGTATATGAGAGCTGTCGAGCGCTTTATAAGAAAGACAATGGCGCTTACTGCGGCAACTCCTGATGAGATCGCCGCTATTCTTGAGGAACTGTGTGTGCTGCTAAGAATAGGCAAGGTCGAAATGCTTGCCTATACCAATGAAGCTTCAGAGCACCTTGGTCTGTATACACCGTACTGCTACTACGACTGCGGTCAGGTCTGCGATACTTTTTGTGTAAGCAGACGTATGACCACCAACGACGATTCTATCGTCGTATACAAAATCTATCCCATAGCCGATGCCGAAGAATGGTCTGAAAACGAGCTTGAAAAGATACAGATATTTATCGCCCTTTTCAGCACTCTCAACGGTAAGCTTCGGCTTATCAAGCTCACCAACCGCCTGACATACTTTGACAGCGATTTCGATATGTACAACCTTAAACAGTTCATGAAAAATGTGAGAATGCTGTGCAAGGAAGAACGTGTCGACAGCTTTGCTGCGGTCAGGTTCAATTTAAAAAGGTTTTCCGTTGTCAACCAACAGCTGGGACGCGAAAACGGTACCTGCGTAATGAAACAATTCATAGCCTGTATTGATAATATCTTGACAGACAGTGCAGAGGTACTATGCCGTATCGGCGGTGATAACTTCATTGTCCTGATATATCAGGACAAGCTCGATGCACTACTGAAGATACTAAGCGGTACGCCTATAGTCTATGATGAAACAAGAGACGAGCGCATAAATATTTCGGCAACTGTCGGAGTTTATGTTATCCCTGATATGGACAGCTTTGTTCTCTCGTCAGATATCATGGACCGCGTAAGCATGGCTTTCAGCCTTGCAAAAAATTCGTGTACACAGGACGTTGTATACTTCGACGATCAGCTGCTGGCAATAAGCAAAAAGAACAACGATATCTCAGCCTGCTTCCCAAAGGCTCTTGAAGAAAGAGAGTTCCTTGTGTACTATCAGCCAAAGGTCGCTGTCGACGGTCTGAAGTTGGCAGGTGCTGAGGCTCTTTGCCGCTGGCTGCATAACGGTCGGCTCGTTCCCCCAGGGGATTTTATACCCGTTCTGGAACAGGGGCGAGATATCTGCAAGCTTGATTTCTATATGCTCGATGCGGTATGCCGCGACATAAGAAGATGGCTGGACAGCGGCCGCAAGGCTGTGCGCATATCCGTTAACCTTTCACGCAGGCATCTTTCTGATATGGATCTGCTCAAGCATATCCTCGATATCGTTGACCGTCATAATATTCCTCATGAATACATAGAAATTGAACTTACAGAGACCACCACCGATGTGGAGTTCACTGACCTGAAACGTACTATCAGCGGCTTGCAGAAGCACGGTATATCGACCTCTGTCGATGACTTCGGCATTGGTTATTCTTCACTCAACCTCATCAAGGAGATACCGTGGGACGTGCTGAAGCTGGACAAAAGCCTGCTCCCTACCGAAAACGAGGACGACCCTCATCAAAAAGCCCTCATTTTCAAGTACATCGTTGCTATGGCTCAGGAAATGGGACTTGAATGTATCGCTGAGGGTGTGGAGACCAGTGCTCAGGTCGAACTGCTCTGTGAAAACAACTGCAACCTTGCTCAGGGATTCTTCTTTGACAAACCTCTGCCTATCGAGGAATTTGAGAAAAGACTTGATGAGGATTATGTTTACAGCAAATAAATTTACAGCTGCTTTAAGCCATAGTGTTTCCTGTACAAGGAAATGCTATGGCTTTTATTGACAAATAACTTTGTTTATGATATAATACTTTTTTTTTATAAAAATACTTGCATAAATGAAAGGAATCGTTATGAAAATTTTTGTATTCTCTGATATTCACGGAAATCTTAAAGCATTAAACGCCGTCCTCGAACAGATAAAAGAAAAAGTTCCCGACCTTACAGTCTTTCTGGGAGATATCCTCCAACGCGGAAACGAGGAAACAGAATGTCTGGATCTGTTAAAGAACAACGATATCATCTGCTTAAAGGGAAACTGCGAACTGTACCTCCAGCATGGCGTTGATATCGACCCTGATGTGGAACATCTCAGGAGCTATTATGACGAGATAAGAAAAAAGGTCACTGTCGAACAGATGCAGTTCATCAAACAGATGCCGCTGGTTTACGAAGCTGAATGCTGTGGACATAAAATGCGTTTTTCACACTTTCTGTTTCTGGATACTGACTCAGCATACCCTTTCCTGCCGCTGTCATCTCTAAATAACGGTGTATTCGATGAAGCTTGCAGAAGAAATGATATCATGAAATATGACCTCCTTGCAGTCGGTCATTCTCACAGAAATTTCGTGAACGAAAATGTTGTATCAGTTTCGGCTTCAGGATTGGAAGGAGCTTCTTACCTTCTCATCGAGGCGAATGAAAGTGGTATCAGCTTTGAGCATATCGACCTTAAATACTGACCGAAAAATACTGCGCACCAGCATATAACAGCAGATCCCCGAGGCAATGTCCCGGGGATCTGCTGTTATTATACCATACATATGAGTTCACTTTTTCTGTGAGACATCAATTATGACATACTCTGACTTTGTTGCGGTCTTGAAATAAATTTCCCAGTCGGAAATACCTGACGTAACAACAAAATCCGTATCATTCCTGCGCTCATATCCGTATGTTGCATCGTTGATATCGAACCATTCTCCAACATAGGTTATAGGAAAAAGCTGGCCGCCGTGAGTATGTCCTGATACCACGAGATCAGCTGCCGAAGCCGCCTCTTCATCATAATCATTAGGGATATGATCCATGACGATTATGTATTTGCTCGTGTCTGCTCCTTCGAGAAGCTCTGCCATATCCTTTCGGTCATTATCCCCACCGTTTTTCCTTCCTACTACGTAAAAGCTGTTATCAACAAGCTCGCATTCATCCGCAAGAACGTGTATGCCGTTTTCTGTGAGTGCTGCTTCAAGCTCCTCTGCCGTGAAGTCCCTGCTATTAAAGTAGCCTTCATCATGGTTGCCATAGCAGTACCACACGCCGTACTTTACATTCATTTTTCCAAGTGCTTCACAAGCACGGATAAGGTCGTCCCTGTTTGAAGAATCATCAACAAAATCTCCTGCGATCAGAACTATATCAGGCGACTGCTCCTCGATTCGCTTCATCTGCTCAGCAAAGCCCTCACCGTCGAACGTGGTGCCAAGATGACTGTCGGCAAACAGTGCTATTCTCAGGTTTGCCTGCTTATCGGTAACTAAACTGTAGTCCGTCTGCCAAATGTTGAAGCATAAATAATATCCGATAATATGGTATACCACGGACGCAGCTATAGTCAGCCAGCCCTGCCAATAAACCGCCAGATCCTTGCCCGATGCACGTTTGATTATCCGCATGATAAGACCGAATATAAGGAAGAACACTATCGTGTCAAGGAATACTATCACCGCATTTACACTCGACATTGTAAACACCAGCACTGTAAATACCAGCACTATCGTTACAAACGAAAAAAGATGCTTCAGCCAATTTTTACCGCCCGATATCTTTTTATAGATCCCGAAACGTCCGACGCAGACTATCGCATAAACTGCTCCTAAAGCCGTCGCTGCCATAACTAATCCCAATATTATCAACCACATGAATCTTCCCCCTAAGTAATTGCGTTAAAGTATGACTCATAATATCAAAGCACACTTTTCTGGCATACAATAATATATATCGCCGCAGACATCAGCGAAAAGGCTGATACCGATACTGCCGCTGCCGAACTGTATACACGTCGGAACCTGCAATTTCTCCTGAGAGCAAGTCCGATGAAAAGCGCTCCTGTAACGACTGTGGGCATCAGGTACCTGAAATTCATAGTGCATACCAGCGGATAATTCGCCGACATTGAATAAAGATTCCCTACAAGCACAGCATAGAATATTCCCGTGAAAAGCTTGTGTACTTCGTCAATGGAGCGATCCCTCACAAATGTGACGATCATTGCGGCAAATGCAGCAAATGCTATGGCAGCACCTGTCCAGAAAAATATCCTGCACATCGTCAGCGATGCACCTTCAAAATATGTTCCGTTGATGAATTCTCCGAAAACCGAATTTTTGAGTATGGCTATGAGCGGATTGCTCTCGTTCATGCCGACAAGCTCGCCCTCTTCGTTGCGGTATGCCCAGTTTTCAAATACATTACGTACCTGCTCTAAGTCGAAGTTTGTTATCCTGCTGAAAAAGGATACTCCTTTTATCTCCTGATCCATTCCCGCAGGAAGCTCCTGAACATAGGTGAGCGGTATCTTCCACCTTATAAATCCTCTTAACGGGAACCACATACCCAGCGGTACGCATACCGCTCCAAAGGCTGCAAACTGCTTTGTCAGCTCTTTCCATGATTTTTTGAATTTCCGCACAAAAACTATAAGGAAAACCTGTGCAACAGGCAGAGCAATGAGCGCCGCCGACAGCTTCGACATCATTCCAAGTCCTATGCACAGCGATATTTTCATGATGTTCTTCATCGAAGGTTCTTTGTACCACCTGAGAGTGAACAGGAATGCTCCCATAGTGAACGCCCACGCAAGTGCATCGTTGTTTATCAGCGCCGCAAGATATGTGAAGCACGGGTGCATAGATGTTATCATAAGCGGTATGTAAAGTGCTTTTCCCTCAAGCTTGAAATGACGGAAAATATAATACGCCGATATCACTATGCTGACAGAATAAAAAAGTGTCAGCATCTGCATTGTTTCCAGCGCTGTATCACGCTCAATGCGGAAGATGTCTTCCATTATGTGCATCCATACCGCACATATCGTATGATGCAGCGGAGGGTGACAGTACTGCATCATAGAACAGTAATCGTCCTGATACAAATGGTGATTCGTGAAAAGATACGAGATATACCCAAGGTGTCCTGTTGCCACCTCGGTATCGCTGAACCAGCCCTCGTCATGCTGACGCATATTCACATTCGTACACAAGACATAGCATAGCTTCAACCAGAATCCGACTGCAATGATAAGTGCCGAACTCATGCGCCGTCTCAGCTCGTTTGTGTAAAACGCGCCGTAGAGCACTGACATCATTGACAAACCGTAAAAAAATATCCACACTATTTTGCGGTCTGATGCTTTGTATTTTTCTATGAGGATAAACAATACAGCCGACGCGGATATTGCAAGAGATACCGCTGTGATGCGCGGCAGCCTGAACTTCTTTATGGTCCTGCTTATTAAGCCGAATAATGCCAGTGAAAGAACTGCCCAAGCTGCATAGGGCGTATATTCAGGGATATACTTCAGCGAGCCGAAGCAAAAAGGCGTTAATATAATACAAGCTAAAAATGCCGATATATATGGGTGAGATAATAGCAGTCCCTGGATTCTTTTTGCAGGACTGCTGCCTGATAAAGATAACATTTTCTTCTCCTTACGAAAATTCATAAATATATTACATTATAACACAATTACGTAAGTTTGTACAATGGAAAAAGCGAAACACAATTATGAACAAATTGTAAACTTTCGTTTTTTCAATAGACGTGACCTGTAATGAGTGCTATAATGTACTCAGCTGCATATGGGCTTGTAGCTCAGTTGGGAGAGCGCTGCGTTCGCAACGCAGAGGCCGAGGGTTCGATCCCATTCAAGTCCACTTTATATAAAATACCGCCTTGAACAGGCGGTATTTTTGTTACTCGTTTGATCTCGTTTTAATGATGCTCGTATATTCTTTTTCTAAAAGTTCTCTTACCTTTTCATCTTTCAGCAAAGCACAGATTCTGTACAATAATTCAATTTCCACTTCTCCCGTATACATTATGCTAAACTCATAGTCATATGGAATTGTAAAAAAATCAATGCTGTCAATGTTTTCATCAAGTAGTATTGAATCTAAATCTTTATCAAAATTCAGTTCCAATTCTGCTGCCTCTTTCGACAGTTTACTGAACATATTAAAAAGATCCTCTGATCTTTTCTTAGTGTTTGTAAAGTTATCGTCAGTCACTCTCATTTTTTTAGTGAATATCTCTTTCAATTCAGCGAAATTCTGCTTAACCTTTATTTCGTCATAATCTTTCTTATCTATGACCTTTTTGCCTACTTCGTCGAGCATCATTGACATTTTGTCAACAAGGCTTTCAAGCTTTGCGACAGACTGCTTGATAGTCTCTATTTCCTTACGCTCTTTTTTCTGCTCAAGATACCTCTTGAACATATCCGACCACTGCTTTGACAGAAAGTCGGTTATATCCGTGATCTTGTTAAACTCGGTAACGGAAATTATACCCATATCGTAGACGCTCTTTATGAACTTGAATACCCTGATATCTTTAGTTGCTCTGAAAGCGATACATTCCGGATCAGATTTGAATTTATCAAAATTATTCATATACACATCGTACTCAGTCTTCACCTTTGAATCCACAAACGCAAATATGGCAAGACCGTTATTGACTGCGGTTCGGAACTCGTTCTGCGTGATTGATATGTACTCGTCTATTTTATCTGTTTCCTGATCGGTCGCTGCGCTGCCGTACTGTCCGCCGATGATGAGAACTGCCATATCTGAATTCTTCATCGCATCATAGCATGACTTGTCAAGCGGTTTTCCGGGATTGTATCCCACATCGCCGTCTTCAAACATTATGGGTTCAAAATCATGATTCCTGATAAATTCTGATAAATTTTCTCTGACATATTTAAGGTCGTAAAATGTTGAGCTTACAAAAATACGTGGTTTCATAATATTCCTCCTGATTTTTGATCTCTTAGTTCAGTTTCTTGTCAAGATACTGGATATCCATGTCAACATCTCCGTAGATACCCGGGATATGACCGTATGCACTCGCCTGCCATATCGCATATTCACCGTCATAGTTGGTCTCATCAACAAAATGTGCCAGCCATACAGGGTGAGCTGCCTTAGTGCTCTCTGTCCAGAAGTTGTTGAGGAAGTTCTTGCTGCTGTAAAGTATTGACGAGTAGCCGTTCTTCTCTATCTCGTCGGCAAAAGCTAAATACACCTCGTTAAGGTCATGTATGCTCATGCCGTACTGCTGGAAGTTGGCAAATTCCTCCCAGTCAAATGCTATAGGCATTTGTAATTTCTTTCCGTCGAGCTGCTGAACTATCCAGCGAGCGTGTTCACGCGCTCCGTCTATGGTATTGTCGGTAGTGTAGAAGTATAATCCCACATCAAGTCCTGCTGCTGATGCTTTTTCTATATTTGCCATGAATTGGTCGTCCATGGTAACTTCGCTGTAATAATACCCTATACGTATCATTACGAAGCTGCACCCTGCATCACGGACTGCATTGAAGTCCACGTCGCCCTGCCATGTGGAGACATCTATTCCGAATCTGATATTTCCGCCTTCATAGCGCTTGATAAAATCGCTGTAGTTCACACGGAGATTATCATCAACTGGTCTTGGCACTTCCTCGACGACATTTATCGTAAGATCCCATGTGACGGAGTTTCTCGAACTGTCTGTAACTGTGGCTGTAATAGGATATGAGCCGACTTTATTCGGGTCAACTTCACCTGTATAGCTCAGGCTTGGTGTACTGTCATAATTGTCTGCAAATCCTACGTAATCGTTAAGATCAAAGTTCGTTCCGACTTTATGATTTGGCTCCCAGCCCGAATTCAGGATAAGCGGATCAGTGGTATCAACTACGGAATACTGAAGCTTCTGCGTGAACTCGCTGCCGTTGTATATGTACGGTATCTCTGCCTCGAATACGCCTGTATCCGAGGTATTGAGCATTACCGAACCGTCTTTCAGCTCAACATTTTTTTCGGTAATAAAATCACTGAGTTTTATCTCATCATAGACCTCCACAGTATCACGGCATTTCAGCACAAGGTCTGTGGGAGGATCTGCTTTTTGGGTAGTTGTTGTCGCTTTTGTCGTTGTGACTTTTGCTGTAGTTTTCGACGTTGAAGATACAGCCGCGGTAGTCGTAACTGCATCCGATGCCTTCTCTATCCCTGAGGGCACCTTCTTGCCGCCGCAGCCTGTCAAAAAACAAAGAGCTGCAAGTGGAAGTATATATCTGAGCTTCATATTAATACCTTTCTTTGTAACGTGATTTTTGATAATTATACCACATTTTCTGCCCAAAAGCAACATTTTTTACAAATCGTATACCTTTTCTGCATTCCCGTGCATAAGGAGTTCACGCTGTTTGTCAGTAAGCTCAAGACTATTCGCAAATTCAATATGTGCCCTCTGGGAACAGCTCCCGAAATCAGAACCGAATATGAATCGTTCAGGAGCTGCGCTTATTCCTCGTTCAAAAGAGACTTTTATCTGCGGCAGGATATCTTCATTGTCAGCTGTCGAAGATATGTCAAAGTATACATTTTCGCATTCTCCAAGCTCAGCGAAGCACCTATCGGTATCGGGGTAAAAACAGTGACAGTACACAAATCTGTTACACTGTCTTTTTTGCGCCAGCTCTCTCATGACAGCGGGCATTGCATATTGATTATCGTCCCAGCCGGTGTGAAAAAGCACAGGAACATCAAACTCTGCTGCAAGTTCATATACAGGCATAAGCCTTTCGTCAGTACAGAAAAATTTCTCGTGACCTGTATATATTTTCAGTCCGATTATCTGTCTGCTCATCAGCAGCTTCCTGCACAGTTCCAACTGCGTATCAAAGCTTATGAGCGGACTTATTCCTGCTACCACTTTTATCATATCGTCGCCGCAGAACAGCTCAGCACATTCCTCTGTTGAGCCGATGCAGCTCTCAAGCTCTGAATCGGAAATGACTATCCCCTTATCCACGCCGTTTTTTCTCATCTCCGCAAGAAGCGCTGCTTTCTTGGCTTCGATGCTGCTGTATTCATACGGAAGATGCATATGCGAATCAATTATCATGATAATACTCCATTCATCAAACAAGACTTAATAATACTTTTTTATCAGTATATCACATCAGAATAATAATGTCCAGCTCTGACGATCGTTCAAAATAAAATACCGCTCATTTTTGCCTCATTTCTTGCTATTTTGATAAGCGTATGATATAATTATATGAGATAACGCAAAGGCGGTGAACGGTAAATGGATTATATCTGCAAAATGTGCGGAAACATCATGGTCTGCACGGAAGATACGGGAGTGTGTGAGTGCGAACACTGCGGCTCGCGCCAGACTGTCCCCACAAAGTACTCCAATGAACAAGCGGAACTCTATAATAAAGCCTGCATTCTACTTTTTAAAAATGACGCGGAAGAAGCAGAGAAGATTTTCCTCGAACTCTGCGCAAACGTTCCCGATGAAGCAGACGGTTACTGGGGTATAGTCCTTTGCCGCTGCGGTGTCAAATACACCGATGATCCGCTGTCAGGACTGAAAATACCTTTCATCACAAGGACTTATGACTCTGATGTTACTTCAAGCTCAGAATACACTCATTCACTTGAATTCGCAACAGATGAACAGGCTCGTTTCTACCGCCGTGAAGCTGCGGCAATAGAAATGCTCCGACATGAAAAAATAGACCGCATAGGAACAGAAGAAAAATATGATGTATTTATATGCTGTCCTCATGAAGAAGCAAACGGCGCTGCTGCTGAAATATATGACCAGCTTTGCAAGGAAGGACTGAGCGTTTTCTTTTCGCCAAAAACTCTCAGCGACCTATCCGAACATCAGCGTGAACTGTATGCGAATGCGGCAGCTTCAAATTCATCATCGCTCCTTGCTGTCTGCACCGAACCGCATAATTTTGCAGCGGCACAGTTCAGAAGAGAATATGAAAAATGCATCTCCGCAGCTCATAAGGACAGTCAGAAGCAATTAATTTTATGCATTAGAGATATTCCTGCGGACAGTATCCCACGAGAGCTTTCTGCATTTCCTGTACATGATATCTCACGAATAGGTTTCCTGACCGAGCTCATTCGCTGTATCAAAAAAAATGAGCATGATACCAAAATCTCGCACCCAGCCCCTCAAAGCAGAGTAAATCCTGATAAGCTCCTGAGCCGAATGGACGGTTTTCTCGCAGAAGAGGATTTTGAAGCCGCAAAGGAATACAGCGCTCTCATTACAGATGCTTCTCCGCAGTGCTGGCAAGCACATTTCACTCACTTTCTTGCGTGTAATAGCTGCCGAAACAGCAGCGAGCTCCTCCTCGAAGAAGTCGTGAATGGCTTTGCATCAGAATATAACAAGAATTTCGGAACAGATGTAAGCGACGAAGATTCATTCCGCAAGAACCTTGATACACTGTTCGGCAGCTCCATAAAAAATGCTGTTGAATATGCCGAGGGAGATGACAAGCTCAAAATAACTACCATTTACGAGCGCCTTGTCAGCGCTGTCCGCGACGCAGTTTTTCAGTACGAACAGGAGATCATTGTCTCCGAAGAAAAAAAGGAACTGAACGAACTGCGGCTGCGTCACACAAAGGAAGAAAAAACACGAAAAGCCGCCGAGCGTCTGCGGAAGCTGCTCCTGAAAAGGCGCATTTTCACATTCACTGCAATTATCGTTGCCGTTCTTGCCTTCATCGCCATATCCTTCAACTTCAAGTGGGCTTCCGTCACGATAGTAATACTACTGATCGCTGCCGCTGTGACTATAAAACAGCTTGATAAATAAAAAAAGCGCCAATGGCGCTTTTTTTATTTATCTTCAGATTGTCTGAACTGTAATGGTGTGACTCCGTAGAAGCTTCCGAACAGCTTCACAAAATACGAAGTATTACCGTATCCTACATTCACTCCCACATTCTTGACAGACATATCAGTCGTCTTTAAGAGCTCTGCCGCTTTGTTCAGACGGCTCGTAATAACATCTTTATTGACGCTTACGCCGAAGGTCTCGGTGTAGAGATGCTGAAAACGCGAACGGCTCAGCGAAAGCTCCTTCGCCATATCGTCTATGGAGTAGTCTCTGCCTGGCCAGCGGTATATAGACTGCCTTATCCAGAGGAGCTTCTCGGAGTATATTCCCTCGGGACGATTTGCCATAAGCTCCTTCTTGCGCAGTTTTTCGGAGACCTTATACATCAGGAGCTGAAAATAAAGGTCTATTGCTTTCTCTCTGTACGGATCGGCAGAATAATGCTCGAAGCACATACTGCGTATCATCGAAGACATATCTGTGATGTCTGCGATATCAACAGGAGTATCCAGAGGGATATTGAGTTCCTTCATCATATTCTGTTCTGATTCGTTTGGAATGAAGTGCATCCAGTCATCAAAATATTCATTGCTGGCAGGATAGTAATACTGTGGTGTGTCGGGGCGGTAGATGATAAATGAGTGAGCCGAAGTTCTAACATCTTTTCCGCCTATTCTGAAATGAGCAGGCGTTTTTACGATAAGCATCAGCCAGCTGTCTGAGCCGTCGGGCCTATCTATGCAAAAGCTGCGATCGTGCCTGTGATTGTAGCCGATCTCGAACATTTTCAAGGTTTTTACCCTCCAAATTTTTAAATTATGCACATATTATAACACGAGCAGCATAAAAGTGTCAATGTTTTTCAGCACGAAAGTAATATATAAAATACTAATTACCCGATAGTAATATTTTTCACAAATCCTTTCGCGTTTATTAATTTCTTGTCACCGTTCGTTATAATATCAAAAAAGCTAACCGAGCGCTATTGTTCAGTTAGCTTTTTTATATACTCTTTTTAGTTGACGGAATACGTCATTCATATGCACCATACGGAATGCAACAGAACGGCAGCGAATCAAAGATATCTTTGCACAACTCGTCATTCATATGCACCATACGGAATGCAACAAATCTTCTTCCTGAGTGCTGTTAAAGTTAGTAACTCGTCATTCATATGCACCATACGGAATGCAACTGCAAGTTATCGGTATTGGGTTGATGCTCTTTTACTCGTCATTCATATGCACCATACGGAATGCAACGGGACATTTTTTTCCCAATAATCAAATAAAAACATCTCGTCATTCATATGCACCATACGGAATGCAACTATCTCTAACACTGATTTAACAAATTTGATTGAACTCGTCATTCATATGCACCATACGGAATGCAACTCATGCAACAAGCCCATGAAGCTATCCATTCAAACTCGTCATTCATATGCACCATACGGAATGCAACGGTTATAAAAAATCTAAATGGTCACACTTGCTAACTCGTCATTCATATGCACCATACGGAATGCAACGAAAAAAGTATGATTATCTGTTTAATTTCGATGTCTCGTCATTCATATGCACCATACGGAATGCAACGTGCAGATCGTGCCGCTGTTGGTGATGCTCTCCACTCGTCATTCATATGCACCATACGGAATGCAACCTGCATATGGACGTTGTTGACCCACTCAAAGAGCACTCGTCATTCATATGCACCATACGGAATGCAACTTGCATCATCTTCAAATCCTCTCGCAGCAATCCACTCGTCATTCATATGCACCATACGGAATGCAACTAATGGTCTATGAGGATAACGGTATCAACTGTAACTCGTCATTCATATGCACCATACGGAATGCAACTATTTCTTTTTCACCATCAGGATTCTTGGCAATAACTCGTCATTCATATGCACCATACGGAATGCAACACTATCATCTCTCTGTCTGATATAGTAAGTGTGCCTCGTCATTCATATGCACCATACGGAATGCAACACGGCGACAAATTTGGCTTTAAGGTAGGCGGTATCTCGTCATTCATATGCACCATACGGAATGCAACTTTAAGAGTGTTATTCATAAGTACTGCGGTTTTACTCGTCATTCATATGCACCATACGGAATGCAACAGCCGATTTTTAAAATCGGTTGCGGCTTAGATAGTCTCGTCATTCATATGCACCATACGGAATGCAACCTCTGCGATACATCAACCCCATTATACCAGTAGCACTCGTCATTCATATGCACCATACGGAATGCAACTCGAGACAAATGCCAACATGATAGGCAGAACCAACTCGTCATTCATATGCACCATACGGAATGCAACTGTTCTGGTAGACGACGAATAATACGTTTGACCACTCGTCATTCATATGCACCATACGGAATGCAACTGCAAAATTGCTACACATGAACTATTACACGGAATTAAAATGTGTACTTTATACCTTATCGAGTGTATCTACTGTCGAATTAAATTCGGGCTTATGTATACTTTCTCGATTTTCGGACGCCGAGTCGCCCGTGCAAATGTGCGAATATAACAACATTATTCTGTTTGCTTACTTTTCGCACTCTGGTTTATTTCATTTTCTATTATTTTGTCAATATCCCGAATACTGAGATTCTGACTCGCATTATAATCAGCATTTTCTTTAAAACCGCATTTCAAACACAGAAAATGTGCCTGATATTTTCTGTTATCAGCATTAATATATCCACATTTGCTGCATCGTTTACTTGTATATCGTGGCTTAATAAAAACAACGTTTATACCTTTTTCTTCAGCCTTATTTTTAATTTTAGTTTGCAGATCATAATATGTCCAATTCTTCAAAAAACGGTTAGCATCACTGGTTATACCGCTTAATTCTTCCATTTGGATAGTTCCGCAGCCATTTTTGACAGCATAATCAATAAGAGCACGGCTATACTTATGGTTTGCAGTATCGCGGAATCGCGCTATCTTATCTTCAATAGCATAAACAGACTTGTTACGTGTCTTGATACCATGACCGATCCTGCCGTCACCACAATATCTTCCCTGTTTCAGCAAAGACTTCTTTCGTGCTTCTACGCGCCGACGGAACTCTTCGATCTCACCGCCATTTATCGTAAACCTGTTCAAATCGCCGTATACAGAAGCACATATCGGCAAAGCCACTCCAAGATCAACACCAAGTATTTTATCAGGGTCAAGATTATCTATCACCTGTGGTTCAAACTTATATACCATATTCAAAAACCACAGTTTTTTCTTTCGATTATAAATCAGCTTACTCTCTCCGATTTTATAGATCTGATCAATACAACGTTCAAGAATAGTTTGCGTTGAATCATCCTTTACATTAACCTTAAATCTGACTTTAGTATCTTTATATTTTTTGTAATAATCAGATTTTGTGTTTACCATATTTAATGACAAGTAAAAATCTTTATCTATTTTTTTCAAATCAATCCTTTCATTATGAATGTCAATAGGTTGATTTGGTTTATAGGTTATTATTGAACTTTCACCTTTTAAGAATTTTTCACGTGAATCTTCAAACTCTTTGCATGCTCCGCGAACGGTAGTAGTACAATTTTGTGAATACAGATCATTACCTGTTTTTAACTTATCCATTATAAAACCAGCTAAAGAATAATTTAAAATATCCTTTTCTTTTGGATAGCTATTAAACTTTTTATAATAATCGCTTCTAAAATTATAATATTCCCAGCAATACTGAATGGTCTTGTTTTTTATCTCACGAGTTTGCTTCTGAAGCTCCCAAAGAAGTTGGTTTATTTCCTTATAATCGACCTGTTTTCCGTCTTTGTCATACTGATCTATATAAAGAGCCAACCTTACAACCTTATTTACCTCTTTTTTCTTTTTCATGCATATCCCCCCTTTGCTGCTTTTCTCGCAGGTGCTACACCCACTTGCGGTGCCCGAAATCTCCTTCGCCTACGCTCGGATATTTCGACCGCTGCGCAATAATCGCCTCGCTGCTTCTGCCACCGGCAGCGCTTCGGCGATTATTCCCACTCCACCGTTCCCGGCGGCTTAGAAGTAATATCATACACTACTCTGTTAACGTGCTCAACTTCATTGCAGAGTCGGTTCGACACCTTTGCAAGAACATCATAAGGTATCCTTGCCCAGTCAGCTGTCATGAAGTCGTCTGTAGTTACTGCGCGGATAGCTATAAGGTGGTCGTATGTACGGTGGTCGCCCATAACGCCTACAGTACGTACATCAGGAAGAACTGCAAAGAACTGCTTGAGCTGCTCCTCGATACCGCTCTTGCGTATCTCATCGCGGAATACAGCGTCTGCTTCCTGTAATATCTTTATCTTTTCCTCAGTTATCTCGCCGATTATACGAACTCCGAGACCCGGACCCGGGAACGGCTGTCTCCATACAAGATCATGAGGGATACCAAGCTTCTCGCCCACTTTTCTTACCTCGTCCTTGAAGAGGTCGCCGAGCGGCTCGATGGTTCCTGCGAACTTTATATCCTCAGGCATCTTAACCATGTTGTGGTGTGTCTTTATAACAGCTGTGCTGCCGTGACCTGCCTGATTGCCTCTGCCCGACTCGATACGGTCAGGATAGATAGTACCCTGCGCAAAGAATCCGTCCGTGCCCTGTTCTCTTATCTTATCCCAGAAAACATTATAGAACTCGGTACCTATAATCTTACGCTTCTGCTCAGGGTCTGTAACGCCCTTGAGAGCTGCGAGGAACTTTTCCTTGCAGTTTACGCGGACAAAGTTCATATCGAAAAGTTTTGTAAATGTTTCTTCAACGAAGTCTCCCTCGTCCTTTCGCATAAGTCCCTGATCGACAAATACACAGGTGAGCTGCTTGCCGACTGCACGGCTGAGAAGTCCTGCTGCAACGGAGGAATCAACGCCTCCCGATAGTCCGAGTATTACCTTTTTATCGCCTATCTGCTCGCGGAGCTTAGCTACTGTATTCTCAATGAAATCGTCCATTACCCAGTCGCCTGTACAGCCGCAGACATTATAAAGGAAGTTATGGAGTATCTGCTTGCCGAACTCACTGTGAGTTACCTCAGGGTGGAACTGTACAGCATATATTTTCTTCTCAGGAGCTTCAAAAGCTGCACACGGACAGTCTTCAGACTTTGCTGTCACACGGAATCCATCAGGGAGCTGGCTTACAAAATCGGTATGGCTCATCCACACAACGCTGTTTTCAGGAATGTCCCTGAACAAAAGGCTGTCTGTATTCTGAGTTACCTCGATCTTGCCGTACTCGCTCTTTTCACAGCTCTCGACCTTGCCGCCGAGAGTATATGCAACGAGCTGGCAGCCGTAGCATATTCCGAGTATCGGTACGCCAATACTGAATATCTCCTCTGAGATATGGGGCGATGAAGGATCATAAACACTGTTCGGACCGCCTGTGAATATTATCGCAGTCGGGTTCATTGCCTTGATCTCACTGATAGGTGTGTCAAATCTCTTGATCTCGCAGTATACACCGCACTCACGCACTCTGCGGGCAATGAGCTGATTATACTGACCGCCGAAATCAAGGACGATACAAAGCTGGTTAGACATAAGTCCCTCCTTAACTTCCGCTTTATGGCAGCGGACACCATATTTTTGGAGCTATTAGCCTTTAGCCCTTATCCTTTAGGAAGCGGCTCTGCCGCTTTATCCGTTGATACATTCACTAATGGCTAACGGCTGACGGCTAATGGCTTAAAACACGATCTTCTTTGTGCTTGTCCGCAAAGAAAATCATGTTTTAATTATGCCATATTTCAGAGAAAATTTCAAGAGTCTTACACTATTTTTTTCCCTTATTTGATTTGTACTTCCAATTATAGTTATAATTCATAAAATAATCATCTTTGCCTATTGAATTTAATAACAATTTGTGGTATAATATTAAAGGAATGTAAGTTAAGGAGTATCATTATGACAGCTAAAGAAGAATTTATCTCAATATATAAAGAAAATATTAAACGCGAAGGAGCAGACAAACTTCTCGAATATCTTGAGAAGAGCGATTTTTTTACCGCTCCGAGCAGCACACGCTTCCACGGTTCATACAAAGGCGGTCTCGTTCAGCACAGTGTAAATGTTTACCACTGCCTGAAGGACTACCTCTCACGTCCTCGTACTAAGGAACTCTACGGAATGGATTACTCTGAGGAGACTATCGCTCTCGTTTCTCTCCTGCACGATGTCTGCAAAATAGACTTCTATACCGTAGAAATGCGCAATAAGAAGAACGATGAGACCGGACAGTGGGAAAAAGTACCTTATTACTCGATAAATGATGCTCTGCCATACGGGCACGGCGAAAAGTCCGTTTACATACTCTCGGGATTTTTCTACGGTGAGAACCGTCTGTCCCGTGAAGAAGCTTTCGCTATCAGATATCACATGGGTTTTTCATATGGTGGAACTGAGGAAAGAGGTTCTATCGGCAGGGCACTGGAAATGTACCCGCTCGCTCTGGCACTGAACGTTGCCGATATGGAAGCTTCCTACTATCTTGAAGGCTCAAATAAGTGAATGTAAGGAGTTTTTTATTATGAACTGGTATGATAACGCCATAATCTATCACATTTATCCGCTCGGCTTCTGCGGTGCGCCAAAGTTCAACGATGGCAGTGAAGATGTTATTTACCGTCTTGACAAGGTACTTGAATGGATACCTCATCTGAAGGAAATGAACGTTGACGCTGTTTATTTCGGACCTGTTTTCGAGTCCGTTGAACACGGCTACGACACCATCGACTATAAAAAGATAGACAGGCGACTTGGTGATAACAATTCTTTCCGCTATATCTGTGACAGACTTCATGAGAATGGAATAAGAGTTATACTCGACGGAGTTTTCAACCACGTAGGAAGAAAATTCCCGCAGTTCGTCGATGTTCAGAAAAACGGACAGTCCTCGCAGTACTGCGGCTGGTTCCAGAATCTCAATTTCGGCGGCCCGAGCCCCTGCGGAGATCCCTTCTGGTATGAGGGCTGGAACGGTCACTATAATCTCGTTAAGCTCAACCTCCGCAATGTGGGAGTTTGCGATCATCTCATTGATGCTATAAATTACTGGATCGAATCCTTCGATATTGACGGAATACGCTTTGATGCTGCCGACTGCATCGACTTCGATTTCTTCAAGAGGATAAGAAGCTTTTGCAAGGGCAAAAAGCCTGACTTCTGGCTCATGGGCGAGATTATCCACGGCGACTACAACCGCTGGGCTAATCCCGAGATGCTGGACAGCGTTACTAACTACGAATGCTATAAGGGTCTGTGGTCCTCACACAATGACAAGAACTACTTTGAAATAGATTACTCCATCAACCGCCAGTCCGGTGCTAACGGAGGCATCTACCGCAATATAGCTCTTTATAACTTTGTGGACAACCACGATGTAAACCGTCTTGCAACTACTCTCCACAATAATGCTCACCTGCCGCTGGTATACACCTTGATGTACACTATGCCAGGTATCCCTTCAATTTACTACGGAAGCGAATTCGGCATCGAGGGCAGGAAGGAAAACAACTCCGACGACAATCTGCGTCCGTGTCTTCACCTGAATGATCTTCTCGATCACGGCAACCTCTCGCTTTACAAGCACATCGTAAAGCTCGGTCGGATATACCGCGCTTATCCAGCTCTCAGAACAGGCACCTACGAGCGCATAGTTATAACTAATCAGCAGATACTGTTCAAGAAAACTCTCGGCGAACAGACTGTTTATGTTGCTCTCAATCTGGGTGATTATGAATACGATCTCAACTTCAGAACACACCTCTCAGGTCTGGTCGATGTATTCACTGCTTCTCCGATACCTGTGGAAAACGGAAATGTTCATATCCGCATGACTCCGTATGCCGCAATGATAATCGTTGCGGACGATATCGTCAATACAGAGCCCGAAGCAAAGGAAATTGAAGCCGACAAGGAGACAGAGATAGAAGTCGGTGCTAAATACCGCCACTTCAAGGGCAATGAGTACGAGCTCCTCGCAGTTGCTCGTCACAGCGAAACTATGGAAGAACTTGTTGTATACAAGTCATTGAAGGACGGTGAAGTATGGGCTCGGCCGAAGTCCATGTTCGTAGGAAGAGCTGGTGAAGCCAGGCGATTTACAAAGCTTGACTGAACAGATCGAAAAACCGGAAAACAATAAATAATAATTCAGCGCCGATACATTTATCGGCGCTTCTTTATCTGAGTTCTTTTTTCATCACATCATAGCACAGGAAGTCCCCGTTGTCAGTGGCTATACTGTTATATTCAACAAAACTGTAGCCTTTTCCGAGGTATATGGACTTTGCAGAAAATGATGCGTCTATCTCGATATGATCATAGTTATTTGCTATAAGCTCCTCCGCAAAGCGTATAAGCTCGCCGCCGTATCCCCTGCCCTGACACTCGGGCAGTACAAACAGCCGTGTGATATGATTTTTGTCAACTGTGACAGTTCCGCAGGCTGCGTCATTTTCATCTTTAAGCAGATAAACACTGCCGCCGTTTATATCACGCAGTATATTCTCATCAGAGTGATGCTTCAGGAAGAAATCAACTGCTCCTTTCGGGTAGTAATGCGGATATATTTCTTTTATTGTGCAATGAGTGATACTTTTTACCGCTTCAAACTCGTCTGCACCTATCTTACAGATCTTCATTGGTATACTCTCCCTCCCGTAAAAGAAAACGGTCACTGCGGACCGTTTTCGGTTTACTTCTTTTTTAGCACAGCTATTGCAACATGATGCAGGATCTCAAACTCCTCGGGAGCTGTGAGTATAAGCAGAGCACGATGCTCACGTTCCCATGCAGCGATCTCCGAATCAGACAGTGATGCTCCGATACCTCTGCACGACTTCATTCTGCCGTTCCAGCTTTCTCTTGTAAACGGCAGTTTTATATCAAAGCCAACACGCTCTTCAATGTCAAAATATTCAAGTACCTCATTGGAAATATACACTGGCTGACGCGTCCAGCCTGCTCCCGTCCATTCAGGGCTGTATTCAAGCACAAGCTTCTCACTGAGCCCTGCTATCCTGTCCTCGTCAGGCAGCCAGCCCATTTGTATCACAGCAAGTTTTCCGTCGTCTTTCAGCATATCATGCAGCTTTGGTACAAGCTTATTGTGGTCAAAATACCAGAAACACTGGCAGGCAGTAATTACATCAAATCCGCCCTGTGACATATCAATGTCCTCCACAGGCGAAATAAGGAACGTTATATCCATGTTATTGTTTTTGGCAAGGAGCCTTGCCTGTGCGATCTGTTTTTCCGAGATATCAACACCTGTCCATTCAGCTCCGTACCTGTACATATTCCGCGGGATAACACCTGTGCCCGTACCAAGGTCGAGTACCCTCTGACCCTTCACTCCGATACCGAGCTTAATGAGCTGTTCATACATCTCTCGCGGGTAAATGTCGCGGTATTTCGCATAAACAGCCGATGTTCTACCCCAATCGAAGGCTTTTCCGCCGTCAATATCATTCCTTGCGATCTCCATTATTTAATCACCTCTTTGATTTTGAAATACATCACATCAATGCCGCTCTCAAAGCGGCTCCCCATCTCCGTAATTTCTATTTAACTTACGGATTCAACAACTTATAATTTATCATATCAGTTTTGAGTTGTTTTGTCAATGGATAATTAAAAGTTTTCGTTTTATTAACAAATCTTTACGCGTAAACAGAAAAAGCCCGTGAGAGCTTATATCACTCTCACGGGCTTGTATTATTTCTATGCAATTTTCAAGTGAGATCAATCTGCATTTGGATCAAGACTGCTTACTTTACCGAGGAGGAACTCCTGTATACGGAGAGCATCGTTTGCTGTGATGCCCTTAATGCTTGTGTCAACGTCCGCATTGTATGATCCCTGAGCCTTGATGCAGTTCTCGTCTGTTCCGTTTAAGCCGTATCTGTTAGGATTTGCAAGACTCTGCATGATGATAACAACGTCTGCCATGTCAACTCCGCCGTCGCAGTTTGCGTCTCCCCACAAAGTTACTGTAGGCTCGCTTGGAGCAGTTGTAACTGTTGTAGTTGTCGTAGCAGAAGTGGTAGTGGTGGTTGTAGTAGTTGTTGTTGTAGTTGTTGTGGTGGTAGTCGTTGTTGTCGTTGTAGTTGTTACAACCTCGGGAGCTTTCAGGAATACTGTGTAGTTGATAACATTTCCCGTCATTCCGTTTGTGCCGAGAACTACCTTCTGTCCTGCTTCAAATTCCTTCTTGTATGCCACAAAATCAACGTCATTGCTGGACTTAGCAGTAAGCTCTGTTCTTGTGTAGCCGCTGAGCCATGACGGAACAAGTCCTGCTGCTTCTTCTCTTGTGTCAACAAGCACGTATACTTCAGCCTTGTCAGCTGTTGTGAACTCAGCAAGATCACTGTCTGTATTCTTTGAGTTGCAGGCAGTCATAATGTACTCGCAGTTCTGAAGCTCTGACGCAAGCTCTGTGTATGTGAAGTCTCTGTCGCCGTAGATAGCTCCGCCGACAGTGTTGGACTCTTTAAGGCTCCATGCGCCTGAATTTGCACTGTCCTTAACGAGGAAGTTCTTGACCAGCTTGCCGTTCACAGGCTCTGGAGATGTATTGTTCAGCTTAACGTTAGGTCTTGCAGGAAGCTCCGCCTCTGTGCCGAGATAGAAGCTTGTGTGCGGAGGCTGATTGTAAGCGGACTGCTGACAGCCGCACTGCATACGGTACTGCATATCGTGCATGAGAGTTGTTATGCGGTACTTGGTCTCGGTATTTGTACACCATACGCGGAGCTTTGTGTTGTCCTCAGTTCTGAGAACGAGCTCCTCACGCCAGTCGCCAAAGAGATCAGCTGTAAGACAAGGAACTGCCTTTGTTCCGTTATTTGAAGCACAGCCTGTTGCTGTGAAAATTGTCGGATAATTGTTTATTGCCGCACCGTCTGTAATATAGATGTTGTCAAGAAGCTCACGCTCCAGATCGCCGTCCCAGTAGATAAGGAAGTTTGTAGCAGGCCATTTATTGCCTATTTGCTTACCTGAAACGTCGAATACCGCGTTAGCAGGTCTTGAGCCCCAGAATTCAGCACCGCTGTTGCCTGCAACGATATTGTCAGCACAGCATCGACCTGTGTCCTTGTCACCGTCGTAGTGCCAGATGATACTTCCGTTCTTACCGTCAACAAGAGAGATACCGTATTTTCCGTCCTCATGGCAGATAAAGACCTCTATACCCTCTCGGTTTGGATCAAGGTCTCCAATGTGCATAGCATCTCCGTGCATCTGTTTTGTAGACCAGAGAAGTTTTCCGTTATCGTCGAAGCAGCTTGCGCCCATGCACACTTCCTGTCTGCCGTCATTATCGAAGTCCGCAACCATTACGTTGTGGTTTCCACAGCCGTAAGCGGGGTCGTTCTTGTTAAAGCCCGTATCATATATCCACTTCTTTACAAGCTTGCCGTCCTTAACGTCAACAGCGGAAAGTGTGAGTCTTGTATAATATCCTCTGCCGTAGACAACAGAAGGATGAACTCCGTCAAGATAAGCTATAGCGCAGTTGTAGCGCTCACAGCGGTTTCCGTAGTTGTCGCCCCATGTCTTCTTGGCATTTGCGCTTGTTGCATCGCCTCTGAGAACAGGAAATTCAATAGTATCAAGAGCTGCACCTGTTGCACCCTCGAAGAGAGTCATATACTCAGGACCTTTGAGAACAGTTCCGCCGCCGTCAACATAGTTTGCATTGCCGTCGCCTATGACTTTTCCCTTGCCGTCAACAGTTCCGTCGCAGGTCTTTGTTACAAGCTCAGCCTTGCCGTCGCAGTCGAAGTCCGCAACTGCCATTTGTGTATAGTGCTGTCCTGCACGGATATTTCTGCCTAAGTCGATACGCCAGAGCTTCTTGCCGTAAAGGGTATAGCAGTCTATGTAGACATTTCCTGTGAAGAACTCCGCGCCTGCCTTTGAGTTATCCTGCGAGTTGGAAGGATCCCATTTTACGAATATCTCATACTGTCCATCGCCGTCAACGTCGCCTGCGCAGCAGTCGTTAGGAGAGTATGTGTAAGAAATGCCGTTGATGCTGCCGCCCTTAGGAACATCAAGCGGTATATCAAAGTAGTTCGTACCCGATGTGAAGCGGCAGTCCTCAGAGCCTACAACATTGCCGTTCACGATAGTGTCAACGCGGTACTTTGAGCTTGAATTGCCGCTTGCATCCCAGTAATTGGTAGCCTCGCCCGCCTTGCTGGTGTAGATGAGCTGGTCGTCGCGGAAGAGCCGGAACTCTGCGTCATCCTTGTCATTGGCATTGAATCGCCAGCTGACAAACATACCGTTTCCCGACTTGATAGCGTAAACGCCGCGGTCAAGGTACTCCATGATAGCCGAGCTGTTGCCGCCTACTCCGTAAGCAGCATCAGCAGTCAGGTTCATGCCTGCAGTGAGGTTCGATGTAAGGGCAACTGTGAGAGAGGCAGCCGCCGCAGCGATTTTTTTGAATCCTGTTTTCATTAAGATTCCCCCTGTATATTTATTTCACGATTTCGGACATAGTGTCCCTATCCATAGTATTATAACATCTCATTAATAATTCAGCAATGATTTATTGTATCTTTTTCCTACTTTTTTGTGCACATTTGATGCTGATATATAAAATAATGCAGTAAAAGTTAATAAACTATGAAACGATATGTCATATCCTTTTTAGCCGTCAACCATGCAGTGCGTATGTGGGCGACGAAAAATGCTTTTTCGGACGACCAATGTTCGCCCCTGCACATTGTTTTTTATTTACAAAGGGAATAACTGGCGGCGGAACGCCGCTTCTACAAAACAAAAACGGAGCAATTATGCTCCGTTTTATTCAAATATTCGCGTTTGCAGGCTCATTTACCGCAGTAAACCTCTATCGCCCTATTCACGAACTCCGCAGTTCCTGCTCCGCCTGCCTTGTCGATATTCTCCGTGAACTCTCCCCCGCCTGCATACATCTTTCCGAGACCGCTGAGGATCTCATTGGTGCAGTTGTAGAAGTTCTCGCAGAAGAATTTCTGCAATTTCTTCACCTGCTCCTGCACCTCACCGTCTGACGGGTCACGGTCACGCATTGCGCCGAACTGTGTAAAAAGCTCCATTGTCAGCTGTGCAAGCCGCTCATCTTCTTTCTCTGTTCGCCTGCTCGCTTTATCGACATACTCTTTATACTCAGAAGTGTTTTCCCACTGTTCCTTTGCGCGTCTGGTATAGTCTTCAAGCTTGCTCTTGTCAAATACCGAAAAATCATTTCTGCTCTTATTCATAATGTAATTCACTCCTAAAAGTTTTATTCCCCGAGCGAAGGTTATAAGATCATCAAGGTGCTGCCTTTTCAGTTCAAGCAGCTCTATTTGCTGCTCCAGCGCCTTTTCTCTGTCAAAGTCAGGACTGTTTATGATACCGACAATGTCTTTCAGCGGGAATTCAAGCTCCCGAAAAAGCATTATCTGCTGAAGCTTTTCAAGGTCTGTATCGTCATACAGTCTGTAGCCTGCATCGGTGTGCTCCGAAGGCTTCAGAAGCCCTATGCTGTCGTAGTATCTGAGAGTGCGTATACTCACTCCCGTAAGTTCACTGACCTGTTTTACTGTCATCATATGTAACCCTCCTCTCGTGTGATATCAGTATAGACCATGACGCTGCGTAAGGGTCAAGTGCCATTCTTCATCTTTGTATGACTGCACAAAAATGACTTACGCAAAATGTAGGAACTGCACAAGGATATTAGAAAAACGCACTCCGCATATGCGAAGTGCGTTGATGCTTTATTTATAGTATGCCTATAATCAGCCGTTTAAATAGTCCATATAGAGCTTTACATTGTCTTCACGGAGCTTCCAAGCATATCTGCCTACATATGGTACATACTTCTGGAAAATGTACTTCTGTCCAGCCTTATATGCAAAGATCTGTGCACCGTTGAGGTATGTAAGGGTTGATGCACCCTTGAATGCACCTGTACCGAAAGCACTGTCAATAGTTGCCATACTGGAATACTCGATATTGTAAAGGCTTGTGCAGCCGTCGAATGCCTCGCGGGAAATAGACCAGTCGCCGTAGAGCTTTACTGTAGAAAGGCTGTGGCAGTTCTGAAATGCCTTGATACCGATGAAGTGGTCTCCTGTAGCAAAGCTTGAATAGTTCTGGAATGACTTGATACCGCTGTTCTTGAAAGCGCCTTCATCAATGTAGTGGAGGTTTGTGAAACCTGTTACAGACTCAAGGTTTGAGCAGTTCTCGAAAGCATACGTACCGATGCGGTTAAGAGCCTCAGGAACAACTACTGACTTGAGTGAGCAGCAGTTTCTGAATGCATCAGCAGGTACCTCGCCGATGCCTCTTGGGATATATACATTCTTGATAGTATTATTGTTCTCGAATGCGCCGATATTCTGTCCGTTTCTTGTATTTCTGCCGATAGCAACAACAGTGTGGTTTGCGATAGACACAGGGATATGTACAGTTGTGCTTGTACCCTTATAGCCTGTTACCTTGCATCTGCATCCATCAATAACTTCGTAATACCAGTCGCCTGAAACAGCTGCATCAGCAGTAAGTGTGTTTGTTGGTAAAATGTTCTTGACAAAGCTTGTGTCAGCAGCAGCTGTAGCAGCTGTCAACATAGTTAATGCCATAACAGATGATATGATCTTTTTTGATTTAATAGTAAATTTCATTATAATAATTCTCATCATAGTGTTTCTGTTGCGACATCATTAGTTTAGCACATCTGCTGTAATATGTCAAGTATTTTTCCTGCCGATAAACATTTTTGTCAAAAAACACAAATAGCAGTGCCTTTTTCAAGGCACTGCTCGTCATTCTTTTAACAGTAACACGCATTTTTATTTCTCAATTGGTATCCATATCTGACTCTTGTAATCCGCTGAAGTCATATCACCTACGGGGTAAGCTTCGATATCGAATTCATAAGTCGGTTTATAGCCTGATGTGGGGAAGAAATCCGAGCATATCTCATGCCAGAGCTGCTGTATAGCGTCGGGCATAGGACCTGTACACTCGGATACCACCCATTTTCTTGCAGGGATAGTGTTCACGCGATATCCCTCGGGTGCAACTGTATCAGTATCGCATTTCACTGCGATGCTGTAATCAAAATGCTCAACATCTTTATGACCGCTGCCGTAGCATATACCGAAAACATAGCTGTTGTCTGATGCGTTTTTCAGCAATGTCTCAATGATGCCTTCCTTGTATGCTCTGCCCCAGAATTCGGGAATAGTGTTAAGGTTCTGCTTATACGCTACCGTATGCTGCTCTACCTTTTCCAGAACTGTAAATGCTTCTTTTTCGATGATCTTGTAATCCATAGTATTACCGCCTTTCAGAATAAGTTGTACCCTGAGAGGAGAAAACGACCTGAGCACTGCTTTTTTCTGCCTTGCCTCAGACGGTGTGACACCGTGAAATGCTGTAAAAGCGCGTGTGAAGCTATCAGGCGAATTGTAGCCGTACTTCATTGCTGTATCTATGACCTTTTGCCCTGACGATGCAAGTTCGCAGCCTGCAAGCGACAGCCGCCTGCATCGGATATATTCCCCGAGAGTCATACCGCAGAGCGCTCCGAAGATACGCTGAAAATAGAACCCCGAGCAAGCCGCGCGCGCAGCAATATCATCATATCTCAGCTCCTCGGTTATATTCTCCTCGATGTAGTCGATAGCGTTCTGTATGCTCTCAGCCCAGTTCATAGTCATTCCTCCTCTTGGTGTGATCTTATTCTACCATACAGCGGCATTGTTTTCCCGACTTTTTATGCTTTCTCATGTCAGGTGCGTTTCCTGACAGGGTGGCGTATGACAGTTTTCAGCTTTTCGGGAGCAGTCCTGCGCGGGTCGGACAGGTATATCTCGTGATGGGGACGCTCATCTGTTATATCTGTATCAAAGCCCATTTCCTGCGCATATCCGTCTATAAGCTCAACTGTTGCCGGCTCATCGTCATAGGAGCCGATATGCATACACTGAACGCACAGACCTTCCTCATATGTCAGGTACTCAGCCTTCGAGCAGTCAAGCTTTTTCTTTGCCGAAGCCTGCTCAACAGCCCAGTCAAAGTCAGCTTTCGTGACAAATTCAGGAAGCCTTATCACTGCCGTCCATTTGAGATCGCTCTTGCGGCTGTAGTCTATCCCGACTGTGCCTTCCTGCTTCCAGAAGCCCTCCAGCGGCGGAACAACGTAGTCAAACCAGCCTTCAATGCGGTGATCGGTCTTTTTGCTCATTTTTAATGTGTAGGAAATACCGTACAATACCTCGATAGCCTTTTTATATTCGCCGTCCTCCTCATTGGGGTCGCCGCTTCCGCGGACTGCAACGAACACCATTGGCGGGACTGTCACTATTTCAGGCTTGCTTTTCGGCAGGTAGAATTCCTTGTACTCTTTTTTGTAATCGAATGCCATTACGCTGCTCCTTTCAGGATATATTATCTCATTAAGTATAACATACTGCCGATTCTGTGTCAAACAAATGAAACTTCTCGGAAGCGATTGACCTTTCGGCACTTTAATGTTATAATGTTAGATATCACATATCCGTTAGTGAGGAAATGAATATATGAACACTCAGAACGATGTAATTCATAATATAATGGAACTCTCCGAGACAGAAATGACAGAAACAGAGTTCCTTCGCTCCGTCGAAAACAATATGATCCCCATGCAGCAGTTTTTCACGTACTACAAGTGCGCTATAATGGAGATCGAGACTAAATTCCGCGTACTCAATGAGCAGTTCTCAATAAACGGCGAGAGCAACCCCATTGAGTTCATACAGTCAAGAATAAAAAGCTACGGAAGTATATTCCGCAAGATCATAACAAAGCATATCCCGCGAAATGTGGAAGCTATCGAAAAGAATATAAGCGACATCGCAGGTATCCGCGTTGTATGCTCATTCGTGCAGGACATCTATCGTCTTGCCGACTGCTTTCTGAAGCAGGACGACATCTTCCTCATCGAGAAAAAGGACTATATCAAAGATCCCAAGCCCAACGGCTACAGAAGCCTGCATCTTATTGTAGAAGTCCCTATTTTCCTAGAAAACGAAAAAAGGCTCGTGAAGGCAGAGGTACAGCTGAGAACTATTGCCATGGACTTCTGGGCAAGCCTCGAACATAAGCTCCGCTACAAAAAAGACCTCCCCCCGTATAAGCTTGATCTGCTTACAGATGATCTGAAAAAATGTGCGGATCAAAGCGCTGAATGGGACAGCCGTATGCAGGATATCAAAAATATAATAGAAAGTGACTGACCGCAGGACCACTCTCATGATATGAGAGTGGTCCTTTTTGGTAAAAAAGCGCACAGAATTTACTGATTCATATAAAATTTTCACTATATTTAAAAATATTGTTGCAATCGCACGATTAATATGTTATATTATACATATAAGATGACGATTAACGAACGATTATTATAAACAAAGTACAATAACCAGCATTAATTGTCAAAGCAAAAATATTAGGGGAATAATAAAAAAAGGAGGAATACTTATGAAACGATTTGTTTCAACAGCTATTGCCGTTATGACAGCAGCTATGTCCATGGGAACGACTATCCCCAACACTGCCAAAGTTGCCGCCGCTCAGTTTACAGGCAATGAGTGGACAGGCAAAAACGGTGCGGAGGACGTTTTTGCGGTAAACCGCGAAGCCGCTTCCTGCAACCCTGTACCATTCCACAGCACCGAGGCAGCTGTGAATGCTGTATGGGACTACAATGCACGTTCGGATTCCGAATATCTCCAGATGCTGACAGGAAAAGACGAAAACTGGGATCTGGTAGTTGTTCAGAACTCCACCGATGCTCAGTCACACATCAATGCAGGCTGCTTCAAGACCGATTTTCAGCCCTCTGCCGATCATGGCTGGAAAACCGTTCAGCTCCCAAAGAGCTGGACTGCTCAGGGATTCGATCACTCGATCTATACCAACATCAATCAGCCGTGGCAGTCAAAGTACGACAGCTACGTACCTGCTCCGCAGGCTCCCACAAACTATAACCCCGTAGGTCTTTACCGCAAGAAATTCACTGTCGACAGTACCATGCGTCAGTCAGGCAGACGTGTATACATAGAGTTCGACGGCGTTGAATCAGCTTACTACGTCTATGTCAACGGCTCAGCAGTGGGCTACAGCGAGGACACATTCAGCCCTCACCGCTTCGACATTACCGACCTTCTCAAAGACGGTGAGAATACACTCGCCGTTGAAGTCCACAAGTTCTGCGACGGAACATGGTTCGAGGATCAGGATATGATCTATGACGGCGGTATCTTCCGCGATGTTTTCCTCGTAAGTGCTCCCGAAATGCAGATAAGAGACTATAAAGTAACGACAGACCTCGATGACAGTTACACCAATGCCGCTCTCCAGATCGATCTTGATATCCGCAACCTCTCAGGTAATGTGAGAAACGGCTGGAGCGTCGCTGCTGAAGCTTACGACGAAGCAGGTAATAATATCCTCAGCGGCGCTTCCGTAAAGCTCAGCGAACTCTCGGCGGGCAAAAACGGCGAGTTCACCATCAAGACTAACGTAAAATCACCAAAGCTATGGTCGGCTGAAACACCTAATATATATGCTCTCGTTCTCAAACTCCTCGATGACAAGGGCAACGAGCAGGAGATCCTCTCATCTCAGCTCGGATTCCGCGAGATAGGTTTCACACGTACAGCTGTTGACAACTCTTACAGAGTTACCACAAGCAGCTGGCAGCCTATCACTATCAACGGCAAGCGCCTCCTCCTCAAAGGCGTTAACCGTCACGACACCGACCCGTTCTATGGAAAGGCTGTCCCTCAGGAAACTATCCTCGAAGACATCTCCCTTATGAAGAAAAATAACGTCAACGCGATAAGAACCTCTCATTACAGCAACGACTCGTATCTCTACTGGCTCGCAAACAAGTACGGTATGTACGTTATGGGCGAGACAAATATGGAGTGCCATGCGCTTCAGGACGGTAAAAACAATAACACAAAGGCACTGTTCTACGAACTCGCTATGGACAGAACAGAAACTGCCTTCAAGCGCCTGAAAAACAATCCTTCCATTATCGCATGGTCGATAGGCAACGAAATGGGCTATACCGGAACACCGACCGATGCAGGCGGTATGTTCCGCGATATGATATGGTACTTCAAGAACAATGACTCCACCCGTCCTGTACACAGTGAAGGTCAGGGCAGCGGCATGGGCGTTGATATGGGAAGCAATATGTATCCCGGCTCCAACGCTATCGGAAGTAACGCAGGCAAGGGAAAGATACCTTATGTAATGTGCGAATACGATCACGCTATGGGCAATTCTGTCGGCGCTCTCAAGGAATACTGGGACGTTATCCGCAGAGGCGAGAATATGCTGGGCGGCTTCATCTGGGACTGGGTCGACCAGTCAAGAGCTGTTGCTGTTCCTAACGGCGGCTGGGATTACTACTCAGAATCATACGCAAAACAAAACCTTTACAAAGATGAAGCAAAGGGCAAATATTACGGCTACGGCGGCGACTGGGGCGATTACCCCAATGATAACAGCTTCTGCGAGAACGGTCTTATCAAACCTGACAGAACTCCGCAGCCCGAGCTTGCCGAAGTAAAATACCAGTACCAGAGCTTCTGGTTCTCCGCTGATTCTGCTCAGCTCAACGATCAGCTTGTAAGCGTATACAACGAAAACAATTTCGTCGATCTCAGCAGCTACAACCTGTCATGGAAGCTTCTGAAAAACGGTATCGAAATTGACGGCGGAACCATCACTGATGCTTCATGCGCTCCCCTCTCAAAGAATACAGTCAAGGTACCGTTCAAGATGCCTAAAAATGCTCTTGCAGGCGATGAATTCTGCCTTGATATGTCTGTTACTACTAAGAAAGGTACAGATGTCCTTCCCGCTGGCTCAGAGATAGCCTACGGACAGATCAAGCTCACTTCAACAGGCAAGGTCGTTAAGTATGATACGGGCAGCAGCAGCGTTACTGTGATCGATACTCCCGATTTCTATGTTCCTACAGGAAGCGGATTCAACTTCTCAATCAGCAAGTCAACAGGTCTTATGAGCTCTTACGCTTACAACGGCGAACTGCTCATCAAGGACGGTCCCGCACCTAATTTCTGGCGCGGCAATGTTGAAAACGATACGGGCTGGGGCTCAAACGGCACATTCGATTCAAAGTGGCGCAAGGCAATGAACGGTTCAAAATGTGACTCCATAGATGTCAAAGAGGGCGAAAGCGGCGATCAGATAGTCATTTCTCACCTCACTCTTCCGAACGCAGGCAATGCAAAGGTCGATATCACATATACCATACACTGTGACGGAAGCGTTAAGGTAGAATTCAACGTTAACGCAGTCGGTGCTGGTCTCGGAAACTTTATCCGTGTAGGCTCACTTATGAAGCTCCCTGATGGAGCAGAACAGCTCAGCTGGTACGGAAACGGCCCGGTCGAGACATTCAACGACCGTAAGACCAACGGCAGATCGGGTGTCTGGGAAAGCACGGTATCCGATATGTTCTATCCTTTCCTGAAATCCGATGACTGCGGAAATCTTACCGATGTCAAGTGGATATCAGTAAGCGACACAAATAAAAAATCAGGTCTCCTCATTGCTTCCGAAGGTACTGTCGAAGCAAGTGCGCTCCACTTTACTCCTGAGGATCTACAGGGAGCAGATCACCCTTACAAGCTCAAACCAAGAAGCGAGACTATCCTCAGTGTTGACTATGGTTCAATGGGAACAGGCAGCGGCACCTGCGGACAGGGTACTCTCGAACAGTATCGCCTGCCGTCAAACCGTCAGTACAACTGGTCGTATACCATAATCCCCGTTGCTTCATCAAGCAGCAGCAAGGACAAGACCGATCTCGCTGCTAAACTCCGCTCAAACGGAACTGTTATCCAGGACAAGAGCAGCAATTCTCTCACGGTTCCTGTAGGTTCTTCTGCTAAGCTCGGCTCTTCTGCTTCTGGCAACTATATTACAGGTTCGGTAAATATCCCTTCATGCAGCAAACTTGAATCCTCTCTTGAAGGAAAGAACTCCTTCACTGTTGAAGCTAACCTTATCCCTACAGGCAGCCAGCAGTTCAATATGTTCATAAGTAAAGGCGACTACGCATTCGGTCTCAGAGCTGAACCTTCAGTTCTCCACTTCTTCATCTATGCAGACGGAGAATGGCGAGGCGCAACAGCTTCGATCGGTTCAGACTGGTTAGGCAAAATGCATCAGGTGGCAGCTGTCTATGACGCTGAGAACAATATGCTCAAGATATATCTTGACGGAAGCTTCGTCGGTGAAAAAGCTACAGGCACAACAGCAGGCGTTGCTCATTCGGATTATCCGCTGACACTTGGAGCTTGCCCCGAAACAGGCAGAAATTCACAGGCTCAGTTCTATGAGATGAGAGTATACAGCAAGGCTCTCACAGCATCAGAGCTTGCATCACAGAATACTGCTTCCGCCGCATACGCTCCCGACAGCAAGTACGTACAGCTCTGGCTCGACTTCGACAACATTGCCGAGGCAGAACCTGAGGAACCTCAGGAGCCAACAATGTACGGCGACGCTAACTGCGATGCCGATGTTGATATGGCTGACGTTGTCATCATCATGCAAAGCCTTGCAAATCCCAATAAGTACGGCATCAACGGCACAGACGAACACCATATCACCGATATAGGACTCCTTAACGGCGATGTTGATACCTCATTAAAGGGAGTAACTGCAAACGACGCTCTCCGCATACAGGAATTCCTTCTCGGCAAAATTAAATCGCTTGATCCGAATTCGTGATCCGATAGCTTTAAATTTCATTGATGAATACTAAGATAAAAGCGTACATGCACTAAACGGGGTACTCATACAGAAACTTTACACAAATTTGTCATGGGAACCTTTCTGAGGAAAGGTTCCCATGACCGCGGTTTGCCCCCTTCCAAAGACTTTTAGCTGATTTTCTATGATAAAGCCCCTTTGTAGTTTAATACAAAGGGCAGTTTATTAACAGGCTTTATCATAAGAAAAAATGAAATAACGTTCTTGAAATATACAGAGAAGATCTTCTTAAAAGGGAGTGCCTCAATATCTCACGTAAAAACTTCTGTATAAGCACCGTGCTTAAACCTGTACACTTTTATATCATTACAGACATAAAATTAAATTTTTTGTTGGTTTGTCAATGATGCGAGACAAATTAAATCAAAAAACTTGACCGTATTCGAGGAAAGCTTTGATGTAATCAGAAGGAGATTTCCAGTTAAGCGGACGCATAGGGAAATTATTGTATTTTCTGCTGTGAACAG
>NZ_JAILNU010000061.1 GCF_024691275.1 Ruminococcus sp. | reverse complement strand
ACTCCTTCAGTCGTTGCTTTCACAAACAACGGCGAGCGTCTCGTAGGTCAGGTGGCTAAGAGACAGGCTATCACAAACCACGACAGAACAGTTTCTTCTATCAAGAGACATATGGGTTCTGATTATAAAGTTGCTATCGACGGCAAGAACTATACTCCTCAGGAGATCTCAGCTATGATCCTCCAGAAGCTCAAGGCTGACGCTGAGGCTTACCTCGGCGAGACAGTTTCAGAGGCTGTTATCACAGTTCCTGCTTACTTCACAGACTCACAGAGACAGGCTACTAAGGACGCAGGTCAGATCGCAGGTCTTACCGTTAAGCGTATCATCAACGAGCCTACAGCAGCTGCTCTTTCATACGGTATCGACAAGGAAGAGGAGCAGACCGTAATGGTTTACGACCTCGGCGGCGGTACATTCGATGTTTCTATCATCGAAATGGGCGAAGATGTTCAGCAGGTTCTCGCTACAGCAGGTAACAACCGTCTCGGCGGTGACGACTTCGACCAGCGTATCATCAACTGGATCGTTGACGAGTTCAAAAAGACCGAGGGCATCGACCTTTCACAGGATAAGATGGCTGCTCAGAGACTCAAGGACGCTGCTGAAAAGTCAAAGATAGAGCTTTCATCTACAACTACTTCAAATATCAATATCCCGTTCATCACTGTTGATGCTTCAGGTACTCCTAAGCACCTCGACCTCACTCTTACACAGGCTAAGTTCAACGAGCTCACAGCTGACCTCGTAGAAGCTACAATGGGACCTGTAAGACAGGCTCTCAGCGACAGCGGCCTCAGCATCTCAGAGATCAACAAGGTGCTCATGGTCGGCGGTTCTTCAAGAATCCCTGCTGTTCAGGAAGCTGTTAAGAAGCTCATCGGCAAAGAGCCGTTCAAGGGCATCAACCCTGACGAGTGTGTTGCTCTCGGTGCTGCATATCAGGGCGGCGTTCTCGGCGGCGACGTTAAGAACGGTCTCCTTCTCCTCGATGTAACTCCGCTTTCACTCGGTATCGAGACAGCAGGCGGCGTTTGCACAAGAATGATCGAGAGAAATACAACTATCCCTACAAAGAAGTCACAGGTATTCTCAACTTACGCTGACAACCAGCCTGCTGTTGATATCAACGTACTTCAGGGTGAACGTGAATTCGCAAGAGATAACAAGCAGCTCGGTACTTTCCGTCTCGACGGTATCGCTCCCGCTCCAAGAGGAATCCCTCAGATCGAAGTAACTTTCGATATCGACCAGAACGGTATCGTTCACGTATCCGCTAAGGATCTCGGCACAGGCAAGGAGCAGAACATCACTATCACTTCTTCCACAAATATGTCCAAGGACGACATCGACAAGGCTGTTAAGGAAGCTGAGCAGTATGCTGCTGAGGACAAGAAGCGCCGTGAAGCTGTTGATACAAAGAACGAAGCTGAGAACCTCGTATTCCAGTGCGAGAAGGCTCTCACAGACTTCGGCGACAAGGTTTCTGCTGACGAGAAGTCAAATATCGAGTCCAAGTGTGCAGCTCTCAAGTCTGCTATCTCAGCTGATAATGCTGACGAGATAAAGACTCTCAAGGAAGATCTCCAGAAGGCATTCTATGACCTCTCTGCAAAGATCTACCAGCAGGCAGCTCCTAACGGTGCAGCAGGCGCACAGGGCATTGATCCTTCACAGTTCGCTAACATGGGCGGCGCTGCTGACGCAGGCGCTTCTCAGGGCGGAAACGACGACGGAGTAGTTGACGCAGACTTCACAGAGGTTTGATAAGCTTATAATAAAACACCATAAAAAGGGCGGAAAATCATTCCGCCCTATAGGTGTATAATGGAATAACTACATGGAGGGATCGTATGAAAACGAAAATTGCAAAATGCAAAAAATGTGGTAGGCAATTTAAATATAGCGAAACTGGAAATATCTGGCCTGGTGGAAAGGATAGAGAAGACGCTGATTGCCCTTATTGTGGTGAAACAGTTTTTTCAAGAATGACAAGCGGATTTATTAATGTATATAAATTAGAAGATGATGAAGAAGAATAAGAAGAAATAATCTTATATACTTCTACATCATAACAACTAAAAGTAATCTGCTTCAAACTGGACGGGCGGATATTATCGCCCCTACAACATTGTTATTGTTCATTCAATGACAGAATGGAGTTATCTATGGCTGAAAAAAGAGATTATTATGAAGTCCTCGGTATCCAGAAGGGTGCTTCCGAGGACGAGATAAAAAAAGCCTTCCGTAAAAAGGCAAGAGAAAACCACCCCGATCTTCACCCTGACGATCCTTCCTATGTTGAGAAGTTCCAGGAAATAAATGAAGCTAACGAAGTTCTCTCAGACCCTGAGAAACGTGCTCGATATGACCAGTTCGGTCACGCAGGCGTTGACCCCAGCTACGGCGGAGGCGGCGGCGGTATGGAAGGCTTCGGCGGTTTCGGCGATATGGACGATATCCTCGGAAGTATCTTCGGCGGCTTCGGTTTCGGAGGCGGCACAAAGCGCTCCAGCGCCAATGCTCCAAGACGTGGCTCTGATATCCAGGAAACAGTTTCTCTCAGCTTCATGGAGGCTTGCTCAGGCAAAAAGGTCGATCTTAAAGTCAACCGTATGTCCGTGTGCGAAAACTGTAAGGGCACAGGCGCAGAAGCAGGTTCAACTCCTGATATCTGTCCCGACTGTCAGGGCAGAGGTACTATCAAGGTAACTCAGCGTACTCCCTTCGGCGTTATTTCTTCTTCAAAACCTTGTCCTCACTGCGGAGGCAAAGGCAAGATCATCAAGAATCCATGTACAAAGTGCCGCGGTGTCGGCAGAGTCAGAGTGCAGAAAACCGTTACTGTTGATGTACCTGCCGGTATCGACGACGGTCAGACACTCCGCGTAGGCGGACAGGGCGACTGCGGTATCAACGGCGGCCCTAACGGAGATCTTCTCGTTGGCATCAACGTAAAGTCCCACCCTATATTCAGACGCGAGGGCTACGATATCTACTGCGACATCCCTGTTACTTATATGGAAGCCGTTCTCGGTGCTGAAATAACCGTTCCTACTATCGACGGCGACGTAAAGTACAACATAAGCGAGGGCACTCAGACAGGTACTGTATTCCGCCTCAAGGGCAAGGGTGTTACTCGTATCCACCGCACAGACCGCGGAAACCAGTACGTAAAGATATACGTTGAAGTCCCCAAGAACCTCACCAAAAAGCAGAAAGATCTGCTAAAGGAGTTTGAGGCTTCGCTTACAGATAAAAACTATGCTAAGCGTCAGAGCTTCTTTGAAAAGCTCCGCTCAAAGCTTGATCTATGATAATTATTCCCGAACTGTTGCTGATAGCGGCAGTTCGGTACGTTTTTTATAGGAAATCGGAGAAATGCTATGTTTGAACAGGACTACATCATGCGTCAGATAAAAGAAATGACCGCTGTTATCGCAAAGGTCGTATTCGGGGCAAAAACAGACCAGTCCTTCTATATGCTACAGGAAGTTGAAAGACAGAAAGCCTTTGCTCTTATCGAGAAAATGCGAAACGGAGAAGTCAAGGAGGCTGTTGATGATGTGAACAGCCTTGCCGACAATAATACAAAGGAAAATCTTCTCATTGGACTTGAATTCTATTCGCAGCTCAGCGATATGAGTGACGATTTCTTCATCGCGTCGGCTTACAGCTATGTCACGGCAAGAAAGGACTTCGAGCGTTTTGCCGAGAAATTCGGTATGCAGCAAATGACAAATCTCTACTTCGGCGACGGAAATGACGACGACTAAGTATAAACACCTCCCTGCGCGGACATAATAACCGCAAAGGGAGGTGTTTTTATGGTAGAACAAGACACGATCAAGCTCCTCAGGGAGTGCGATGCAGGTGTAAAAATGGGTATCTCGTCAATAAACGACGTTCTCGATTACGTCAGCGGAAGCCGTCTGAAAAATATCCTGAAAAGCAGCTCAGCCCAGCACGAAAGGCTGAAGACCGACCTTCAGGAGCTCCTCGGCGAGTACCGCGATGAAGGCAAAGAGCCTGCTGCAATGGCTAAGAGTATGTCATGGCTGAAAACCAATGTCAAACTCAAAATGGACGAGTCCGACAGCACCGTCGCCGACCTTATCACGGACGGCTGCAACATGGGCGTAAAGTCGCTCAGCCGCTACCTTAACAAGTATCAGGCTGCCGACGAGAAATCGAAAGACCTCGCAAAGCGCATCATCAGCGAGGAAGAGCGTCTGGGCGCTGATGTAAGACCATACCTGTAATAATAAAGGCTTCCGTAATAAGCGGAGTACTCATATAGAAACTTTACACGAAATTATCGGGGGAAACCTTTCTGAGGAAAGGTTCTCCCCCCCAGCCCCCCTTCCAAAGACTTTTAACACAAATTTTTCGCAGATAGGGCGCTCATGATAATAAAAAAGCCCTGCAAGTTATGCAGGGAGTGCCCTATCAGAGAAAAATTCAAGCTGGAAGTTTTAGGAAAGGAGTTTGAGGAAGAACCCTTTTTCAAAAGGGTTTTCCTCAATATCTCACGTAAAAACTTCTGTATAAGTACCTTGCTTATACGGAAGCCTTTATATTTATCTTTTCATCATAACAGGTCTTGCAGGGTCGCCCCATTTATTTGGAGGAGCGCTCGGTCTGCAAAAGAATATGAACAGCATAATTCTGAACGTCAGTGAAAAAAATACTAATATACACAAAAAACTGCTTGCAAAGCGAAGGGAGTTCATACTATCTACGATAACATCAAACATAATAAGAATATTAAAGATCACAAACACATACGCGAACACCGCCGACAGTATCCACCAGCCAGATTTGCCGATATCATGAAGCCTTCTTACACTCATCGAAAGAGTAGGGACAAAGAATATACACATATAAACGAGCTCAATCGTTCCCGTTACATAATCTCTTTTAATATCCATGCCAAATGTTAAAAGGTTTATGACAAAGCTTAATGTAAAAATCAAAATGAATTTGAACAAAAAAGCAAACCAGTATTCGCTTCTGGTAGACCTGCCCTTGAAGTTTGCATAATTCTTGAAAAAGAGCACAGTTGCTTCTCCGAAGCCTACATATTTAGGACTTCCGTCCGTCATGTTGTATTTTGGCTGCATATATGGGTCATATCCGAACGGAGGAGCTCCATAACCGTATGGCGATCTGTAGCCGTTTGGCTGACCGTAGCCGTTGGGCTGACCGTAACCGTTTGGCTGACCGTAACCGTTTGGCTGTCCGTAACCGTTTGGCTGTCCGTAACCGTTTGGCTGACCGTAACCGTTTGGCTGCTGATTTGAGGCCCTCTTAGCATCTTTTATGTCGTCGATAACCTCCGATTTTTGTCCCAGTTCTGCGCCGCAGTTTTCGCAGTATCTATTGCTGTAATCATTTTCATAATTGCAATATTTGCATTTCATGGTAAGACCCCCCTTACATATCAATAGCTTTATTGTAGCAAAAAGCAGTTTTTTTGTCAATATATAATCATATAAAACAAATGATCTCCAACTATTTGCAAATTATAATTTACAACGAGATGTTTTAAAGAAAAACCGATCTTTCAAAACTTTTCTGAGCGGTGCCGGCAATTTCTTTGACATACTCACAGCATTTATTGCGATATCTTTTATTTTGAATTGAGTAGTTCTTGATACAGCCTTTTTTGATTCCACCTCGGATTTTGAGGAGTTTATCAGCTGCTCCATGAACATATTGTATGATTCAATATACTCATCACGCAGCCCTTTACTTATATTTATTGCCACATAATTCTGAAAATTCAGTATCTCCCTTCCTTCCGGATTACTCTGCAATACTATTATCTCATTTTCGCCGCTATATTGCCATTTGATTCGGCGCGAGAGCTTATTCTTGAAGTCGATGAACTCAACATCGCTGTAATACCACTCTGTATTTTCCACGGTACATTCCACCTTTTCGGCTTCTCTCAGCATATCCTTGTTATCGCTGTAACCTATGGCATATATAGAGCAGTACCTCCACGAATTATGATGCAGATAATTGAACTCAAGGATTATATCATCAGCATCGGGAGTACTTGGTTTTACGAACATCAGTACAACTATATGTTTCTCATTCAACTCTTTCTCTCTTTTTTCGATCTGTTCATAGGTATTTACTGCAAACATTCCGCTTCCCCTTTTCACATAAAATTTCAAAAGAAATAAAGCATGATAATATTATAATAACAAATAAACGTTTTGTCAATATGATCCTAAAAGATGATATATACAAAAAAGCTCCCACTTTCGGGAGCTTCTAATATACTTATTCGATCGTAACAGAAACCTTCTGATCCTTCTTAGCTGCGCCTGCGCGCATGATAGTACGGAGAGCCTTTGCGATCCTGCCCTGTTTACCGATAACTCTTCCCATATCATCAGGAGCTACGTTAAGGTGGAATACGATAACGCCCTCTTCATCGGGAGCATCTTCGGTAATATTGATAGCGGATTTATCTTCTACGAGGCCTGCTGCGATAGCATAAAGTAAATCTTTCATAGTATAAAACCTCCGTTAAAGCTTTCGGACAGAGGCAGAGACGCATAGCCTCTCCTCTTCCATTAAGCTTCTAATCAAAGAACTCCCTCTTTCTTGAGGAGATCCTTTACAGTATCAGTAGGCTGAGCACCGTTAGCGATCCATGTCTTAGCCTTCTCAGCGTCGATATTAACAACTGATGGCTCCTTAGTAGGATCATAGTAACCGATCTCCTCGATGAAACGACCGTCTCTTGGATATCTTGAATCAGCAACTACTACACGATAGAAAGGAGCCTTCTTAGCGCCCATTCTTCTGAGTCTGATCTTTACTGCCATTATATTCACCTCCGTATGGGAAATAGTTATATTCAAGCGGCGGGAGACCGCATTGAAAGCTTTTTATTGTCAGAACGGCATATTTCCGCCGCCCTTGCCCGTGTACTTGTCGAAGTTCATACCTGCAAGGTTCTTTCTTGCCTTACGCAGAGACATTTTTCCGTTTTTGCCTGTGAACTGCTTCATAACGGACTGCATCTGCTCGAACTGTTTGAGAAGGCGGTTAACGTCCTCTACCTTAGTACCTGAGCCCTTTGCGATACGTTTTTTGCGTGAAGGATTGATGATAGACGGCTTAGCTCGCTCAGCCTTGGTCATAGAGGTTATCATAGCCTCGACCCTTCCGAGCTGGCTCTCGTCGATATCAGCGTCCTTGATCTTGTCGCCCACACCGGGGAGCATACCGAGTATAGACTTCATAGAGCCCATACGCTTGATCTGCTTCATCTGGTCGAGGAGATCGTCCATATCGAACTTGTTCTCCTTGAACTTCTTGGTGAGCTTTTCTGCTTCCTTCTGAGACATAACGTTCTCAGCCTTTTCGATAAGGGTGAGGACATCGCCCATACCGAGTATTCTTGAAGCCATTCTCTCAGGGTGGAACTGCTCGAAATCGTCGAGCTTTTCGCCCATACCAACGAACTTGATCGGCTTACCTGTAACAGAGAGTACGGACAGTGCCGCACCGCCTCTTGTATCGGAGTCGAGCTTCGACATGAGGACACCTGTGATGCCTACGGCATCATCGAATGCCTTTGCAACGTTTACAGCGTCCTGACCTGTCATAGCGTCAACAACGAGCATGATCTCGTTGGGGTTAGTCTCATTCTTGATATTGACGAGCTCGTCCATGAGAGCTTCATCTATATGAAGTCGGCCTGCGGTATCTATGATAAGGATATCGTGACCGTAGTCCTTTGCGTAGGAAAGAGCTTTTTTGGCGATGATAACAGGGTCTGTCTGTCCCATTTCAAACACCTTGACATCAGCCTTGCCGCCGACTACCTGTAACTGATTTATAGCCGCAGGACGGTATATATCGCAGGCAGCGAGAAGCGGACGGTGTCCCTCCTTTTTGAGGAGCTTTGCGAGCTTAGCGGCGTGGGTAGTTTTACCCGAACCCTGAAGTCCGCACATCATGATGACCGTCGGGGGCTTCGATGCCATATTTATACGGGCGTTGCTGTTGCCCATGAGTGAAACGAGCTCATCGTTTACTATCTTGATGACCTGCTGAGCGGGAGTAAGGCTTGCGAGCACTTCTTCTCCGACCGCTCTCTCGGTAACTCTTTTTACGAAATCTTTTACTACCTTGTAGCTTACGTCGGCTTCCAGCAGAGCCAGACGAACCTCACGCATAGCCTCTTTTACATCAGACTCTGTGAGTTTACCTCTTGATTTGAGCTTTTTAAAGACGTTATTAAGTTTCTCGGAAAGTCCCTCAAATGCCATGACGAGCCTCCTTTATACGAATTATAGCATCTCCGAGCCTTTTTCAGCTTCGGAGAGAATGATATTTCTGATATGTTCATCGGTGATATGTTCTGCGGCAGCCTCGATATTCCCGAAGCATTCGCGCATTTTGCCGAGCCTTTCGGCGAACCCCAGCTTTTCCTCATAATTGAGGAGTATCTCCTCTGTACGCTTGATGATACTGCGCACAGCCTGACGTGTTATATCTCTCGGCTGACCGATCTCAGCAAGGGACAGGTCCTCACAGTAATACAGCTCCATGATACTGCGCTGATGCTCGGTCAGGAGATCGCCGTAGCAGTCAAGAAGCATTACAAATTTAAGTTCCTTAGCCATTTCAGGAGCACCTCTCTGGGGTGTAATACAAAATCACTTTACACATTATACAACAATTTACCCCTTTTGTCAAGGGGTAAATGAAATTATTATTGCGAAGATGATGTAAGATCGGAATACGTGATATTTATGTAATCCACGACACCCGATTCATTGAAGTTTATAACGATAGTATGACCGCGGAATATGCCTTTTCCGTCAACGCCCTGATCCACGCCGTAGTGGTACGCATGGGTATACGGCTGCTGAACATCGTCAACGCTGTCAGGCGGACCCAGCATGAACTCCACATCGCCAATAGTTGAGACAAGGGGCGTGATATTGTATATACTGCAATCGCTGGTCTTAATGGAAAGACTGTAGATAACGCTTGCCTCTTCCTTGCCCTCGAAGCAGTTCTCCAGCGAGACCGTTCCCATTTCAGCGCCGTTGAAATAGATAGTAGCCAGACCGCTGCCGTCCTTCAGTCCGTAATCCTGACGGTTATAGAGCTTGTATTCCCAGCCCTTTCCCAAGTCGTACACCCTCAGCGGCAGGTCGAAATGCTGTCCTTTGAGGTAGATATTGCTTCGCACAGCATCAACGTCGAAAGTGCCGTCAGGTGCGGTATACGGTTCAAGGGTAGGAGCTACATCAAACGGTATATTCGGTGCATTTTTATCTTCAAGGCAGCCCGTCATCGTACACAGCAGCACGAGAGCTGTCAGTAATGGTAATTTCTTCATATTGTCACCTCTGTGAATATGTGGCATCAGTATTTTCTGCCTATCTTCTCGCCGTACTTCACGACAGTTTCGATACCCTCCGCGGAATTGCGGAGTATATCAGCGTCGGGAACGATGCTGTCCTTGCCGAAAAGCAGTACGACCGTCGAACCGCCGAACTCGAATTTCCCCTTTTCCTCGCCTCTTGCGAAGGAATACTCACCGTGATGATTGACGATGCGTCCCACCATCATAGCGCCCACCTCTACCTGTACCACATCGCCGAAATTGTCAGTATGCAGCACGGTATACTCACGGCTGTTGCGCTTGTAGATGTTGTATCTTGCAAGGGCTACGGGATTGACTGTATGGAGTTCACCTGCAATGAAGGTATTATCGGTCTTGCTGCCGCTGTCTATATAGCAGTAGCGGTGGTAGTCATCGACTTCCAGACGGAATATGCAGCAGTACCCTCCGCAGTACCTCTTTGCGAGGAACTCGTTCTGCAATAGGTCGCTCACTCTGTAACGTGAGCCCTTGATACGGAATATGCTGTTCCTGCTTATCTTATATACCGTAAGCTTTGAATCGCACGGACTGATGAGATGCTCGGGAGTATGATCCACGGGTCGCTTCCCGGGTTTTACGATGCGGGTGAAGAAGTCGTTATACGAACGGAAACCGCACATGATATACTGTGAAGTATCAATGCCGCTGCGCTTTATGAAAGGCTTTATGAGCAGTTTTGACGGACGGGAATCCATAAATTTTCCTGCTGCCCTCGATAACCCGGGAGCAGTCAGAGTTTTCAGCAGAACTCTGCCGAGAACGCTCCCGTACATTTTTTCCAGAAGTTTATTCTGCTTTTCGTTGGTAACGATGACCTCGCCTGTTCTTGTTTTTATCATGGTCAAGCTCCTTGAAGAAGGCGGTGCTCAGAGCCTTGCGTTGGCAAGCATGAGCTTTATACGGTTCTCCTGATTTACACGGGTCGCACCCGGATCGTAGTCGATAGCCACGATATTTGCATTGGGGTTATCCTGCTTGATAGCGCGTGACATACCCTTTGCGACGATATGGTTCGGCAGACAGCCGAAGGGCTGAGTGCATATGATATTCTCAACGCCTGACTTTGCAAGTGCAGCCATTTCCGCAGGAATGAGCCAGCCCTCGCCCATGACCACACCCTGATTGATATACTGGTCGGCAAGCTTTCTCAGGTGCTCGAAGTCGTGGAGCGGCTCGAAGCTGCCCTGCTCCTTCATGATATTGATGAGCTCCTTCTGCTTTGCGTATATGAGCTTATAGCCTATCTTATTGAATATAGACTGCTTTGTTACATGGTCGTACAGTTTCGCGTCGTTGAACGTACCTGCTGCGCAGTACATAACGAACTCCAGCAGTGACGGCACGACAGGCTCGCAGCCCTCCGAGATAAGGAAATCTTCGAGGTGGTTGTTTGCCAGAGGCGAATACTTTACGTATATCTCGCCGACAATGCCCACTCTTATCTTCTTCTCGCTGCTGAGGGGTATGGACGCGAAATCGTTCAGGATATCCGTGTACACCTTCTTGGTCTTGAGGTACATCTTGCTCTGCTTGCGGAAGATATTGCACAGTCTTCTGTGCCATTTATCCAGCATAGCCTTGGATTCGCCCTTGTTTATCTCGTAGGCTCTGCACTTGTTATAGCAAGCCATGAGAAGGTCGCCGTAGAGTACCGCATACATCATTTGCAGGAACATAGGCGCAGTTACCCTGAAAGCGCTGTCCTTTTCAAGACCGCTGAAATTGAGCGATACCACAGGCACCTGCGGATAGTTCTTCGCAACAGCCTTTCTCAGCAGATGTATGTAATTGGAAGCACGGCAGCCGCCGCCTGTCTGAGTTATCATGAGAGCGGTCTTGTCGGGGTCGTACTTTCCGCTTTTCAGCGCGTCCATGAACTGACCTATTACCAGCAGTGCAGGATAGCAGGCATCGTTGTGGACGTTCTTCAGACCCTCGTCAACGACTGCGCGTGAGTCGTTGGTCAGAAGCTCCACCTTATAGCCCTTGGATCTGAAGATCGCAAGGAGCATCTTGAAGTGGATAGGCAGCATATCGGGCACGAGGATAGTATGGGTCTTTATCATATCCTCGGTAAATTTTGCATATTCGGGCATTTTTATCCCTCCGTTTTGTAAGGAACGCCGCCCACGGCGTTCCTGATGCGTGATTTATATGACAGGACGATGCAGGCACCGCCCTCTGAAGGCATTATTTCTGTTCCATAGCAGCAACAAGGCTTCTCAGTCTTATCCTTGCCGCGCCAAGATTGTTTATCTCGTCTATTTTCAGCTGTGTGTAGAGCTTTCCGCGGCTTTCGAGGATATGTCTCACCTCATCGCCTGTAACCGCGTCGATACCGCAGCCGAAGGATACCAGCTGTATGAGCTGCATATCGGGCTGAGTAGTAACGTACTTAGCTGCACGGTAAAGACGTGAATGGTATGTCCACTGATTGAGAACGCCGAGGTCGGGCGTATTTGCCAGACTTGCAACGCTGTCCTCGGTTATGACTGCCATGCCGAGGCTTGAAACGAGCTTGTGGATACCGTGGTTGATCTCCTTGTCGATATGATAAGGACGACCTGCCAGAACGATTATCTTTCTGCCCTCATCTCTTGCCTGCCTGATTATCTCCATAGCCTTGCGCCTTACGCTGTTATGGTAAGTTTCAAGGGCTTCGTAAGCCTTGTCGACAGCCTCGGGGATCTTGCCCTTGACGTTGTACTTTTTCAGCACCTGACTCATTACTCTTATGACGTTCTTCTTGATATTCAGGTCAAGATACGGGTGAACGAAGTTATCGCTGTCAAGGCGCGGATTGTTCGCAAGGAGAAGCTCGGGATAATATGCAACAACAGGGCAGTTGAAGTGGTTATCGCTGTTGCCCTCATCGAGGTTGTAGCTCATGCAGGGATAGAATATGAAGTCAACTCCCTTGTCGAGGAGGTTCTCGATATGACCGTGAGTGAGCTTTGCGGGATAGCACACCGTATCCGAAGGGATGGTGTGCTGACCGAGGTAATACATATCACGGGAGCTCTCATCGGAAATAACTGTCCTGAATCCGAGAGTTGTGAAAAGCATATGCCAGAACGGGAGCTGCTCGTAGAATCCCAGAGCGAGGGGCAGTCCCACAACTCCGCGGTAGCGCTTAGGCTGGTGGGTCTTGACGGTATTGAGGATACTGTCGTACTTGAACTCGTAGAGGTTCGGCACAGTGTTCCTGTTGGTGATCCCGCCGCCCTTTTCGCAGCGATTGCCCGAAATGAAGCGTCTTCCCTGACCGAAGCTGATGACGTTGAGCTGACAGTGTGCAGTACAGCCGCCGCAGTTCACAGAGCGTGATGTGTATGTAAAGTTTTCGAGCTCCTCAGCCGAGATAAGCTTTGAAGGCTCGCCGTTTGCGCGTTCCTTGGCGTAGAGAGCGCAGCCGAAAGCACCCATAAGTCCCGATATAGCAGGACGTATAACGTTTCTGCCCAGTTCCTTTTCAAATGAGCGGAGCACCGCGTCATTGAGGAAGGTACCGCCCTGAACGACGATGTTCTTGCCCAGATCGTCGGGAGAATTCGCGCGTATTACCTTGTATATTGCGTTCTTGATGATGGACGAGGAAAGACCTGCGGAAATATCCTCAACGGTCGCGCCGTCCTTCTGCGCCTGTTTTACGGAGCTGTTCATGAATACGGTACAGCGTGAACCCAGATCAACAGGGTGCTCAGCAAAGAGACCCAGCTGCGAGAACTCGGAAATATCGTATCCCAGCGCCATTGCGAATGTCTGTATGAAAGAGCCGCAGCCCGAGGAACAAGCCTCGTTGAGCATGATGCTGTCGATGCTCTTGTTCTTTATCTTGAAGCACTTGATGTCCTGTCCGCCGATGTCGATGATGAAGTCAACATCGGGGCAGAAATAAGCAGCTGCCTTGAAGTGCGCCACAGTCTCAACGATACCGTGGTCTATGGAAAGACCTGCCTTTATGAGGTCTTCGCCGTATCCCGTTACAGCCGAGCCCTTTATGGTTATATCGGGATTCATAGCTGCGTAGATACGCTTCACCTGATCGGCTATCTTGTCGAGAGGCTGACCCTGATTGGACGAATAGTGATTGTACAGCATACGTCCGTCCTCAGTGATAAGCACCAGCTTCGTAGTGGTCGAGCCTGCGTCGATACCGAGGTAAGCATCTCCCTTATATGTATGTATATCGGCATAGCCGAGGTCGAACTTCTTGTGGCGGTCGATGAACTCGTCATACTCAGCGTGTGAGCGGAAGAGGGGTTCACCTGTGATTATAGCGTCCGAAGCCTTGGCAGTACGTATTTTCTCTATGATATCCTCTATCTTGAATGCACCCTCCGCAGTAGCTGCATATATAGCGCAGCCGTAAGCCACAAATACCGGAGCTTCAGGCGGAAACACCGCGTGTTCCTCATCAAGTCCCAGAGTCTTTACGAAAGCCTTTTTCAGGCCCTTCAGGAAGAACAGCGGACCGCCAAGAAAAAGTACTTTTCCCTCGATAGTACGACCCTGAGCAAGTCCCGAAACAGTCTGATCCACTACTGCCTGGAAGATGCTTGCAGCAACATCCTCACGCCTTGCGCCCTGATTGAGAAGGGGCTGGATATCGGATTTGGCAAATACGCCGCATCTTGAAGCAATGGGGTATATCTTCTGTGCATGGAGTGAAAGCTCGTCCAGTTCATCGGCAGTGATACCGAGAAGTGTAGCCATCTGGTCGATGAAAGCTCCTGTACCGCCTGCGCAGGTACCGTTCATACGCTGTTCAACACCGCCCGTAAGGAAGATTATCTTAGCGTCCTCGCCGCCGAGTTCTATAACTGCGTCAGCATCGGGCTGCTTCTGTTTAACAGCAAGAAAAGCCGCATGGACTTCCTGAACGAAGGGGATATTTGCAGAATTGGCAAGTCCCAGACCTGCCGAACCCGTTATGCAAACAGTAAATTCTTCGTCGGGGTAGTCCGCCTGAATGATTTTGAGCTGGTCCGTAACAGTCTCCTTGACCTTTGAAAGGTGACGCTGATACTTGGAATAAACGATATTTCCGTCAGCATCGGTGATAACTGTTTTTACGGTGGTCGAACCAACGTCTATACCGAGAGAAAATTTATTTGCCATTTTACACCTCTGATAGAAGTAATTATAAAGCTAAAACAGATATGCTCTGCCGCTATCTTTTAATTATAACATATAATTTCATAAATAGCAACACGCGAAGCAAATATTTTCGCCGTGTGCTTTATACATTATTATACCTGTAATAACACGCCGAAGATATTTTGTACGGCAAAAGATTTACAGCAGCCGCAAAAACATGGTATAATAACGTATATTCGATACTTTCTCAGTATATCACGAAAAAAATGTAATGTCAATTTGAAAAAATTGTTTTTTTGCTGTAACGAAACGCAAACTCATGCAACTAATAAGTGAACGTTCGGAAAGGAGGCGGTGGAGTGTCATCGGATATGGAAGAATATTATAAGAAAAACGGCAGGAAAGTTTTCCTGTACCTTATGACGCTCTGCGGCGATCCCAACACGGCAGAGGAGCTCACTCAGGAGACTTTCTACCGTGCTCTGCGCTCAGTGAATAAATATAAGGGAGAAAGCTCGGTGTACACATGGCTGTGCAGTATCGCGCGGAATGCATGGCTGGAGGAGCTCCGCAAGCGCAGAAAGTATACAGGCGAGGAGATAAGCGAGCTTATGGAGGACACATCTCCCCGTCCCGACGAAGAAGCCGAAAGTGCCGACGGACGGCTGCGGCTGCTGAAGAAAATACACTCCCTGCCCGAAACGGAAAAGGAGCTGATCCTGCTCCGTGCATCTCAGGAGCTGAGCTTCCGCGAGATAGGCGAGATATTCGGCAAGACCGAGAATTGGGCGCGTGTGACCTATTACCGCGCAAAACAAAAGCTACAGTAGGGAATGCCGCCCTCGGCGTTCCGTGCCTTACGAAACAAATGAAAATGACCAATGTAGGGGCTGATGCCCACATCAGCCCGCCCAAAATACAAAATAGCCACGGGGCGATGTGGGTGACTCCCTACAGTGTAGGGAGATGTCCGCAGGACAGAGGGTACGGGTGCCTGTTGGGCATCGCCCCCTACAACAAATGGAGGCGATCATATGAAATGCAACATCATAAGAGACCTTTTGCCGCTGTACTGCGACAAACTCACATCTCAGGACAGCAACGAGGAAATAGAAAAACACCTCAGCGAATGTGCTGACTGCAAGGCTGTCTATGAGAGCATGAAACAAAAGGAAGATGATATAAAAATCCCCGACAAGGACGTAAAACCGCTGAAAAAGATAAAAAAGCGCACAAAACTCAAAGTTATCGGAGCTGTTTTCGGGACAATAGCTGTTCTGGCAGCAGTTTTTGTGTTCGTTTTTGTGGGAGTTATCCCCATAAGCTCGGATAAGCTGCACTATACCGTAGAAGCAAAGGAATTCAAATCATACATTGTAAAAAACGATGCTCCTAACGAAGCCGGCGGCTATGAATGTGAATACCGCTCTGAATTTAACGATAATTTCTACCCTATCCCCGACGGTGTTGATGTTAAAACAGAAAAAATGATAAATTTCGAGTTTTACGGCGATTGCAGCTGCATAAACGAGCGCGGCGATTCAAAATATGAATATATCGTCACCGACGAGGGCATAAACGACATAATAGGTCATTATCATATCTGGATATATCCCGTTATGAAGCTTCCCTTTGACGAACGCGGAAAATACCCGAATCAGTACTCATGGGGCGCAAACGACGTAAAGGAAGGCTCTACACTTACTATCCATTACCGCGATAAGACCGAGACTTTTGACCTCTGGGAGCTCTATCAGGAAAATGTCGAAAAATAATCTCATTCGGACGGCAATTGCCGTCCGATTTTTGTTGGTTTGTCAATGATGCGAGACAAATTAAATCAAAAAACTTGACCGTATTCGAGGAAAGCTTTGATGTAATCAGAAGGAGATTTCCAGTTAAGCGGACGCATAGGGAAATTATTGTATTTTCTGCTGTGAACAG